>NZ_WNIH01000004.1:0-219106 GCF_009725805.1 Bombella sp. ESL0380 | reverse complement strand
CCGCCAGGTCCCCTCGCTCACCCACCCCCATAAAAACCACCCACCAACGCGGGGTGGAGCAGCCCGGTAGCTCGTCAGGCTCATAACCTGAAGGTCGTAGGTTCAAATCCTACCCCCGCATCCATACTCACAAAATCAGATACCGCCACATAGCCATGGTCCTCCCGTGGGTTCGCACGTTCCCCAACCATCTGTCATGAATAGAGGGAACAGACTCCACGAGGGGATGTGACCATCCTCATGTGAGAATCGATATCTTGTGTGCTGTTGATGCAAAGAACCACAGCATCTTGTGTTTCTGAAACCTGATTCTCTGGCTTATAGAAAACTTTAATAACGTCAATAACTGGCTGTTTTTGTAGCTCTTTACGTATTTTTGCCGGGAGAGAGGGGATTCAGGTCGCATCTTTCTGTTGAAAGTGAGAAGAGTTCTCATCTAACGTCATTCATGAAGCAACTCGCAGAGAGAGGGAGAGGCCTCATGAACATCATTCAGATTGCCGAACGGCGTGACACCATCCATGACGCTTCCATGAAGACACTGGCGCGGGAGGAGCAGACGGCCCTGTGGGCCCTGCGGTATCTGCTGGGGCCGAGCTGCTGGCGGCGCTCCATGTCTCTGTCTGGGCTCCTGGGGCAGGAGGCAGAGCGCCTTCAGGAGCGGTTCAAGGCGCTTTTTCTTCATGCTGTCTGTGCAACCGCAGCCTTGGAATATTCGGCCACGGAGGAACATCTTCTGAACATTCTGTCAGATATGCAGAATGCCCCGGAGGAGCAGACTCTACATTCTGAGCTGGGCGAAGCGCTGATGCATCTTGGGCAGGCTCTGGCTGCTTATGGGTACTGGCTCCCCGTGCGCAAGAGGATGCAGTCTGTGGCCGAGAGGATGCCAATGCCGGCCTTGGCTCAGGATAACTATCCGGAAATGCTGGAAGCAGCGGAATAAGCAGTTTTCGGAACGATGCCGTGGGCTCCGTGCTTATTCTGTCTTGAAACCATGAGTATGGCAGTGTTTTTATACGGGTTTCTCGTTACAGACAGCCGGAGCCGATGTTGGAAGTACAGTCTATCACTTTCCCTGAGGGGATGACCCTTCAGTGTGGGGAGAAGATCGCTCCGCTGGGTATTGCCTATCAGACATATGGTGAGCTTTCTCCCACAAGGGATAATGCCATCGTCATATGTCATGCTTTTACCGGCGACCAGTATGTGGCCAGCCCGCATCCCGTTACGGGGAAGCCGGGCTGGTGGTCCCGTATGGTCGGTCCCGGTTTGCCTATCGATACGGACCGTTTCTTTGTCATCTGTGCCAACGTGCTGGGTGGCTGTATGGGGACCACCGGCCCCACAACGGTACGGGCCGGGACAGAGCGGCCATGGGGGAAGGATTTTCCTCCAATCACCATGCACGATATTGTGGCCGCTCAGGTAAAGCTGGTGGACCATTTTGGCATTGACAGGCTTTTTGCTGTCATTGGTGGCTCCATGGGTGGGATGCAGACATTGACATGGGCCACGGATTATCCAGATCGCGTCTTTGCTGCCATGCCGATTGCAACATCGCCGTTTCAGTCAGCCCAGAACATTGCGTTCAACGAGGTCAGTCGTCAGGCCATTTATGGTGATCCAGACTGGCACGGGGGGGATTATCAGGCCCATGGCGTCATCCCGGCCCGTGGTCTGGCCGTGGCCAGAATGGTTGGCCATATCACCTATCTTTCGGAAGAAGCCCTGACCAGGAAGTTCGGGCGGGAAATCCGTCCTGGCACCATGCCGGCCCCCCATGATCCACTGGCTGCCCTCCCTTTTGGGGGCATGTTCCAGGTGGAAAGTTACCTGCGCTACCAAGGGTCCAACTTTACGCGCCGCTTTGATGCCCATTCGTATCTGAGTATTTCGAGGGCCATGGATTTTTTCGATCTGGGCAGCGAGCATGGAGGCAGTCTTTCGGAGGCGTTCCGAGGCGTGAAAACCCGTTTCTGTGTTGTGTCTTTCAGTTCTGACTGGCTGTTTCCGACATCCCGTTCCCGGACACTGGTTCGGGCCATCACCCAGGCAGGAGGGCATGTGTCTTTCGTAGAAATAGACAGTGACCGGGGGCATGATGCGTTTCTTCTGGAAGAGCCGGATTTTGACAGAACGGTTCGTGGGTTTCTGAATGGAATGGCCCGTCAGGCCGGTCTGGCTGAGGGAGACCATCATCATGCGCTTTGATCAGGAGTTGATTGCCGCCATGGTGGCCCCCCATAGCCGGGTGCTGGATATCGGGTGTGGCGACGGAAGCCTGATTGGCCACCTGTCCAGGGAGAAGAATTGCGACGCCCAAGGGCTGGAGCTGGACATGAAAGCGGTCACGCAGTCGGTAGCCCATGGTCTGCCCGTCATGCATGGTGATGCCGATGTGGTGCTGGCTGATTATCCTGATGGAACGTTTGATTACGTCGTTCTGCAAAGGACGCTTCAGGCAGTGGACTGTCCACGGGATGTCCTGAGGCACATGCTGAGGATAGGTCGGCTGGCGCTGGTCTCTTTTCCCAATTTTGGACATTGGCGGCTGCGCTGGCATCTGTTGCGGACGGGACGGATGCCGATGACATCCGTCTGGCCTACCCCTTGGTATGAAACGCCGAACATCCATCCCTGTACGATCTATGATTTCTTTGCATTGTGTGAGGAAGACGGGTACGAGGTCTGTCAGTGGATGGTCGTGAACGGAAACCGTCAGTCCCATCTGGCAGGGTGTTCGCCCCATCTGGCCAATCTGTTCGGGGAGCAGGGACTGTTTCTTCTTCGCCGCAAAAGTGAACAGAAATGGAATTCACGGAGACGTTATAAGGCAGTTTGTAGGCCCTAACGATCTGTTTTCATTGTTTTTTATGGAAACAGAGGTGGCCTGCCTTTTTTGCGAAATAAGGTCATAAAAAGACATCGTCTTTTTCCTCTTGTTATAAGACAAATAGAGTCCTATTTTTGGGCGAGACGAGCGGAACACCTCAGGAAAGAGGGGTTCAGGCGTTTATTTTATGCGGTGTTGCCAGATCAGAGTGCTGGAGTAACGCCGGTTTTGAGGAAGAATCATGAGCAGTTTCAAAGCGCTCGGTCTGGCGGCCCCAATTTTGCAGGCGCTGGACGGAGAGGGCTACACCACGCCAACCCCCATTCAGGCTGGGGCAATTCCCCATCTCATGGAGGGACGGGATCTTCTCGGTCTGGCGCAGACAGGAACGGGCAAAACAGCAGCATTTGCTCTGCCCATCCTCCATTATCTTCTGGAACATCCCCACAAGGCGGCCCCCCGTAGTGCGCGTGTTCTGGTGCTGGCCCCGACGCGGGAGCTTGTGGCGCAGATTGCCGACAATTTTGCCGCCTATGCCCGGCACATGAAATTCTCCCATGCGGTGATCTTCGGTGGCGTGGGGCAGAACCGGCAGGTGGAAGCCATGAAGCGTGGCGTTGATGTCATGGTGGCGGCCCCCGGCCGTCTGCTGGACCTCGTCGGGCAGGGGCATATTGATCTTTCCACGCTGGAGATTGTCGTGCTGGATGAGGCAGACCGCATGCTGGACATGGGGTTTGTTCATGACATCCGTCGCATTGTGGCCCGTCTCCCGGAGAAGCGACAGACATTGCTGTTCTCGGCGACCATGCCGCCATCCATCCGTGAGCTGGCCCATTCCCTGCTGAATGACCCTGAAACTGTTCAGGTCACGCCGGAATCCAGTACGGTGGATCGCATCCGGCAGGCTGTCCTGTTCGTGGATTCCACAGCGAAGAAAGAAGCCTTGATGATGCTGGTCAATAATGACCGTGTCGTGCGGGCCGTTGTTTTTACGCTGATGAAGCATGAAGCCAACAAGGTGGCGGAATATCTCAGCAAGAATGGGATCCCGGCAGCCGCCATTCATGGGAACAAGTCGCAGGGGGCCCGGGAGCGTGCCATGCAGGGCTTCCGCGATGGCAGTGTCCGCGTGCTGGTCGCTACGGACATTGCCGCCCGTGGCATTGATGTGGATGAGGTCTCTCACGTCTTCAATTATGACCTGCCAAATGTGCCGGAAGCCTACGTCCACCGTATCGGTCGGACGGCCCGTGCTGGTCGGGATGGCTGGGCCGTGTCCCTTTGTGATGCCGAACAGCGTGCCTGGTTGCGGGATATTGAGAAGCGTATCGGCAAGAACGTGCCGGTGATTACGGATCACCCATACCATTCCACAGAGGCCCAGAACTCGACCCTGCCACCGCCTGTGCTGGGTGGTGGACGTGGCGGCCGGGGAGGGCGTGGCGGTAGCGGCGGTGGACGTGGTCGTTCCTCACGGCCGCAGACGTCCTCCCGCCCTGCTGCTGGTGGGCGGGCAGCCCCCGGAGCCAGAAGGCGGCGTTCCTCCTGATTCTTCTGTCAGTCATGTTCCAGATGAGAAACAGCCCCGTGTCATGCGGGGCTGTTTCTGTATGGAGTGCAGGATAAAGTGCAGGGCAGATTCGTCAGTCCGGCAGAAGGAGACGTCATGATGGTTGAAAAAACAGGAAAGCCGGTTGATCTGGTCTGGGGCCATGGAGCCCGGAAGATTGAGGTCTTTCTGGAACCAACCTGTCCTTTCTGTGTGCGTGCTTCCAGAAAGCTCATGCCGCTTCTGGAGCATGTGGGGGAGGACAGGCTGACGCTTCAGGTGCATCTTCATTCCCAGCCGTGGCATCTGTTTTCGGGTATTCTGGTCCGGTGCATTCTTGCTGCGACGACCCTGCCTGATGGCCGGGATACGGCCTGGCAGACAGTGCGGACGATCGGTGATCACAGGGAAGAGTTCGAGTTTTCCCATCATTGTGAAGGGCCGAACATGCAGACCACGCCCGACGATCTGATCAGCCGGCTTGAGGGTCATACCCGTCTCAATCTGGCGGCGCCTTTTCGCCTTCCCGGCGTGACGGATGCCATGAAAGCCCATGCCCGTTACGCACGGCAGCACGGCATTCATGTTTCACCAACTGTCATGCTGGATGGAAAGGTGGATGACCGTTTTCAGAGCGGGCAGTCCGTCGAGGAATGGGTGGCCCTTCTGAAGTGAGATGGGGCTGCCGGAGGCTGTATGGTCATTACGCAGTCTTCATGGGGCAGCAACATGGGCCACATGCGGCGTAGTGTAATGACGGGGAACGGGTGATCTGTTCAGGGAGACATGGAATGAAACGTGTGGGTATTTTGCTGGTCATGGGATGGCTGGGGGTTGTTGGCCCGGTGAGTTCTGCCGGGGCGCAGATGTTTTCCGGCCATGTGCAGCAGATCAGTGATGTGCGGGACCGGAACGGGTCTTACGTGGGGAGCATCGACGGGGACGGAACCCTGCGGGACCGTAATGGTTCTTCCATTGGCAGCCTTGAGCAGGATGGCCTCATCCGTGACCGGAACGGTGCGTCTTTCGGCAGTATGGAGGATGATGGAACCGTGCGTGACCGGAATGGCTCGTCTGTCGGCAGTCTGGATGATGATGGAACCGTGCGGGACCGGAACGGGTCTTACGTGGGGAGTATCGACAGGGACGGTACCCTGCGTGACCGTAATGGTTCGTCCGTTGGTAGTATTGATAAGGATCGTCTGGGGGAACAGCTCTCCAGGGAAGACCGGACGACGGGTGCTCTGATCCTGCTGCACCGTCTGCCCCGGTAAGCCGTGTCACACCATCAGCAGGCCAGCCCTGCATGAAGTGCACTTGTTGTCCGGTTGGCAAACTTTCACCGTGAAGACGGGGCGGTGACGCCCCTCTCCAACAGGGGATAACAGACCCTGTCCCGGCAGGGTCTTCATAATGAAAGGCTGGGAACATGCCGACAACAGCATCTCATGAGCACAAGGCACCTCATGCCAGCAGCTCTCTGCATGAGCTGGCCCGCAAGGCCATCCATACACCGAAGCTGCTGACAAAGGATGAGATCATCCGACTGGCAGATCATGTTCTGAAGAGTGGTGAGCACGCCACGGACGCAGAACGTGACATCGCCCGGAAGGCTCACCACAATCCCGAAGGGCTGGAAGCCTCCCACATCACGGCTCTGGGCAGACGGGCCGAACACGATCACCGGGGCTGACTGGTTCCATACGTGAAGACTGTCACGGGCCTGCCATTCCCTGAGGGAGGGCAGGCTTTTTTTGATGCCTTCAAGGGGCAGTCGAGGCCCCCGGCTGAGCCCCCGTAGTGCCTGCCTGACCGGCCTCAAAGAGGAGGTCAGCACGAAAGACACGCCCCAACGGACCGGTTTCCATCAGGCGTTGAAAGATGATCTTGTGAGAAGTCTGCCTTATGGCGGATGGGGTGAACTCCTAACCTCTGATCCTTTCTTTTTCCTTAAATTAAAAAAACTCCCTGAAAACAGCCAGTTATGAGAATGTTCTTTTTCTCCCTCTTTCATTTTTTCCCTCTATAGCGCAAGAATGAAGTAAGGACAGAGAATGGGATGTTAAGGATACATGGCCCGGCGTTTATACAAGCTGACAGACAAAACCATTCAATCGCTACCGGAAGGCAATCATAGCGATGGTGGAAATCTGTATATCCGTATCCGGGTGAAGGGTGATCTTGTGCATCGCTTCTGGAACATTCGTTACAAAAGCCCGGCTACAGGCCGTATCAGAGAAATGGGCATCGGCTCATTTGAAATATGCAGTTTGCGGGAAGCTAGGCAGAAGGCTTTTCATGCCCGGAAGCTCATTGCCGATGGTGTGGACCCGCTGGAAGAACGGCAAGGCGAACAAGCAGAGCATTTGCGCCGGGTAGGTAAGACATTTGCCTATGCCGTGCAGGCTTACCTTCAGCGTCAAAAAGTAAAATGGAGAGACCCCAAAGCTCCTTCTGCATTTCTCAACACGCTAGAGCAATATGCCTTCCCAATTATAGGTCAGAAGCCCGTTGCGGCCATCTCACAGAATGATGTGTTAGCCGTTCTGCTTCCTATTTGGGAAAGCAAAACAGAAACGGCCCGGCGTATCCGTAACCGCATAGAACAGGTCTTAGATTATGCGACTGCCCTGCATTGGCGGGAAGGTGACAATCCGGCCCGATGGAACGGCCCCCTTGCTCATATCCTGCCAGAACCAGCTAAACTGATACGGGATCGCAAGCAGCCACATTATGCCCTGACAGTTGAGCTATTGGGGCAGGCCATCAAACACCTTGAGCACGTGGGAAGTGTTGGCGCTCTGGCTGTTCGTTTCTGTGCCTTTACGGTTTGCCGTTCTGGAGAGGTGCGTGGGGCCCGCTGGCAGGAAATTAACCTAACGGACGCCGTATGGACGATCCCGGCGCACCGTATGAAAGCTGGCAAGGAGCACCGTGTGCCTCTTTCCCATGCGGCTATGTCAGTGCTGGAATTAGCTAAGCCTCTTTATGATGGGCGCATGGATGCTTTGGTTTTCCCCAATAACAAAGGTGCGGCTCTTTCCGACGTGGCTTTAAGTAAGGCTCTCAAGAACGCTGCATACCCCCTGACAGGGGATAGGAAAGCGACCGTTCACGGGATGCGGTCCACGTTTCGGGATTGGGTGGCAGAAGAAACAGAGTATGACGCTACAGCGGCAGAACTAGCCCTTGCTCATACGGTAGGTAGTACAGTCGAGCGGGCCTATCGCCGGGGGGATATGTTCGCTAAGCGCCGGGCATTGATGGAGGCGTGGGCTGAAAGACTAGGAAAGACATTATGACAATATCAAGAATAGATATTCTTAAATTATTCTATGATACTATAGTAAAGTCACTTTCCTCTTATGAGAAAGAGTCTGAAATAAATGTTTTATCTAAAGGTGATGTTTCAATAAGCATATCTTATGATGAACTAAACATAATGGCTGATATTATAAGGGATATAATATTTTCTGGTGCATATGGCATTCCTGGTGTTAGTAATTATTTAATTAGTTCTACTCTTGGTAAAAGTTTAGGTCTGGAAAAGCATAATTTTAAAAAATGGATTCACTGTTCTGATGGTTCAGAATCAATTTCAAGAGTGAAGTATTATAAAAAACAGATTAACGATTGGTTTGATGATAGTAGAAATATGATTTGCGATAATGATATTAATAATAATATTAAAAAGGCTATTGGTGCTCCCAGTAAAATAAATAATAGAAGACATATTTTTAATTCTACAGTGTCCAGCATCAATGCAATCTGTAAAGCTCAGGGAGTGGATGTGTATGATTTTTGGGATGGAAAGTTAGCGCGTTTATCGGATGAGCGGGCAGAAAGGAAACGCGCACAGAACGATTATATGAAGCAGATAGATAATTATAAGAAGATAATTGAACAGGAAGAAAATTATATAAGATTCATCGAAGAGCAATTATCAAAAGAGGTTTCTGAAAGGGTCATTCCGAATAATTCAAAGGATTTCTTTGAGGTGCATGAACACACTCCTTTGGAATATGTAGAAATAATTATTAACTACAAGTGGGAAACGCTTCACGAAAGCCGATTGAATATTCTTAGAGATATAAAGAATGACCTAAACTACTTGGAAAAATCTAAACGTAGCCGTGGCCGCCCACGGAAAAAGAGCATCCGTGTAGAAAAAATGGATACATCATGAAATGCGATTATCCTTTTTTCGTATCGGAAAGTTCTTCAAACCCTTTCGTGAGATCCATTGAAATATAAGGAGAAATCCAGTGAACCAGTTACCTTCCTATCTTTCCCCTAAGCAGTTCTGTGAAATGTACAGCGTGAGCGCTGCTACCCTGTATCGCATGATTGCAGATGGGAAGATTGAGGCCCGCAAGATTGGCCGTGTAACTCGTATTTCCCTAGAGGATGCAAAGAACTTCTTTGCTTCTTGCCCCAAGATGGAGACACGGGGAAAATATAACAGGTCATAAAAAGAAACCGCTGCCAGAGCCAACCAGCAGCGGCCTCTTGCTCTATTTGCCGGAACAGTTATACCGCCAAGTAAATATCGTTTCGGCAAATGGGCACCCATACAAAGATTTAAAAGGAAGTGCCTATGCGGAAGCATATACGGCAAGCGTACCTTAGCGCAAACAAAAATGAGAGTCTGTTTCAGGGGGTAAGAACTGCCCTGCCAGCTCATGCCCTAGCGATATTGTCCCGGCTTGCGCCCGGCGGGTATGTCAAAAGTGGCGAATATGTAGCCCTTTCTCCCTTACGGGCTGACAGGCATGTCGGTTCCTTCAAGTTCAACATCCGCAAGGGTGTTGGGGCAGACTTTGCCACAGGATGGAAAGGTGATCTGATTGATCTAGCCGCCGCTCTCTCTGGAGGCAGTAAGCTGGAAGGGGCACGCAATCTTGCCCGGATGATGGGGATGGAGGTGTCAGGTCATGACTGACATATTCCGTCCACTCACTGATGAAGAAAAACGCGGCCACCGGTTAGTGGGTGGCAGTTGTTTAGACGCTCATAGAAAGCCGCCCATGCACTTTACGCCTGTTCCGGTGTCTTTAGAGCATAGTGCAGCTATACCGCATCCTAGGACGTATAAACAGGCGCCTGTTACGGGGTTTTATTGCTATGATGATGGTGACGGCCTAACAGGCTTTGCCACCTTCCGCTACGATCCCCCCAATGCCCGCAAGCAGTTTGGCTGGCTGACATATGGCAAACTAGAAGGGGAAGACCTGCCACGCTGGCATTTTCGGGCACCGCCACCGCCACGGATGCTGTACAATCTCCCTGACCTGTTGGGAAAAGCGGATGCGCCTGTTTTGGTGGTTGAGGGAGAGAAAGCCGCCAATAAAGCCGCTCTTGCGGCAAGCTGGCAGGGCTATGCTGTGACAACATCATCCGGTGGGGCAGAAGGGGCACACAAAAGCGATTGGAGCCCGCTGGCAGGCAGAGAGGTACTGATAGCCCCTGACAATGACATCGCCGGGCAGGCTTACGCTCATGCCGTGGCAGAGTTAGCCAGGCAAGCAGGGGCACTGACAGTCCAGATCATCCGGTGGCCTGATTATTTTCCTAAAGGGTGGGATATTGCCGATGCCCTGCCAGTCCCTGAACAGAAGCACGTAACAGGGAGGGCGGCATAATGGCTGATTTGCCTGATGATTTAGTGCAGGCCGGTGCCATAGTCGAAGAGGCTCTAAGCGGTGGATACCTTCCAGATGATAGCTTTATGGCAGAGCTCATGCGCAAAGTTGCCAACAGGGAGCTGACAAACGAACAGGCCCTAGAGCACACCATAAACCGTCATCCAGACTTACAGGGTGTCTTTCGCTTTAATGAACTGACACTGCAATACGTCATCACCAAAGAGCTGCCACAGCTCTCATCTGTTTCCTTGCCGGTTGCTCATGCGGGCAGTTTCCCCATCCTGCTAGAAAAGTACCATGTCCAGCTACTCGGTGCATGGATGCGCCGCTTTGGCCTGAAAGCCAACAAGGACACGCTGGAAGCCCTTGTGATGGTGAGTGCCAACCATCACACCTATAACCCCATCAGGGCTTATCTGGAGGGCTTGCAGTGGGATGGCACAGAACGTCTTTCCAGCTTATGGGCGCGTTCTTTCTCTTTGGAGAATACAGCTTACCTGCAAGAGATTGGCAGGCGCTGGATGGTGGCAGCCATTGGCCGGGCTCTGGCTACAGGGCATAAGCCCTACAAGTTCGACTGGCTGCCCGTTCTGATAGGCGGACAGGGAAACGGGAAAAGCACTTTCTCTGCCATTCTCTTTGGAGAGTGGAACAAAGAAGGCTTGCCCGCCAATCTGGCAGACAAGGACGCCAAGCAGGAACTGCAAGGCGTTTGGGGGGTAGAGCTATCGGAATTAACGTCTCTAAGGCGTTCAGAGAATGAGGCTATCAAAGCCTTTCTGAGTGCTATGGTAGATAAGTATCGTCCTAGCTATGGGCGTACATTGCAGACTTATCCGCGCCGATGCGTCTTTATTGGCACGACCAATGAGCAAGAGTTTCTGACAGACGGTACGGGTAACCGCCGCTTCATGCCCATTAACGTAGGCTCACACTGCCTTGACTTTGGCTGGCTGGCAGAAAACAGGGACCAGCTTTGGGCAGAGGCTTACCAGCTTTTTTGTTATGACCCCGCCTTTGAGACTTGTGAGCCCTCATACCTGAAAGAAGAAATTGAACAAATCAGACGGGAAAGCATGGTCAGCGACATTCTGGAAGAATCTGTCATTAACCTCATCGAGGGCGATACCCTGCCCGATGCAGACGGTAAGGGAGGCTGTACTGTAGCCAGCATCATCAGAGCGCTTTCGTTGCCTATGACCCGTGCAATGGAAATGAGAGTTTCTAATATCCTGCGTAATTTAGGGGGTGAGAAACAGCGGCAACGGACAGGCAAAGGACGCTTCTATGTCTGGCAATTCAACCATATGGTTACGGGCTGAAAGATAGCATCACATCTTCCAAGCCGCTAAAGGGCAGGGCGATCCTTCGTTCTGTCCTTTTTTTTTGTGCATTTATTATGCTGCCTTAATATTAATTTTCTGTAACTGATTATTTTTTTATATATTTTACCTAAAAAGGTTAGGCCGGTTAGGCCAGTTAGGACAGCCCTAGAGAAAGCTGGCTTATAGCTGGCCTAACATTGGCCTAACTGGTCTAACCTTTTAATATTTGCATATCGTTGGCCCAACTATGGCCCAACGTTGGGACAGGGCTACAGCCAGCAGGAAACTGCCTTTTTTTCTGTCTGGCCCAACTGGCCTAACCTCTCTGAATTAGATTCAAACAAAGATATATTAAGGGCGTTTTGATAGTGTTTCAGTTTGGTTTCCAGTTTTAAGGCCCTAACCGTCCTATTTTAGGTCTTGCCTTTCTTACTGTTTTATTGCAGGCGCGTGCGCGCACGTACTGTTCACTTAAGTATGTGATGCCCGGCTCTAAGGCGTGCATGAGCCTGTTGGTTTTGTCGGATGTAGGCACTGCCACTTGATAAAAAATCATCAACAATCAAAAGGCGGGCTGGTCTTGCGCGTGTGTGGACGTGTCCATTCTGTCCAGATAAGCGGATAGATTCACGGCCTTGTAAAAGGCGGTCTTTCCCCTCTATTGTTACATGTAACGGGAGGAAGCTATGGCATCGACAACCAGAAGTCATGAACGTGTCCGCAAGCATCGGGAAGTGATGAAGCGGGCCGGTATGCGCCCTGTTCAACTTTGGGTGCCTGATACAAGGCGTCCTGATTTCACCCGCGAAGCATCGCGACAAGCGCGGTTGATACGGGCTTGCGATGAAAAGCAGGGCGATGATCTGGCTTTCTCTGAGCTAGCCGCTGCCCAGATTGAGGGCTGGGAATGAGGCGGGGCGATCTGGTCACGGTTGCCTTGCAGGGAGACCTTGGCAAGCCTCGTCCAGCTCTAATTATTCAGGCAGACAGCTACCATGAGACGGCCAGTGTCGTTATTTTGCCCGTAACAAGCACCATACTGGACGCCCCCTTGTTGCGGCTGACAGTAGAGCCAGATGGCGTTAATGGTCTGAAGAAGATGTCCAGCATCATGATTGATAAGCCATCGACCATACAGCGCGGGAAAGTAGGCCCTGCGTTTGGGCGGCTTCATGATTATCAGATGGTGGAGATTACGCGTCTGTTGGCTGTATTTCTGGGAATGGCTTAGGGCATTCCCCGCGTGGTGCTCTCACATGTGGGAGGCGGTTACGCTTCAGGGACAGAATCGGAAACTGTCATGCGTTTGCATGAAGTATGGTCTAAAGTAAGGACTGGAAAAGAGGTTTACCCCAAAAGGCGCAGGAAACTGCCATTTTTTGAGGTGCTTATGGCGGATGGGGTGGGATTCGAACCCACGGTACGCTTCCACGCACGCTGGTTTTCAAGACCAGTTCCTTAAACCGCTCGGACACCCATCCGTTCTGCCTTCCCATGGAGAAGGCAGGCACGGCCCCTGATACTGATTCACCCGTTGGGCGTCAAGCTGTGAAGCTGCGCCCGTTTCAAAAGGATGGGGCCAGACATTACTCTCCATCTTCTCTCAGTGTTGCGAATTTCGCCTTCATGGTCGCATTCCCCCGTGTGAGCCGCTTGATCGTGACGTCCTGCGCCTTGTCGTTGGCCAGACGCAGGTTGTTGTCTGACTTCAGGAGATTGTCCTTGATCTTCTGAAGATGGGAGATGGATTTGTCTATCTCTTCAACGGCTGTGTTGAACTGTTTGTGTGCGAGGTCATAGTTGCGGGCGAAGCCGGTCTTGAACGTCTCCAGCTTCTCCTCAAAGTTGGTCACGTCGATATTCTGCTGGCGTGTCAGTTCCAGCTCCCGCTTGTAGGTCAGCGCATTGGTGGAGGCATTGCGGAGCAGGGAGATGATCTGAAGGAAGAACTGCGGGCGGATGACGTACATCTTCGGGTAGCGGTGGGACACGTCCACGATGCCCGTATTGTACAGTTCGCTCTCGGGTTCCAGCAGGGAGACAAGCACGGCATATTCGCATTTCTTCTCCGTGCGGTCCTTGTCCAGTTCTTTCAGGAAGTCTTCATTCTTCTTTTTGGTGGCGGTGCTGTCAGCCTCGTTCTTCATCTCGAACATGATGGAGATGATTTCCGTTCCGCCTTCATCCGCATCCCGGAAGATGTAGTCCCCCTTGCTGCCGGAGCGGGCGTCATTGTCCTTCTCGAAATAGGCCCGTGGGAAAGCCATCGCCCGTGCCCGGTTGAACTCCACCTCGCAATGCTGCTCCAGCGTCTCACCGACCATCTTGGTAGAGAGGCGGGCCTTCATGTCTTTCAGCCGTTCGATGTGGTCATCACGGTCCTTCAGCTGAAGTTCGTAATGCTCCTTCAGCTGGGAGGCGGCGAGAGTATTTTTCAGCTCCATCTCTTTCAGTGTGTTTTGCAGGGTGTCCCGCTCCTTCTGGACAGCCTCAACCGCTTTCGTGACGGCCAGTTCCTTTTCCGCCGTACCGGCAGCCAGTCGGGCCTGAAGCTGATGGATCTCCGTCTCCCTGGCCTGCACGGCTTCCTGCAGCTGGGCTTTCCTTTCAGCTTCGGCGAGGCGGGTGGCCGTCTGCTGGTCCGTTTCGTGTCGTTCAATCTGACTTTTCAGGGCCTGTATTTCAGCATCACGGGCATGGAGGGCCTGATGCATTTCCTGCTCATGGGCAAATTTGACCCGTTCTGCGGCAAGCTGCTCTTCCCGTGCCGCCGCTTCCAGTTTTTCCTGTACCTGCCGGGCAAACTCCTTGTCCCGCACCTGTTTGACGATGTCGGCATAGCCTGCATTGTCGAGTGAAAATGATTTATGGCAGTGGGGGCAGGTGATGTCGTGTGTGGCCATGATGGAAACTCTTTCAGGATTGTGGAAGGTAGTTGGGAGACAGTTTTCTGATAGTTGGAGAGAAGGGAAGCAGGCCGGCTCATTACGGAGTGGCCTTGCTTGATCCCCGCAAGGGCGGGGAACATATTTTTAATGGAACCAATAAGGTGATCGGCTATCGGTTCATCCCCGCAAGGGCGAGGATTGGATTGTTTGTAATCTAATTTTGCTGGATGACAAGAGATTCTTTATAAATTGATCAGCTATCTTGTTATTTTATGGATAAAAGGAGGCAGATAGAAACGGTAGGGTAAAAAAGTGAGCTGAGGGCAGTTATCCTGCCTTCTGCCGAGACGGGAAAAGCTTGACGGAACTCCAGAGAGGCCGTAAAGGCGTAGGAAGTTTACGGACACGTCACTCCGCGAGGGTTCGCGCAGTGGCGCGTTTGTCATGGAATTAAGGATAGCCCGTGTTCGAGCAGCTCTCTGGCAGAATGTCGAAAGTTTTCGAAGGTCTTTCCCGCGGGGAGAGGCTTTCGGAGGGTGACGTCACCGAGGCCATGCGCGAGGTCCGTCTGGCCATGCTGGAGGCCGACGTGGCCCTGCCGGTGGTGCGTAGCTTCGTCGGCAAGGTGAAGGAGCGTGCTGTCGGCGGTGAGGTGCTGGATGGCGTCTCGCCCGGTCAGGCCGTGGCGAAGATCGTCAATGATGCGCTGATCGAGGCTCTGGGTGGTGCTGGTGCGGTGCCGCTGAACCTGTCGGCTCCGGCTCCAATTCCTTATCTTCTGGTCGGCCTTCAGGGGGCGGGCAAGACCACGACTGCCGGCAAGCTGGCCCTCCGTCTCGCCAGCCGTGAGCGGAAGAAGGTGCTGCTCGCCAGTCTGGACGTGCAGCGTCCGGCGGCCCAGCTCCAGCTCCAGCAGATCGCCGAGCAGGTGGGCGGACGCACGAATGGGCTGGTCACCTCCCTGCCGATCGAACAGGGGCAGGGGCCTGTCGAGATCGCCCGCCGTGCGCTGGATGCAGGGCGCCGTGAAGGCTTCGACATCGTCATTCTCGACACCGCAGGGCGTCTGGCCATTGACGAGGCCCTGATGGATGAGGTCCGTCAGGTTCGTGACGTGGCAAAGCCTGTGGAGACGCTGCTGGTTGTCGATGCCATGACCGGGCAGGACGCCGTCAATACCGCACAGTCCTTCAAGGACCAGATCGGCCTGACCGGCGTCATCATGAGCCGCATGGATGGTGATGCCCGTGGTGGTGCCGCCCTCTCCATGAAGGCCGTGACAGGAGAGCCCATCAAGTTCACCGGGTCCGGTGAGAAGATGGAGGCTCTCGAAGAGTTTCATCCCGAGCGTGTTGCCGGGCGCATTCTGGGGCTGGGCGATGTCGCCGGGCTGGTGGAAAAGGCGTCCGAGCAGCTCGATCAGGAAGAAGGTGAGCGTGTTGCCAAGCGGATGCTCGCCGGCAAGTTTGATCTGAATGACTATGTCTCGCAGATCAATCAGATCAATCGCCTTGGCTCCATTTCCGGCATTCTTGGCATGCTGCCGGGCATGGGCAAGCTGAAGGATAAGCTGGCGGGGAAGGATCTGGACACGTCCATCTTCAACCGTCACAAGGCGATCATTTCCTCCATGACAGCGCAGGAGCGCAGCGCACCGGAGATCATCAAGGCGTCACGCAAGAAGCGTATCGCCCTTGGGTCCGGCACGAGCGTTCCGGAGGTCAACCGGCTGCTCAAGCAGTTCAGTGAGATGTCCACCATGATGAAGCGGCTCAACAAGATGGGCGGCCTGTCTGGTCTGATGCGTGGCATGGGGGGTGCCGGTGGTCTGGGCGATATGTTCAAGGGGATGGGAGGTCCGGGAGGCCGTCCACCTTTTGGCTGAGTGTCCTCTTGGCTGTCTGTCTTTTTGTAATGTTCTGATGATGCAGGAGTTGTTATGAGCCTGAAGATCCGTCTGTCCCGCGCAGGTGCGAAGAAGCGTCCGTATTACCACATCGTGGTTGCCGACAGCCGCAGCCCGCGCGATGGCCGTTTTGTTGAGAAGGTGGGTGCCTACAACCCGATGCTGCCGTCCGACCACGCCGACCGCGTGCGCCTGAATGACGAGCGCATCAAGCACTGGCTGGAGCAGGGTGCCCAGGCAACCGACCGTGTGGCCCGTTTCCTCGGCCATGCCGGTCTGGCACCGAAGCCGGCCTTCCGTGAGCAGCCCAAGAAGTCCGCTCCGAAGAAGAAGGCCCAGGAGCGTGCTGCCAAGGCTGCTGAAGCCGCCAAGGCAGCCGAGGCCTGATCAGGCCTGAGCGGGAGATTTCTTCTTGTCACACCGTCCTTCACATCAGGATGTTCTGGTCGCCACGATAGGGCGTCCGCATGGCGTGCGGGGGCTCGTGCGCCTGCACCCGGCAACGGAGCATCCCGAGACGCTCGAGGAACTCGGGCCTCTTCATGATGAGACGGGCAGCGTGTGGCAGATACGCTGGAAGGCACCGGGCATTGCTGCCGTCCTGGGACAGGACGGACAGCCCCTGCCGGACCGGACGGCGGCAGAAAAGCTGGTGAACCGTAAGCTCTATGTTGCCCGTGAGGCTCTGCCGGAGGTGGAAGAGGACGAGTTCTATCATATCGACCTGATCGGTATGGAAGCCGTCCTTGCTTCCGGGGAGACTGTGGGGCGTGTTGTCAGTGTCCATGACTATGGGGCTGGCACCAGTCTGGAGCTGGAAGCGGGGCAGCTGATTCCTTTCACCATGGCCTGCGTGCCGGAGGTGGACATGAAGGCGAAACGCCTCGTGGTCGTCCCGCCGGAAGCCGTGGAAGTGGAAGGGGATCTGGCTGGTGAGGTGGAAGTCCGCTCATGACATGGCAGGCTGACATCCTGACCCTCTTCCCGGAGATGTTCCCCGGTCCGCTGGGCTGCTCCCTTGCAGGGCGTGCCCTGGAGCGGAACCTGTGGGCCTGTAGAACGCATGACCTCCGTCCGTTCGGGCGGGGTGTGCACAAGGCCCTGGATGATGCGCCATTTGGCGGGGGCGCAGGGATGGTCATGCGGCCGGACGTGCTGGATGACGCCCTGACCAGCGTGAGGCAGACAGATGATGGCCGCCCGGTGATCTATCCGACACCACGGGGCCATCGTCTGGGGCAGAAGGACATTGCACGGTACGTTCAGGGAGAGGGCGTCGTCATTCTCTGTGGACGGTTTGAAGGGGTTGATGAGCGGGTGCTGGAGAAACATGCGGTCGAACAGGTCTGCATGGGGGATTTTGTCCTCTCCGGGGGAGAAATACCGGCACTGGCACTCCTTGATGGCTGTGTGAGACTTCTGCCGGGTGTGATGGGGTCAGCCCTGAGCGGGGAGGAGGAAAGCTTCTCTGCCGGACTGCTGGAATACCCCCAGTACACGCGGCCTGCCACATGGGAGGGGAGGGATGTCCCGCCCGTCCTGCTTTCTGGCAATCATGGGGAGATCGCCCGCTGGCGAGATGAGAAATCCATCGCTGTGACCCGTACACGTCGCCCGGACCTCTGGGCCATGTATGAACAGCAGCAACAGAGTTGAGTTTTTTTCGGGAGTTTGAAGCATGAACATCATTCAGCAGTACGAGGCGCGCGAAATGGAGCGTCTTTCCGCCATTCGCAGCGTTCCTGAATTCGCCGCCGGTGATACCGTGCGTGTTGGCGTGCGCGTTGTTGAAGGTACACGCGAACGTGTACAGGTCTTCGAGGGTGTGGTGATTGCCCGCTCAAACCGTGGCCTGGGCAGCAGCTTCACGGTGCGCAAGGTCTCCAACGGTGAGGGTGTGGAGCGTGTTTTCCCGCTTTTCTCCCCGACGATTGCTGATATTACGGTTGTTCGCCGTGGTAAGGTCCGTCGTGCGAAGCTATACTACCTCCGTGGCCGCTCCGGTAAGTCCGCCCGTATTGCCGAGCGTCCGCGTGATGTCAAAAAGGAGGGCTGATTTTCAGCTCTCATAAGGAGATGAGAGAGAATGCAGAATCCGGTTACCCCTAGAACTTTGTATGACAAGATCTGGGACGATCATGTGGTGAAAGCCCTTGAGGACGGAACGAGCCTTCTCTACATCGACCGCCACCTCCTCCATGAGGTGACCAGCCCGCAGGCCTTCGAGAGTCTGCGGGCCGCAGGGCGCCCGGTGCGGCGTCCTGATGCCACGATGGCCGTGGCAGACCACAACGTCCCGACCTCCGACCGCTCCCAGCCGGTGGAAGACCCGCAGAGCCGCCTCCAGATCGAAACGCTGGAAGCGAACGTCAAGGAGTTCGGCGTTCCCTATTTCCCATTGCGGTCCCGCCAGCAGGGCATCGTGCATGTTGTCGGACCGGAGCAGGGCGTCTCCCTGCCGGGCATGACGATCGTCTGTGGAGACAGTCATACTTCCACGCATGGGGCCTTTGGCTCGCTGGCGTTCGGCATTGGCACGTCCGAGGTGGAACATGTCCTGGCCACCCAGACCCTGCTCCAGAAGCGCAGCAAGAACATGCGCGTGCGAGTCGAGGGTGAGATTGCTCCCGGCGTGACAGCCAAGGACATCATGCTCAGCATCATCGGCCGTATCGGTACGGCAGGCGGCACCGGTCATGTGATCGAGTTTGCCGGCTCGGCCATTCGCAAGCTGGACATGGCCGGACGCATGACGCTCTGCAACATGTCCATCGAGGCTGGTGCCCGTGCCGGTATGGTGGCCCCTGATGAGACGACGTTTGAGTATGTCAGGGGGCGTCCTTTTGCGCCGCAGGGTGAGGCTTTCGAGCAGGCCGTGGCGTACTGGAAGACCCTCGCCACGGATGAAGGTGCCCACTTTGATGAGGAAGTGGTGCTGGATGCTGCCGAGATCAGCCCGTCCGTCACATGGGGCACCAGCCCCGAGGATGTCCTGCCCATTACCGGCACCGTGCCTCGTCCCGAAGATTTTGCCGACCCGGCCAAGGCCGAGCGCATCCGCCGCACACTGGCCTATATGGGGCTGGAAGCGGGTCAGAAGATTGCCGGTACGCCGGTGGATGTCGTTTTCATCGGGTCCTGCACGAACAGCCGCATTGAGGACCTCCGGGCTGCTGCGGCCGTGCTGAAAGGCCGCAAGGTGGCAGACGGCGTACGGGCCATGGTCGTGCCGGGTTCCGGTCTGGTCCGTCATGCGGCGGAGCAGGAAGGGCTGGACAGGATTTTCCGTGATGCCGGTTTTGAATGGCGTGAGGCGGGCTGCTCCATGTGTCTGGGCATGAATCCCGACAGGTTGAGTGCCGGGCAGCGTTCTGCTTCCACTTCCAACCGTAATTTTGAGGGGCGTCAGGGGCCGGATGGCCGCACCCATCTCTGTTCTCCGACAATGGCTGCTGCGGCTGCCGTGACGGGGACACTGTGCGATGCACGGGACCTGCTGGAGCCGACAATGGCAGAAGGAGCCGCCTGATCATGGAAAAATTCACCCGTCTGACAAGCGTTGCTGCCGCCCTGCCACAGGAGAACGTGGATACGGACCAGATCATCCCGGCCCGTTTCCTCAAGACCATTCGCCGAACAGGCCTGGGCGAGCATCTTTTTGCAGGCCAGCGTTACGATGCTGATGGCCGGGAAAATCCGGACTTCGTGCTCAACAAGCCGGCCTATCGCAAGGCCGGCATCCTGATCACGCTGGATAATCTTGGCTGCGGGTCATCCCGTGAGCACGCCCCCTGGGCCTTGCTGGATTTCGGCATACGCTGCGTGATCGCTCCCAGCTTTGCGGACATTTTTTACAACAACTGTTTCAAGAACGGCATCCTGCCGATCCGTCTTCCCCGTGAGCAGTGTCTTGCCCTGATGGAGGATGCCAGCCACGGCGAGAATGCCCGCCTGACGGTTGATCTGGAAAAGCAGGAAATCCATCGCCCGGATGGTGAGGTCGTGTCTTTCGAGATGGACCCGTTCCGTCGCCAGGTTCTTCTGGAAGGGCTGGATGATGTGGCCCAGACACTGAAGAACCATGAGCAGGCCATCCGTGAGTTCGAGGCCCGTCCATCCCGTGCCTGGGTGCCGTCCACGAAACAGCCGGGTCGCCCGCAGAGTGTCATTGGTAGCAAGGGAGAGCAGGCATGAGCGCAAGACAGAAAATCCTGCTGCTGCCGGGTGACGGCATCGGCCCGGAGATCATGGAGCAGGCCGTTAGGATCATCGACTGGCTGAAGGCCGAACGTGGCCTCGATGTTGACCTGTCGGAAGACCTCGTCGGTGGGGCCTCATTGGCGAAGCATGATGTGCCCATCCGGGATGAGGTGATCGCCAAGGCCAAGGCTGCTGATGCCGTACTGTTCGGCTCTGTCGGTGATCCTGCGTGGAAGGACGTGCCGTTTGACCGTCGGCCGGAGGTGGCCATCCTGCGCCTCCGCAAGGAGCTGAACCTGTACGCCAACCTGCGTCCGGCCAAGCTGTTCGACCCGCTGCTTTCCGCCTCTGCGCTGAAGCCGGACGTCGTGCGTGGGCTGGACCTGATGATCGTACGGGAGACGGTCGGTGGCGTCTATTTCGGGGAGCCTCGTGGAATCGAGACCCTGCCGGATGGCACGAAGCGTGGCGTGAATACGGAAGTCTATACGACCGCCGAGATCGAGCGTGTGGCCCGTGTGGCTTTCGACCTCGCCCGTCTGCGCAGTGGCCGTGTCTGCTCCGTGGAGAAAGGCAACGTCATGGAGAGCGGCCTGCTCTGGCGTGAGGTGGTCACGGACCTGCACAAGCGTGAGTATTCCGATGTGACGCTGACGCACATGCTGGCGGATAACTGCGCCATGCAGCTCGTGCGTGATCCTCGCCAGTTTGACGTGATGGTCACGGGCAACCTCTTTGGCGATCTTCTGTCAGACCTTGCCTCCATGCTGACCGGGTCTCTGGGGATGCTGCCTTCTGCCACGCTGGGCACGCCGGAAGGGTCGGACAGGCAGGCTGCCCTGTATGAGCCGATTCATGGCAGTGCGCCGGATATTGCCGGGAAGGGCATTGCCAATCCGCTGGCACAGATCCTGTCTCTGGCCATGATGTTGCGTTACTCGCTGGATCGTGGTGCGGATTCCGAGCTGATCGAGCAGGCCGTTTCCAACGTTCTGGCTTCCGGGCTGCGGACGGCAGACATCGCTGCTGCTGGTGAGAGCCGTGTCAGCACGGCGGAGATGGGAGAAGCCGTGCTGAAGGAACTTCAGAAACTCGCCTGATCTCCGGGTGATTGTGCTATGAACTGCCATGCGCCCGCCTGTGTCTTACGGGCGGGCGTTTTTTTGAGATGTAAGAGGAACGACATGTCACTCGCTGCCGAACGGATGGGGCGTATCCTGCCAAGCCAGACCATCGCCATCACGCAGAAGGCCAGAGCCCTGAAAGCGGAAGGGCGGGATGTCATCAGCCTGTCTGCTGGTGAGCCGGATTTTGATACGCCTGATTTCATCAAGAAGGCAGCGGTCGAGGCCCTCCAGCGTGGCGAGACGAAATATACCGACGTTGCCGGCACGCCGGCTCTCCGCAAGGCCGTGGCAGAACGGCTGAATGCTGATTTCGGTCTGGATTACCGGCCGGAGGAAATCTGCGTGTCCACGGGGGGCAAGCAGGTCATCTATAATGCGATGGTGGCAACGCTGAATGCGGGGGACGAGGTTGTCATCCCCGCTCCGGCCTGGGTGTCCTACCCGGACATCGTGCAGCTGGCGGATGGCAAGCCGGTCATCGTGCCGACCACGCCCGAGACGGGCTTCCGCCTGACAGCCGAACAGCTCCGCA
Source organism: Bombella sp. ESL0380 (assembly GCF_009725805.1). NCBI lineage: Bacteria > Pseudomonadati > Pseudomonadota > Alphaproteobacteria > Acetobacterales > Acetobacteraceae > Bombella > Bombella sp. ESL0380. The sequence continues at coordinate 197,095 of NZ_WNIH01000004.1, read as the reverse complement.
GGGCCATCACGCCCCGGACTCGCTGGCTGGTGCTGAATTCTCCCTGCAATCCGACAGGCAGTGCCTATGCCCGGGATGAGCTGAAGGCCCTGACGGATGTCCTGCTGGAGCATCCGCAGGTCTGGATTCTGACGGACGACATTTATGCGAAGCTGACCTATGAGGGGCGGGAAGCCTGCACGGTCGTGCAGGTGGAACCCCGCCTGCGGGAACGGACCCTGACGATGAATGGCGTCAGCAAGGCCTATGCCATGACGGGCTGGCGCATCGGCTTTTCTGCCGCCCCCGTATCCCTGACAAAGGAGCTGATCAAGCTGCAGGGGCAGAGTACAAGCAATGCCTGCTCCATCGCCCAGGCCGCCGCTCTGGCTGCCGTGTCCGGTCCGCAGGATTTCATTGGCGAGATGGTGGCTGTTTATCAGAAGCGGCGTGATCTCGTGGTGGATGCCCTTTCTGCGGTTCCGGGTCTTTCCTGTGCCCGGCCGGAAGGGGCTTTTTATGTGTTCGTGTCCGTACAGCAGCTTCTGGGCAGGCGCACGGCAGGCGGGCATGTGCTGGAAAGTGACGAAGATTTCGTCAAGGCCATGCTGGAGGAGGTCGGGGTGGCCGCCGTTCATGGCACGGCCTTCCTGCTGCCGGGTTATTTCCGGGTGTCCTACGCCACCAGCACGGAGCTTCTGGAAGAAGCCTGCCGCCGCATTGCCCGTTTCTGTGGAGGGCTGGCCTGATGTTCAGACCGTCCCGGCGTCTCGCCACATTGCCCACGCCAGCGACGATCGCCATGGCGGCCCGTGCCCGTGAACTGAAAGCGCAGGGCAAACCGGTCATTTCTCTGGCTCTGGGGCAGCCTGATTTTCCATCTCCTGCGGCAGCTCTTGATGGAGCCGTGGCGGAAGTGAAGGCTGGCCATACCGGCTATCCGCCCATTCCGGGGCAGAAGCCGCTGCTGGAGGCCGTTGCCGGGAAGTTCCGGCGGGATAACGGGCTGGACGTCTCGCTGGACCAGCTCATGGTCTGTAATGGTGGCAAGCAGGCCATTTTCAATGCGTTCATGGCCTCGCTTGATGATGGGGATGAGGTCATCGTTCCAGCACCATACTGGGTCAGCTATCCGCTCATTGCCCGGATGTTCGGTGGCGTGCCGGTGGAGATTGCCTGCCGGGAGGAAGACGGTTTCCGGCCCCAGGCCGAGGCCATCCGCCAGGCCATCACGCCTCGGACCCGCTGGCTCGTGCTGAATTTCCCCAACAATCCGACCGGTGCCATTCTGGAGCGGGACGATCTGGAGGCCATTGCCGCCGTCCTGCGGGAAGCTCCACATGTCATGGTAATGAGCGACGAGATTTATGAGCACCTGACCTTTGATGGCAGGCATCATCTCTCCCTGCTCAATGTCGCTCCGGACCTTGCCGACCGTATCCTCATCATCAATGGCATGAGCAAGGCTTATGCCATGACAGGCTGGCGGGTCGGGTTTGCCTGCGGCCCGGTGCCCCTCATCAGGGCGATGATCAAGGTGCAGGGCAATACGACATCAGGCATCTGCACGCTGGCACAGGGCGGTTCCGTGGCAGCCCTGAAAGAGGATCTTGCCGGGGTTCAGGCCATGCGTGAGACCTACGAACGGCGGCGTGGGCTTGTGGTTGATGCCTTGCGGCGAATCGAGGGGCTGAGCTGTGCCCTGCCGCAGGGTGCCTTTTATGCCTATCCGGGGCTGTCTGCCCTGATCGGGCGGAAATCTGCCGGGGGGCGTCTGCTGAGTGATGACGTGGCCTTTGCGGAGGCCCTGCTGGAGGAGGCTCACGTGGCAACCGTGCCGGGTTCAGCCTTCGGCTATGGGCCGCATCTGCGCCTGTCCTTTGCGGCGTCTGACGAGGAACTGGAAGAAGCCTGCCGACGGCTGGCAGGCTTCGTGCAGGGAATCACGGACTGACAGAGACGGGGCCATGTCTGCTGCTGGCAAAGAATGGCCCCCCCTCCGTTTTCAGGGACGCTGGTTCCACTCATTCAGGAGGGTGATGACGGATTGCGGAGCCATCTGGCGGGCCGAACCGAGGGCGAGGGTGCCGTCAGGGTTCAGCAGGCGGCCCTGGGGTGTGAGGATCAGGACCGTCGGGACGGCCTTGATGGTCACGCCATACTGCTGGGCCAGCTCCATGTTGGTATCAAGATGCCCGACATTGACGGGGACGATCACGAAGTGCTCGTCCAGCCACTGGCTGACGGAGGGAACGGCGAAGATGCCTGCAAGAATGCGGCAGTCCGGGCACCAGTTCCCTCCGAAATCCAGAAGGACACGCCGGTTGGTTCTGGCGGCGGTCAGGAAGGCTTCATGAACCTGTCTGGCAGCCAGGTCAGCTGGCGGGTAAGGCTCATGGGCGGGAGTGATGGTGGTCATTCTGCTGATGTCTGGCAGGGGAGCGGGTGCTGTTGGGGCTGGGCTGGCACCCTGCGCAACACCGGAGGAGAGGAGAAGGCCCATACCGGCAAGAGCCAGGGCGGAGTGGTAAAAACGCATGATCTCTCCTGAGACAGTGGGTTTGTGAAGAATTCGTTCCCTATTGTTAGCGGCAAGGTAACAACAGGACGTTAAACAGGCGGTGGACGCCGAGCTTTTCTTGATAAGCCATGAGGTCATGAATTAGGGTAGAATCTTGGGTTTGATAAGGCGATGGTGTGCTTGTGGTGAGACGGAAACGGCCAATTTTTTATACTGCTTCCCGCAAGGAGGTTTCAGTCCTTTCGACATTGGGGCGGATGGTCGTTCTGCTTGGGCTTACCTGTGGCCTGCTGCTGGTGGTCAGGTTCTACCAGCCTGCAACCCGTCTCATGCAACATGCTGTCAGCACGGCATTGTGGCAGCGGCTTTATGGTCTGTTTCATGTCGAAACGGCTTTGGGGCGTGAGCAGCTGATCCTGATCGGAATCGTCCTTTCCTGTTTCCTGCTTGCCCTGCTGATACAGCTTCTGGCCCTGTGGCTCATGAATTGGGTCCGCCGTCGTTAGGAGCCTTTCAGTGGGGAACGGATGAAGGCGGCCGAAGCGACGCAGAGCCACGAGAGGATAAGTAGCGTCCCCCCTGTCGGAGCCAGCCGTGCCGGGAACAGGATCCCGAAGCCATGCAGCGTGACAGGGATGCTGAACAGGCTGGTCCCCAGTGCCAGACCCGTGCAGCCGAAGGCGAGGCGTTGCGGGTGGAGGTAGCGGCTGGCCGGTGTCAGGGCACAGAGGGCGATGCCGTGCCAGAGGGCAATATCAGCAGCCATGTGCATCATGCTTCTGCCATTGGGGACAGGAAAGACCGTATCTGGCAGATGTGTGGCCGCAGCCTGACAGGCAACGGCCAGACTGGCATAGAGGGCTCCGAGACTGAACAGGCCTCTCAGCAGGAAGGCAGTTCGGGAAGAAATTGCCCTGTCATGATTCTGCATATTGATTATAACCCGGCTGAAAAGGAGATGCGGGCATTGTCTCAGCTGCCCGAGAGGATGAGAAGGGGGAACGTCGTATGAAATTTCGTTTTGTGGTTTGTGCAGGGCTGCTGTCTCTGGGGGGGTGTGGTCTCACGCCGCCTTCAGCTCCGCGGGTTCCGCCTTTGCCAAAGGGGCCTGTCACGCCCGTACCGAAGCTGGCTGCCGATGATGCCGTGCTGTTGCAGCAGATCAACCTGCGTGCTGCCTATATGAAGGCTGCGACCGATCTGGCTGCGTTGCATAGTGGTGATGAGCTCATCAAGGGGTTTGCGGCCCAACAGTCCAAGGATTACGACAAACTGCATGCTGATGCCCAGAAGGTGGCAACAGCCCATACGCTTTTATTGGTCGAGACGCAGTCTGGCATACAGCAGAAGCGTCTGGCCACGCTGGGCCGGTCATACGGGCGGCCTTTTGACAGGGCTCTGCTTTATGCGTTGACCCATGCTTCCACGGCACGGGAGAGGGCTGCGCTGGCACAGGCTAAAAAAAGTGGCAGCACGGCAGACATGAAAAGTCTGGCAGGAACAGCGCTGGACCTTCTAAACCGCAGCCAGGAACAGGGCCTGGGTCTGATTCGCCGGTGATGCACTTTGGCGTCATGGGGGCTGATGCGCCCTCCTGTAATATGGCAGAAATTTGTCATATTTTTGACGTTTTATTGATGGTGTGTTAAAGGGCTAGTATTGAGAGTAGAAGACCTATCCTGATATCTTTCTGTACAAATGCCGTACCGGTTCTTGTCTTCCTGAGAGCAGGTGATGCTCCTGATGTACAGGAAAAAGGAAGAGGTTTTTCTGTTGTGACATATCATCAGGATCGACGAACCAGGACATGCAGAACGATTCGCCTTTGACTGAGAATTCTCTTCGCAAGGCTCTGGAAAAAATGGGGGGCGGGCCAGCTGCCGTAGAGGCCGGAGATGGGGCACCGGGCCATGGTTACAGGGGCCATTCGGCGCCCCGTGGCCGATCTGCTCAGCAGGTGGGGCGCCGCCGTCGTTTTTCCGGGGATGATACGGTTGTTGTGGAGCATCAGTCACTGGGGCGCCCTACGCAGAAGAGGGCTGCGAATCGTGTGATGGCTGCCTCAGAGGCCGGGCAGGAGCAGGAAAGGCTGAAGCAGAGCCTGCAAAGGGAAAGGCGTCGGGTTCATGATGTAGAGGCTGAGCTTGCTACGTTGAACAAGCGGATTCAGGCCGTGAATACCCAGATGACACATCTGCGCCTCCAGGTGGAGGAAGGCAGGAAGGCTCTCCAGCAGCGTGATGAGAGCATCCTGCGCCTGCGGGCCGAGCTGCATCAGGCCCGGGAGCATCAGGCACGTCGTGCTGCCAGCCCGACCAGGGCAAAGCCAGCCGCCCCTGCGGAGGTGGATGACGAGGGCCAGAAACCTGTGCAATGGTGGGCGGACTGATCAACCATGCCATGATGACTGCACGTTCTTCTGCCATGGCTGGGTTTCCGGCAGCCGGAATGGGGGCAGCGATGGTCGACAGGATATGGCACGGGGGGGAATGGCAGACGGCACATCCCCTCAAGATCGTTCATGTTGGGGACTTTTTTTTCAGCCTGAAGAAAAAGGCGCCGACCCAGTTCAGTGTGGGGGGGAAACTCTCCAATGGCCTGATACGGAATGGCCATCACGTCATCAATTTTCCTTACAGGGATGTTGCACGCTCCGGTGGCTGGTTTGGTAGCCGCAAGATGGGCCGCCATCATCTTTTCCGGGCGCTGAAGGAATTCGTGGCGTTCAGTGCGCCTGACATTCTTCTGCTGGGGCATGGGTACATGATTCCCCCTTTCGTCATTGAGGAGCTGCGTCAGCAGCAGCCCGGCATGACAGTGGTGCAGTGGAATGTTGATGCCCTGTTCGTGGAGAGCAATGCCAAAGACTTTGCGGCCCGGCATCAGGTGGTGGATGCCAGTTTCATCTCCACGGCGGGGCCGGTTGTCCGGCAGGTGGTAGGGGAGAAGGGGCATGTTGGGTATCTTCCCAACCCGGTGGATCGCAGTGTCGAACGGGGACAGGCTTTTGCGCTGTCATATCCGGAAGCGGATGTTTTCTATTCCTGCGGGAATCCAGCCCGGTTGCGGACCATCTGTGGACGGGACTGGAATATGGAGGAATTTTGCGAGACGCTGGAGGAGCGCCTGCCCCCGTCGGTGCGTTTTGCCTATGCGGGGGTCCGTCGGCAGCCTTATGTCAGTGGAGCTGCTTATTCCCTTTTGCTGGAGCAGACAGCGATGGGGCTGAATATCAGCCGCAGGGCAGATTATTATCTCTACAGTTCAGACCGTCTTGCACAGATGATCGGCAACGGCCAGCTTGTCTTCATGGAGCGGCAGACAGGTTTCGACCGTATCTTCTCTGATCAGGAGATGGCCTTCTTCAGCAGTCTTGATGAACTGGTGGAGCTTGTCAGCCAGTACCACAAGGCGCCGACCCTTCGTAAGGATGCCGCCCGGGCGGGATGGCAGCGCTATCATGCCCTTTTCAATGAGTGCGCCGTGGCCGATTATATCATCGGCCAGACGCTGGGCACCCTGCCGGAAGAAGCCCATGCGTGGCGTCATTTGACCAACCTGTGAGGGAGAGGATTCCGGTTTCAGGAACTTTGTGTGATCCTGAAATCGGAGAACAGGGTTGTCCATCCGGCCAGCTCTTCTTCTTTTGAGCAGGTGTCCGGTGTTTTTGTGTTGGCGAAGATCATGCGCTGATCGGCGGTGGTAGCATCACCGAAATTGACGAACATGACCTTGAAGTCCAGCGCAGGATAGCGGGCAGCCAAGGCCTCTACCAGAGCTGTGAAATTGGCAGTGGCTGTATGGGCAGGACGATGCTGTCCGCCATAAAGATGACCATCCCGCCAGCTGCGGATGAACAGCACACGCCGGGACTGCCGGCAGAGCGTGTCAATTTCCTGGATCATGCCATGGAAACGGTGCCGCAAAAGAGGCAGCTGCTCATGGAATTTTTCTACGCTGGCCGGTTCTTCTTCCGGCTTGTCCAAACAGTTGTGGTAGGTGATCAGCGTGTCCCGGCAGCGCAGGGCCTTGTGATGGCCATAGAGGCAGTTGGTGGAAAGCAGCCCGGCAAAACTGTTCTGGAAGAGTGAGACCAGAGTGTGGAATGGCACAAGAAACTGGTCGAAAAGACCAGGGCCAGGGCGGCCGAAGTATCTGTTGAGGGCCTGATTGACTGTCTCATCCCCACCCAGAGAGATGATGCTGTCAAACTGCAGGCTTTCTCCGCCCGGTTCGGGAGAGGGGCGTGAAAGGGCTGCGGCGATTTCTTCACGGAACTCGAACATCTGCTCGTCGGTCCGCCAAGGGTGGCGGTAGAGCGGTTCATGGCGGATGGCATCATGGATGGCCTGGTTCCTCATGGCCAGCTCATGATTGCCGTGGCTGTGGGAGGGAAGGGTGTTCAACCCGCCTCTCAGATAGAAGAGCTGGCCACGTTCCGGGCTGAGGTGCTGTGCCAGGCCGCCATAGCCTGCCCGGAGAAAACGCTGGGTGTGTTCAACATGCTCTTCCCCGTATTTCTCGAACCGGACATCCAGATACCCAACGTGGGACAGGGCCTTTGCGTGATAGCCAACGCAGAAGGCCTGATGCATGGGGGCAATGAAAGGATCCTCTGGCGTGCCGCTGCCGGAGGAAATGTCATTGTCGATCTCTATGGTGATTTCCGGCATGAAATTGATGTGGCCATAGCGTTCAATGGCTTCAATCCAGGGCAGCTCCCAGCCGAAGACGGTAGGGAAGCAGTCATCCTCCAGGATAAGGATCCAGTCGCACCGTTTTTCTTCCTTGAGGTACCAGAGGACACGGTTGCGGTTCCACGAGATGCCCTTGTTGCGCCCGGTGACACAGGGAACATTCAGCTCCTTCAGCATGTCGGGCGTACCATCGGTGGAGCCATCATCCGCAACGACAAATTCGAATGTCGTGCGGGTATGACGGCGGATGCTGGCGATGACCTCCTTCAGGATGGCCTTGCGGTTATAGGTAATGATGCCGATGCCCAGTTTCCCGGCCATGAAATGCCTCGCCAGTCTGTCATTGAGTGAAAGGGAAGATGAAACCTGCTGTACCGGGGCCCTAGGGAAAGGCCCTCAGCACATCCCCGAGCAGCCGCCGGAAATCTTCTGCGTATGGGCCATCCCATCCTGTCCATGGTTTGGGGAAGCCGGAGAAATGCACGGCAAAGGGATTGGCCAGCCCGTCATCGTAAATTTTCTTCCACTCTGCCGGGAGGGTCTCACTGGCCTCGACACAGCCCGGCCCCCAGCAGACATTCCAGTTCTGGTGGATGAAATGGACCTTGCCATAGAAGATGCGGTTGAGGATGTCCTGGTCGCTCATCCAGAACAGAGTGCTGCACAGGTGGCCACATTCCTCCGCCTGCGCCTGGCTGATCTCGGCCATGTTGAAGACAAGAACGCCATTCTGGAAGTAATTGTTCGAGTCCAGCACACCAAGGGCCCCGCAGTGATAGTCCACCAGCGGGGGGCCCCCAGCAATGGCCTGCGGCAGGCGGAAACCGTTGGTCTGGGCCGGGATGAGGAGCAGGTCCCGCGTTGCACCGATCTGCGCCGTGGCGGGGATGCTGTAATAAAGCAGGCTGGGGCAGGCCCGCAGCAGTATGTCATCGCTCAGATAGACAATGCGGGAAAAGTTGGCGAACAGGGTTGGCACAGCAAGGCTGTAGAATGTCGTGCGGTCTGTCGTGTCGAGATAGGCCGGGTTGTATGTCTGCATCCATTCGGAGACATCCACGAAGTGGATCTGGGAGCGTCTGCCATCAAAAAGACGCCGGCCTGCTGTCATGGTTTCCTCCGGCAGGCCCTCATGCAGCATGTAGAGGGCAAGCCTCACTCCTGGCAGAAGGTTGTTGATCCCGGAGAGGATGGTAGCATACGCATTGGGTGCACTGTGCTCTGTCAGAGGCAAAGCGACAGGAATGAATTCTGCAGGTGGTGGAAGAACGGTTTGCATAAACAGGCCAGATTATTTAACAGACTCCTGTAGATAATAGGAGCATCCTGAAGGGTAGGCAACATGATGCTGGAAGGGCATGGGGTGGTAAAGGTGGCTTTTCATTATCTGGAGACAGCACATCAGGGTTGGCTGGCTGTCCGGCGCAAGGATCATGGAATCTGCCATGTCCGTTCCGACGAGATGACACGCCGGGATGAGGATGGTGAACCTCTTTATGTTCCCCTGCTGGCGATGACGCTCTCCGACCAGCTAGATTACGTCTTTCTTGTCATGGGCCCGGAAGGTGGGGAGCCTCCGCTCCTCTGGATCAGGCATTTCTCTTACAGGGGGGCCGTGCTGCCCTTCCGCCGTGTCGATATCGTGGGGCATGAGGGGCGCATAGGACTGCGGAACCTCCTGCGGTCCAGCCTGTGCTGTACAGCCCAGCCCTGGAACAGCCAGGGAGGTGTCAATGAGTTTCTTGGGGACTGCAGCCATCTGATGGGCTGGGAGCAGTTCCAGCTGCATGAGGTTGCGGCAACAGAGGAACTGCAACGCCTGGGCGAGGACATGGCTGCCCATTTCAGGATGTTCCCTTCAGCGGATGATCTGGAGCAGCTGATAGACACATATGAGGGGAGCCATCTGGTCTGGCTGCTGGATGCCATGATGCCGGTGGCGGCCTGGTCTGCTGTCCGTGAGGTGGGGCAGAGGCTGCTGGAGCGGCCTTCCCTGCGTGAGGCCCTGCTTCGTCAGGCGGGGAGCAGTCCGTGGCGGGATGGCTGGCAGTGTCTTGCCCGCTGGCTGGAGGACAGGGAGAGTTATCCTGCAGCCGAACGGGGCTGCCCGCTGGGGGATGACGTGCTGACATGGGGGCAGGCGGACGCACCGGCTGGCTTCATCCATGCAGCCCTGCATGCGGCCCGGGCCAGCGTGAAGCCACGCAAGCGGGTCTGCATGATGTCCACGATCCGTAATGAAGGCATCTATGTTCTGGAATGGATCGCCTATCATCGGAGCATAGGGGTCGAGCATTTCTTCATTTACAGCAACGACAACAATGATCGCTCGGACCTGCTTCTGAAGGCCCTGCATGATGAGGGGGTCATCACCTTCATCGAGAATCCCGTCCAGCCAGGGATGTCCGCCCAGACGAAGGCTTACGGGCACGGGTTGAACGTGCTGCCGAACATTCTGGATTATGAGTGGTGCTTCATTCTGGATGGAGATGAGTTCATCACGCTGGCACCATCCTACCGGACGGTGGGTGAGTATCTTCAGGGCTTCTCCCGCTGGGAGAGTGATGCCATCGCCCTGAACTGGAAGTTCGTGGCTTCCGAGGTCAACCGGGATGGGCTGGCGGACCTGGTCCGGCCGTTGACACAGCGGAATCGTGACATTGTCTCCCGTGGTGGGATCGGTGAGGGCTGGCGGCTGGTCAAATCTGCCGTGCGGCCCGGTCGGGCCATACAGTCCCGGCCGCATCATCCGGTCTGGCTGCAGGCAGACAGATTCACATACAGACTGTCAGATGGGTCCATTCACAGTTACCGCAATCCGCCCCCCGGCATCGGGGCGGACCCTGCTTTTGCTGACGGCGGTCATTACGAAGATATTTACATCTCCCATTACTACTACAAGTCGATCATTGAATGGGTCTGGAAATATGCCCGGAACAGCGGGCTGGACGGTGCCATGTCCTTCGGTGTGGAGCGGTACGCCGACTATTGGGCCAATGCCTTCATCTGCCAGATGAATGACCCGCATGAGGGGCAGAATGAAAATGTCCTGAACCGTGCTGATGGACTGCTGGAAGAAATGGTGAAGCTGCGGAGCATCACCGCCATCGCACAGGCCGAGAACATCGTGCGCGAAACCTGGCAGGAGCGGCTCCTGGCCCTGCTGGACATGGTGGAGGAAGCTGACGTGGCCTCTCGCCTGAAGGAGGAGTGGCGTTATGTCCTTGATCCTCTGGCGGAGGAGCGGCTCGGCAGCATTCCGCTGCATCAGGTGTAACAGGGAAGGGCCCTCCAGGACTTGGAGGGCCCTTTGTTCATGGGGCGTGCAGGGGGCTGCCTGTCTGGCGCCAGTTACTGCACATGCTCGTGGAATTGCGCTGCACGCAGGTGGCTGCGGTTATAGTCCAGTTCGCTGTGATTCAGCTGAAGGCCGATCTCCATGGAGTAGGGGCTGATCTGCGGATTGTTGCCTGTCGGCACATCAATGAACCGCAGTGGCGTGCTGCTGTGGCTGACAGAGACGGTTGGAGGCAGCTTCACTGTTTCGGTAAAGACTTTTTTGTCCACGATGGCCCCATCCTGAAGGATGGCCACGAAATAGGGAACCGTCACACTGTCGCTGCTGGTGGCAGGGCCACGTTCCAGCTGGAGGTTCAGGCTGACACGAACACGGGTCATGGGCCGTTTCTGTGCATCCTGCGGGCCAGTACGGCAGTCTCCCTGAACACCCAGAATGTGGGTGGAGGTCAGGCGGTGGGCGGCATCAAGCCCTTTTCCATCATAAGTGATGCGGTCCGCCACCTGGCCGGGAACATCGAACCTGGGGCAGGCCGGAGCGAAGGTATGGGTGGTATCCGCCTCCTCGCACCCGCTGAGAAAACCAGCCAGCATGAGGGAGCCGAGGCCCGCTGCAAGGCGGGGAAAGATGCGGGATGAGGGGGAGAATGCAGGCATCGGACTCAGAAAACTCCACAAGAAAATGGCGCAGGACATTGCAGCAGACGGCAATACGGACGATATAGAGGCCCAGAATGGTGGTGCAGGATAGCCCATGACCTTGCATGGAGCACCACCGGACCGTTCAATATCGTATCGTTCATCGCCTGCCTGGGGAAGATTATGTCAGAACAGACGACGCCTGTAACCTCCAACTCTGCCGTCCCCGGAGCAGATTCGGCCACTGGCAAGCCGCCACTGAAGATTCTGCTGGCTGGACCACGCGGTTTCTGTGCCGGGGTGGATCGTGCCATTCGGGTGGTCGAGGAGGCTCTGCGCCGTTATGGGGCACCCGTCTATGTCCGCCATGAGATCGTGCATAATCGCACTGTCGTGGAAGGGCTGGAAGCCAAAGGTGCCATCTTTGTCGAGGAGCTGGATGAGGTGCCAGAGGATGGTCACGTCGTGTTTTCAGCCCACGGCGTGCCCAAATCCGTTCCGGCAGAGGCGCAGCGCCGCAATCTGCTGTACCTGGATGCGACATGCCCGCTTGTCTCCAAAGTGCATCGTGAGGCTGAGCGTCATTTCGCCGGGGGTGGCCCGGAGCAGCGCCATATCCTGATGATCGGTCATGCCGGGCATCCTGAGGTGGTCGGCACCATGGGGCAGCTGCCGCCAGGGGCTGTTACGCTGATCAATGATGCGAAAGAAGCGGCCGAGGTCCAGCCGAAGGACGTGGACCGTCTGGCCTTCATCACGCAGACGACCCTGTCCGTCGATGACACGGCAGAAATCGTGGACATCCTGCGGTCCCGTTTTCCCAACATCGTGGGGCCCCGCCGGGAGGACATCTGCTACGCCACGACAAACCGTCAGATGGCCGTGAAGGAACTGGCTGCGGAGTGTGATCTGGTCATCGTCATCGGCTCACCGAATTCTTCCAACTCACAGCGTCTGCGGGAGGTGGCCGAGCGGTCTCTGGCCAAGCGGGCCCTGCTGGTGCCAAAGGTTTCCGACATGGACTGGAATGAGCTGGAGGGTGTCAGGACGCTGGGCATGAGTGCCGGTGCGTCCGCTCCGGAGAGCCTTGTGCAGGAAATGATAGAGCAGCTTTCTGCCCGTTATGACGTGACAATCGAGGAGCGTATCGTGAAGGAGGAAAACATCAATTTCCGCCTTCCCCATCCGCTTTCGGATGCGGTCTGATCGCTCATGGCGGTTTATACGGACCTTCAGGAAGGGGACTTGCGGGACTTCCTGTCACTTTATGACATAGGGGAGCTTCGCTCTTTCACCGGGATTGCGGAAGGAATAGAGAACAGCAATTTTCTGGTGAAAACCACTCAGGGGCGCTTCATCCTGACGCTGTTTGAAAAACGCATGAAACCGGAGGAGCTCCCGTGGTTTCTTGGGCTGATGGCGCACCTGGCGGGAGAGGGGATAGCCTGTCCACAGCCTGTCGTGGCGAAAGACGGGATGGCTCTGCGCCAGCTGGCAGGTCGGCCTGCCATTCTGGTCAGTTTTCTGGAGGGGCAGTCTCTGGAGGTGGTAACCCCGCAGGCCTGTGAGCAGGTCGGGCGGAGTCTGGCACGTCTGCATGAAGCCGGGCTGGGTTACAGGGCCGAGAGGGCCAATGCTCTGGCACCGGAAGGTTGGGTTGAGCTGTTTTCCCGGTGTACGGATGGTGGTGATGAGGCGGTGAAAGCCCTGATGGCGGAGGTCCGCACAGCTCTTTCAGCGCTTGTGGCAGCGTGGCCGGAGGCCGGGTCCCTGCCTCGTGGGCAGATTCATGCTGACCTGTTCATGGATAATGTCTTTTTCCAGAATGGTCATCTCTCTGGCATCATTGATTTCTATTTCGCCTGTACGGACTTTCTTGCTTATGACCTGGCCATCTGTCTGAATGCCTGGTGTTTTGAGGACGAACGTCATTACCGGGAGGACAGGGCTGAGGCACTTTTGCGCGGGTATGAACAGGTTCGCCCGCTGAATGTTGCCGAACATCAGGCTCTGCCGATTCTGTGCCAGGGAGCGGCCATGCGGTTTCTGCTTACACGTCTGTATGATTGGGTGCATACGCCAGAGGGGGCTTTGGTAACCAAAAAAGACCCTTGGGCCTATCAGAGACGGCTGCATCATTTCCGGAAGGCAGGCCATGTCTGACAGGGCGGAGAAAGGGGACGCAGCTCCCAGCACGCAGGTGGATATCTGGACGGATGGAGGCTGCAAGCCCAATCCTGGGCCAGGTGGCTGGGGTATCCTGTTCCGTTGTCAGGGTCATGAGCGCACCATGAAAGGCGGGGCGGCGGAAACGACCAACAACCGCATGGAGCTTACGGCGGCTGCCGTTGCTCTGGAAACGCTGACACGCCCCTGTGTGGTCAATCTTTACACGGACAGTGAGTATTTGCGGAATGGCATCACCCGGTGGCATACGGGCTGGGTACGGCGCAACTGGCGCAATGCATCGGGAGACCCTGTGGCCAACATGGATTTGTGGCGGCGTATCCTGGAGGCAGCCAAGCGGCATCAGGTGGACTGGCACTGGGTAAAAGGTCATTCCGGGCATGCAGAAAATGATCTGGTCGATCAGCTGGCGACTGAAGGGCGGGAAGAGCTGGAAGCCGGTTCTGCTGCCGGGGATTGACGGTATTCGGAAGATTCTTGCCGAGAAATCTTTTCTGGGGCTTTACCTGCCGGGGGAGATTGGCTAGACAGGCTCCAGCTGATCCCGAATAGCTCAGTTGGTAGAGCAAGCGACTGTTAATCGCTGGGTCGTAGGTTCGAGTCCTACTTCGGGAGCCAGCCTTTCATTCAGGTCCGGGCCATATGGCTGCGGGCCTTTTCTGTATCCGGAGCGGATACGGGTGAAATTATTTTCTAATTTGCTGAAAAAAGGGGCTTTACCTGCCGGAGGAGATTGGCTAGATAGGCTCCAGCTGATCCCGAATAGCTCAGTTGGTAGAGCAAGCGACTGTTAATCGCTGGGTCGTAGGTTCGAGTCCTACTTCGGGAGCCAGCCTTTCATTCAGGTCCGGGCCGTATGGCTGCGGGCCTTTTTCATGCTTCCCATAAAATAAAACAGCATGTTGTGGTTCTGCCAGTTTCTGTCTTATCGTATGATAGGGGCGTGGAATAATGCATGATTGAAGGGCACGAACAGAGCATGACAGGCACCGTACAGACGCAGGGTTCGCAGAGCATCAATTATGCGACGGTGACATGGGACCAGCTGCATCGGGATGCCCGCCTTCTGGCCACGGAGCTGATGCGCAAATATCGTCCGTTTCGTGGCATTGTGGCCATCACGAGGGGAGGGTTGATTCCAGCGGCCATTCTGGGGCGGGAGCTGGGATGCCGTCTGATCGAGAGCGTGTCTGTCGTCAGTTATGCAGGTGAGGAAGGAACCCAGCAGGAGCCAAAGCTGCTGAAAGCCCCGGAAGCCGCAGGTGATGGGGAAGGATTCCTGATCGTGGATGATCTTGTGGATTCGGGGGTAACGGCCCGTTATGTGCGGGAGATGCTGCCCAAAGCTGTTTTTGCCTGTTTGTATGCCAAGCCGGATGGGCGGCCCTGTACCGATCATTTCGTGACGGAAGTGCCGCAGGATACGTGGGTTCTCTTCCCATGGGACATGGCGCCGCAGTTTGTTGCGCCACTGAGCCGCAGTCACAAGGCGTAATTTTTTGAAAAAACACTTTTTTCATGCAAGAAAGTCCCTTGCCTGTACGGTGAAGTCCCTTTAAGAAGGCATCACGTCGTCGGGGCGTGGCGCAGCCTGGTAGCGCGCCTGTTTTGGGTACAGGAGGCCCCCGGTTCGAGTCCGGGCGCCCCGACCACGTCATGCAGCAAGGCAGGAGCGCCCTTAGCTCAGCTGGATAGAGCAACAGCCTTCTAAGCTGTGGGTCGCTGGTTCGAATCCAGCAGGGCGCACCATTATGCCGCCTTGTAGTGTCGCTCCGTTGCAGAGTAGTCTCCCTATAAAATATCCGTTGGGCTCATGTAGTTCTGGCCTGTCGCCTGCATGCAGATGCGGGTGGTGGATGTGCGTTACATAGTAAAATCTGTCCATAATGTGCTTCTGGCTGCCCTGAAGAGGAAGCGGGACGTGATGGTGCGTAAGCATATTGTTATCTGGACAAGAGATGGAGGTGCGAAGGAAGGTTGAAGCGGGGACGTGGTGGTCTATTATCATTATGTTTTGTTTATTTAGTACATTATTCTTTACTGTTTTTTTTGTTAACAAATTTCTTTCATGAAAGGAGATGTTTACATTTTTTCTGCCCTGTTATAACTTGCTTCATAACCTGATGTAATGAGGTGTTACCATGAGTGAGAATCGTTTGCAGCGTCTTTGGGTCATGGACTGGTTCGGTCATGTGATCGATCAGCCTTCAGAGGGTGGTCCACTGATCCGCGATTATCTTTCTCCGGGGGCTTATCCGGACACGTTTGTATTGTCTTCCTGGCCGCTGAAAACGCCGGCCCGTGTCATGTTCCGCCATACGTCGAGCGTTGCCCAGAACCTGCCGGATGCCCAGTTTGTGGCTGCAGGTGAGAATCTGGTCGCTCTTGAAGACCAGGATTCCGGCACGTTCTTCTCGATCAATCCGCGCAATAACGATACACACTGGAATTCTCCGGCTGTTTATGACTGGGAGCGCTTCATCCTTCTGACCAAGGAGATGCTGGATGGCTTTGCCGTCCTCCAGGATCGTTCTTATGGTGAGGTGCAGATGAGCGGGCATCCGGTTCCTGCTCTGGTATGGCCTTCCGTTGCTGAGAATATTGGCAATTTCGCCTGGCTGGGTGGGTTTGCATTCTCCATCACGCGCAATCTGGAGAATCTGGCCAAGATTGGTGCGACTGCGCCGGGTAAATCTGTGGATGTGACCCTAGTCAGCCCGCATGGTGATATTGCCAAGCTGTCCATTGTTCGTTCAGAGAAAGAACTGTAAGAAATTTCGTCCCATCCCTCCTGCGAGGGATGGGATTTTTTACGTTAGACAGAACTGTTATTTGCGAGCCAGAGAGTTTCAGGCGAAGAAATTTCAAGTGGATTTGATGCTGTTTTTGGGGAAATGAGTGATGTCCGGGGACGTTTTGCCTTACTCATTTGATAAAGTCTGGTTCATGGACTGTTTCGGGCACGTTTTGTGCTATGCGCCGTATCGTAAGGTGCTGGCGCGGGTTCCGTTACAGGGTTCTTTTCTGAGTGGGTTCGTGGCAGGTCCCTGTCCTTTTCCTAATAATTTCATACCGCAGTGGCGTAATATTTTTAACAGCCTGGTTGAGTTGCCTCCGTTCAGGATATGCCCACAGGATGGGGGGCTGGTAGCCTTACATAATGAAAAGACAGGTCACTACCTCAGCATAAATCCGTCGAACAACAAGACCGCTTTTTCTCCGGTTATCGCCGACTGGGAGCTGTTCTGCCCTCTTCAGTACGATGTTTATGTGGGGCTGCTCGTTGTTACGGACCCCGGCATGGCCGAGATTTTCTGTGAAAATGACGAACGGGAGGTTTCGGGGCTTTATTTTCTGGGGCCGGGTGACAATAAGCCGTTTGTTGCCAGTTTTGATAGAAAACGCATTGGTTTTCTGGAGAACCTTTCTACATTTGCGAGAATAGGTCGCCTGAAAAAGGGAGAGACTGCAAAGTTCCTTTTCAGGGGATTTATATCCGGGAAAGAGTACACCATGCGCATCACGCGCCTTAAAGAGATAGCGTTCTGAGGGGCATCATGTTTGTTTCCCGCTACAATACTTATCTGGCCGTTATCGATCGTGAGATCGTACAGAAATTTTTATGCACCTATTACGAGGATGATGCCCCACCGGCTGCAACAGAAGACGATATTGAGGCTGCGGGGTTTGAGGTTCATCGGCAGGTTGTTACGCGCGTTGGATTTTACAGGAAGGGGCAGGGCTACCTTTCTGCCAGACCGGATCTGTCCAACGGGTACAGCAATGTCATGCAGGATCGTGAGACGTTTCGCCTGATTGATCCTTCAATCCTGCCACCTCCTGTGCCGGAAATGTCAGAAGAAGCCCACATTGCTCACAAAATCCACCAGATTGGCATTTTCCCCAAAGAACCGGGCGTCTATCCGGAAGCATTCATAGAGAACAGAAATAACATTGTCGCCCTGAATCAGAATTATACATTCTATTTCTGGTCGGAAGGTGGCTATTATGACATCGAGGAATTCATACAGAAGCACTATGGTGAGGAAATACTGAAATATTACAGGGCGATAAGTCCTGATTATCTGGCTGCCAGAGCTGACTTTTTCCGCTACCTGTGCCTGTACGCCATCGGTGGCGTGTATCTCGATCTAAAAACCGCCATGTCATATCCTTTGGACTTGGTCGTGAGGCCGGAAGACCGGTTTCTGCTGTCATTCTGGTGCCATGGTGCCCGTCCGCATACGGAAATCGAGCACATCCCGTATGGCGAGTACGAACAGTATTACATCATCTGTGCCGCGGGTCATCCGCTGATGCGCCGTATCATACAGCAGGTCCTGTGCAGTATTGCCCTCTACAAACGTCCCATTCATGGGACAGGGGCTTATGGCATCCTGCGGGTTACAGGGCCTCTGCTTTATTCAATGATCGTGCATGAATACCGTGACCGGTATGAAGATATTGTGAGGCAGATTCACAGTTTCTCCAACGGGATCGAATATACCATCTTTGATGATAACATGGCCCATCATGAACATGTGGGGAAGGATACGCATTACAGCCGGAGGGAGTCGAACATCATCAACTCCGAGATGCTGATCTGATCCCTGTGTGACGATGTGATGTAGAGGAGATGGTGCCCGTGACGATGTTTCAACCTGTGGGCCGTATTTCCAGAGGCCTGCGGATGCTGCTGGCCGGGATTGGCCTTTCTCTTTCATTTTGCGGTGGCGTGACGGGCGCCAGAGCCGATGATTACTCCCTGTCATCTCAGGACAGCATTTTCTTGAGTGATCTGGAGCATCGAACCTTCAACTGGTTCTGGGAGACGGCCAATCCCAGGAATGGTCTGGTGCCGGACCGTGCTCCCCTGCCACATGGGGCTGCCAGTATTGCCAGTGTAGGATTTGGTCTGACAGCTTATGGTATCGGGGTGGAGCGGGGTTATATCACACGGCAGCAGGCCGTGGAGCGGACCCTCCTGACCTTGCGGTTTCTGGCGGCGTTGCCACAGGGTGATGAGGCCAGGGGTATGGCAGGAACCCACGGCTTCTTCTATCATTTTCTGGACCCGGAGACGGGGCTGCGGGTGGCAGACTGGTCGGAGCTATCCAGCATAGATACGGCACTGCTGATGGGCGGTGTTCTGTTTGCACAGTCCTATTATGACAGGTCCGACAGGCAGGAAGCTGAAATCCGGACACTGGCCGAGACATTATACGGTCGGGTGGACTGGCAGTGGATGACCGGTGGCAAAAGCCCTTGGCTGAGCATGGGGTGGATGCCGCCGGGTCATTTCCTGTCTTCACAGTGGACAGGATATAATGAAGGGCTGATGCTGTACCTGCTGGCTCTTGGGTCTCCGACACATGCCCTGCCTGCTGAAACATGGGACCGCTGGACGGAAACTCACAAGGGGCAGCAGGGGAGTTTTTATGGGCGTGACCTGCTCAATTTTGCTCCCCTGTTCGGGCATCAGTATAGTGAATGTTGGGTAGATTTCCGCGATATTCTGGATAAGGCAAGTCGGCAGCGTGGTTATAACTACTTCCAGAACAGCCAGAGAGCGGTCTATGCACAGCGGGAGTATGCCCGCCAGAATCCGGGACATTGGAAGGATTATGGTTCAGACATCTGGGGGTTGACGGCTTCGGATGGACCGGGGGATGCCTACAGGGATGTTGATGGTCAGCGGCGCCATTTTCTGGCGTACAGCGCCCGTGGGGCCGGACGGGATTATGTGTTGGATGACGGCACGATTGCGCCTACGGCAGCAGGTGGGTCTGTAGCTTTTGCGCCAGAAATTGCCTTGCCGGCACTTCAGGCCATGAAGGCCCGATACGGCAGTCGGGTTTATAACCAGTACGGTTTTCTTGATGCATTCAATCCCAGTTTTTCTGATGGGAAGGACGGTTTCTGGGTTGATGGCCAGCAGCTGGGGATTGACCAGGGGCCCATCCTGCTGATGACCGAAAACCTTCGTAGCGGGCTGGTCTGGAATGTCATGAAGAAGAACCCGTTCCTGCAAAGGGGACTTCAGCAGGCAGGATTTGAAAAACGTTAGTCCGCCCTGTCAGACGAGTTTTATGGACTCTTCCAGCAGGGAGGAGGCTGATAGTGGCCTGATCCCTGCTGAGGCCTGCTGTATGATGAAGGTTTCAAATCCAGCCCGTACAGCATGACGGGCTGAGGCCAGAACGCAGACATCCAGCGCTACGCCGCACAGAAAAACCCGTGTGACGCCAAGGCCGTTCAGCAGGTCTGTCAGGCCAGTGCTGCGTCCGCTATCGTCATGAAAAGCAGAGTTTGAGTCCGCATCGGTTGCTGTTCCTTTGCGGATGATATGGGTAATGCGTCGCTGGTCCAGCCCCCCTACCAGAGCAGCGCCGTCTGTCCCGGCAATGCAATGGGCAGGCCATGGGCCGTTCTGCTCTTTGAAGGAACAATGGCCCATGGGGTGCCAATCCTGGGAAGCGACGACGGCCCTGAAATTCAGATGGCTGAGGCCATTGATGGCGTGCAGAAGGTCATGCCCGCCGGGAACGGGGAGGGCGCCGCCGGGCATGAAGTCATTCTGCATGTCGATGATCAGCAGTGCATCTTGGGCGCTTATGCCATGAGGCAGCAGGATGTGGCTGTTCATGCTTTGCCAGAGGGTTTCATACGGGTGACCAGAAGCTGGTTGATGCGGAAACGTTCGACATCCACCACCTCAAAACGGAAACCGGCCACCTCGACACGGTCTGCCTTGCGGGCCATACGGCGCAGACGATGGGTGATGAAACCGGCAATGGTGTCAAACTCGGAATTGTCATGGAAGAGGGGGATATCCAGCTCCCGGATAACATCCAGAATGGGAGCGGCTCCGTCGATGAGCCATGAATCAGCATCACGGCGGACGATGGCCTGCTCTTCAAAAGGATTGGCCAGTCCATCCATCAGGGCACCCATGATGTCTTTGTACGTGATCAGTCCGACAACCAGCCCATATTCATTGAAGATGAGTGCAAAACCGGCGCCATGCGTATCAAATTGGGCCAGTGTCTCCCACAGGTTCAGCGTATCGGGCAGGGAGAGGACATCCCGGCGCATGTTGAATATCTGTTTGGGAGGGGCCTTCTGCGGGTCGGTCAGTGTGGTGGGTTCATCAACAACAGCGACCAACACATCTTCCGCACGGATGGAGCCGACAACCCTGTCCAGCGATCCATCGCAGAACGGGTAACGGGAATAGGGGCGGACCCGCACCTTGTCGCGCTGGCTCTCCAGACTTTCATTGACATCCAGATAAACGATTTCGTCCCGAGGTGTCATTGCAGATGTCACGGAACGGTTTTGCAGGGCCATGACATTCTGGATCATCTGATGTTCCTGCTCCAGAAGAACGCCGGAGGCCGTGCCTGCGGCAAGAATGGCCCGGAGATCTTCTGGCGTGACGGCCTCTACCGTGGCCGTGGCCGGGATGCGCAGCAACCTCAGGATCAGGTCGGCAATATGGGAGAAAAGCCATACGGCTGGATAGAGGAGCTTGAGGATGAGGGCAGGGAACCAGCCTACGGCCAGAGCAATCCTGTCCGGTGCGTTCATGGCCGTGCGCTTTGGCAGAAGGTCAGCAAAGAGAACGAACAGCCCGGTGACAAGGATGAAGGAGCTGAAAGAGCCGACCTTGTCTGCCAGAGGTGCCGACAGGCCCAGATAGTGCAGGCCCTCGGCGAAAGGTTCACTCAGCAGGGCATCTCCCACCACACCGCCCAGAATACCGACGGCATTGAGGCAGATCTGTATGGCTGTCATGACCTGCCCGCTATTGCGTCGGAGGCGCAGAAAAGCACGGGCCCTTTTGTCGCCTTCTTCAGCCAGGGCACGCATGCGGGTTTCCCGTGCTGCGGCGAATGAGATTTCAGACAGGGAGATGAGAATGGAGACACCGATGAGTACGACCGTAACGAGGAGGCCGACAATCAGCATGATGAAGGGATGATGACTGGATGATGTGGTGGGCATGCGTTCTCTCTATGGCCACCCCGCCAGGGCCAAGGCGGCAATTATCGGCGGCATGATAATGCAGTTGGGGCAGGTTTCAATTGCTTTGTGTGAGGAGGATGGAAAATAAATTTATCATGCCGGGTTAGTAACGTTCAAAAATCCTGTCTTTTCTGCAGGGGGCAGACCATTTTGAGGAAGCATCTTGGAAATTATTACGAAACCCTTTATAAGATCGAAGGTTTGATTCAATGAGGTTGTGATGAGTACCTTTCCAATAGTTGTTTCATTTGACAAAAAATATTTGATACCGGCTCTTGTCACAATCAAGTCCATACTTGACCATTGCTCAGATACCAGCAGGATCGAGTTTTTTGTTTTATATCGGAATCTCGATACGACACTCATACGGCTCACAGAACAGGTTGTTGCCTCTTTTGGAAGCGTCATATCATTCATTGACTGTTCGTCTTTCATGGAAAGCCTGAATTTTGCCAATAATGAAAATCGGCCACTGGAGACTTATGTTCCTTTATTCATCCCGACGATTTTCAAGGGATATGAGAAGGTTCTGAGCATTGATGTTGACATGCTGGTGCGGGATGATGTGTTGAAAATCATCAACGAGATCCCTCAGAATAAAAAATTGGGAGGGGTTCGCTGTCTGATCCGTAATCATAGAAAATATGAAGATTTTGGAGATTTCAATAAATTCAGCCGTAACATGCTGGGAATAAACAACCCTTATTTTTATGTAAATAGCGGTCTCATTCTTTTCAATATGGACGCCATAACAGATGCAGATGCAGCCTACTGCATAGAGTGCATCAAGAAGAAATGGCTTTTTTATGATGAGTCAATACTCAATCATGTCTTTAAAGATTCTCTTCATCATTTCAGCCAGAGCTGGAACCTGTATGCAGAATATCTTCATACAAATTATCTTGAGTTTGAATATAGTATGCAGGAGCAGGTGAAGAAGGCGCAGGAGGATGCGTCAATTATCCATTATGTCGCTGATACCAAGCCCTGGGATCATCCGGCTCCTGACACGACTGATAAATACAGGCTGGAATATCGTGCCCTGGTGGCGGCGGTGAAGGATGAAATCAGGAATATCTTGCCCAGGACCATCTGTGGTGTCATGTGGAACAGGGTCGACAGAGCCTGACGGATGAATCCGGGGCTTATGTGAAGGGGAAAATTGGGGCGGTCCGGTCCGCAGGTATCTGTCAGTGTCCCGCCCCTCAGGGGTGGCGGGACACGGTTTTATTCAGGGCTGGCAGCCTAGCGTATCCATGTATTCTTTCATCCGTTCTACTTTCTCTTCTGAAGAGAAGCCCCAGAAATGAACGAGGCCCAGACGCCTGTTATGTGCAGGGCCCTGATAGGCGGTGAATGACGTCAGGGCATTGGAATTGACCCCGTTCGTCTTGATGGCCAGATAGTTATAGGCCTCCTGGTCGGCCCAGCCATTGAATGAGCGCCCGAATTTGAAGACCAGATTGGTAACCAGATGGCGGATCTCATTGATGAAACGGCGGATTGTATCACTTTCCGTATTGGGGAAAAGGATTGTTCCCCCGTTGATGCCTGGTGTGAAGCGCCCCGGAATATCATCCATCGAGAACAGGGAGGATCCCACTGGAATGTGGGATTGTATCGGATGGAATTCTTCAGCCGGCGAACATATCTTGCCGCTTGAAAGACCACGGATCAGCAGGGGTTCCAGAGGATTGTCTATGATGATGTCCGGGTCCAGATACAGGAGCGGCTGATAACCTGCAAAAGTTTCCTTGTCCGTTATTTCGTATTTGGAGCAGACAAAGGAAAGGAAGTCCTGTGGGTACAGGTTGTGAATGATGAGGTTATCCGTATATTCTTTTTTCCCTTTAAAAAGATTGTCTATGTAGGCTTGGTCCTTGTCTGTCATGAGGATGATCGGCCCGGTGAATTTCCCCATTTTCCGCAGTGAGACAACGCACATCTTGCATTGCTGCATGACGGATTCTTTATTGTAAGCCGTGATATAGACGGCAGGATTGTAGAAATAGAGCGTTTCACGCTTCCATCCGTCAAAATAGAGCGTGATGTTGTATTTGTTCCAGTATCTGAAAAGCTGATACCGCATGTCGACATCAAAATGGTTGATCTTCAGTTTGAAGACGTCAACGGCCTCGATGTCTTTCCCATCAATGATTGTCTGTGTTTTGGGAATGACCCACCTGTTGGTGAGGAGGTGCCTCAGTATGTCAATTTCTCTCTGCGAAAGCAGTAGGAAGCCTTCCCAGAAGGAGGGATGTTCCCTGGAAAAAGAAAGTGTATGACAGTCAAAGCACAGGAAAAGCCCGTTCTTGTCCCGCAGGTTCCAGACACGGACGTCAGAATTGAAGGTTATTTCGATATCGTCGACATGATAGGGGGCAATCTCTTCGCCCTGTGGGATGAATGTATAATTTGCGCCGACATCATCTTCGTGAAGTTCAAGAGCGAAAGCGTCGGTAGGGAAGTGGTCCTCCAGTTTGGAGCAATAAAGGGCTTTACTTGTGGCATCCTGTCGAACGATCTGGAAATCCCATGTTAGAAAATACCTTCTTTCACCCACTGTGTTAACCTCCGGAAACTCTTGGCGAAATTCCATATAGAAGGGACCTGTAGGAAAGTCTATCCATTTGATGTTATTTTAAATAAGTATTAGGCATAAATCATAAATAAGAAAATAACTTTTTCTTGAGTAAATAAAATACAAGAAATTGCCATGTAAGGCATTTTTCTCAATTTGATAAAAATTAAATAGATTTATAATAAAATAATTAATAGTTTAATAAAAATTTTAACTTTTTTCACTTCATATTTCACCGTTGTGGCAGGCTTTATTTTTATTGTACTTTGCAAGCCTGCCCCTTGATGTCTGCTTCAGTCTGTCTCGGCCAGCCCGACCATGCCGCGCCACTCCATTTCATCAAGCGTGCGAATGTTCAGCTCGTGGGCTTTTTTGGCTTTGGAGCCAGCTTTTTCTCCCAGTACGACCAGTGTCGTGCGACGGGAGACGCTGTCTGTCACCTGTGCGCCCAGACGTTCGGCAATGGCCTTGGCTTCGGCTCGGGACATGGTGGTGAGAGACCCCGTGAACACCATGACCTGACCAGCCAGAGGCGCTGGACCCTCGTCATCAGCATCAGGACCGGTCTCCTCGCTGATGGTCAGGGAGGGGGTGAGATCATCCAGCGCAGCCCGGTTATGTTCCTCATCGAAGAAGGCGGCAACTTCTTCAGCAATGGCAGGGCCGATGCCCATGATGGCACTCAGGGCGGTCCGTTCTTCGCTTTCGGGCCTGATGGCTGCCAGCATCGCCGTATGCCAGACGGGAAAGCTCTGGTAGTGGCGGGCCAGAAGCTGGGCATTGCGCTCGCCAATGCGCCGGATGCCGAGCGCGTAGATGAAGCGGGGGAGACTGATGGTCCGGCGGTCCTCAATGGCCTGAAGCAGGTTGTCGACCGACTGTGTCCCCCAGCCTTCCAGTTTCTGGAGGCGGTCCCGATGCTCGTGCAGGCGGAAAATGTCTCCCGGCCGCTGGACAAGCCCGAGGTCATGAAAACTGCGGATGCTGCGCTCTCCCAGCCCGTCAATGTCAAACGCTTTGCGGGAGACGAAATGGATGAGCCTTTCGACCGTCTGGGCCGGGCAGGTCAGGCCCCCGGAGCAGCGGCGGACCGCTTCATCGCCGATGCGTTCGGCATGGGCGTGGCAGACGGGGCAGTGATCGGGAAAATGGAAGGGGGCGGCCCGGTCCTGCCGGTCTGCATCCACGACGCCCAGTACCTGCGGGATGACATCCCCGGCCCGCTGGATGCGCACGAGGTCGCCGGGGCGGACATCCAGACGGCGGATTTCATCTTCATTATGCAGGGTGGCCCGGGATACGATGACACCGCCGACATTGATGGGTTCCAGATGCGCCACGGGGGTGAGGGCACCAGTCCGCCCCACCTGAATTTCAATCTCATTCAGTCGGGTGATGGCCTGTTCCGCCGGGAACTTCCATGCAATGGCCCAACGAGGGGCACGGCCTACAAAACCAAGGCGTGTCTGAAGGTCTATGGCGTCAATCTTGAAGACGATGCCATCAATGTCATAATCAAGGTCAGGCCGTTCCCTGGCCAGGGTCTCCACATAGGCAGGCACGTCACTGGCATGGTTTATGGCCCGGGAGAGTGGATTGACAGTGAATCCCCATGTTTTCAGCTGGTCCAGCCAGTCCGAATGGGTCTTGACGGTTATGCCGGTATTGTAACCCAGCCCGTAGGCGAACAGCCCCAGAGGGCGGCGGGCTGTGACAGAGGCGTCCAGCTGGCGGAGCGACCCGGCTGCGGCATTGCGTGGATTGGCAAAGGGCTTTTCGCCCCGCTCTTCCTGCTGTCTGTTGAGAGCCAGGAAGTCGGCCCGGCTCATGAAGATTTCGCCCCGGATTTCCAGCAGGTCAGGAAAAGGAGCGGGCAGGGTCTGGGGAATGGAGCTGATGGTCCGCACGTTGGCGGTGACATCCTCACCCGTCGTGCCATCGCCCCGGGTCGTGGCAACCGTCAGCTGGCCTTTTTCGTAGGTCAGGCTGATGGAAAGGCCGTCAATCTTGGGTTCGGCCACAAATTTCAGCCCGTCCGTCTGGGCCTCGTCAAGCCCGAGAAACCGGCCGATCCGGCTGACGAACTGGGTGAACTCCTCCTCGCTGAAGACGTTGTCCAGCGAGAGCATGGGGGCACGGTGCTTCACCTTGCCAAAGGCCGGATTGGGAGCAGCTCCGACCTGTGAGGAGACACCATCCCTGCGCTTCAGTTCCGGATGGCGGGCCTCCAGCATGATCAGCTCCAGCCGGGCATTGTCATACTCGGCATCGGAGACTTCGGGGTTGTCCTGTCCATGATAGGCCTCGTTCCAGCGGGCGATCTTTTCTTCCAGTTCGG
The DNA here is from genome assembly GCF_009725805.1 of Bombella sp. ESL0380. Classification (NCBI taxonomy): domain Bacteria; kingdom Pseudomonadati; phylum Pseudomonadota; class Alphaproteobacteria; order Acetobacterales; family Acetobacteraceae; genus Bombella; species Bombella sp. ESL0380. The sequence continues at coordinate 170,828 of NZ_WNIH01000004.1, read as the reverse complement.
CATGACGCTGGGCGGGGGTGGGGGTTCCGGTCATTTTTCTGCAGGTCCAAGAAGGCTGTCTGCCGCAGCACGGGCGGCATCGGTTACGGTGTCGCCAGCGAGCATGCGGGCCAGCTCCTCACGGCGTTCCTCATCTGTCAGCGGGGTGGCACTGGTCTGTGTCTGGTTGTTGACGACCTGCTTGGCAATGCGGAGCTGATGGTCTCCATAGGCCGCCACCTGCGGGCTGTGGGTGATGGCCAGCACCTGGACATCCCGTGCCACACGGTTCAGGCGTTCGCCAATGGCCGAGGCCGTGGCTCCGCCGACACCGGAATCCACTTCGTCGAAGACCAGCGTTGTGAGGGAGGAGCGGCCCGCCAGCACGACCTTGAGGGCCAGCATGAGGCGGGAGAGTTCCCCGCCGGATGCCACCTTGCCGAGCGGTCCCGGTGGCTGGCCGGGATTGGCGGCGATGAGGAAGGCCACCTGTTCCATGCCATGGCGGTTCCACTGCTCGGCAGGCAGAGGGGCCAGCTCGACGATGAAACGTGCCCGCTCCAGTTTGAGGGGGACCAGCTCGGCCATGACCCGTTTCTCGATCTGACGGGCGGCCTTGCTGCGGGCCGCACCCAGCTCCTGCGCAGCGGCTTCATAGGCGGCCCGGCTCTCACGGACCTGATCTTCCAGCCGGGCCAGGGCCTCTGCGCTGGAATCAATACTGGCCAGCCGCTGGTTCAGCGTCTCGAGGAAGGAGGGCAGTTCACTGACGCTGATCTTGTGCTTGCGGGCTTCGGCCCTCAGGGTGAAAAGCCGTTCTTCCGTCTCTTCCAGCAGGCGGAAATCTACCGTGGTATCGACGGCCAGACGGGAGAGCAGGGTTTCGGCCTCGGCCAGATATTCCTCGGCCTTTTCTAGGGCCGTAAGGGCTTCCTGTGCCTGTTCCTGCTGGGCGGAGGGTGTTTCCTGCTCCTCGCTCTGTGCCCGGTCCAGTGGGGAGGGAAGCAGCCGGGAAAGGGCACGGTTGGCCGAACGGAGGGCATTGGCCGGTGTGGACGTCCGGCGGTCCCGGGGGGTCAGTTCGGCAAGGGCGGCAGCAACGGCCTCGCCCCGGCGTTCATCCTGCTGGAGCCGGACCCGCAGGGCGGCAAGCTCGTCCTCCTCGCCTTCTCGGGGAGCAAGGGCAGTAAGGTCTTCCGTGATCTGCCGCAGCCAGTCTTCTTCCTTGCTGGCCTCTTCAACATCCTTCCGGGCCTTGTTCAGGCTGCGCAGGGCGTTCTGCCAGTCATCCCAGCAGCGGGCGACCTGCTGGCGGAGCTGCTGTGGCACACCAAAAGCATCCAGAAGGGTCTGGTGGGCACTCTGGTTTGCCAGTCCCATCTGCTCATGCTGGCCCTGTATCTCCACGAGCAGCGAGGCCACTTCCCGCAGGACACTGATGCCGATGGGCTGGTCGCAGATATAGGCACGGGAGCGCCCCTCTTTCGTGACGATCCGCCGCAATACCAGAGGTTCGCCTTCTTCGATGGAGGCGATGTCCTTGTTGTGAAGCAGGCCATAGACGGGATGCCCCTTGTGCAGCTCGAAAACGGCCGTCACGCTGCTCTGGGTCGCTCCAGCACGGATGATGCGGCTGCTGGTCCGCTCCCCCAGGGCGAGGCCGAGACTGTCCAGCAGGATGGACTTGCCAGCCCCGGTTTCTCCCGTCAGGGCTGTCAGACCACCATGGAAGGGGAGGTCCAGTTTTTCTATCAGAACGACATCACGGATGGAGAGATGTGTCAGCATGGGTGCAGCCTCCAGAACCGGCAGAAGCAGTCGGATTGGGCTTCTGTTGTGGTTTGCAGAAAATGCGGTGTCCGATAGTCAGAAAGAAACAGGCCCAGTGCAAGAGGCTGCACGGGCCGGACAAGGGCAAACGATGTGAAGTCGGAAGATTCCGGCTCCACATGCTGCTTTTCAGTAATGGTTACGGCATGCAGGTCACAATATCCCAGAGGGGGCTACCGTGTTTTCTTTCCGCCAGCCTGCTGGTTGGCGCCTGGGGCTGCCGTTGATGGTACCGGGGGAATCTCGACGGAGGCCACCGGCGCCGACTGTGTTGTGGACACAGGCTGCACGATGACGGAATCCGGGGAGACAGGTGCCTTGGCCTGCACAGGCGGTGCCACACCGTCACGGTGTTTTCTTGAGCGCCTCTCATGCTTTTTCTGGGCATGGGACGGCTTGGGCAGCTGCGGCGTGAGCTGATGGTTGTATTTCAGCTTGTTGTAGGCGAGGCGGTACCAGCGGCTGTCAGGCGCATTATAGCCGAGGACAGCTGCTGCCTGACGGGCTTCATCAGGCAATCCCAGGGCCAGATTGACCTCAACCAGACGTTCCAGCGCTTCCGGCACATGGTTGGTGGTCTGGAAGTCCTGGATGACCCGCTGGTAACGGCCATAAGCTGCCTGATAGTCTTTTTCCCGCTGATAGTAACGGCCCACATACATCTCCTTGCCGGCCAGATGGTCACGGCAGAGGTCGATCTTCAGCTGGGCATCCCGGGCGTAAGAGGTCTGGGGGAAGCGGGTGATGACTTCCTGAAGAGCATCCATGGCTTCCAGCGTGCCGAGCTGGTCACGGGACACATCACCGATCTGCTCATAATAGCACAGGCCCCGCAGATAGTAGGCGTAGGCAGCATCCGGACTTGTGGGGTGGAGCTGGAGATAGCGCTCCAGCTGCTGGACGGACAGCGCATACTCACCCTGAAGGTAGTAAGCGTAGCCTTCCATCAGTTCGGCACTGCCCGTATAGCCGGAATAGGGGAAATTCTGCTGGAGAAGCTCGAATTCACTGCTGGCCAGCTTGTAATGCCCGCCATGAAGAGCGTCGATCCCATAGTTGTAGAGGGTCTCGGCATCCGCCGTGCGTGGCAGCTTTGCCTGTATGTCGGCATCGGAGCTGGAGCAGCCCGAAAGAAGGGCAAGTCCGAGCAATGCCGGGGCCCCAAGGGCAGGGAGACGGAAACGGGATGGGATCATGTGGAATTTCAGGATGCTGCTGACCATGATTTTCTTATAGCATGGGAGTGTTCAGGGGAAAGGGGGTTCTTGCTCTCTGGCCTGATATTCTCAGCCGGGAGAGGGCATGACAGGCGGGCTGCCATCGGAGAACCGCCAGTTTTCGGTGGACGCAAAAAGAGCATGCAGAAGCTGGCTGTTCAGCGCATGGCCTGTCCTGTGTCCTTCAAAACGGGCTGAAAGCCGGAACCCGGTACAGTACAGGTCGCCTACCGTATCCAGCATCTTGTGGCGGACACATTCATTATCGAACCGTAGTCCGCCGGGGTTCAGGACACGATCATGCTGGATGACTAGCGCATTGTCGAGTGATCCGCCTAATGCCAGTCCCTGCGCCTGGAGGGCGTCAATATCCTGATGGTTTACGAAGGTCCGGCAGGGAGCGATTTCTTGGGCGAATGTCTCTTGGGACAAGACCATCTGGAACGACTGCTGCCCGATGGCAGGGGCGGGGAAGTCGATGTTGACGGAGAGGTCGAGTGTGTCGGCCTGATGGGCGGGGAGAAGGCTGGCATGAGCACCGTGCCGCCCTTCCACATGAACTGGGCGAAGCACTTCAATGCTGCGGCGGGGGGCCGCCTGGCCGCTGCGGCCAGCTTCCTCAAGAAGAGACATGAATCTTCTGGAGCATCCATCCAGAATGGGTAGTTCCGGCCCATCCAGCTGGATCAGAAGGTTGTCCACTTCACAGGCATGAAGAGCAGCCATGAGATGCTCTATGGTAGCGACTGTCAGCCCCGGTGTAAGGGGAGAAGCAGCCACCGTGGCCAGAGGGCTGGAAATGATGCAGTCATGCGTCAGGCGGAAGGCGGGGGTGTCTGCCATATCCAGCCGCTGGAGCCTGATGCCTGTATCCGGCGCTGCCGGGACAAGGCGGACCGTGGCAGGCCTGCCACTGTGGAGGCCCCACCCCTGGCAATGGACGGCCTGCTCCAGTGTGGTCTGTGCCTGCTGTAGGTGGACTGTATTCTGGAGGGGCGGCTGATGAAGCCGACAGCATGTGGTCTCTGGCATGAGGGCAGGTGCTCGGGCATGGGCGACCTTACCCGGTGAGGCAGGACGCTTTCCCCCATGGGGGAGGTGGATGAAGCCCCCTGCCCGCAGGGGAACCGGGGGCTTTAATCAGACCCGGTTACTTCGGGCCACGGCGCAGATAGGTGGGAATGCTCAGCTCGTCATCCTCGGCAGGTGGGGTGACGCTGTCATGCTGCGGTTTCCGATCATCAGTCGCAGCGTGTGTATCCCGGCGCTCCTGTTCTGGCGAAGGACGGGTACGGAAGAAGCGGCTGAACAGTCCCCCGCCCGTTTGCCCGGTCTCCTCCCGTGGGCGGATCGGCTCCGATACCGTGGGGGCAGAAGCCTGCTGGTGCGGGCCGAGATGAGGGTCGTAATTGGGAAGAGGCGATGCCTCCTCGGCTGGCTGGCCTGCTCCTTCGGGGGCAGGGTCGTGTTCCGGGGCTTCTTCGTTCTGCCCGGTGTCTCCCGCGGAGGCAGTTGGATGCTCTGTTGCCTGGCCCGTGTCCGGTGTGTGAGCCACGGTTTCAGCGGGGGCATGAGTCTGGACTTCGACCGGTTCCTCCTCGGAGGCTTCATGGCGTCTCCGGCCATTCAGCCCCGTGGCGATCACGGAAACCTGCACCTTGCCTTTCATGTTCTCATTGACGACGAAACCGCTGTTGATTTCTTCGTCTTCGCAGTTTGCCGTCTCACGGATGAGATTCATGATCTGGTTATAGGCCAGCAGGCTCATGTCCGGACCGAGCGTGACGTTGACAAGAAGTGCCCGTGCCCCGGCAATGGTGGTTTCCTCCAGCAGCGGGTTGGAAATGGCCCGCTCGGCGGCGGTGATGGCCCAGTCTTCACCATCTTCCTCGGCCGATGCCATGCCAATGCCCATCATGGCCTTGCCCATGCCACTCATGACGGTACGGACATCGGCAAAGTCAAGATTCTGATACCCGGCTTCCACCATCAGGTCCGTCACGCTGCGGACACCACTGTACAGGACGTCATCCGCCATGGCGAAGGCTTCGACCAGCGAGGTTGTCAGCGAGGCGCTGCCGAAGAGGTTCTGGTTGGGGATGACCAGCAGCGTGTCCACGTATTTTTCCAGCTCGGCAATACCGGCTGCGGCAGCCCGGCTACGGCGGGAGCCTTCAAAATCGAAGGGTTTGGAGACGACGCCGATTGTCAGGGCACCGACTTCATGGGCGATCCGTGCCACGACGGGGGCTGCTCCCGTGCCGGTGCCGCCACCCATTCCGGCCGTGACGAATACGAGATCAACCCCTTCCAGATGCTGGCGGATTTCATCTTCTACTTCTTCGGCTGACTGGCGGCCGACTTCCGGCTTGGCTCCGGCCCCCAGACCACGCGTGAGGGTCGGGCCGAGCTGGAGGCGCGTTTCAGCCTTGGAGAGAGCCAGCTGCTGGGCATCGGTGTTGGCGGCGATGAAAGTCACGCCACGCAGCTTGCCGTCGATCATGTTGTTGACGGCGTTGACCCCGCCACCACCAACCCCGATGACAGTGATGCGCGGGGGACTGACAGCACTAACACCAGGGGTCGTTGGGGTCAGGTTCAGTGACATAACGGTCTCGCTTCGGCCAGGGTGGACATCATAGATTGGTCTTTGGAAGACAGATTTACGGGCAGGGTAGCATCTGGAGAGAAATATGTAATGCTAAATATCGGGTATTGTGCCTGTTTATGACTTCCGGCGCAGGAAATTGGCAAAGCGCCAGGCAATGCCCCGTGGGGCTGCTTCATGTTCCGCAAGGCAGAAGCGGTCTCTGGCTCCGGCTGCCCAGGCCAGAAGACCGGCGGCGGTGGAGAATCCCGCCCATATGGAGGGATGATCCGATTCCGGCAGTCCCCGTATGGTGGCTGGAGACCGGACCTGCACAGGCCGGTTCAGGATCTCGGCAGCCACGGCATCAATGCCGTTCAGCAGGGCGCCGCCGCCCGTCAGGATGACACGTCCTTCCGCCGGGCGCCCGAGGCCGGCACCGTCCAGCTCGTAGCGGAGCATTTCCAGCGTTTCCTCGACACGGGGGGCGATGGCCCGGACCAGATCGGCCCGGGTGATCTGCCGGACAATGTTGCGATGTGAGACAGGCAGGGCGATGGGAATGGATGTGTCATCAGCCGAGGCATAGGCGACCCCGTAAAGGGTTTTGAGCCGTTCTGCTGTTTCAAGCTGGATGGACAGGGATTGAGCAATGTCCCGGGTGATGTGATCGCCGCCGACCCTGATATGCCGTGTATAGAGCACCCGCCCACGGGCGAAGACGGCAAGGGTTGTCGTGCCTGCTCCCATGTCAACGACGGTCACCCCGAGGTCACGCTCATCATGGTCCAGCACAGCAAGGCCGGAGGCAATGGGGTTGGACAGCAGGTCCACGGCCCGCAGCTCGGCCTTGCGCAGGACAGCATCCAGCGTGTGGAGGGCACTCGTCTGGGCATCCACGATGTGGAACTTGCCTACCAGTCTCTCGCAGCGCTGCCCGCAGGGGTTGAGGACCGTGAGGGTCTCATCGATATTGAAACCCAGCGGCATGGCCTGGACGATCCTGCGGTCATGCTCGGTTGCCTCGTGGCGGGCCTGCCCGTAGAGGTGGAGAATGTCGTCCTCGGTCACCTCACGTCCGTTGGAGGCCAGAAAGGTATCCACGTGATAGCTGCGGGGGGTTCCGCAGGCGAGATTGACGGTCACATCCCTGATGCGGCGGCTGATTTTCCGTTCGGCATCGCCCACTGTCGCCCGGATGACACGCTCCAGCTGGATGGTGTCCACGATGGCCCCGGAATTCACTCCTTCGGAGCGTCGCCAGCCCCAGCTCAGGACACGCAGACCACCATTTTTCAGTCCCTGGCCAATCAGGCAGGTGGTTTTGGTGGAGCCAATGTCCAGAACGGCCTTGAGCCCCGGCGTCCAGACAAAGCCCTGCTGTTCTTCTGACGGGAGAATGGGAAGAACGGCCCGCTTCTGCTGGGGAGCGGGCGGATAATGCCGGGACGGTGAAACGGAACGGGACATAGGGATCAGTTTTCAGATGGCGGCGTTGCAGGCGGAGCCTCCTGATCGGCTCCCTGAGGCGTGGCAGGGTGAATGACCATACGGTCGGATAGCCGCATGTCAATGGTTTTCAGGGGGCGGTCCAGGAGCTGGTAATCGTTCTGGTAATCATGCAGACGGGAGAGAGCGGCGCTTTCTGCTCCCTCCGGGAGCATGAGGGTCGTACCGTTCTGCATGAGGATGTTCCAGCGCCGCTGCCCGATGCGGATGAGGGCCAGCGTATGGCTGTTGATATCGGGAAACTGGTCGAGCAGGGTGATGATGGCATTTGCCTCTAGGTTGGCACCTGCGCCGACAACAAGGGGAAGCTTGCGGAAGACCGAACTGTTTTTGGCTGTCAGTTCCTGACGTGAGACAGTGTCTCCTTTCTGGTTGATAAGGACGAAATGGCCTTCCATCTGCCAGATGGCGATGGGATTTTTTTCCTCCACGGTGATGTTGATCGTGTCCGGCAGGTGGCGCTCGACCGTGGAATGCTCGATGAAAGGCAGCTCATCAATGCGCTGGCGTGCCGCCTCCACGGAGAAGCTGAAAAGCGAGTGGTTCAGGCCTGTCCCCAGCGCCTCCATGATGTCGCTCTCATCCGTCAGGCGCCGCCCCGTGATGACGATGTGCTGGATCTTCAGCGGGTCCAGCGCAGACAGGCGGGTGCGCAGGCTGTCTGCCAGCCTGTGTCCCCCCTGGCTGCTCCAGGCCAGCCAGCCAGCTCCAGCCATCAGGAAACAGACGAGCCCCAGAATGCTGAGCCGCCGCAGGATGGCCTTCTGCCGCTGCCAGAAGAGGGACATGCTGGAGGGGCGGTCCCCGTAAGGGTCCACGGGGGCCTGGGGGCGTTTCCTGAAGAAGGACATCATGGGCCGTCAGCGGGCTCAGGCTGGGGCACTGGATGGAGGGAGAGGGGCTCCGCCCGCCCCAGGGCATCCATCACCAGCCAGTGGCAGAGCAGGGGATAGCTCACCCCACGGGCGGCGGCCTGTTCTGGCAGCAGGGATGTGGCCGTCATGCCCGGCTGGGTGTTGACCTCCAGAATGACGAGTTCGCCCTTATCACCATCATAGCGGTAGTCGGTCCGGCTGGCGCCCCGGCATCCCAGTGCCTGATGGGCCCTCCGGGCCAGTGTGAGGGCCTGGTCCGTGATGTCTGCTGGCAGGGGAGCGGGGATGACATGGCGGGAGCCATTGGCCTGATATTTGGCCGCAAAATCGTAGAAACCACCGCTCTCTGGCGTGAGGATTTCCGTAATGGCGAGGGCCTCGTCGCCCAGTACCGCAACGGTCAGCTCACGCCCGGGGATGAAACGCTCGGCCAGAATCTGGGGGCCGAAGGTCCATGATCCGGCAATGGCATGGCGTTTTGCGGCATCATCTTCATGGAGAATATGGACACCGACGGATGAGCCTTCCGCCACGGGCTTCAGAACGTAGGGGGCCGGCAGGGGGGCCCGTTCCTTCAGTTCGTCTGGCGTGATGAGGCAGCCTTCTGCAACGGGGAGACCGGCGGCCTGAAGGGCCATGCGGGTGCTGGCCTTGTTCATGGCGATGGCAGAAGCCAGAATCCCGGAATGGGTATAGGGCAGGCCCAGCCATTCCAGAACGCCCTGAATGGCCCCGTCTTCCCCGCCAGGACCGTGCAGGGCATTGAAGACGGCATCCGGTTTGCAGGCTTTCAGGGCCTCGATGGTGGCGGTGATGTCCGGCCCGGCATCAATGGCATGGACATGGTGCCCGGCCTGCTTCAGGGCCTCCATGACGGCCCCGCCGCTGGACAGGCTGACGCTGCGCTCGCTGGAGGTTCCTCCCATCAGAACGGCGATGGAAAGAGGTGTGGGTGTGGGAAGAATGGTCTTGTCTGTCATGCCCGGATGTTTCCTTGTCAGGAAGGGGAGGCGGGAGAAAGGGGACGGCCCAGCCGTCTGATCTCCCAGTGCAGGGTGATGCCGCTGCTGTCCAGCACACGGGCACGGACCATCTCGCCCAGCTCTTCCAGCTCCGTGCTGGTGGCGTCGCCCGTATTGAGCATGAAATTGCAGTGCTTCTCGCTGATCTGTGCGCCACCGTGCCGCAGCCCCCGGCATCCGGCGGCATCGATCAGCTCCCAGGCCCTGTGTCCTTCGGGGTTGCGGAAGGTGGAGCCGCCTGTCCGGGCCCGCAGGGGCTGGCTGGCCTCACGGCTGGCCCGCATTTCCTGCATTGTCTGCTGGATGGTGGCGGGGTCTTCCGCACCGTGGGCTTTCAGGCGGGCACGCAGCACGATGCTGCCTTCCGGCAGGGAGCTGTGACGGTACCGCATCTCCAGTGCCGGGGCGGGCAGACGCTGGATGGTGCCCTCACGGGTGAGGATTTCCACCCAGTCGAGCAGGGTGGAGAGGTCACCCCCATAGGCTCCGGCATTCATGCAGACGGCTCCACCAATGGAGCCGGGAATGGTGGAGAGGAAGGCGAAACCGGCCATGCCTGCCTGCGCCGCCGTTTCCGCCACGCTGCTGTCTAGTGCGGCGGCTCCGGCGATCAGGCCGTCTCCATCCGTTTCAATGTTGGCAAAGCCACCGGCCAGACGGATGGTCAGCCCGGGCAGCCCTCCATCACGGATGATGACGTTTGAGCAGGCTCCAAGGACCGTCACGGGCAGGTCGGGCGGGCACTGGCGCAGGGCCGTGGCGAGGTCTTCGGCATCCTGCGGCACGAAGAGCCAGTCGGCGGCCCCGCCCGTGCGGAACCAGCTGCGGGCGGCCAGCGGGGCCTGTTCCTTCAGCCGTCCCCGTGCCTGCTGGAAAGGTGCAGCCGTGGTCATGGTGCGTCCTTTCTGAGGCTGTCCAGCTGCTCGGGGAGAGCCTGTGCCCAGTGGGTGATGGACCCCGCCCCCAGACAGAGGACATAATCACCCGGCACGGCCACGTCGGCGACGATGCTGGCCAGATCATCCGGCGAGGCGAGGGACAGGACATGGCGGTGCCCACGGTCCCGCAGCCCTTCGACGAGCTGATCCCGTCCGATGCCCTCGATCGGGTTTTCCCCGGCGGCATAAACGTCCGCCACGATGACGGTGTCCGCATCATTCATGCAGGTGCAGAAATCATTGAACAGTGCACTGAGGCGAGAATAGCGGTGCGGCTGGATGACGGCAATGACATGCCCGGCACCGGCCTGCCGGGCCGCTTTCAGCACGGCGGCGATCTCGACGGGATGATGGCCGTAATCATCAATGATCTTCACGTCATTCCATGTGCCGGTCAGGGTGAAGCGACGCTGCACGCCCCGGAAGCCGCCAAGCGCATCGGCGATGACATGATCGGGGATTTCCATTTCCTGCGCCACGGCGATGGCCGCCACGGCATTGAGGACATTGTGGTGCCCGAACATGGGCAGATGGAACGGGCCGGCCAGACGCTGGCTGCTGGTCGTCCTGTCCGTGATGGTGACGTTGAAGGTCACGCCCTGGCTGTCCGTGCCGGTGATTTCCGCCCGGACATCCGCCTGCGGGCTGAAACCATAGGTGACGACGCGGTGATCGGAGAGCTGGGGGATCATCTGCTGCACCCGGGGATGATCCACGCAAAGGACGGCGAAGCCGTAGAAGGGAATGTTGGAGACGAACTGCCGGTATCCGGCCTCCATCGCCTCATCGGAGCCCCAGTGATCCAGATGCTCGGGGTCCATGTTGGTGACAACGGCAATGATGGCAGGGAGACGGAGGAAGGAGCCATCGCTCTCATCCGCTTCCACGACCATCCAGTCGCCGGACCCCATGCGGGTATTCGTGCCGTAGGCCTCGATGATGCCACCATTGATGACGGTCGGGTCCAGCTTGGCCTGTTCCAGCACGCAGGCCACGAGGCTGGTCGTGGTGGTCTTGCCGTGTGTCCCCCCGATGGCCACGGCCCAGCGCAGGCGCATCAGCTCTGCCAGCATCTCCGCCCGCCGGACGACGGGGATGAGCCGGGCACGGGCGGCCATGACCTCCGGATTGTCCCGTTTTACGGCGGTGGAGATGACGACGACCCGTGCTTCCCCCAGATTGGCTTCATCATGGCCGATATGAACGTGGATGCCTGATTTCCGCAGACGCTTCACGTTGGCATTCTCGGCAATGTCGGACCCCTGAACCTTGTAGCCGAGCATGTGCAGCACCTCGGCAATGCCGGACATGCCGATGCCGCCAATGCCAACGAAGTGGATCAGACCAAGGTTGAGAGGTAATGCACGCATCAGGGGAACTCCGGCGGGGGTGGGATGAAGGGAGGGCAGATAATCAGGCTTTGATGGTCGTTTCAACCAGATCAGCCAGTTTTTCGGCAGCACGGCGCTGCTGGAGATTGCGGGCGCCTTCCGCAGCCCGTGCCAGCTCGTCAGGATGGCTGAAGAGGTGGGTCAGGTGCGTGCAGAGTGCTGATGAGGAGAAGTCACGCTGCCGGACCATCCAGCCACCACCGGCCCGTTCCATTGCCTGTGCGTTGACACCCTGCTCATCAGAGGCGGCAATGGGCAGCGGGACAAGGATGGAAGGGCGGCCTGCCATGGCCAGCTCCGCAATGGATGACCCACCGGCCCGCCCGATGACGAGATGGGCTTTTTTCAGTTCAGCTGCCACATCCTCGATGAAAGGCGTGACCGTGGCCTTTATGCCGACCTGCGCATAGATGCCGGACAGGGCAGGGACCATCTCCTCATGGGCCTGCTGGGTCACATGCAGCCGGGTCCGCAGCCCAGGGGGCAGGTTGCACAGGGCCTGCGGTACGATGGAGCTGAAAATCTGCGCCCCCAGTGATCCACCCCAGACAAGCAGATGGATCGGCTCCTCGCTGAACAGGCTCGGGCTGACATAGGGTTCATCGGCCAGAGCTTCGATGGCAGGGCGGACTGGCATCCCTGTCTGCATGACCTTCCGGCCTGCGGGCAGACGGGCCACCCGGGGGTAGGATGTGGCAATGGCATCGCTGAACCGGGCGAGGAGGGCATTGGCCTGCCCGAGGATGGCATTGCCTTCATGGATGATGAGGGCAGGGCGTTTACCCAGACGCAGGCGACTGCCGAGAAGGGGAGGAATGGAAGGATAGCCGCCAAAGCCGACTACGGCGGCGGGCCGGTATCTGGCAACAATCTGGCGCCCGCCAAGGCAGCTCCAGAGAAGCTGGCCGATCCCCCTGAGTTTGTCGATGGGCTTTTTACCAGCCACGCCACTGCTTTTGAGGACATGGCGGGGGCTGTCCGCAAATACGCTCAGTCCGGCCCTGCTGTTGCGGGCATCCGTTACGAGGATGGTCTGGTGACCACGGCGCTGGAGTTCTGCCCCCAGTGCCTCAGCCGGGAAGAAGTGCCCCCCGGTACCGCCGGCGGCAATGAGAATTGGTGCTTGTTTCATCAGATGTGATCCTTCCGGGATGACATGGTCAGACGTGGGGCTGTTTCAGCAGGGGATGGCGGCGGCGTAAAGGGGCCTTCCTCTACACGGTGGCGGGTCAGTGCCAGGGCCATGCCGATGGTCAGGGCAACGGAAAGGGCCGAGCTGCCCCCGTAGGAGATGAAAGGCAGTGTCATGCCCTTTGTGGGGATCAGATGCAGGGAGGAGCCCATGTTGACAAAGGCCTGAAGGCCGAAGCCGGTGATCAGGCCGCTGGCAGAGAGAATGATGTAGGGTTTCTTTTCTTCCAGCAGGCGGTTGAGAGTGGAGAAAACCAGCATGGTGAAAACGGCAATGATGAACAGGCACATCACGAAGCCATATTCCTCTCCGGCAACGGAGAAGACGAAGTCGGCATGGGCATCGGGCAGCAGGTCCTTTACCCGGCCTTCACCCGGTCCCCGGCCCAGCAGTCCCCCATTGCCAAAAGCCCGCATGGAGGTATCGATCTGGTAATGGTCCCCCACATCAGGATGCAGGAAGCGCTGCACGCGGGAATGGACGTGCTCGAACACCATATAGGCTATCCCGAACGCTCCAAGCGCTGCCGAGACTAGCATGCCGAATACGATGATGGGCAGGCCGTCGATGAAGAGCTGGGTGATGAAGACCATGCTGATGACCGAGAGCATCCCGATATCCGGCTGGGCCTGAAGCAGGGCTGCAATGACGAGATAGACCCCGCATGCCACCAGTCGCCCCGGGAACCGCCAGCCATTGGAAAGTCTCAGCGTGTGACGGAGGCTCAGCAGCAGGCCGGTCACGACGGCAAAGCAGGGTTTCAGGAATTCAGAAGGCTGGACGGACATGAGGGGCAGGGCGATCCAGCGTCTGGCCCCCTTGATCTCCATGCCGTGAACAAGCGTCATGAATGTGGCGCCCAGCGCCACGATCCCCCCCATGACGGCAATCCGCCCGATCGTGCGGGGGGTCAGCCGGGATGTCACGACGACGACGGCACTGGCAAGGGCCAGAAAGACCACCTGCTTGAGGATGAACATGTTCCGGGAGGCCCCGATGCGGTGAGCCACGGCGGGGCTGGCAGCCAGCATGAGGATGTACCCCAGGGCGACCAGTATTCCGACGCAGCTCAGGCTGACATGATCAAGGCTGCGCCACCACTGGGCCTTCCGGGAGCTGTCTGACCTGTCGGAGAGTGCCATGATGTTTCAGTCCTCCCCGCAGAGGCTGCGGGCCAGTGTGGCAAAGGCCGTTCCCCGTTCCTCGAAATTGCGGAACTGGTCAAAACTGGCACAGGCCGGGGACAGGAGTATGGGCATGGCCTCGTGTGTCCGGGCATGGTCCCAGGCGGCCCGTGTTGCCTGCTCCAGCGTTTCGCTGATCTCGAAAGGAACATCATGGGCTGTCAGGGTTCTGGCCAGCAATGGGGCATCATGCCCGATGAGGAAGGCACGGCGCACATGGCCGAACAGTGGTGCCAGACTCTCGATTCCTCCTTCTTTGGCCATGCCTCCGGCAATCCAGAGGCTTTTGGGGAAGGCTTTTAGTGCATGGTAGCTGGCTTCCGCATTTGTGGCCTTGCTGTCGTTGATGAAGCTGATTCCATCAGCCTGCGCCACGAGCTGGAGGCGGTGGTCCAGCCCGGTGAAGCTTCTGATGCCCTCGGCAATCTGTTCCTCGGAGAGGCCAAGATGGCGGGCGATGGCCCGGCAGGTCTCTATGTTCTGGGCATTGTGCTGTCCAGGCAGAAAGGGGGCGTCTGTTTCTGGAACAGGCTGGGTGATCGAGAGTGTCCGTACCGTCACGCCCTGCCGCTCAAGCCGCTGGTGCAGTCCGTCCGCCCAGGAGGCCTTTTCGCCCAGAATGGCAAGGTCGCCTGCGGTCATGTTGTCAAAGACATGCGCCTTGGCATCCAGATAGCCCTGCATGGAGCCGTGCCTGTCCAGATGGTCCGGTGTCAGGTTGAGCAGGACAGCGGCACAGGCGTGATAGTCCTTCAGCCGTTCCAGCATGTAGGACGACATCTCAATGACATAGACGCCGTCATCCCCCAGAGCGGGCAGGGCGAGAGAGGCCGTGCCAAAATTGCCGCCACAGCAGGCCGGGATGCCGGCCTGTGTGAGAATGTGGGTCAGCAGGGCCGTGGTCGTGGATTTGCCATTTGTACCCGTGATGGAGACGAACCGCGCGCGTGATCCTGCCTTGCGAGCCACATGCCAGAGCAGTTCTGCATCGGAGAGGATCGGCACATGCTGCTCCCGTGCCAGCAGGGCAGCAGGGTGTGGCCGGGGCAGATGGTGCGGGATGCCCGGCGAGAGGATCAGGGCATCCATGCCGGTGAGGTCCGTCAGGGGCGCCAGTGTCAGGCGGGGATGTGAGGACAGGGGAGCTGGGAGCTCCGGCCTGCTGTCATCCCAGGCCTGTACGGTTGCTCCCATGTCCAGCAGGGCCTGCACGACGGCAGCACCGTTGCGGCCCAGCCCGCAGACAGCATGATGCTGCCCGGTCAGGAGCGTTGCAGGCCATTTCTGGGGGGGAGGAAAGGGCAGGACAGTCATCAGCGCAGCTTCAGTGTGGCCAGACCACACAGCCCCAGAATGATGGCAATGATCCAGAAACGGACGACAATTTTCGGCTCCTGCCAGCCTTTCTTCTCAAAATGATGGTGCAGCGGTGCCATGAGGAAGATGCGCTTCCCCGTGCGGCGGAACCAGAAGACCTGGATGATGACGGAGATCGTTTCCACCACGAACAGGCCCCCCACGAGGCAGAGCACCAGCTCATGCTTCACAGCCACGGCCACGGCCCCCAGGGCACCGCCCAGTGCCAGAGACCCGGTATCCCCCATGAAGACCTCTGCCGGTGGAGCATTGAACCAGAGAAAACCCAGTCCGGCTCCGATCAGGGCGGCGCAGAAGATGCTCAGCTCCCCCGTGCCGGGAACATGATGGAGCTGGAGATAGTCGGCAAAGACATGGTTGCCGACCAGATAGGCGATCAGGGCGAAGACGAGGGCGGCGATGATGGAGGGCACCGTGGCCAGCCCGTCCAGCCCGTCCGTCAGGTTCACGGCATTGCCGAAACCCGTGATCGTCACCATGGCGAAGAGCGGGAAAATGTAGCCCAGATGCAGCACGAAGGTCTTGGCGAAAGGAAAGGCCACGGCATTGCGCAGGTCCGGTGGTGTCAGGGCTTCCATGGCAATCCCGGCAAGGCATGAGATCAGGAATTCCCCGCCCAGCCGTATTTTTTTGGAGACCCCTTTGCTGTTGCCCTTGGCCAGTTTGAGATAGTCATCCGCAAAGCCTATGGCGCCAAACCCCAGGGTCGTGAGGAGAACAGCCCAGACAAACCCGTCAAACAGGTCCGCCCAGAGCAGGGTGGAGCAGGTCAGGGAAAACAGGATGAGACCACCGCCCATGGTGGGGGTACCGGCTTTCTCCAGTATATGCCGTTCCGGCCCGAGGGTCCGTATGGGCTGCCCTTGCCGCTGGATGCGTTTGAGCTGGGCAATGAAGGGCTTGCCGAGCAGCAGGGAGATCACCAGTGCCGTCAGGCAGGCGCATCCGGCCCGGAAGGTCATGTAATGCAGCAGGTTGAGAAGGCCGCCATGGGAGGAAGAAGGTGCAGCAAGAAGGTTGAAGAGCATCAGGCGGACTCTGGGGCGTGTGTGGTGGTGGACATGGGCTGCTCCAGCAGCGCAATGAGGGCACGCATGTTACTGCCCAGGCTTCCCTTCACGAGCAGCACATCCCCTTTTTGCAGGGCAGGGTGCAGCAGGGAGGCAAGCTGGACTGAATTTTCAGCATATCCTCCCTGTAGGGAAGGAGGAAGGGCCTCGTAAAGGGATTTCATGTGCGGGCCGCAACAGAATGTCAGAATGTCATGCTTCATTAATGGTTCAGCCAGAGCCCGGTGTTCGGCTTCGGCAAACTGGCCCAGCTCCCTGATGTCGCCCAGGGCGGCCAGATGGCGTCTGGCGGGCATGAGGGCGAGCGTGTCCAGGGCTGCACGGACACTGGGGCCGGAAGCATTGTAGCTCTCATCCAGCAGGGTGATGCCGCCGGGCAACAGGCGCTGCTGGCCCCGTCCGGCTTCCGGCTGGAAATGGCGCAGGGCCTCGGCTCCGGCTTTCGGGTCCAGCCCCAGCGCAGCGATGGCCCCAAGAGCCAATGCGGCATTGCGGGCCAGATGGGGGCCGGGGGCCGCCAGCCTCACGTCGGTGTCGCCCCGTGGTGTGGTCAGATGGAACTGGCTGCCGTCTGCCGTGCAGGTGAGGTCTGTTATCCGGATGGTGGCGCTGGGTGTCACGCCTGCCTGCCAGAGCGAAACACCTGTCGGCAGGGCCTGCTTCAGGCGGGCAAGCCCCTGTGAGGCCTCCGGGCAGAGGGCCGTGCCGGATGACGGAAGGGCGGCAAAAAGGGCCGCCTTTTCGTCCGCAATGGCGTCGATGCTGCCCATATGCCCCAGATGGGCGCTGCCAATGGTGGTTATGAGGCCAATATCCGGGCGTATCTGGGCGGCGAGCGGGGCGATCTCGCCGGGGTGGTTCATGCCCACCTCGCTGATGCAGAAGGCGGCTTCTTCTGGCAGGCGGGCGAGTGTCAGAGGCACGCCCCAGTGGTTGTTGAAGGACGCCACGGAAGCATGGACCTGCCCGTAAGGTGCAAGAGCCGTGGCCAGCATGTTCTTGGTGGTTGTTTTTCCCACGCTGCCTGTAACGGCGATGACCCTGCCGCTGAACTGTGCCCGCCTGTAGCGGCCCAGAGCCTCCAGCCCTTGCATGGTGTCATCGACCTTCAACAGGCGGGGATCATCCGTCAGACCGGCCGTGCTGATGGCGGCCTCATCATGGGCCATCACGCAGCTGGCTCCAGCCTCCAGGGCCTGCCTCAGATAGCGGTGTCCGTCTGAATTATGACCGATCAGGGCGATGAAGAGGTCACCGTGTTTCAGGGTGCGGGTATCGATGCAGACGCCGTGGACCTTCACGTCACCGGCAAGCTGTCCTCCCGTGGCGGCCTGAAGGTCCTTGCGGGTCCAGAGGATGGTCGTGTCGGGCATCAGGCAAGCTCCCTGGCGAGTGCGGCCGTGATGGTACGGTCATCGAACGGATGTATTTCCCCCTTGATGATCTGGCCTGTTTCATGCCCTTTCCCGGCGATGAGCAGGACATCGCCTTTCTTCAGACCTTCCAGAGCGGTACGGATGGCCTGCCGACGGTCGCCAATTTCTTGTGCCTGCGGGGCTGTGGCGAGAATTTCGGCCCGGATGGTGGCCGGGTCCTCGCTGCGGGGGTTGTCATCCGTGATGATGACTTCATCGGCCAGATGGGCGGCGATCTGTCCCATGAGAGGGCGCTTGCCCCTGTCACGGTCCCCGCCCGCACCGAAGACCACGACCAGCCGCCCGCTGGTGTGGGGACGCAGGCTGAGCAGGACGTGCTCCAGCGCATCCGGCGTGTGAGCATAATCCACGTAGGCGCAGGCTCCATTTGGCAGGTGGGCGACCGGCTCACAACGGCCGGGCACGCCCTTCAGGTGCGGCAGGAGGGCAATGATGGATTCAGCTTCTTCATCCCGTTCCCAGCAGAGGGCGGCAGCCAGCAGGGCATTTTCTGCCTGAAAACGTCCCGGGAGTGGAAAGTGGAGTGCGGGCAGGGTACGGCCATGCAGCTGGAGTGTCAGGTCCATGCCCTGCGGGGTGGGTGTGGCCTCAAGAATTCGGATGGTCTCGCCTGTTGTGCCAATCGTGCGGAGGTCCAGTTTCCGGCGGGTGGCAATGTCATGGAGGGCCTCTTTGCTTTCGGCATCCATGTCGCTGTTGATGACGGCCCGGCCCCCTTCGGGCAGCAGCGTTTCAAAGAGATGCAGCTTGGCCTGCCGGTAGGCTTCCAGCGTGTGGTGATAGTCCAGATGGTCTCGGGTCAGGTTGGAAAAAGCGGCGGCCGTGATGGCAACGCCGTCCAGCCGGTGTTGCTGGAGGCCATGGGATGAGGCCTCCAGCGCTACATGGGTGATGCCATGCACCTGCAGGGCTGCCAGAGTGTTGGCAAGGGTGACGGCATCCGGTGTGGTCAGGGGGGGGAGTGATGGCAATGCCACGTCACTGATGAGCCCCAGAGTACCGAGGCTTGCAGCCTTCTGGTGACGCAGCTGGCAGAGTTGGCGGAAGAAATCTGCCGTGCTGCTTTTGCCGTTTGTTCCCGTGATGGCGGCAATATGGTCAGGCTGGGCCCCTGCCAGCAGTGCAGCAGACCGGGCCAGGAAACGGGCCGGGTCGGGCAGGGTGATGATGAGGGCCGTGTGGCCGTTTTCCGTCTGCTCTGGCAGATGATGCTGGCCTGGGGAAGCGGCGAGGACTATTGCGGCGGCCCCTTCTGCGATGGCCAGAGGAATGAAGGTCCGTCCGTCCTGTTTCGTGCCCTTCAGCGCCACGAAGAGGCAGCCGGGGCGAGCTTCCCGGCTATCGGCGGTGATGCTGGAAATGTCCGGGTCTCTGGTGAGGTCTCTGGCAAGACCATGATGGCGGAGCAGGGAGGACAGTTTCATGACGGAGACCTTTGAGAAGGGGCGGTGAGGGTTCAGTGGCTGTGATGGGCCCCGTGCTTGGTGGCCAGTCGGTTGACGGTGACAGCCCCGGGGTCATTGCCCGGGCCGAGTGGATGGCGGACACCGGGGGGGACAGGCGGAGAGAGAGACAGGGCGAGCTGGTCGTCAACCTGCTGGGCTTTGGTCGGCTCCAGCGGGAAGAGGCCCAGCATGGGGGCGGTGCGTGTCACGATTCTGGAAAATGTCGGGGCAGCAATCCAGCCAGCAGTCGTCCAGCCATGTGTTTCTGCCGTCCCTTGTGGGGCATCCAGCATGACATAAAGGGCATATTTGGGATCATTCATAGGGAACATGCCTGTAAAGGCCGTGATGTTGACATGTTTCAGATACCCCCCGTGGGCGCCGATCTTTTCTGCTGTCCCGGTCTTTCCACCAACGATGTAGCCGGGGCTTTCCGCTTTTTTCCCGATGCCCTTGGTAACGACGAGGCGCAGGATTCGGCGGAGCAGCTCTGAATTCTTGGTGGAGATCAGATGCGGCCCCTTCTGCTCTTCCGCCATGACGACATCATCATTGAGATGCTCACGGGCCAGCAGGGTGGGTGTGACAAGATACCCCCCGTTGCCGGTACAGGCGGTCCCGCGGACAATGGCCAGCGGCGATTCTGCCACGCCATGGCCAAAGCCGACCGTCATGACCGTGGTTTCGCCCCAATTCTTGAGGGACGGGACCAGCGGGCGTCCTGCCTCGGGCAGCTCAACGGGAACACGGTCCAGAAATCCCATGTTTTTCAGCCATTCATGCTGGCGGTCCCGCCCGACATCTAGGGCGATATGGGCTGAGGCCGGGTTGGAGGAATAGGCCATGACAGAGGGCAGCGCCAGCCATGGGGCGAAGTGGTCCGTCTTGAGGTCGGAAATCTTGAAGCGGCCGACATGGATGGGAATGGTGGAGAACTGGTCCCAGGGGTGGGCCACGCCAAGCTCCAACGCCATGGCGGCTGTCTGAAGTTTGAAGGTGGACCCTGGTTCATACATGCCGGTAACGGCCCGGTTGAATCGGGCATCGTCTGCCGCATGGGCAAAATCGTTGGCGTCATAATCGGGGAGACTGACCATGGCCAGGATTTCCCCGGTATGGACGTCCATCAGGATGGCGGAAGCCCCTATGGCCCGGAAACGCAGCTTGGCGTCATTCAGCTCGTCCCGCACGGCAGCCTGCACGCGGGCATCGATGGAAAGACGGAGCGGTGCATGGTCTCCCAGAAGGCGCTGGTTGAAGAATTTCTCCACCCCGGCAATGCCATGATTGTCAATGTCAACGCTACCAAGGATCTGCGCTGCCACGTTCCCCAGAGGATAATGGCGCTGCTCGCCATTTTCGAAATAGATGCCGGGGATGCCAAGATTGTTGATGGCCAGCTCGTCTGTCGGGGCGATGTTGCGGGCGAGGTAGACGAACTGTTTTTTCTGCTTCAGGCGGCGGATGGTCTCTGCCATGTTGAGGTTGGGCAGGATCGTATGGAGGCTTCGGGCAACATCTTCAGGCTCGATGATTTCCATGGGATTGGCATAGACCTGCACGACAGGCAGCGACAGTGCCAGAGGCTGCCCATTCCGATCCACGATGCTGGCCCGTCTGATGTTGGGCAGGACGAACCCATTGCCTGCCATGGCTTTGGGGTCCGGATGGGGGATGTCCGGTATGGTGCTGCCGACCTGGTTGGGCAGAGGGGCCATGGGGGCCAGAATGGTTGCAAACAGCGCCTTTATGGCCACGCCACCATAAAGGAACAGGAAACCCATGCCGAGATAGACCAGCCTGTTGCGGCTTTTTTCCAGCCAGCTCATGGGGTTTCGTCTGCGTTCGTCCCACCGGGCCCACAGACGTCTCAACAGGGACGGCTTTCCGGGTGGCCCGTCCTTATGGTCTGATCCAGGCTGGTTGGTCTTGCGGGACGGTCTGGAGGCCATGGGGCGCGGGCTCGGCATAGGAAAGGAAGGAACACAGGCGGAAGCCGCCAGAGGGTCAGTCTGTCAGAGGAACAGGGGGCGGAAGGGGGGCAGGCTCGTCTGCCGGGGCCGAGACTGTGTGGATTCCGCTCATGTGGCCGTGCTTGGCAGACTGGTGGACAGGGTGCCAGGCCACATCCTCCGTGGGTTCGCTGCGGGAATGGTCGGGCACGGCATGGGCCTTCCTGCGGGTCTGGCCCGTCGCACTATCCGTCGGGGCATGGAGACGATGCCGGGGCATGGCGTCTCCATCCGACCCGCTCAGGAGTGCCAGGCTTCGCTCAAGCTGGCGGTCTGCTTCACCCGTGTCATCCTTGTGGATGCGAGGATGGGAGGGTCTGCGTTCTGCGTGGTCGGTACTGGCCACGACATCACGTACTGGCCGGGGCGTTGTGGCAGGCGCCGCCGTGGCCTGATGTGCCGGGGCCGTGAGGGATGCCAGCTCTCTCTGGGCCTGTCCCCGCCCCGGGGCCATGGGGATGATGCGATGATCAATGGCGGGAAGACGCTTCCGCAGGTCTGCCAGCTGCACGAACTGCGTGGGGTCGACCTGGCTCATCTCCGGCAGAACCCGCTGCGCCAGGGCGCTGAGCCGGTCCGGCTGGTTCAGCAGGGCCCACTGGGTGCGCAGAATGGCTGTCTGCTGCTGGATGCGGCGGGTATCTTCAATGGTTTTCCTGATATCCTGGTTTAGTACGAGGGTTTCATGCTTCTTCGTGTAGAGGAAGAGGCCGGAACCAGCCGCCATGACGGCACAGAGCAGGGTGACAAAACGGATCATGCGGAAGCTCCATGAGCGGGAAGGCGTCGCAGGGCACGCAGGCGTGCGCTGCGGGAGCGGGGGTTGAGATTCAGTTCCTGATCGGACGGTGTACGGGGCCGTGTATGCAGGAGTTCAAAAGACGGGGCTTCTGTCTGCTGCATGGCAAGAGGGGTATGACGGGATGGACCAGCCATGCGGCCAGCCAGCCGGGCGAGGGCCCGTTTCGTCATGCGGTCCTCCAGCGAATGGAAGGTCACGATGCAGAAGATGCCGCCCGGTGCGAGGAGGCCCGGTGCGGTTTCCAGCGTACGTTCCAGTTCGCCCAGCTCATCATTCACGGCAATGCGGATCGCCTGGAAACTGCGGGTAGCAGGGTCGAAATTGGGACGTTCTTTCGGGACGGCTTTGCGGATGATGTCGGCCAGCTGCCCCGTCGTCTGGATCGGGCCGCTCTGGCGGGCCTCGATGATGGCCCGGGCGACACGGCGGGAGCGGCGTTCTTCTCCATAATGGTAGAGGATGTCGGCGAGAGCCTGCTCTTTCTCACCATTGACGATATCCGCCGCACTCAGGCCATCGGTGCTCATGCGCATGTCCAGCGGGCCATCATGACGGAAGGAAAATCCCCGCTCTTCCTGATCCAGCTGGAAGGAGGACACGCCGAGATCCAGCACGATCCCATTGAAGGGACCATGATGACCGGCCAGCTCTTTCATGGCGCTGAAGGTTCCCTGGTGGAGATGCAGCCGCCCCTCCGAGGCTGCCACGAGAGGCTGCCCGCGTTTTATGGCATCGGGGTCACGGTCAATTGCATGGACAGTGCAGGAGGCCGAGCGGAGCAGGGCCCGGCTGTAGCCACCCCCGCCGAAGGTGCCATCCAGATACACGCCTCCATCCTGCGGGGCCAGTGTGTCCAGCACTTCTGGCAGCATGACAGGGAAGTGTCCCTCCCGCTGCATGTCCTCAGCAATCTGATGGGCGTGGGTCACGGTGCGGTCTTCTCCCTGTTTTCGGAGCGTTTACGCTGGCCGAGTTCCCGTGTGCGGCTGCGAGCCTGCCTGCGGCGTTCTTCGGCAAGGCTGGGATTCCATATCTGGAAAACACGCCCCAGCCCCATGAAGCTGACATCATCTTCCAGTCCGGCATGGTCTTTCAGGGAGCGGGGGAGGCTGACACGGCCTTCCCTGTCGCAGTCCAGCGGGTAGGCATCGGCGTAGAGGCTGGTCGCCAGGTCATCATGGTCGGCCGAGAAGGGGTCATACTCATCAAGAGCGCCGGAAAAAGCGAAAAAGGCAGAGGCGGACCAGCATTCCAGGCAGTCATGAAGGTGGGATGGCCTGATGATCATCAGGGCCTCTCCGGGGCGGGCCTGTTCCCGCAGGGCATTCCGGAATGGTGAGGGAATGGAAATGCGTCCTTTGGCATCAACACGGCTGGCATGGGTACCGAGAAACATGGTCATGGTCTGCAATGTCCCTCCTTCCCTGCCTGCCATGGTGGACACATGTCCGCACCTTCATAGTGGGATTTCATGGGGTATCATGGGATTTTATGGGACGTCAAAGTTTTATTATAAAAAATGGCACAGGGATGCGGTTTTATTGTGTAGATATGGGCAGGGGTGTCTTTTTGTTAATAAAGTAAATAATTGGTATATTCTTCATTGCCATCATGGAAGCGGGGCAGGTGGGCAGAATGGCTGGAAGAGGATGGCAGTGAAGAGGCCTGGCCCTGTACGTCAGCCTTGTGTGTCGGAGCGTCATGAAGGCTCTGGCTGCAGTATCCAGATGCCGTTTTCTGGGGGGCTTGCAGTAATGAAGGGGCCAGATGGTCTGTAAGCCGGGTTCTGTCCTGCCTCATACATGGTGAAGCGGGGCGATCATTCCTCTGGGATGTGTTTTGCAACACACCTCACGCAACCAACCCGAATGACAGGGCAGGACCCCTCAGCCACGGATGTGGCCCGTCATTCCTATTCGGTCTTGCTCCCGGTGGGGTTTACCATGACCGCCGCTGTTGCCAGCCGCGCGGTGCGCTCTTACCGCACCGTTTCACCCTTGTCCGCATTTTCCCACCATGACGGGGAGAAAACCGGCGGACGGTACTGTTTCTGTGGCACTGTCCCTGGGGTCACCCCCGCCGGCCGTTAGCCGGCACCGTCTTCCTGTGGAGCCCGGACTTTCCTCCATGTCCCGCAGGGGACACAGCGATCGCCCGACCATCTGGCTGGGGGCGTTATGCCGCTTGCCGTGTGGCGGGTCAAGCGGCGGTGGCAGGGAGGGCCGTTCAGGGGGTGAGGGGATGATACATGTCAGGTGAACCGGCGTCGGTCATGATGCTCTGGCCAGCACGGTCTACCCGGACATGGAAGAGAAGCTCTGCTGATGGCGTGTCGCCGGGGCAGCCATTCCCATGCCGTCCCAGGACGTCGATCGTGGGGGTGTTCACACTGCCATCACCATTGACGACCATGACAAGGCAGCGCCGGGGCAGAGGGGTCAGCCCCTTGCGGGTGATGATGGTCCGCAGATGTTCGACAAGGGCGGTATTATCGAACCAGCTCAGCTTGCTGAAGGTGAACTGGTCATAGAGGTTGTCCAGCACACCAGTCCTGACGAACAGGAACATGAGCAGGAAGGTCGGGACCAGCACGACAAGCCGTCGGATGATGTGCTGCTTCAGGGAGCGGGGTGGCCTCGGGCGGCGGCGGCCGAGACGGGGAGGGGTGGTTGGTTCGGTCATGATGGGTCTGCCCCGTGGTCATGGTGGAGACTGCGATGCTTGAACAGGCAAAACCGCCCTGCCGGCAGGGGCAGGGCGGTCTGTGAAGCCGTATGCGGATAGGCCGGTCCTGATCCGGGGAGGATCAGTCTGCCATGTCCTCGTGCCAGGCATCGCCCGTCGTGGCGATGAAGCGGCGTGCTTCTTCCGGCCCGTAGGACCCGGCGGCGTAATGGGCCATCGGAACCTTGTTGGCGGCCCATGTTTTCAGTGTCGGTTCGACCCATGCCCATGCGGCTTCCACTTCATCACGACGGATGAAGAGGGCCGGATAGCCACGGACGGCATCCAGCATGAGGCGCTCGTAGGAATCCGGAATGAGGGAGCCGTCGGCCGGAGCGAATTTGCCGGACATGGTGCCGTGCTGAAGCTCAAACCCGGCGGCAGAAGGGTTCTTGATGTTCAGGGCCAGCCCGAAACCTTCATCCGGCTGGAGGCGGATGACCAGGCGGTTGGTGGCGGCAGAGGTGCCAAACAGGGCGGAAGCAGACTTCCGGAACGTCACCACGACTTCGCTCACCTTTTTGGTCGAACGCTTGGCTGTGCGGATGTAGAAAGGAACATCTTTCCAGCGTGGTGTATCGACATAGGCCCGCATGACGGCGTAGGTCTCGGTGTGGCTGTCTTCGCCCAGCTCTTCCAGATAGCCCGGAACGGGTTTGCCGTTCATGTCCCCTTTGACGTACTGGGCACGGACGGTCTCGCTGGCCACCTTGTCCTCCGGGATGGGACGCAGGGCCTTCAGAACGTTCACCTTGGCATCACGGACAGTATCTGCCTCAAGGTCAGCCGGGGCTTCCATGGCGCAGAGGCTGAGGACCTGGAGCAGATGGTTCTGGATCATGTCCCGCAGGGCCCCGGATGTGTCGTAATAGGCAGCACGGCCTTCCACGCCCACGGTCTCGGCGGCGGTGATCTGGATGCTCTGGATGTGCTCGGCAGACCAGACGGCGCTGAAGAGCGGATTGGCAAAGCGCAGGGCGATGATGTCCTGCACGGTTTCCTTGCCCAGATAATGGTCGATGCGGAAAATCTGCCCTTCTTCGAAGAAGCGGCTCACACCGTCATTGATGGCTCTGGCGGAGGCACTGTCTGTACCGATTGGTTTTTCCAGCACGACACGGGAGTGCGGGGTGATGAAACCGAAACGGTGGAGGTTTTCGCTGATGGCCTCGAAGAGCTGCGGGGCCGTGGAATAGTAGAAGACACGGATGCGGTCGGCCGGTGACTGGTCCAGGACAGCCTTCAGGTCGTCCCAGTTATGGTCGCTCTTCGTGCCGTCCAGCGTGACGTAATGAATTTTCTTGAGGAAACGCTCGATCAGCGCCTCATCCCTGTGCTGGGCGGGGAGGAAGGTTTCCAGAGCCTCACGGGCACGGGTGATGTAGTCCTCGCGGGACAGTGAGGAGCGGGCAGTCCCGATGATGCGGGCTTCTTCTGGAACATGTCCGATGCGGAGCTGGTTGTAGAGAGCTGGAAGCAGTTTGCGCATCGTCAGATCGCCCGTGGCGCCGAAGATGACGTAGTCAAACGGTGCGGTCTGCTGAGAGTGGGCCATGGTGAGGCGTACCTTTTCTGTCTGGAAACTCGGGTGAGGCATCAGTCTGCCTCCGGTCTTGTTTCTGACCTCCTTTTAGAGCCTGTCCGATGTCCCGTTCAAGCCATAACAGGATGGATGGAAGAGCGGCCGGGAGCGGGGGCGTGTTTCAGGTCATGCAGGCAGGGCGGCAGGTGGCAGGATGCTGCGGAAGGACGTGACGGCAGAGGATTGGGCCTTATGTAATGGCATGTTCACATTTGCGTTTTTCCGTCTTTGTGGCTTTTCTGGCAGTGAATATGGGCTGTCTGTCATTCATATGGGCGGGAAGGGGAAGTGCCTTTCCGCTGGATGGTATTGACCACGGCCATGAGGGAGCGATAAGCCGCCCAGAAGAACCGGCATCCGGGCAGATTTGAGGAGTATGGTGTATGGATATGGGAAATGGTGATGAAGGTGCCGTGACAGGCGGCATTGCGGTTGATCGTCTGCGGTCCATTATTGACCGTGTCGAACGTCTGGAAGAAGAGCGCAAGGCACTTGGGTCTGACATCCGCGATGTGTTCACGGAGGCAAAATCGGCCGGGTTTGATGTCAAGGTCATCAAGCAGCTGATCAAGCTGCGAAAGCAGGAGCCTGCCGAGGTGGAGGAGCAGGAGACCCTGCTGGACATCTACCGCCGTGCGCTGGGCATGTAAGCAGATCACGTCTCTGACGTATGGAGAAAAGAGAGCCTTTCCCTTCTGGTTCCTGGGGCCAGAGGGGGAAGGCTTTTTTGCGTGTCTGATGCTCAGTCGGGGAGCGTCAGATGGGTTTTGCAGGCCTGCTGGAGGACGGTGATGAAGTGATGGATGAGCGGTGGCTGCTCCCCCGTCCGTATGCCGATGGCCAGCGTGGCATGAGGGGCGGGGCGGGCGATCCTGTGGAAGGTCACGCCGCCTGTATGGAGCTGGTGGAGCGACTGGGGAACGATGGAGACCCCCAGCCCGGCAGCCACAAGTGGGATGGTCCCGGCAATCTGGGGGGCCTGTTGCCCGAGGGATGGGGTAACACCGGCGTCCCGGTAGGCCGCCAGAATGGCATCA
Organism: Bombella sp. ESL0380; assembly: GCF_009725805.1. NCBI lineage: Bacteria > Pseudomonadati > Pseudomonadota > Alphaproteobacteria > Acetobacterales > Acetobacteraceae > Bombella > Bombella sp. ESL0380. The sequence goes on along the minus strand of NZ_WNIH01000004.1, from coordinate 143,619 downwards.
AAGAAGCCTGGCCCCAGCTCACGGGGGAAGATGATGAGTGGTTCCGCCGCCAGGCGGCTGAGATGTATTTCCGGCAGGCTGGTGAAGGGGTGGCCTTTGGGCAGGGCGATCAATGTCGGCTCATCCAGCAGGGGGATGACCTTCACGTTGGCCTGATCTGGCACGGGAGGGCGCAGGATCGTGATGTCCATGCGGTAGGAGAGCAGGGCTTCGCAGAGGGCGGGAGTATTGCTTTCTTCCAGGGACAGAGTCACGCCCGGTGCAATTGTGCTGAACTGCCGGATGGCAAAGGGGATGCTGGGCAGCAGCGGTACGGCTCCGGCCAGCCCGATGCGGAGGTGGCCTTTCTTGCCCTGGGCCAGCCCGTGGGCATCTTCAATGAACTGGCGGCGCAGGTCGAGGATCAGCCGTGCATGGGGCAGGAGGGTCAGCCCGGCTTCTGTCAGGCTTACCCCACGAGGCTGGCGGCGAAAGAGTGACACGCCCAGAGAGCTTTCCAGGCGACGGATCTGCTGGCTGAGTGGTGGCTGTTCCATGCCCAGTTTTTCAGCCGCTTTGGTGATGTTGCCGGTTTCGGCGATGGTGACGAAATAGCGGAAATGTCGGATATCCATGACCCATATATAAAATGTATGGAGACAATGGGAACTATATATTTGTCTGAATTCATCTCCTGCCTTACAGAAAGGACCATTCACAACACAGGGGGCAATATGACTCGACCTTCAGGTGTAAAGCCAAACCGTCTTTTCCAGACATCCACGATGGCAGCTCTGCTGGACGCTGTTTACGATGGTGAAATGACGTTGGGTGAGCTGGTCCAGCATGGTGATTTCGGCCTGGGGACGTTTGATGCCCTGGATGGCGAAATGATTGTGACGGAAGGTGAGGTCCGCCAGTTCCGCTCCGAGGGGATTGCCTCCGGTACGACAGCGGACATGAAAACGCCTTTCGCCTGTGTGACCTATTTCGAGCCGGAAAAGACGGTCACCATCGACCGGCCGATGGGTAAAGAGGAGTTCGAGGAGCTTGTCGACGGGCTGATCGACAATCCCAATCTTTTCGGGGCTGTCCGTTTTACGGGTGAGTTCGAGAAGGTCGATACCCGGACCGTTTTCTGCCAGCACAAGCCCTATCCGGGGATGCTGGAAGTGGTGGCCAAGCAGCCTACCTTCAGCATGGGAGAGATTAGCGGGGTGATGCTGGGTTTCCGTACGCCGCCCTACATGCAGGGGATCAATGTGGCAGGGTATCACCTCCATGTTCTCAGCGATGACCGCAAGCATGGCGGCCATGTGACGAATTATCGTGTGAAATCCGGCAAGCTGGAAGTTGCCCGCATGTCCGATCTGGAGATTTCTCTGCCGAAGACGGAAGAATTTGCCAAGGCAGACCTTCAGCCCGCTGGCCTGCATGAGGCCATCCGCACGGCAGAGGGTGGCTGAGGGGCCGGTCGCTCTCTTCGGTCACATTATGATTACACGGCCCGTCTGGTATTTTCAGGGCGGGCATGATCAGGAAAAAACATCATGACACAGAAAAAATCTCACAAGGCCGCACAGACAGCCGCCGATCTGATCGTCCGCAATCTTGAGGCTCATGGCGTTGACCACATTGTTGGTATTCCGGGTGCCAAGATCGACCGTCTTTTCGAGGCGCTGGAAGACTCTCCCATTCGTACGATCGTTGCCCGGCATGAGCAGAATGCCGTCTTCATGGCCGGAGGTATCGGCCGCATCACGGGGCGGGCTGGTGTGGCCATTGCCACATCAGGCCCGGGTGTGTCCAATCTGGCAACGGGTCTGGCCACGGCAACGTCCGAAGGTGACCCGGTACTGACGATCGGTGGAGCTGTCGGTCGTGCCGACCTGCTGAAGCTGACCCATCAGAGCATGGATACGGTCAGCATGCTGCGCCCGGTGACGAAGTACAGCGCCGAGATCGGTGCTCCAGCGGCCACGTCGGAGGTCATCGGCAATGCGTTCCGTGCGGCTGAGAGCCCCCGTCAGGGTGGCGTGTTCGTCAGCGTACCGATGGATGTCCTGAATTCCGAGATCACGGAAGATTATCCGGTGATGGGCAACCGTAATGCCGTCAAGGCCGGTCCTGCACCGGAAGACGTCATCAAGGAGGCTGCCGCTGCCCTGAAGAAGGCCAAGAAGCCGGTCGTCCTGCTGGGCATGAAGGCCAGCAAGCCGGAGAATGCCGAGGCCATCCGTGCTTTCGTCAAGCAGACGAACCTTCCGGTTGTTGGTACCTATCAGGCTGCTGGCGCTGTTTCCAAGGATCTGGTCTCCCGTTTCGGTGGCCGTGTCGGTCTCTTCCACAACCAGTATGGTGATTACCTGCTGGATGAGGCTGATCTGGTCGTGGCCATCGGTTACAACCCGATCGAATATGATCCGTGCCTGTGGAACAGGAAATCAGCCCGCCCGATCATCAATATCGATGTTGTTCCGGCCCAGCTGGACAATGCTTTCAATCCCGAGATCGAGCTGATCGGCTCCATCGCCCTGAGCGTGCAGCACCTGACCAGGGAGACAGGCGCCCTGACATCCGGCGCTGCGCTGGACAAGATTCTGGAGGTTTATCGTGCCTCCCAGAAATCTGCCTTTGCCAAGGCCAAGAGCACCCAGCAGGGGATGCTCCATCCGCTTGAGATCATCAAGGTGATGGAAGATTTCGTGGCGCAGGACATCACGATCTGTCTGGACATGGGGTCCTTCCACATCTGGCATGCCCGTTTCCTTGAGGTCTTCCGTGCCCGCCAGATGCTGATCAGCAATGGCCAGCAGACGATGGGCGTGGCTCTCCCATGGGCCATGTCTGCCAGCATCGTGAACCCGGCCCAGAAGGTCATTTCCGTCTCCGGTGACGGCAGCTTCATGATGTCCTCCATGGACCTTGAGACCGCCGTTCGCCTGAAGAGCAACCTGATCCACATCATCTGGGTGGACCAGCACTTCAACATGGTCCGTATTCAGGAAGAGAAGAAGTACGGGCGTGATGCTGCCGTGGCCTTTGGCCCGATCGATTTTGCTGCTTTTGCCCGTTCTTTTGGCGCCAAGGGCATCAACGTCAATAGTGTGGACAGCCTGAAGGCTGCCCTGCGTGAAGGAATGGAAACGCAGGGACCGGTGGTCATCGCCGTGCCGGTTGATTATGCCGACAACCCGGCCCTGATGAACCCTCTGCCGGAGCTGAGCAAATAAGATAGCTCGCACTTCTGCTGAAGCAGAAGGGTGGATGAGGAGAGGGGCGTCATGGACGCCCCTTTTTTCTGAGGGTCATTCAATTAATTGATAATAAGTATCATTTAAAAAATTGTATTTCTTCTATTTAAATGAGATTTTTTGCAGTAGAGATTGTCAGTCACGTTTTGTTTTATTGTTGAGTAGGTGATATTTTTTTATAATCACCCATTATGAAGATAGGTTTATTCATTCCCTGTTACATGGATGCCTTCTATCCCCAGACGGGTATTGCCACGCTGGAATTGCTGGAAAAGCTGGGGCAGGAAGTTGAGTATCCCATGGACCAGACCTGTTGTGGTCAGCCCATGGCGAATTCCGGGTGCAACCGTGATGCCAAAGAGACGGAAGCTCTCTTTATCCGCAATTTCTCGAAATATGATGTGATTGTCTCCCCCTCAGGGAGTTGCGTGCATCATATCCGGGACAATTTTGATGCCATTGAGCAGACGGATGAGGTCCGGCATGTGCGCAAGAACACATATGAGCTTGTCGAGTTCATTCATGATGTTCTGAAGGTGCGTGAATTCCCGTGGGCGGAGTTCCCTCACAAGGTCGGGCTGCATAACAGCTGCGCCACATTGCGGTCCCTGCGGACGGCCAGCATGTCCGAGCTGGGCGAGCCTTTTTTCTCCAAACCCAAGACCCTTCTTTCCGCCGTGAAGGGCATTTCCTTTGCTGCACCACGACGCCCGGATGAATGTTGTGGCTTCGGTGGCACCTATTCCGTGACGGAAGAGGCCGTCTCTGCCCGCATGGGGTTGGACAAGGTGACGGATCATCATGATGCCGGTGCGGAGTATATCGTCTCTGCCGACACGTCCTGCATGATGCACCAGCAGGGCTGCGCCGAGCGTAATGGCGTGCCCATCCGCTTCATCCATATTGCTGAAATTCTGAATGGAGCGAGGGCATGAGCAACAGACCAGTCCCTCACGCCAAACTGGCGGCGGAGTTTCTGGAGGATGAGCCGCATCGTCACTTTCATGATGAACGCTTGTGGGACATGCGCCAGAAGCGTGACGAGCAGATGCACATCATGCCGGAATGGCAGGAGCTGCGCGAGCAGGCATCCCGGCTGAAGGAACATACGCTGGCCCATCTGCCCCAGTATCTGGAGCAGTTTGAGGAGAATGCCCGCCGCAGTGGCATCCATGTCCACTGGGCTAGGGATGGTGCGGAACATAATCGCATCGTGGAGAAGATTCTCAAGGATCACGGCCACTCATCCATCATCAAGAGCAAGTCGATGATTACCGATGAGTGCGAGATGCGGGAGTATCTGGAGCCAAAGGGCGTCAGCGTGACGGAGACGGACCTTGGCGAACGCATCCAGCAGCTGGACAACCAGCTGCCCAGCCATGTGGTCGTTCCGGCTGTCCAGAAGCTGACAACGGATGTGGCAAAGACCTTTGCCAAATATTACAATACCGACCCGAACATTGATGACCCGCACGCTCTGGCGGAGGCGCAGCGCAATGCGGCCCGTCCGGTCCTGCTGAGTGGCGATACGGGCATGACGGGAGGCAACTTTCTTGTGGCGGAGACGGGCAGCTTTGTCGTCTGCACCAATGAGGGGAATGCGGACCTCAGTGCCAATCTGCCCAACCTGCATATTGCCACGCTGGGGATTGAACGTCTGGTCCCCCGCATGGCGGACCTTGGCGTGTTCATCCGCCTTCTGTCCCGCAGTGCGCTCGGCTCACCGATCACCCAGTACACGACCCATTTCCGCAGGCCGAAGAAGGGCGGGGAGATGCATGTCATCCTCGTGGATAATGGTCGGTCCGAACGGCTGGGGATGGATGATTTCTGGACCTCTCTGAAGTGCATCCGCTGTGGGGCCTGCATGAATACCTGCCCGGTCTATCGCCGGTCTGGTGGGCAGTCTTACGGGTCCGTCTATTCCGGGCCGATCGGGGCGATCATTGACCCGACCTTCAACGCCAGAAAATTCAGCACGCTGCCCTTCGCCTCCACGATGAATGGAAGCTGTACCAATGTCTGTCCGGTCAAGATCGACATTCACGAGCAGCTCTATAAATGGCGGCGTGTTCTGGCAGAACGGCATGAAATTCCGTTCGTCAAACGGGAGATCATGAAGATGGCGGGGCGGCTGCTGGCCCAGCCGACCATGTACCGTCTGGCCATCAGCGGGACGGAAGTGGCCCTGAAGACCATGCCCCGTTTCGTGCTGTACAATTATCTGAATCCGTGGGGCAAACATCGGGAGCTGCCTCATCCGGTGAAGGAGACATTCCACAGCTGGTACAAGAAAAACCGTCTGAACAGGACCAAGGCACAGCATGAGGAGACACAGGCATGAGTGACGAGACGATGAGTGCCCGTGATGTCATCATGCAGCGTCTGAAGGAAAAGAAGTCTCCGCAGGAAGGGGCGTATCCTTTGCCGCCTGTCGTGACATTGGGGGATCAGGACGCCAGCCCGGAACGGTTCGAGGCCAGTCTGGCCCTGATGGGCGGCAGGATGCTGCCTTTGCAGGATGGAGAAGGGATTGAGCAGGCGATCAAGCGGGCTTTCCCGGAACTGCGCAACCTCTGCACTGCCGTGCCAGAGGTGGAAGGGACGCTGCGGATTGAAGACCTGGAAACGCACGAACAGGCCGACACGGTGGATGTGATGGTCGTGCGGGCTGCTTTTGGTGTGGCGGAAACGGGTGGCGTCTTCCTGAGTGAGGTGGAGCTGAAAGACCATCTGGCCGATGTCCACCTGGCGCAGCATCTGATCGTCCTGCTCTCGAAGAATGAGCTGGTGGGCAACATGCACAATGCCTATCAGCAACGTTCCGAGTTTCGGACGGCAGGGTATGGCGTGCTGATGAGTGGCCCTTCCGCCACGGCTGACATTCAGGGCGTCCTGATCCGTGGGGCGCAGGGTGTGAGGAGCCTGTCCGTCATCTGGGCCTGACGGCTTCCGGGAACAGGATACAGAAAAGGCCGTGCGATACTATGTCGCACGGCCCTTTTTATTGGGGGGACTTAGAGACCTTCGTTGCGGGAGGCCGTTACACGGTCCTGAAGATGGCGCAGCAGTTCCGGCAGGCCGTCCCGGCTGACGCCTGAAAGTAGGTGAACTTCTGCACCAGAAGCAGCTTCTAGAGCAGCCTTTCGCTCCTCGATTTCTTCCGGCAGCAGAGCGTCACATTTGTTCAGGACGAGAACCTCCGGCTTGGCTGCCAGCCCTTCATCATAGGCTTTCAGCTCCTTGCGGATGAGCTTCCAGTTCTGGATGCAGTTTTCATCCGTCCCATCAACCAGATGGATCAGGACGGCACAGCGTTCCACATGGCCGAGGAAGCGGTCACCCAGACCCGTTCCTTCGCTGGCACCTTCAATGAGGCCGGGAATGTCGGCAATGACGAATTCTTCCACGGCATTGAGGCGCACGACGCCAAGCTGTGGATGCAGGGTCGTGAAGGGATAGTCCGCAATCTTGGGGCGGGCACGGGAGGCCACCGAGAGCAGGGTGGACTTGCCCGCATTGGGCAGGCCGACAAGCCCGACATCGGCAATCAGCTTCAGCCGGAGCCAGACCCAGCGTTCCTCCCCGGGGAAGCCCTTGTCGGCCCGGCGTGGGGCACGGTTGGTGCTGCTCTTGTAATGGGCGTTGCCCAGGCCACCATCGCCACCCTGACAGAGCAGGACGGTCTTGTTTTCCTCATCAAGGTCCGCCAGCAGGGTCTCACGGTCTTCATCGAAGATCTGCGTGCCGATGGGAACATCAATGATGACATCATCCGCTCCCGCCCCGGTCCTGTTGGAGCCAGCCCCGTTGCCACCCTTGCGGGCACGGAAGTGCTGCGTGTAGCGGAAGTCGATCAGCGTGTTGAGGCTCGGCACGGCACGGAAATAGATGTGGCCACCCCGGCCACCGTCACCGCCATCCGGCCCACCGAATTCGATGTATTTTTCCCGGCGGAAGGCGACAACGCCATCTCCTCCATCACCGGAGCGGACATAGATTTTGGCTTGGTCAAGAAACTTCATGGGAAGGCCGCCACAGCAAGGGGGAGGGGAAAGGGACAGGAAGAAAAAAGGCCGGCACCACTGATGGAGCCGACCCTTCTTCATGCTCTGTGCCCGTCAGGGCAGGCAGAGTGCGTTATTCGGCAGCTTCTGCCAGGGCAACGGAAACGTGTACCTTGCCACCAGCACGACGCTGGAAGCGCACGCGGCCATCAACCAGTGAGAAGAGGGTGTGGTCACGCCCCATGCCAACGTTCTCACCCGGGTGCACCTTGGTGCCACGCTGACGGATGATGATGTTGCCGGCGATGACGCTCTGGCCACCGAACTTCTTCACACCAAGACGGCGGCCCGCACTGTCGCGTCCGTTACGGCTGGAACCACCTGCTTTTTTTTGTGCCATGACTGTGTCTCCTTAGGAACGGGCGAAATTACGCAGCGTTGATTGCGGTAATGCGCAGAACGGTGACCGGCTGACGATGGCCGTTCTTGCGACGGCTGTTCTGACGGCGGCGTTTCTTGAAGATGATGACGGTCGGCAGACGGTCCTGTGCGACGACCTCGGCGGTCACGCTGGCACCCTCGACCAGAGGGGCACCGATCTTCGTGCCAGCCTCACCACCGACCATCAGAACGTCGGAGAAGGTGACTGTGCTGCCAGCCTCGGCATCCAGCTTCTCAACCTTCAGGATGGCGTCCTTGGCGACGCGGTACTGTTTCCCGCCCGTGCGGATGACTGCAAACATGCAAAACTCTCTTTATGTTACCGAAGCCTCTGGCCGTATTCCTTCCTTTCTGCGAAAGGAGGATGACCTGCTCGCTTTTTGTCATTGGTTCAGACGGTGCCCCGCCAGCAGCGGAAAACCGTAGGAACAGAGGGGTTCTGTACTGCTTTTCTCCTGCACCGTCAATAAAAAAGCAGGATTTGTGGCGGGCAGGCGGGATGGAAGAGGGCTGCCTCTTGCCAATCCTGTAAAATCCCGCCATAACACCGGCCATCAGCTGGTGATGGTGGGCGCTGCCCCTGTTCCATTCCAGTTCCCCGGAGAGGTGCCAGAGTGGTCGATTGGGGCGGTCTCGAAAACCGTTGAGCGTGCAAGCGTTCCGAGGGTTCGAATCCCTCTCTCTCCGCCATGATGATCGTTCTCTTTGCATGTAAACTTTCGGTGCCGGGTGTTGTTCACCGGCAGGCTGGCCTGTGGCCTGATAGCCCGTTAGTTTGATACCCCGTAAGATATGGACTGCCTCCTTCAGACTGGTTTACGGAGGTCATGGTCCCAAACCGGGGCCTTTGGGAGGGAGCAACATGCAGATATCCGTACTGGTGATCGGTACCGTCGCCATGGCTATCGTGGCGTTTCTGGCGGCCGGGTTGGGGTATCTGCTGGCCATGAGGCGGGCTGGGTTGAAGATATCTGATCTTGCCATGCAGGTCCGGCAGATGGAGGTGGCTTTCCAGCAGGCCAGTGACCGGAATGACAGGGACGGAGGGGAGCTTGTCCAGCTCAGGAACAGGCTTCATGACACGGAGCTTGCGGAGAATACAGCCCGCACGCAGCTGCGCAATGCCCATGAGACGGTCCAGCGGCTGGATGCGGCCCTGACGGAACGGGGCGTACAGTATGAGGCCCTCCTCCAGAAATATGGCATGCTGGAAAAAGAGCATGTGGAAATCAGAACGACGCTGGAGCGGAAAGAGGAACATTTCCGGGAGCAGATGCAGCAGCTTGGCGAAGCCAGGCAGTCACTGGGGAAAGAGTTCGAAAATCTGGCCAACAGGATATTCGAGGAAAAAGGTAAAAGCTTTGCCGATGCCAGTCAGGTCAGCCTGTCGTCCATGCTGAAGCCGTTCCGGGAGCAGATCGAAGGGTTTCAGAAGCGGGTCAATGAGGTGCATGATGCGTCCCTCCAGGGGAACAGCACCCTCAATGCGGAGATCAGGAAGGTTCTGGAGATCGGCCTGAAGATGAGTCAGGAGGCCACCAACCTGACATCAGCCCTGAAGGGGGATTCCCAGCAGCGTGGTGCCTGGGGGGAGGCGCAGCTTCGCCGGACCCTGGAGATGAGCGGTCTTGTGGAAGAAGCCCATTATGAGGTCCAGAGTTCCTTCCGGGATGCGGAGGGGCGGCAGAAACAGACGGACTATCTGATCCGGCTGCCCGAAGGCAAACACATCATCATCGACAGCAAGGTGTCGCTGAATGCCTATGACCGGGCCGTGGCGGCGGAGAGCCAGACGGAGCACGAGGCCGCTCTCAGGGAGCATGTGAAATCCGTCCGCCGGCACATGGATGATCTGGCCTCCAAGGATTACACGAACCTGATCGGGATGCGCAGTCCCGGTTTTGTCCTCATGTTCATGCCGATCGAGCCGGCCTACATCAGTGCCCTGAAGGCGGACCGGGACCTGTTTGACTATGGGTACAGGAAGGGCATCGTGCTGGTGTCCCACACGACACTCATTCCCATCCTGCGGACGGTCGCCAATCTGTGGATGATCGAACGGAGCAACCGGGAAGCCCGTGAGATCAGCGAGAAGGCAGGGGACATCTACAATTCGGTATGCCTTGTGGCCGAAAGGCTGAATAAGCTGGGCGGAAGCCTGAACACGGCAAGCAACCATTACAACAGTGCCGTCAGGGCATTGGCCGGGCAGCAGGGGCTGTATGGCCGGGTGGACCGTTTCAGGCAGCTTTCAGCCAAGGTCAGCAAAAACCTGCCCCGGCTGGAGGCGGCTCATATGGATTTTGAAACGGAACGTCTGGGCCTGATCGTGGAGCCAGTGGAAGATGATACCGGACAGCCGGTACCAGTGACCGGCGCCTGAGCACGCCGCCCTTACTGGAAGAGGGACAGGATGTTCTGTGACTGGCCATTGGCGATGGAAAGGGACTTGATGCCGAGGGACTGTTTGGTCTGGAGAGATGTCAGTTTGGCAGACTCGGCAGACATGTCAGCATCCGTCAGCGCACCGGATGCTGCCGTGAGGGAATCGGACGATTTCTGCCCATAGGCACTCATGGAGCTGATGAGCTGCATGTTGGCGCCAAGGTCGGATGTGACGTTGGTCATCGCCTGGATGGCGTTCTGCGTGATCTGGATCATTCTGGGAAGACGCTGTGCCGTGGCCGCCGCATTGAAACCGTCGCTGATGCGGGCACCGTCAGGAGTGGCCGTCAGGAAGTTGTTCACGGTGGGGTCTTCCCCAGGCATTGCGCTGCCAGGTGTCATGCCGAACAGTTCCGTCATGATGTGGCCGATCCCGTAACCGGTCGTGAGGCCGATCATGTAGCCGTAGCTGTTCAGTGTCTGCGTGTCTCCCTGGAGGCTGGTGACAAAGGTCAGGCTGTTGGAGGTAATGCCCATTCCGTCCCCCGTGCCGCTCAGCGTGCCGCCGGAAAGAAGATTGACGCCTTTCACCGTGGCGTTTCGGGCGATGGTGTCGATGCTTTTCATGTAACCTGTCAGCTCTTTGTTGAGCTGGCCGAGAGATGATTCATTGCCGATGTTGTTGCCAACGGTTGTCACGGCATTCTGGACATTCTGAAGAACCTTGATGATGCTGTTGGCCGCAGAGTTGGTAGCGCTGAGAACCTGGGAGGCATAGCTTAGCCCGTCATTGACAGCACTTTGTCCTGCAATGTCCCCGCCAATCTGGGAGGCGATGCCGAAAGCGGCTGGATTGTCGGAGGCATTGGCCACTTTCTTGCCAGTGGAAACAGCGTTTTCCGTGTGGGCCAGATCCGTCTGTGTCGTGTTCAGTGTTTCCAGGGCAGCCATGGAAGACTGGTTGGTGTTGATGGAAAGACTCATGGCCCTTTCTCCCAGTTCATTAAGCGGAACCAACGGACATCTGCTGGCGGATGCAAGGAAACACGAAAATTTTACAAGCTTCTTAAATTTTGAATGAAAAATGGTTCTTCACTTGTTTTATGAAAGTCACATTAGAGCGCCATTAAGATTCATCATGTCGAGAGCTGATTGTTTATAATATAGCAATATGAGTAATGTTTTAATTATATGAGATGGATTTCATGGCGACATGTCGTGAAAATGGCATATGTGCATTTCAACTTCATGAGCCAAGGACCGTCAGGATGACATGAGTTTCTTCCGGTCCGGTATTGTGAAACCAGTGCTCCATGTCCACGAGAACAATGGCCATCCAGCTGGTGGCAGGTGAAAATGGCGCGGGCAGGCGGTGGATTCAGAGGACAGTTCTGTAAGTATATGTTTCTGTCATTCTGTCTTTCATGGGGTTGTTCTGTTTTTTCATCGTGTCCATCGCACGAGTGTCTGCTTCTGTTCCCCCAGCCCTTCAATGCCAAGCCGCATTTCGTCACCTTCCTGCAACCACAGGGGCGGCTTGTGTCCCATCCCGACACCGGGCGGTGTCCCGGTGGCAATGATGTCGCCGGGCAGGAGCGTCATGTACCGGCTGAGATAGGCGATGATCTCACGGACAGAGAAGATCATGGTGGCTGTCGAGCCGTCCTGACGGCGGGTTCCGTTCACGTCCAGCCAGAGGCGCAGGTTCTGCGGATCAGCGATCTCATCAGCCGTGACAAGGAAGGGGCCGACAGGTCCGAAATTGTCGCAGCCCTTGCCCTTGTCCCATTGTGAGGACTGCATCTGGAAACTGCGTTCTGACACATCATTGACGATGCAGTAGCCTGCCACATGCTCCAGAGCCTCCGCTTCCGTCACATGGCGGGCTGTGCTGCCGATGACGATGCCCAGCTCGATTTCCCAGTCCACTTGTGAAGCATGGGGCGGGATGGGGATGTCGTCATGGGCACCGCAAAGGGCGGAAGGAGCTTTCAGAAAGACGATCGGTTCCTGCGGGATGGGGAGACCGGCCTCTTCGGCATGATCGGCATAGTTCAGGCCAATGCAGACGCATTTGGAGACATGGCTGATGGGCACGCCGAACCGGGGAGAGCCTTCCACGGCTGGCAGGGTCGCTGCATCAATGGCTGCCACCTGAGCAAGGGATTGTGGGGAGAGACGCTCCGGCGTCAGGTCACTCCAGAGTCCCGAAAGGTCACGCAGTGTACCGGAACTGTCGATCAGTCCGGGCTTTTCAGAGCCGGGGCGGCCATAGCGGCAGAGTTTTGTCATGACGGGTTTTTTCCTGAGGGTTGCGGGGTGGTCATCCGCTCCAGTTTCTCAACGATTTTTCCGCATCGTTGCGTGAAAGCTTCCCGGCTGTAATGCTGTTCGATGTAACGTTTTGCAGCTTTGCCGTAGTCGTTCAGCAGGGCCGGGTTCTGAAAAATTTCTGCCAGCGTGTCGCAGAAGGTTTCAGGAATCCTGTCAGGTTGCAGCAGGAATCCTGTCTGACCGGGCTGGACGCTGTTGCGCATTTCCCCGACCGGTGTCGCCATGACAGGCAGGCTCATGTTCATGGCCTCATGGGCAGCCAGACACATGCCCTCATAACGTGAGGGCTGTGCGTAAAGCTGGAGCGTGCGGAGAAAGGCCGGAACATCCGTCTGGAAACCTTTCAGTGAGACGTGGTTTTCCAGCCCGTGCTGCCGGATGAGGGTTTCAAGCTCCGCCCGCTGGGGGCCATCGCCTGCAAAGGACAGGTGCACGAGGTCTGCCCACTGGGGATGACGTGCGCGGAACAGGGCCAGACCTTCGATGAGCAGGGGATAGTTTTTCACCTCATGCAGTCGCCCCGTGCTGCCGATGTGCAGAGGTGTTCCGCCATTCCAGTCCGGGGCCGGGTGGTTTTCGGGGGCGGCCACATAAAGAGGCCAGGACGTGATTTTCTCCGGCGGAATGTTCATTTTTTCCCGAAGGAAACGGGCTACATAAGCGGAATCTGCAACCCATAGCCGGGTAATGCGACGGCCTGCCGTGGTGGTGAAACGGATGCTGGCACTGTTCTTCCAGCTGACAACGGGAATATTGAGGAGTGCTCCGGCCAGCTGGCCCAGCAGTGTGGCCCGGCTCAGGGAGGTCCAGATGATGTCGGGCCGGTTCCGGCGGAGCAGGCGCAGGAGACGGATCAGCGTGAGGAAGAAACTGCGGCGCCGGCTGTCCAGAAGATGGTAGGGGATTCCGGCCTGTTCCAGATGGGGAGCTGCCCCCATGTCCCGAGGCTCGCAGGCGGTGACATCCACCTGATGGCCGAACTGTTCGAGGGTTTTTACGATATCCGGGATGGCAAATTCAGCCCCACCCGTTTCCAGGCTTGTGACAACATAATGGATCTTCATGGAGACGGCAGAACCTCGGACAAGGGCAGGGAGGCAGAAGTCTGGCTGCCCACAGGCGGGAGATCAAGCCCTTTGCGGGTGGCCTGCGTATGAATCCTCATCATGGGGCAGGGGGATGGGGCCTTCACCACGGAAGGGCTTGCTGGCATCCAGAAAATTCTCGTTTGTCCGCAAGGTGTGTTCGATCACCACAAGATGGGCCAGGGCACGGGTTATTTCCAGCCGGATGATGGCCTCATGGTCCTGTGTGTCCAGCTCACGCAGGCGGCGTATGGCGGCCCGGGTCAGGCGGGCTGCCCGGTCATGCCGGCGGGATGAGTGTTCAATGTAATAGAGAACCAGCGTGATGGGGCGGCGGGCGCTTTCCGGCAGATACTCACGGTTGAGCAACCCTCGCAGGCGGATGATGTTCAGCCCGAGTGTCAGGGTAGCCAGCGTACCCTGAATACCGGCCTCCACAAGGGGGGACAGGGTGGTGGCGTGGCTGAGAAGGCGAGAGAAGCGGTCCGTACTGTGGCCAATCCATGCGCTGATCTGCGGTGTGCTGCTCAGGCTGGCAAGATTGCGCAGCTCCCGCAGTGTGGCACGGCGCAGCCGGAATTCTTCGGCCTTGCGGTTGAAAGGCAGGATGCTGCGGAAGATCAGCACGGCCGTTACACCTGCAAGGATGATGGCGAGGTTGGTGTTGTAGAATTTCGTCTCGTCAATGACATGATGATTCTGGATGCCCAGCATCAGGGGCATCAGCAGGTTGAAGGCCGAGGCTGCCGGGGCTGTGGCAGGGTTGGCCCGGGCTAACCCTCCGATCATCATCACGCAGGACAGGATGAGCACCAGAGGTTCATATGTCGTGACCATGGGAATGAAGATGAAGCAGAGCAGCCAGGCCACGCACCAGCCTACCGCAAGCCCTTTGAGGAATTTGATTGTTCCCAGTACGGGGTCTTCCTTTGTGGCGAAAAGGCCGCAGATCAGGGCCGTGATGCTGATGAGTGTGTTGCCATTGGACCATGCCGTGATTTCATAAATGAAGGATGTGACCAGAATGGTCAGCGCCGCACGGAACCCGTTATTGAAGGCAAGTCGCCCGTCCCGGTGCGTATGGCGCTGGAACTGGAAATGGTCACCACGCACACTGTGCGTGCTGGCGTGATATTCCGTGATGGCTTCTTCCAGATCACCGATCAGATCCCCAAGGGATGAGAATAGAATACGTTCATCCAGTGCGGAATCAGTAATGATGGTGGTCTTGTCCCGTAGAGGGGTTAGTGGGCCAGAGGTGGAGATGATCTTTTGCCGGTGCGGGGTTGCATAACGGCGGCAGATGTCCCGGAGGTGCTGGAGCTCGGCGAGAAGTTCCGAGATTTCGGCTTCCTGGGGCAGGCGGCTGGAGAAGTCCTTCAGAAAATGCCGGAACGCCCGTGCCACCGTGTCAAAATCCTGATGGTTGGAGGAGAGCAGCTCCAACCGTGTAGCCATACCGAAACTGCGGGAGAGCAGGGCAGATACGGCGGCCAAGGCGGCACGGGCATGGTCGCCTTCATGACCATGCGCACCCATTTCCAGTTCCGCAAATTCGATCTGGTCGTTGATGGAGAGGATGGTGCCGAACAGCTTGCGGGCTTCTGTCAGGGCTCCGGTGTCCCTCTGGAGAATATGGTGGAGGGTGTCGGCCACCAGTGTTAGGGCCGATTCCAGTTTCTGCCGTATCTTGAGATGGGCTACACGGTCCTGGTTGAAGGCGAAGAGAAGCCCGATGAAGGCCTCACACAGCACGCCGAGGATGATGTAACTGGCACGGGATACGGCAAACATGAAGATGCTGCCCGTATGCGGGACGACATCCATGCAGATGATGGCGCAGGTGTAGCCGGAGAGAACCAGCGCATAGGAGCGGAAGTTGCTGACAAAGGTGGCCAGCCCGCTGCAGAGGCCAATCCACAGGGCAATGATCGGGAAAAACAGCCAGGGAGCCTGCGGATATATGCCGACGAAGATCAGGGCCGCCACACCGCCAGCCAATGTTCCTATGATGCGCCAACGGGCTTTGGAGAGGCTTTCTCCTCGTGTCAGCTGCGCTACGGACCAGACCGTCATGGGGGCCCAGATGGGACTGTCCAGCTCCAGCCAGAGAGCGATCCCCAGAGACAGACAGGCTGCAATGGTAGTCCGCAGGGCGAAGAGAAATCCATCCAGGGACGGGGTGAAGATCCAGTAGAAAAAGGACGGGGTCCTGAAGTTCAGAAAACGGGTGATCATTGCGCATCCAGTGGCTTTCAGGACGGGAGATTACTGCCCTTTACGCATGGATGCGAGGGGTCACACTTATAATTGAACAAAAATATCGGAATGATTTCAGAGGGAATATTTTTTTCATTATCATGGAATATTTCTCTTTTTTGTTTAAAGGAAAAATAGTAAAACTTTTCTGAAAATTCTGCTGAAGACTTGTAGCTGCAAAGGTTATTCAATGACGGACAATACTCAGGCTGAAGGAACTCAGACGGCCCCGAATGAAGAGCGCAGAAAGCTGCTGGAGCTGACGACTGATATTGTCGTCGCAAAGTTGACTGGTTCCGATGTCTCTGCTGACAGCCTGCCGGGACTGATCCGCCAGGTTTATGAGGCACTTGCCGGGCAGGGGGGAGAAAGCGGTGACGTGGCGGAGCAGACCCGGCAGCAGCCGGCCGTGCCCGTGCGCAAGTCCGTCTACCCTGATTATATCGTCTGTCTGGAAGACGGAAAGAAGCTGAAGATGCTGAAGCGGCACCTGAAGAGCACGTATGACATGACGCCGGACCAGTATCGGGAGAAGTGGGGTCTGCCTGCGGATTACCCGATGGTGGCGCCAGCCTATGCTGCACGGCGGTCCGAGCTGGCCAGAACGATTGGGCTCGGGCGTAATATTGGTGTCTCAGCCGAGAATAAACGGGATAATGGCAGTAAAAACTGAAACCGTTTATTAACATCAATCTGAAAAAAGCCGGGCGTGAACCCGGCTTTTTTCATAGTAGAGCATTTTTTCTTGACGTTTCTGGCGTCCTATTGTCACTCTTCGGAAGAATGATCAGTGACGGAGAGTTTGGATGACACGCTCGGAATTTGTCGCTTTACTGACCTCCCGCCTGGAGGGTGTTTCCAGAGATAAGGTTGATCAGGCTGTTGATGGGATATTTTCCCGTATCGCTTCTGGCCTTGCAGCAGGGAACAGGGCCGAACTGCGTGGCATAGGCAGTTTTGGAACACGCCAGCACACTGCCCATCAGGGACGGAACCCGAGAACGGGTCAGTCAGTGGCTGTCAGGGCGAAGCGTGTTCCTTTTTTCCGGGCTGGAAAAGACCTGCGCGAGAGGGTCAATCAGCCGAAGAAATGAACGGCTCTGCGCTATGTGAGGGGGTTTCTTTCCCCGTACGGGCCGTATTGAGTTCTTCCAGCAGGAAGTCCCGGAAGACTGAAATCCTTTTGGAGCTTCTCAGCTCTTCCGGATAGACAAAGAACGCCTCTGCCAGCGGGCCATGCACATCTGGGAGAATACGGACAAGGTTAGGATGGGCGGAAGCTGTGTAGAAAGGCAGGGTTCCGATGCCGTTGCCCTGCGCAATGGCCATGCCGACCGCCGCAATGTTGTTGACGGCAAGGCGGACCTTGGGGTGGAGGATGATTTTATCCTTCACGAGCCGTTCAATCAGCCAGTTTACATGGGGCAGGGGAAGGTGCCAGCCAGCAAAGCCGATCAGATTGTGGTCGGCCAGATCCTTCAGCGTGGTGGGGGTACCGTGTTCTTCCAGATATTCCCGGCTGGCATAGATGGGCATGTGAAAACTGGCCAGGTGACGCTGGATGAGGTCGGGCTGGGTGGGAGGATGGAGACGGATGGCGACATCAGCTTCCCGCATGCTCAGGTCAAGATCGGAATCCTCAAGTAGGAGCGTGACTTCCACATGGGGATGACGTTCCATGAAGTGATGGAGACGGGGTGTCAGCCAAGAGAGGCCAAAGCCTGATGTGGTCGTGACCTTGATCTTCCCGGCCGCTTTCTCCCTGTTTTCACTCAGGAAAGCTTGGGTCAGGGCTAGTTTGGAGAAGACCTCCCGGGCCGTGCGGTGGAGCACCTCGCCCTGTTCGGTCAGGATAAGCCCACGGGCGTGGCGATGGAAGAGAGGTACGCCCAGTACGTCTTCCAGTGCAGAAATCTGCCGGGAGACAGCAGACTGGCTTAGGTTGAGACGATCACCGGCATGAGTGAAGGAGCCGGCTTCCGCCACGGTGTGAAAGATACGGAGTTTGTCCCAGTCCATTTTCTGATTCCCGTACGCCCCTTCGCAATAATCATGGCCAGCTCTGCTCATAACGCCCCGCATCGTAACCTTAACCGTCTATCTATTTCATGAAAAATTCCCGAAAAGAAACGATCGGTCAAGGGCAGAATGCCTCTAAAGTTGGTTATATTTTCGTTAAATGAAGATGAAAGGCCATGAAAAGGATAGAGTTTAGTCCATTTTAGCTAGTGTTGACTGATAGAGGGCAGAGCATCTTTCAGCAAGGCGAAAATGAGAGATGGTCTGCCCCTGTGCAGGTCTGTCAGGCACCATATTTTTTTTCGGTAAGGTAACGTTCCGCTTCCAGAGCGGCCATGCAGCCCGTACCGGCAGCCGTGACAGCCTGACGGTACGTCTTGTCCTGAATGTCGCCGGCTGCGAAGATGCCGGGGATGGACGTTGAGGCAGTTCCCGGCTGGGTTGTGATGTAGCCTTCTTCATCACAGAGGACTTCATGCCGGAAGGGGCCTGTGCTGGGGCTGTGGCCGATGGCCACAAACACGCCATCCACGGCGAGACGCTCCGTTTTCGTGTTATCCTGCGTGTCTGTCAGCTCAAGGGCCGTCACGACGGCGGGTGAGCCTTCACCGATGATTTCGCGGACAGACCGGTTCCAGTGAACTTTGATCTTGGGATTGTCATGCAGGCGCTTCTGGAGGATGCGTTCGGCTTTCAGGCTGTCACGCCGGTGGATGAGATGCACGGTAGAGGCGTGGTGGGTCAGATAGAGAGCTTCTTCCACGGCCGTATTGCCCCCGCCTATGACGGCAACGTCCTTGCCGCGGTAGAAGAAGCCGTCGCAGGTTGCACAGGCAGACACGCCGGCACCCTGATATTTCTTTTCAGAATCGAGACCAAGCCACTTGGCCTGGGCGCCCGTGGCAATGACGACTGTACGTGCCAGGAACAGGTCGCCAGAATCCCCTTTCAGGTGGAAATAGCCTTCTGCATCAGGGCCCTGCTTGAGGGAGGCTTCCGTGATGAGGTCATAGAGCAGCTTCGTCCCGACATGTTCAGCCTGTTCCCGCATCTGTTCCATGAGCCATGGCCCCTGGACAGGTTGTGCAAAACCGGGAAAATTTTCGATTTCATCCGTGATGGTCAGCTGGCCACCGGGCTGCATGCCGGTAACCAGAAGAGGCTGCATGCCAGCCCGGGCGGCATAGATGGCTGCTGTATAGCCTGCCGGTCCGGCCCCGACGATCAGCATGTCGGTATGATGTGTCTCTGCCATTGAAAGCTCCGTGGTAAAGGGATCATCTTCCCGGCTACGGGGATGAGAGGAATGGTTTCGAAGGGGCGGGGCGATCTTAGGTCCGCTACGGGCTGGAGGATAACAGATATAGTATATGAAAGATTTCGGTAAAAATAATTATCTTGCGGAGAAACGAAATATTATTTCTCTTTTCCATGGGAAGAGTTTTCACATAAGAAAGATCAGTCTATACAGGCGGGGATAACCCCCTGCGGATGAGCCCGTTCCCCATCCGGGCCGCATGGGGGTTCTGTGAGCAGAGTTGCTGGAAACCATATGAGCATTGCAGACCTTGATGAGATTGACCGCAGTATCCTGGCGGAGCTCCAGCAGGATGGCCGTGTTACCAATGTGGAGCTGGCCCGACGGGTGGGAATTTCTGCGCCGCCCTGTCTGCGTCGTGTCAGGCGGCTGGAGGAGATGGGGCTCATCCAAGGCTATCATGCAACGCTGGCTCCGGCGATGCTGGGTTGGTCCATCACATTTTTTGTTCTGGTCGGGCTGGACAGCCAGAAAGGTGCCGTGCTGGCAGAGTTCGAGGCCCTGGTCGCAGAATGGCCAGAAACGCAGGAATGCCACATGATCCGGGGAGGGGAGGATTTCCTCCTCCGTCTCATGGCCCGGGATGCGGAACATCAGAATCGTCTGACACGGGACCTGATCGAGGTAACGCACGTCGTACGGGTACAGACTTTCCAGGTCATCAGGACAAGCTGTGAGAGAGCCGGCGTTCCGCTCTAGGAGCGGATCATGCTGAAACCTGTCCGCTTTTTCAGGCGCTGGAAGCCATTGCATATCCTGTTCTGCTGTGCGGCTCTGGGGCTCATGGTGCGGCTTTTTCTGGCTGCTGAAGTACCTCTCATACCTGATGAGGCCTATTACTGGCTCTGGTCCCGCCATATGCAGGCAGGGTATCTGGACCATCCCTTCATGGTGGCGTTGTGGATTCGGCTGGGAACCCTCTTGTGGGGGGATACGCCGTTTGGCGTACGGTTCTGTGGTCTGGTCGGTTTTGTCTGTGCCAACATATGGCTTTTTCTGGCCGCCCGTCGTTTTTTCCCTTCTCGTGACAGGGTGGGAGTTCGGGCGATTCTACTGTTGAATGTGACCTTGATGGCGTTTGTGGGGCTTGTTCCGGCCACGCCAGATGTCCCTCTGTTTGTTTTCCTTTGTCTGATGTTATGGGCTTTGTCTGGAGCCTTGCAGTCCCATGGGGCGGCAGCCTGTGGCTGGTGGGTGCTGTGCGGTATTGGTCTTGGTCTGGCAGCCGATTCCAAATACACGGCTCTTCTGCCGGGGCTCGGTCTGGTGGGGTTTGTTCTGTTTGGCGGCCGGGGGGCTTGGCGTATGACCGGCCCCTGGTTGGGGGGAGGGGCAGCAGCCCTCATGGTGCTGCCAACCCTGGTCTGGAATGAAAGGCATGGCTGGGCGGGTCTGCTGAAACAGGGCGGACGGGCTTCGTACTGGCATCCTGAACGGGCCGGGCAGTTTCTGGGGGAACTGCTGGCGGGGCAGCTGGCCCTCCTGACCCCTTGGGTTGCTGTCCTGTGTTTCATGGGGCTATGGCGTGCCCGCCATGAGCAGCATGTGCTGTTGTGGCTGTCCGCTCCTGCGCTGCTGCTGTTTCTGGTGAATGTGACGGGAGAGCGTGTCCAGCCCAATTGGGTCTGGGTGCTGTATCCAGCCCTTATCCTGGCCGGGGCCGCTTATGCGGGTCGGCTCAGGGGAGCCTGTATGACGGGGGGCATCTGCACGGTTCTGGTCTATGCTCAGTGTCTGACGGGATGGTTGCCACTGCCCCCGCATATGGATCCCATCGCAAGGTTGGGGGCAGGTTGGAGTGATCTGGCAGCAGCGGTCGCAGAAGAGGCCGAAAAGGCAGGGATTTCATGTCTGGCAACGGACGATTATGCCCTGGCCTCAATTCTGGCGTTTCAGAAACCGCAAGGTCTTGCGGTGCTGGGAAAGGATTCCCGATGGGGCTATGTGGCAGGGCTTCCTCATGAGACGGTCAGGACGGTCCTGTATCTGAAGGATGGCCGGTATGGACCGGTGCCCGCAGGCGGCTGGGCCGTATGGCGGAAGGACAGGAAGCGGCCTGTAAGGGTCTATCTGCTGGAAAAACGGCACAACCTTTCCGGCTGGATCGTGCAGCGGCCTTGATGGGCGGCATGAAGGCAGACATGAAAAAAGCCATCCGAACATGGATGGCTTTCTCATTCGTACAAATACGAACAGGCTGACTTCAGAAGCCCTCGCGCTCCAGGCGCTTGCGCTCCATCTTGCGGGCGCGACGCACGGCCTCGGCAACCTCGCGGGCGCGGCGCTCGGACGGCTTTTCAAAGTGGCGACGGAGCTTCATCTCACGGAAGACGCCTTCGCGCTGCATTTTCTTCTTGAGGGCTTTCAGCGCCTGGTCAACATTATTATCACGAACGAGAACCTGCACGGTGTCGTCATCTCCTTTGGGGTTCTGATCCTTCCCGAGCGGTGTCTGTAGCATCACCCATTGAAGGACGCGGATCCGATTACAGTGTGAAGTGGCCTATCATACTCCAAAACGACAGACAATAGTTTCTGATGGGCATAAAGGGTGGAGGCCCTCTTTATCTGTGGATTATTTCGCCTGTCTGATGGTTCCTCATGGCTGGTGGGCGTATGGTGCATGTGGATGAGTGTGTGGTGAACAGGAGGAGGACGGGATGGGGGTACAGAATGACAGGCGTACCATGGTGGATGCGCACCTGTATCTGCGTGAAAATTCCATCAGGCAGTCCTTTGAGGGGCTCCTGGCCCTCTGGCGGTCCCTGTCCGCTGCTTGTGAAGGAGGGCTCGACTCTCACGGTCTGGGGCCTGCCCATTACCGGATCATGTTTTTTCTGGGCAGCCATGGCGGATTGCTGCCCAGTGAGCTGTGCAGGCGGCTTGGCATTACCAAACAGTCGCTGGGCCGGGCCCTTGGCGAGCTGAAAGCGAAAAAACTGGTCGAGCAGAAACAGGATGAAGGGGACCGGAGGAAGCGGCCCGTTTTTCTGACAGATGAGGGCAGACAGCTTGAGGCAGAACTTTTTGCTGCCATTCGCACTGTCCTGACACGGGCATACAGGCAGGTTGACGGAGCCGCTGTTGATGGGTTCCGCAGGGTCTTGCATGTTGCCGAATATGGCGGGCCGCTCTCGGAGGGGGGATAAGAAAAGGGGAAGAGCCGGACAAAGACTCTTCCCCTTCATGGAAAGGATTTTTCAGCCCGTTAGCCCGTCACCAGGCTGCTGGATGGATGGATCAGGGCATCGAGTTGCCGACGCCCCCATTGCCGGTGCCCTGGCCACTCATCGGGCCGGCACCCATGCCACCATTTCCCAGTCCGCCGAAGGTGCTGCCCATGCTGCTCATCGGGTTGTAGCGGCCCACATTGCCCAGCAGCTCCCGCAGAACAGAAATATGCGTGCCCGGTGTCGGTGTAGCTCCGCCTGCCATGGAGACACGGATGGCATCATGCCTGTCCAGCACGTTCATCTTGCGGAGAACGCCAGCATTGTCGAAATTCAGGACCAGGAC
The DNA here is from genome assembly GCF_009725805.1 of Bombella sp. ESL0380. Classification (NCBI taxonomy): domain Bacteria; kingdom Pseudomonadati; phylum Pseudomonadota; class Alphaproteobacteria; order Acetobacterales; family Acetobacteraceae; genus Bombella; species Bombella sp. ESL0380. Next base: position 121,022 of record NZ_WNIH01000004.1, on the reverse strand, counting down.
CTGCTGCTTGTCCACAACCGGATGAGCCAGCGGCACGAGGTCCTTCGTCATGGAAATGTAGATCCATGTATTGTCATTGAAGGTTGCATGGGCTGTCGGAGAGCCCAGTATGCTCAGGGCATCATTCTGGGTGCTGGAGTTGAGGACCAGCTGGTCATAATCCAGTTTCTCGATCAGCGCCCCGCGCGGGATGGGCGGCGGGCTGATGGCCTCACAGCCGCTGAGCATCAGCACCCCACCGGCCAGAAGGCCTGTCCAGCAACGGCGTCGCAGTGCCATGAAGCGGGCCAGACGGGGGAAGGGGGAGCTCTTGTCCGGGGTGGAGGCAGTAGAGAAGCTGGTCATGAAGGGCAAACTGTCCTGATGATATGCGGGCAAGCCATACGTGCTCTTTCCGGTGCCTCAGAGAGGGCAGCATGTCAATCTTTTTCGTGGATTGTCGGGCTGTGGCTGTCCGGCAGCAGTTTAGGCTTGACTTCATGGCGTCAGCCCCTTCTGAAAGAGGCACCCTGGTAAATTATCGTGAGGTCATGATGTCATCTGGAGGCAGAGCAGACGCCGGAACACAGCCAGAAGAAAGGATTGCGCCAGAGTTCTCGCGCCGCATTCCACTGGCAAAGACGGGCCGCCCTCTTGAAGAGCATGTGGAGGCCAATGCTGAGGAGAGGGAAGGTCTGCGGAAGCGCTTTGGTCTTCTGTCTTTGAAGGAGCTGTCCTGCACTTTTGCGCTGAGGCGGGGGGCGGAGAATATCGTACTGGCGGAAGGTCATATCCGGGCGGAGGTGGAGCAGGCCTGCATCATCACGGGTGAACCGGTGAAAGAGGTGATCGACGAGCCGTTCAGTTTACGTTTCGTCCCGGTTTCCGAGATGCCTGATGAAGAGGATATCGATATTGAGGCTCTGCTTCAGGAAGATGCCGATGATGTTCCTTATGATGGCCGCATGATTGATCTGGGCGAGGCTGCGGCAGAACAGCTGGCCCTCTGCCTGACTCCTTATCCGCGGCGGGCAGGAGCAGGGCTGGAGCAGTTCGTGGAGGTCACACCGTCTGATGATGAGCTGGATGCACGGCCCGGCGCAGCCCGGGAAAATCCTTTTGACGTGCTGAAAAAACTCAGGAAGGAGCCGTGAAGGAGTGGTAATCTTTCCGCCTTTCTGGTAAAGGCAGGGAGTAAGGAGCGATGCCGTAGTGGCATTGATGCTTGCAGAGAGATGCTCTCTCTGCTAGAGCCCCACGCCTGAGCACCGTGGCTTATGGCGGTGGTGAAGACCTAATGAGATTTCTCTGGCTTGAGGCCGCGCCGTGCGGTAGCAGAAGCCGGATACGCAACCCAGTGAGAGGCAGATACCCATGGCCGTCCCTAAGAGAAAGACTACGCCGTCCCGTCGTGGCATGCGTCGCAGCCATCAGGCTCTTCGTGTTGAGGCGCATGCTGAATGCGCCAACTGTGGCGAGATGAAGCGTCCGCATCATGTGTGCAGCCATTGTGGCCATTATGATGGCCGTGAGGTTGTCAGTGCAGAGGGCCGTGCGCTGAAGACAGCCGTCCGCGCCTGATTGCCCGTATCCTGAGGGATACTGCCGCCCCGGGCTTCCGGTCCGGGGTTGCATTTTCGTGCATCCTGCCTGAGCAGGAAAAACAAGGAATTTCTGGGGGCTGCACTCATGACGGAGGCGTCTGGCGTCAGAGCTGAGGGTGGAGTCGAAAAGCAGGCTGCACAATCCCCGGCTCCTTTTACTCTGGCCGTTGATGCCATGGGGGGAGATAACGCCCCCGAGATCGTTCTTGCGGGACTGGAGATGACGGCCATCCGTCACCCGGACATCCGGATTCTTCTCATAGGTGATGAGAAGGTCCTGAACGCATCACTCGCAAATTATCCCAAACTTTCTGGAATCTGCACCGTGCGCCATGCGCCGGAAAGCATTCCCATGGAGATGAAACCCACTGCGGCGCTTCGCGTGCGGGGATCCTCCATGCGGGTCGCCATGGAGGCTGTTGCCTCTGGTGAGGCTCGTGGCGTCGTGTCCGCCGGGAACAGTGGTGCGATGCTTGCATTGGCAAAGATCATCGTAAAAGCCCTGCCCGGTATTTCTCGCCCGGCCATGGCGGCTGTCCAGCCATCCGCCCGTGGTGATGTCGTCATGCTCGATCTGGGGGCGAATATCGTATGCGATGCCCGCAATCTGGTCGAATTCGCCATCATGGGGGAGGCCTTCGCACAGGCGGCCCTGTCCCTCAAGGCGCCCAGCATCGGGCTGCTCAATGTTGGTTCGGAAGAGCTGAAGGGCGACGAACGCCTGAAGCAGGCTGCCGAGCGCCTTCGGGACAGTGTGTTGTCTGACCGTTTCCACGGTTTTGTGGAGGGGCATGACATTACCGCCGGTGTGACCGATGTTGTCGTGACAGATGGTTTTACGGGCAATGTGGCACTGAAGACTGGTGAAGGGGCGCTGAAGCTGGCTTTCGGGTTGCTCAGGAGCGTGTTCATGAGCAGCTGGTTGACCCGGATCGGCTACCTTCTGGTCCGCCCCGGTCTGCGCCGCATGAAGGAATGGATCGATCCCAGCCGCTATAATGGCGCCGTTTTTGTGGGGCTGAATGGCATCGTGGTGAAGTCACATGGTGGGGCAGATGCCGAGGGTTTCGCCTCTGCGGTGGATGTTGCCGTGGATGCGGTGGAAAACAGGCTGAATGACAAGATCCGCCATCGTCTGGATCAGCTCGGCATGTTGGGGCAGTCTGGAGAAAGCAGAGAGCAGGAGTGACGTCTTCCATGGCGCAGGATAAACAGGTCCGGGGAGCGGCAGCGGGTGCCCGTCTGACAGGTGTCGGCAGTGCCCTTCCGCAGCGTGCTTTCAGCAATGAGGAGCTGGCTGCCGAATTCAGACTTGATACGTCGGATGAGTGGATCAGGACCAGGACCGGAATCCGTCAGCGGCATATTGTGTCTGGCGATGAATCCGCCGTATCCCTTGCGCATCTGGCAGCCCAGCGGGCGCTGGAACATGCTGGCAGAACAGCAGATGATGTGGATGCCGTCATCGTGGCAACATCAACGCCGGATCAGGTATTCCCTTCCGTTGCCGTACGTGTTCAGGCGGCTCTGGGCATGGAACGTGGTTTCGGGTTTGACGTCAGCGCAGCCTGCTCTGGTTTCGTGTATGCGTTGACAGTGGCTGATTCCATGATCCGCTCCGGTCAGGTCAGGCGTGCCATGGTGATCGGTGTGGAGGTATTTTCCCGTCTTCTGGACTGGGAAGACCGTTCCACCTGTGTGCTGTTCGGGGATGGCGCTGGTGCGGTCCTGCTCGAGGCAGGCGCAGGTGAGGGAGAGGGTATCCTGTCCACGCATCTTCACGCAGATGGCCGCTTGGGTGATCTGCTCTATGTTGATGGTGCCGTTGGCTGTGCGTCTGGCAAGGTGGCGTTGAAAATGCATGGGCGGGAGGTGTTCCGTCATGCTGTCGTCAACCTTGCTGCTGCTGTTGATGAAGCGCTGGAGACAAACGGTCTCAAGGGCACGGACATCCAGTGGCTGGTGCCGCATCAGGCGAATCTGCGGATCATTGATGGCATGGCCAAGAAGCTTGCCCTGCCGTCGGATCGTGTCGTGGTGACGGTAGACAGGCACGCCAACACGTCGGCGGCATCAATCCCCCTTGCTCTGGATGAAGCGGTCCGGGATGGGCGGATCAGGCAGGGCGATCTGGTCCTCATGGAGGCCCTTGGTGGTGGCCTTACATGGGGGTCTGCTCTGGTGAGAATGTAAGGCCTTTCCAGGCGGAATCAGCGCTTCTGAAACTCCCCTGATTTATATGCAGGGGAGTTCGTTTTTTCAGTGTGCTAATCAGATGGCTCGTGATACCTTTTCCCATTATGGAGACAATTGCACGCGCTGATCTGATAGAGCTCCTCCAGGAGGAGCATGGCTTTTCCCGGCAGCAGGCTACCCTGTTTCTGGAGAAGATGTTTGAGTTGTTCATCCAGACTCTTGAGCAGGGCAAGTCGCTGAAGATCAGCGGCTTCGGTACGTTCGCTGTACGGGATAAAGCAACCCGTCTGGGGCGGAATCCCCTGACAGGGAAAGAGGCCATCATCTCGGCCCGGCGTGTGCCGTTCTTCCGGCCATCCCGTCTTCTGCGGGACAGCGTCAATGGCAGACCATCAGCTCAGGGTGCCCATCAATGATGTCCACTGATTCATCTCAGCCTCAGCATGGGGGCTTGAGGACAGCCATCAGCGTTGCAGGGGAGCTGGGGTTGCCTCTGTACCGTCTGCATTCATGGGAAAGTCTTTATCCTGTTTTCAGGGTAAAGCAGGGTGAAGACGGGCAGAGTTATTACGATGAGCAGGCTGTCACGGTCGTGCGCAATATCGCCCGGCTCCTTTATCAGGATGGTGCCAGAAGCCATGAGGTTGTTCCATTGCTGAAGCGTGAGGGGATCATCAGTGATGGCACGCCGCTTTCCGTCTCGGGCGGGGCGGAGACAGCTGGTCACGGCGAAACCTCTTCACCTGACCAGCTGAAGGAGTTGCAGAAGGAAAACAGAACGCTCAGCGATCGTCTTGAGGAGTTTGGTCAGATTGCGCTGTCCCTCAAGACGCTGGAAGATGAGAATGCTTCCCTGAAGGAAGCGCTGGAGCAGTCCCGGTCTGCCCCGCAGCCTCAGAAGGACGCAAAGGGTGGTTATGTTGCAGAGCTGGAAGAAGAGAATCTGGCTTTGCAGGAAACGGTTGAGCGTCTGACGGCGGAGACGGCCACGTATCAGCAGGCGGTTGCCGATGGGAAGGAGCAGCGGCTCCAGCTGGAGACGCTGCGATCAGAGCTTGCCGGGTTGCGGGCGGAGCGTGACAGGGCGTCGGTCCTGCATGAGGAGCTTGAGGCCGTACGGGCGGACATCAGGCGTCTTGAAACCGAGAACGGGGCGCTGCGTGCGGCTGGGCAGAAGCAGCGTGAAACGGAAGCCACTCAGGGACGTGTTCTGGAAGAGCGTAACGCCGAGTTGCAGAAAACTGTTGATCGCCTGATGGCTGAAGCCAGAGAGCATCAGAAAGAGGCAGAATCCCGGAAGGAACGTTTGAGCCAGCTGGAAGGGCTGCGGGTCAAGCTGGCCGACATGCAGGTCGAACATGGGCGGATACAGACCCTGAGCAGGGAGCTGGAAGAAGCCCGTGCTGAGGCAGAACGGTGCCGGGGGCTGGAAGCTGAAATCGAGACACTGCACAGGGCTGCCATGGAGCAGCAGACAGCGGGTCAGGCCAGACAGCAGGAACTGGAAAAGCAGGCTGTGTCTCTGCGGGAAACTGTTGATCGGCTGAAAGCTGACGCCAGAAAACAGGTGCTGGCAGAAGAAGCCAGACGGAATGAGGTGCAGGCTCTTCAGGGGCAGTTGAAAACCCTGCAGGCAGAGCATGAGCAGGTGCAGACCTTGCAGTCGGAAGGCGCTGCCCAGCAGAAACAGCTTGCCAGTCGTCTGGAGGCTGTAGGGGCAGAGCGGCAGGAGCTTGTGCGGAAGCTGGAACAGTCTGTTCTGATCATGCAGTCCCTTGAGGATGAAAATGTCCGTCTCAAGCGTTCCCTGAAAGAGAGTGAAGAAAAATTGGCAGCACAGGCTGTCATCGTTGGCAGGGTGGAGCATCTTGAAGCGGAAAATGGCGAGCTGAAGCAGGCGCAGGCCGGGTTTGCCGGTGAGCGTGAACGCCATGCCGAGGCAGTGGAACGTATCCGTACCCTTGAGGGGGAAGGCGTTGTCCTGCAACAGAAGCTGACAGCCCAGGATATGGAAAACCGTCTCCAGGTCCGGCGGAAGGATGAGCTGGACAGGCTGCTGCATGATCTTCTCGGCGAGCTGGCCGAGATGAAAAAAACCCTTACCCTCTGAAAAAATATTAAAAAAAAGCCCCGGGCCATTGCAGGAATGGGCCGGGGCTGCTAGAGCTTCCTCACCGCAGGACGACGGGCAGTAGCGCAGTCTGGTAGCGCATCAGTCTGGGGGACTGGGGGTCGTGGGTTCGAATCCCGCCTGCCCGACCATCTCCTGCGGTTCACTCCCTCACAATATGTCCCGTACGCTGGCCAGAAACCTTGTTGCTGGTCCAGAGTGTCCAGAGCAGGTGCAGGGCTGCCATGATGGCTGGTCCGATGAACAGGCCCATCAGCTGCCATGTTTCCGCACCGCCCAGAATACCCATCAACACCCAGAGGAATGGGACTTTCGTGCTGCCGCCTATCAGGACAGGGCGAATGAAGTGGTCTGCCACGAACAGCACGACCGCACCAATCAGCCAGACGATGGCGGCGGCCAGCATGCTACCCTTGAAGGCGATCAGCAGGCATACGCCTGTCACGGCGATCCAGCCGAGCAGAGGGACCATGGCCGCAATGGCTGTCGCCAGCCCGAAGATGAGCGGCTGTGGGGCCCCGGCAACCACGTAGCACACGCCCATGATGGCCCCTTCACCCAGCCCGACCAGAACCAGGCCGGAAACCGTGCCATGAATGGAAGCAACAATCTGTCGTGCAAGGCTTTCTCCCTGCGCTCCGAAGAGACGCTGCGAGCCGATCATGCATTTCCGGATGATGCTGTCGCCATCCTTCAGCAGGAAGAAAAGTGTCAGCATGGAGAAGCCGAACAGGATTCCCCGGTGCAGGACTTCCGAACCGAACTGTTTGCCCACGGCCATGCCATGTCCCAGATTCAGGGAATGGAACAAATCGTTCAGGGCATCAGGATTGCTGAGATGCTCGGTCCAGAGGGCGGTGGCCGGTCCGGAAGCCACTGGCAGGCGGTCCAGCCAGGCGGGGGCCGGCAGCCCCTGATGGCGGATCGTATCAAGCCACAGGAAAGCCGAATGGATTTCGTCAGCCGTCTTGATGCTGATGAAGGAAACAGGGACGAGGAAGATCAGCGCCAGTACACCGGTAAAGAGCAGGGGAAGCCATATCGTGTGGCCGAACCGCCTTGTCGAGCGTTTGTATAGCGGCCAGAGGGCAATGGCGAAGATGCCGCCCCAGAGGAGAGCTGGCAGCATGTGTCTGAGTGTCCAGAGGGCTGCCAGCACGAAAAACAGTGCCAGAAAACCACGGGCCCGTTTCTGTAGGGTCTTGGAGGGCGGAGAGAGCCGCAGCGGTTGGGTGGTTCTGTGGTGTGGATGGGTCATAGTGCGTGGTGTCTCGGTCAGCGTGCCAGAATGGAATGAAGCAGCCACATCAGTGGGCTGGTCTGGAAAGGGTGGTCATGTGGGGTCACCCGTGTAAAGTTTCTGCCAGAATCAGACTATCCTGCTTATCGAACATCCCAAGTCGAAGGAAAAGGTCCAGAAGGACAAGATTAACGTTAAATTTGAAATCGTCTGTGTCCCGGACCAGCTGGAAGACGTTTCCGACAGGCATGAGATGGAAGGATTCCACTTCACCATCATTGGCCTGGGGAACGAAATCTTCCGGGAGCATGAGATCGTAACAGTAAAGCCGGTCGCGTCGCAGCCCCTCCGGACGTGTCATGGCGTAATGGAGCGTGCTGGCGTGGCGGGCGTGGCGGGCAAGGGCGGTGGGGATGGAGGCTTCTTCTCCGGCTTCCTTGACGAGTGTTTCCTCTGGGGTGAGGCCGCTGCTCATCCCGCCGGCAACCAGATGGTCGAGTTTGCCTGGGTCCAGCCGTTTCTGTGGGCTGCGGCGGGCAACCCAGAGGTGCAGCCCCGTTTTTTTCTGGACAAGGCCATTCATGTGGACACCAGAAGCTTCCACACCAAAAACCGGGATCAGAGCCCGGTCAATCTGCCCGATGATTGTTCCATCAGGTGAGCGGACATCAAACCATTCATGGAAGGGCACATAGCGTTCCTGCTCGGCCAGCATGTGGCTTATCTGGGACAGCCCCTGTCCATCGGGCAGGGTGATGTGCCCGTCCCCTATTTCCAGCAGGCCCATCTCGGCAGGAGCGGCCAGCCAGCCAAGGCAGGCAGGGTCGACCAGACCGATGGACAGGCCGTCATGCAGCAGGGGGATGCGCCCCGCCGGGAGGGTGACATTGCGGCACCGCTCAATATGGCGGAGAAAGGGAGAGGCAGCGGAGGACAGCATGGGTTCTCTCTGATGTTCATTCATGATGGCACGGAGGACGGACAGCAGCGGAGAGCCTGCCTGTCTCTGGGGCATCATTCAATTGGCAAAGGCTGGCAGGATGGGGAGGACCGTGTAAAAGCTCCCCCGGCAACAATGCCAGACATGGCAGCAGATCATCTATCAGGTTTTTATGGCATCAACAAAGATCGGACATCTGCCTTTACGGGCTTTCTGGCGGCTGGTTCGCCCGGCTTCCCTGAGGAGCTGGTTTCTGCGCTTCTTCTGTTCCTGTGTTCTGCTGGTCGTAGAGAGTGTGACGGCCGTTGCCACACCCTGGCTGTTCAGCGACATGGTGGCCCGGCTTTCGGGGAAGGAAGCGGTCATGGCGGCGGTCATGGCCCTGCTGGCGTCCTATACGGTCCTGCGCATGGCAGGTGCTCTGGCCGGGCCGTTGCGCAGCCTGCTCATGGTGCCGGTGAGGACGGCCCTGCGGGAGCGGATCAGCCTGCTGGGGCTGGAGCATGTCCATCAGCTGGGGGCCCGGTTCCATCAGCAGCGGCAGACAGGTGCGCTGACCCGTATCATCGATCGTGGCGCTGATGCTGCCAGCATGATCGTTGACATGACCTTCTCCAACGTCATGCCGAACCTTCTGGGGCTGGCCCTGACTTTTCTGGTCGTCTTGCGCGTTTTTGATGGCTGGTACCTGGTGCTGCTGTGTGCCACGCTGATCCTCTATTCCGCTGTTTCTTTCCTGTTTACCCGCTGGCGGATGCAGGCCAGACGGGAGCGCAATCAGGCGAACAACCATGCACATCGGCATCTGGTGGACAGTCTGCTCAATGCGGACATTGTCCGCATGTTCGGCAATGCCGCCCATGAATGCAGACGGCAGGAGGGGGCCTGGCAGGCGCTGCGCACGGCCGAGGCCCGTTTGCAGGGGCTTGTTGGAGGTTCCCAGGCCATTCGCAACAGTCTGATTGCCCTCGCCACGGCTGTATTGCTGGGGATGGCCATACGGGATATTCATGCGCATCGACTCGGTGTTGCACAATTCGTGTTGATGGGCACGTATCTCCGGAGTGTTTATGCCTCGGTCGGGGCGTTGAATTATGTTGGTGCAGGCTGGCGCAATGCCCGTGTCGACATGGAAGCCTATCTGGAGCTGATGGGGCTGGTACCAGAGATACAGTCTCCGCCAGCGCCTGTCCCCCTGCCTGCCGGACAGGCACATGGCGTGACGCTGGACATGCAGCATGTTTCTTTCGGATATGACCCGGAGCGGCTGATCCTGCGTCATGTCAGTTTCACGCTGGCGGCAGGGAAAATGCTCGCCATTGTCGGGCGGAGCGGGTCCGGAAAGTCCACAGTGGCGAAGCTCGTCAGCCGGCTGTATGACCCGCTGGAAGGAACCGTGCGAATGGAAGGTGTGCCACTTCCGGCACTGTCGCTTGATGCCCTGCGGGGGCAGATCGGCGTGGTGGCGCAGGAGACCTCACTCTTCAATGCCACGATTGCCGAGAATATTGCTTACGGGCGGGCAGGGGCCAGCATGGCGGAGGTCAGGCAGGCAGCCGAGGCGGCCCAGCTTGGTCCTTTTGTGGACAGTCTGCCGGACGGGTTCGATACACTGGTCGGTGAGCGGGGGGTGCGGCTGTCGGGCGGGGAGAGGCAGAGAATGGCGATTGCCCGTGTCATCCTGCGCAATCCCCGTCTGCTTGTGCTGGATGAAGCCACCAGTGCCCTGGACAGTCGGACGGAAGAGGCCATCCAGAAAGAGCTGGAGAGCCTTTCCTCTGGCAGGACAACGCTCGTGATCGCCCATCGTCTCTCCACGATACAGAGGGCAGACCATATCCTTGTGATGGAGAACGGAGAGGTGGTGGAAGAGGGAACCCATCGCCAGCTGTTGGAAAAAGGTGGCATTTATGCAGGAATGTGGAGATTGCAGGCAAGAAGGGGTTCCGTTGAAAGTCATTCGGATGTAGAGGGGTAGCGGGCTGCTTCTGTCGGTATGAAAGGCAGGAAAGACTTGACGTATCAGCGTCAGTAAGTCATAAGCCCGCCTTATTTACGGAACATGCAGGTCTGCCTTGCGGCCCTGCGTATCACAGTATCGAGGAAGTTCTATGTCTCGCCGTTGCCATGTCACGGGCAAAGGGGTACTGACGGGCAATAACGTCAGCCACGCCAACAACAAGTCCCGTCGCCGTTTCCTGCCGAACCTTCAGGAAGCCACGCTCCTGTCCGATATTCTCGAGGCTCCGGTGCGTATGCGCCTTTCCGCCAAGGGGATCCGTACGGTCGAGCATAATGGCGGGCTTGATTCCTTCCTGCTGGGCACACCGAACCGGAAACTGACGCCAGAAGCTCTGGTCATCAAGCGTCGCATCCTGCGTGTGCAGGAGCGCAAGGCTGCCCAGTCAGCTGCCTGATCAGGCAGCTGAAGCCCGTTCTCTCCGCAGGACGGGCGGCTGTTCCGGGGTGGCTCTGCCGGGGTAGTCTGTTTTTCTGGTATTCATACAGGGCCTGATGAGGGTGCCCCGGCGCAGGCGGTGGCACCTTTCCTTGCATTTTGGAGGTTTCCCGTGACCGACGACAGCGTTCAGGGCGCGAAGTCCGCTCTCTCAAAGATTCGCAACATCGGTATTACCGCTCACATTGATGCCGGTAAGACGACAACAACAGAGCGTATGCTCTATTACACCGGTATGTCCCATCGTATCGGTGAAGTGCATGACGGGAACACCACAACCGACTACATGGAGCAGGAGCGTGAGCGCGGCATCACCATCACGTCTGCTGCCGTGACCTGCGAGTGGGACGGCCACCGCATCAACATCATCGACACCCCTGGCCATATCGACTTCAACATCGAGGTGAACCGTTCCCTCCGTGTGCTCGATGGCGCCATCTTCGTGATTGAAGGTGTGGCTGGCGTGCAGCCGCAGTCCGAGACCAACTGGCGTCTGGCTGACCGCTACAACGTGCCCCGCATCATCTTCATCAACAAGCTGGACCGTACCGGTGCCGACTTCGACTACGCCTTCAGCACACTGAAGGAGAAGCTGGACATCGTGGCCATTCCGCTTCAGCTGCCGATCGGCTCTGAAGAGAACATGGTCGGTGTGGTGGACCTGGTGGAAATGCGTGCCATCGTCTGGGAAGGCGGTGAGCTGGGCGCCAAGTTCCACTATGAAGAGATTCCGGCCGACATGAAGGAGCGTGCCGAGGAAGCCCGCCAGAACCTGCTCGATACCGCCCTGAGCGTCGATACCGCCGCCATGGAAGAGTATTTCGAGAAGGGAGAGGTGGATGTCGCAACCCTGAAACGCTGTATCAAGAAGGGCACCATCGCTGGTGAGTTCCGTCCTGTGCTGTGCGGTACGGCCTTCAAGAACAAGGGTGTGCAGCCGCTTCTGGATGCCGTGGTTGATTATCTGCCAGCACCGGACGAAGTCGAGGGCATCCGTATTGCTCCGCCGGAAGACAAGGAAGTTGACGAGAGCTTCCTGCCGATCATCCCGGTGGACCCGGAAGGTAAATTTGCTGGTCTGGCCTTCAAGATCATCTCCGACAAGTACGGTACACTAACCTTCGTCCGTGTCTATCGTGGCGTGCTGAACACGGGTGACACCGTATTGAATACCACCAAGGGCACGAAGGAACGCGTTGGCCGCATGTTCCAGATGCACGCTGACAAGCGTCAGGAAGTGAAGTCTGTTGGTGCTGGTGACATTGCTGCCTTCGTTGGTCTGAAAGATACCGTGACAGGTGACACGCTGGCCGATGCAGCTGATCCGGTCATTCTGGAGCGCATGCAGTTCCCGGTTCCGGTGATCGACATTTCTGTCGAGCCGAAGACCAAGGACGCCGTCGAGAAGATGACGCTGGCTCTCCAGAAGCTGACAGCCGAAGATCCGTCCCTGCATCTGCGGACAGACCAGGAAACGGGTCAGACCATTCTTTCCGGTATGGGTGAGCTGCATCTGGACATCATCGTGGACCGTCTGCGCCGTGAATATGGCGTTGATGCCAACATCGGTGCCCCGCAGGTTGCTTACCGTGAGACGATTACCCAGTCCCACACCGAGACCTACACCCACAAGAAGCAGTCCGGTGGTTCCGGTCAGTTCGCTGAGGTGAAGATCACCTTCGAGCCGCTGACGGAGAAGGGTGCCGAGGAGATTCTGTTCGAGAACAAGATCGTCGGTGGTGCCGTGCCGAAGGAATATATCCCGGCTGTCGAAAAGGGCGTGCGCATGCAGTCCACGACGGGTGTGCTGGCTGGCTTCGATACGGTGGGCTTCAAGTTCACTCTGGAAGACGGTAAGTACCACGACGTTGACTCTTCGGCTCTGGCCTTCGAAATCGCTGCCAAGGCCTGCTTCCGTGAAGGTATGAAGAAGGCTGGTCCGGTCATTCTGGAGCCGATCATGGATGTGGAAATCACCACGCCGAACGATCACGTCGGTGACGTGGTGGGTGACCTCAACCGTCGTCGTGGCATCATCCAGAACCAGGAGACCTCGGGTTCCACGGTTCTGATCCGCTCCCAGGTGCCGCTGAAGGAAATGTTCGGGTACATTTCCCATCTGCGCTCTGCCACGAAGGGCCGTGCGTCCTTCACCATGCAGTTCCACCACTACGAGCCGGTGCCTCGTAACGTGCAGGATGAGATCATCGCAGAGCGTAGCTGATACGTTCCCTGCTGACTGTTCTGTGAGGGAGGCCCTCCGCCAGCGTGCTGGCGGGGGGTTTTCTTTTTGCGTCTGCTTGACAGGTATTATGGGATCGTGTTTTTGAGAGGGAACGGTGATGGATTGCCACCGGGTTCCTTGTGGGCCGAACCGCCACCCGGTTGCCGGGGAAGGCTGATGATTCCTGCCAACAGAATCCCTCGCAGTGATCGGTGAGGGTGCGTTAGGGGGAATTTGTCATGTTGTTTTTCCAGAAAAGCGTTTCTTTTTTGTCCCGTCTGTTTCAGTGGTTCTGTGTACTGGTACCGCTGGCAGTTGTGGTGGGCAGTTTTTGCGCTCTTTTCCTCTGGATGCTGGAATGGGTGACGCAATACCGGTTTGACCATCCTGACATTCTCTATGGATTGCCTGTCGCCGGTGTGGCCGTGGCCCTGTCCTATTACTGGTGGGGCGGTCGTGCAGGAGGCGGTAATAATCTCATCCTTGATGAAATCCACAAACCTTCGGAAGGGGTACCGCTGCGCATGGCCCCGCTTGTGTTCATCGGGACAGTGGTCAGTCACCTTTTTGGGGCATCCGTGGGGCGTGAAGGCACTGCCGTGCAGATGGGTGGAAGTCTGGCCAGCAGTTTTGCCCGACTGTTCCGGCTGGACAGCCGCAACACGAGCATTCTGCTGACAGCTGGTGTAGCCTCCGGCCTTGGCGCCGTGTATGGCACGCCCATCACGGGGGCGGTCTTTGGCCTGGAAGTCCTGACCCTTGGTACGTTGGATTATTCTGCCCTGCTGCCTGTGGCTGTCACGTCCATCATTGCGGACTGGACATGCCATCAATGGGGGATACATCATGCGGTCTATCCCGTTACATTCAGGGGATTGGCAGCTCCAGGGCAGACGCCTTTCCATGTTGATGCCCTGCTGTGGGTAAAGGTTGCTGTGGCGGCTGTGGCTTTCGGGTTTGCCAGCCGTGCCTTTGCAGAGGGTGTGTACAGGCTTGGTCCGGTCATCAAGAAAATCTGTCCGACACCCTGGTTGCAGCCAGCCATTGGCGGTGTCGTGACCATTCTGCTGGTCTGGCTGCTGGGAACACGGGATTATCTGGGCCTTGGTGTCGTGGCACCGGAGGCGGGCGGAGCGTCCATCGTCAACTTTTTCAGCACGACCCATTATGAGTGGAGCTGGCTGCTGAAGCTGGTTTTCACAGTCCTGGCTCTTGCCACAGGCTACAAGGGAGGAGAGGTTACGCCTCTGTTCTTTGTAGGAGCTGGACTGGGAAATGCCCTTGCACCGGTGCTCGGTGTGCCTGGTGATCTTCTGGCCGGTGTGGGGATGGTGGCCGTGTTCGGTGGGGCCGTCAATACGCCTCTGGCCTGTACGGTCATGGGGGTGGAGCTGTTTGGTGGGACGAACATTGTCTATTACGCCACGGGCTGTTTCATCGCCTATCTCTGCTCAGGGCATACGGGGATTTACCTGTCCCAGAAAGTGGGGGTGCCCAAAATATGGCGACCTGATTTTGTCCCTGGTATAGCGCTGCGCCGTACGAGGGAAGGTATCTGGACAGAAGACTGAACGTCTCCAGAATGGATGGAGAGGAACGTGGGAAGAGTGTGGATCGTCTCCGTTTTGCAAGTCTGTGAGGATAGAAAAAGGGCCTCTTTCCACTGGGAAAGAGGCCCTTTTTCATGGTCGTGTTTCGCCTGATGGAGGAATGTCAGCCGAAGCAGTGATTGGCGTGCATGATGGCCACGCCGACCTCCCGGAGCAGGTCGAAGGCGTTTTGCAGTGGCTGGAATATCTCCCGATGCTCACGGGCAAAGCCCTGTGCCACAGCAGCGCCACCCGGTTCACCGAAATCGAGATCGGCAATGCTGGGGGCCGTGATGGGGAAGAGGTCATCCAGCAGGCGGAGAGCCCGTGGCACATCAAGACACAGGATGAGTGTCGTGATGGCTTCCCGTGTCAGAGTACCACGGGGACCGAAATAGGGGATGTGTGTTCCCAGGGTCCAGATGCGGTCCATCAGAGCAAAGCGGATGACGTGCAGGAGCTTTTCATCCACATCCATGCGAGGGGCTTCAGGCCATGCAGAGCGCAGGGCGATATCTTCCCTCTGGATGCGCCGGAACAGGGCCGGGACGCTCTTCCAGAATTCCAGCTCCTCAAGGTCACGGGCAATGTTGAGGAAATGGACCCGATCATCAGCATTGTCGCAGTCCGCAGCCCGGTTCAGCCATGTACCGGGGTCCAGCTGATGGATGGTGGCCCGGAGGACATCAAGGTCTGAATGGTTCAGAGCCTGGGAGGCAAAATCCATAAGCTGGCGGAAGCGGGGCGAGCTGTGACGCAACCGTTCAAACTGCTCTGTATGGCGGCGGGCAGCACTGCCGAGACCATGCAGGACATTGGCCCACCAGCCCAGCTGCTGGAGAATGGCATTGTTGGGGATGGCCCGGATCTGGCTTGGATGGGTTATGCGTGTTACCCGTGCTGTATCGGACTGACGTGCAGAGGGGCGGGAGCCGGTCTTGTCCACCAGCGCAGGGCCGAAGGCGCTGAGGAGGGCGGTATAGCCCGGGTCGTTCACCAGGTCACCCATCTTCAGGGCGATGGTGGAGAAGAAGTCCATGGCGAAATCGGGTTTGCTGAAAAGTGGATCATTCAGCTTGTCAGCCGCAATGGGCTCGCCTTGGGCTGCCACGAATTCAGCCAGCGTTGCAATGGTGGAGGCCGCCAGCCTGTCCGTACCGAAGGCGAGGTAGCCGTCCCCTCCCTGAAACGCAGCTTCAACCCGGCTTGTAATGCCCGCCTTGTGCAGCGCCTGCCTTGTGTTGGCCGGAGAGAAATATTCCAGACGCTCTTTCAGGCTGAAAGGATGGGCACCGCGGCCAATGCTTTCACCATGGGTATCGAACATGGTCAGGGCGATGTCTTCCAGCCCATGTTCTTTCATCAGCTCCAGTGTCCGCAGGCGCAGGCGTTCCACCATGGGGCCGGCCGCCAGCTGGCCGACATAACGCCCGGAATCCGAATAACCGAACTGGAGGGACAGGCGCCCATTGGCCCGGAGATAGGCCCGCCAGTGTGGTGAGCGGAAGGCTTCCTCCAGAATCTCGGCACCGTTCTCCAGAGCCGTTTCCGTTTCGAAGAGTGGGGAAATCTCGATCTGGTCATCACGGATGCCAAAGAGCCGGGCCAGCCATAGTGTGGCCAGCAGGGTGTAGCCGCTTTCCGTCTCGGCAATCAGGAAGCGGATGGGGGAGCCGGAATCCACATGTTTGAGGATTTGCGCCATCGTCATCATCAGGCGTGAGGCGGCACTGGGCTCTACCAGCAGGGCCCCGAAATCGATGGCCAGCGGCTTGAGGTCATCCATGGCGGCATCAATATGGGAGAGAAGCGCCCGACGATGGAAAGGCAGGGTCGGATCATCTGTCAGGCCCAGCCTTGTACGGGCCACGTTGTAAATCTGGGCTGCATTGAGGCGGGTATGGATGTGGGACAGTCCAAGCCCGTGATTGAGGAACCCCGTACGCATGACATCCAGCCGATGGGCTTTTTCACCATCCAGCCGGGCTGCCTCCTCACGGAAGAGAGGGCGTAGCTCATCAGCATTGAGCAGGGCCGTTTCCCGCAGGTCGATGAGGACATGGGCAAAGCGGGCGATGTCTTCCGGTTTCATGGTCTGGCCGGGGACAGAGCGGGGGCAGATGTCACGCTGCTTTTGCGTGGCGGCAAGGGCTTCGGCCACACGCCGGCTCAGCACACCTTCTTTCAGCCCGATCTGTTCCAGTCCTTCAAGCAGACGTTCCAGCTGGGCAATCTTGAGGCCAAGACGGATGCGGATGGTGTCCCACCAGCCAATGTCATTGCGGCCATCCGTATCAAACCCGACCCAGCTGGCCAGCCGGACAGGGGCAGGGGTCATCTCGTTGGCTTCGGGCCAGCGGCGACGGGCTGTCTGGAGGATCTCCATGGTAAGGCTGTCCAGCGCATCCCGCCCACGGGTGATGGCAGCCAGGGCAAGAGACTGTTCTTCATCCAGTGTTGGAGGCGCACTGCGGCGATGCGTCGGCAGGGTGGGAACAGGGCAGGACGGATCCTCCGCCCGGCGGGCCAGAAGTTCGTACACATCATTGGCCAGAGCGAAGGTGGGATGAGCGGTGAAGACAGCAGCAAAACCGGTGACGGAGAGGTCATCCGGTGTCCGTGCCTGTGCGACAAGCTGCTCGGCGACCTTGCGTAGCCGGGGCTCCGGCGGGCATTCGGCTCCGTCATGCTCCAGCCCTACATACCGGCGCAGGGCGTCGGCCCGGGTCATGAAGTTGCGGTCCCGTAACAGACGTACGGTCTGACCGATTGCTTCCAGACCATTTTCCGTACCTGCCTTTTTCGCAAGGGAAATGATCAGGTTGGAAAAATCATGCGGAGAGTATGTCAGCGCAGTGGTGCAGGATTCAATCAGTTCAGCAGGCGATGCGTCAGTCTGGGAGGCGCAATCTGGCATGGGGAACAGTCTCGCTTGTCTTGGTCTCATATGGGCCGGGAACGGTGTGGCTCCATCGCCGGCGTGATCGTTCCTGTATAGGCTCAATTGTGATAAAGCGCCAAGTCTTGTTAATAAGAAGTGCTTTCTGTTCGGCCTGCCTGAAGTTGGCAGGAGGGCGGCAACCAACGGTCATGCAGGAGGGCAGTCCATCGTCATGTTTCTTCCGGTGAGGAAAAACGGGGTCTCTCTCTGGGCAGGCCTGTTGCTGGTGGGGACGTCCGTGCTGGCTGTCATCAGCCGTCTGAGCGTCTGGCAGAAGCTGTTTGGCCCCTCACTCTGGCTGGAAATGCTGCGGGCTGGCAGCCAGGCGGGTGTCGTGGGGGGGCTTGCAGACTGGTTTGCCGTTACGGCCCTGTTCCGGCATCCTCTTGGGCTTCCCATACCGCATACGGCCATCCTGCCACAGAGGAAGGCCCAGCTGGGGGATGCGCTGGGCCGTTTCATGGCTGAGCATTTCCTGACAGAAGAAGAAATGCTGCGCCTGCTGGAAGGTGCCGATCTGCCAGCGGCCTTGGCCCGTCTTCTTCAGAAAAAGGAGACGGAAGAGGTTCTGCTGCGTCACCTTCGTGGTCTGGCCCCGGCGGTGCTGGAGCGCATCGGAGATGGACGGGGAGGCTCTTTTCTGGTCACCCTCTTTCCGACCCTAATGAAAAGGGATGACGTTACGGCACTTGTCATCCGTGCCCTGAGAGCCATGGTGGATGAGGATATCCATCAGGAAGTCTTTTCTTTCTTTCTGGCGCAGTTCAAGGAGTTGGTCAGCACGAAGGAGGATGACCTGCACCGGTTTGTGGAGAGGCGGGTGCGTGAGCAGGGGGGGCGGCTGGTTGGCTGGGCCATCGGGGCCTCGGTGGCCACGCAGGTGCTGACAGCCCTGAAGGCGGAGCTGGGCCGGGTGGACCCCATGGATTCCGATATCCGGCATGGGTTTACACGCTGGGTAAAACGGAAAATCCAGGATCTGGACGATGACCCGGAGAGCGCCCGTCAGCTCATGGGCAGCATCACGTCTTTTTTCGCACACGAGAGTGTGAAGGAATGGGGTGGCGGTTTGTGGCGGCGGCTCTGCCTGATGGTGGAGGAAGATAGTCGGCGGGATGATGGGTTGAGTACGCAGGCACTGCGGACTGCCTACCAGCAGCTGACGGGGACGCTCCTGCAAAGGACAGACCTGGCCAGCCAGCTGGACAGGGCGGTCCGGCAGGCTATCGTGAAATCCCTGCCGCAGATGCGGAAGAATGTAGCGGGGATGATTGCCCGTGTTATCGGACGCTGGGATGCCAAGAGCCTGTCAGCCCGGCTGGAGGCTGGTATCGGGAAAGATCTGGCCTATATTCGTGTCAATGGCACTGTCGTCGGCTTTGTGATAGGTGCCGTGCTGGAGGGGCTGCTTGTCTGTCTTGTTCCGTGATTGGGTATTTTTTAACAAAATATGAAAAACGCTTTATCCTGGCGGCACATAAGGCTTGACCATCGGGAAAATATGGGTCACTCCCTTGAATGGGGACCTGTTGGGTCTTAAATAGAGAATCATTGATATAGGATGTAGGTTTTTCATTGTGCTGAGACTGTCCAAACTGGCTGATTATGCGACCGTTGTTCTCGTGCGTCTTGGTGTGCGTGGTGATCTGGCCACGGCGGCCTCTCTGGCGCAGGAGACGGGGGTGCCAGAGCCAACAGTTGCCAAACTGTTGAAAGGGCTGGCAGCAGGTGGGCTGGTTGTCTCTTTCCGTGGTGCCCGGGGCGGCTATCGCTTGGCCGAGGAGCTGGCCGACATCTCCGTGGCCCGGGTCATCAGCGTGGTGGATGGTCCCATCTGCGTGACAGCCTGCTGTGATGGCAAGGAATGTGCACATGGTGAGACCTGCGGTCTGTCCGGGCAGTGGGATATGGTCAATGCAGCGGTCCGGCAGGCCCTGGAGACCATCACTCTGGCCGATATGGCCAACCCCGATCTGAAATTCGATCCGTCCTCTGCCACATCGGTGGAAGCGACAATGCATAGGCCTGAGGAACAGGGAGAATGTCATGCCGGCTGTGTCAGAAACCCGTGAAGCGGTCGAGAAACTGGCAAAGTCCAATTACGAATGGGGCTTTGAGACCAATGTGGAGATGGACCTCGCCCCGAAGGGGCTGAATGAGGACATCGTCCGGCTGATTTCTGCCCGCAAGAAAGAGCCGCAGTGGATGCTGGACTGGCGGCTGAAGGCCTTCCGTGCCTGGCAGGACATGAGCGAACCGGACTGGGCGAAGATCAAGCATCCGCCGATCGACTATCAGGACGCCCATTACTTCGCCCAGCCGAAGAAGAAATCAGGCCCGAAGAGCCTTGATGAGGTCGATCCCGAACTGCTCAGGACATATGAGAAGCTCGGCATCCCCCTGCATGAGCAGGAAATGCTGGCCGGCGTGGAAGGGGCAGGGCAGAAGACACCCGTTGCTGTTGATGCGGTGTTTGACAGCGTGTCCGTGGCCACGACCTTCCGCAAGACCCTGGCAGAGGCCGGGGTGATTTTCTGCCCGATTTCCGAAGCCATCATCGAGCATCCCGAGCTGGTGAAGAAATACCTGGGCACGGTCGTGCCAGTGGCGGACAATTTCTTCTCGGCCCTGAACTCGGCCGTCTTTACCGATGGTTCCTTCGTGTACGTGCCCAAGGGGGTGCGTTGCCCGATGGAGCTGTCCACCTATTTCCGCATCAATGCCCGCAATACGGGGCAGTTTGAGCGGACGCTGATCATTGCCGAGGACCAGGCCACTGTTTCCTATCTGGAAGGCTGCACGGCCCCGCAGCGTGATGAGAACCAGCTTCATGCCGCCGTGGTCGAGCTGGTGGCGATGGAAGATGCCTTCATCAAATATTCCACGGTGCAGAACTGGTACCCGGGGGATGAGAACGGCAAGGGCGGCATCTACAACTTCGTGACCAAGCGGGGCATCTGCAAAGGTGATCGTGCCCGCATCTCATGGACACAGGTCGAAACCGGTTCTGCCATCACGTGGAAGTATCCGTCCTGCATTCTGGCGGGGAAGGGTTCTGTCGGTGAGTTCTATTCCGTTGCGGTGACGAATGGACATCAGCAGGCCGATACGGGTACGAAGATGATCCATCTCGCCCCGGATACACGGTCCACCATCGTGGCGAAGACCATATCCGCCGGACAGTCGGACAGCACCTATCGTGGGCTTGTCCGGATGCAGCCCAAGGCTCGCAACGGTCGGAACTTCACGCAGTGTGACAGCCTGCTGATCGGTGACCAGTGCGGTGCCCATACGGTGCCTTACATCGAGAGCCGCAACATGAGTGCGCGCATCGAGCATGAGGCGACGACATCCAAGATTTCCGAGGACCAGCTCTTCTACTGCCGGTCCCGTGGTTTTTCAGAAGAAGAAGCCGTTGGCCTGATCGTGAACGGTTTCTGCCGGGAAGTCCTCAAGGAACTTCCGATGGAATTTGCTGTGGAAGCACAGAAGCTGCTTCAGATCAGCCTGGAAGGGAGCGTTGGTTGAGCTATGAGTGATTTTCTGAAGATTGAGGGGCTGAAGGCCCAGATCGATGCTGACGGCACCCCCAAGGAAATTCTGAAGGGTCTGGACCTCACGATCCCCAAGGGAGAGGTTCACGCCATCATGGGGCCGAACGGTTCTGGCAAGTCCACGCTCTCCTATGTTCTGGCGGGGCGTGAGGATTACGAGGTGACAGGTGGCTCCGCCCATTTCAAGGGGCAGGACCTGCTGGAGCTGGAGCCGGAAGAACGTGCGGCACTGGGTGTGTTTCTGGCCTTCCAGTCCCCGGTGGAACTGCCCGGTGTCAACAACGCCAACTTCCTGCGGACGGCAGTAAACGCCGTGCGCAAGGCCCGTGGTGAGGAGGAGCTGGATGCCGTGTCCTTCCTCAAGCTGGCACGGGAGGAAACCAGCCGCCTTTCCATGTCCGGCGAGATGCTCAAGCGGGCCGTGAATGTCGGCTTCTCCGGTGGTGAGAAGAAGCGCAACGAGGTGCTCCAGATGCGCCTGCTCAAGCCTTCTCTGGCCATTCTGGACGAGACGGACAGCGGGCTGGACATCGATGCGCTGCGTATCGTGGCGGAGGGTGTGAACTCTCTGCGTGGGCCGGACTTCTCATCACTGGTGATTACCCATCACCAGCGTCTGCTGGAATATATCGTGCCGGACCGTGTGCATGTCATGGCGCACGGACGCATCATCCATAGTGGCGGCCCGGAAGTGGCAACACTGCTGGAAAAACAGGGCTACAAACAGTTTCTTGAGGCGGCAGCGTGAGTGAGAACAGTGCAGCAGCCTGGCAGGCCCTGACGGGGCGTGCCGGAGAGCGTGCAGCCCTGCTGGGAGCGGAAGGGCTGCCAACACGTCGGGTGGAGGCATGGCATTACACGCCACTCCAGTCCCTGAACGGGATTGCCTGGCAGGAGGCTCCAGCCCTTGAAGCCGCCACCGTGAAGCAGCGTGTGGAAGGCCTGAACCTGCCAGAGCATGATGGCCTGCTGGTCTTTGCCAATGGCCGGTTCTGCAAGGAGCTGTCCCACCTGCCAGACTGCATGGACGTGCAGGAATATGGTGACGGTTCTGCCGTGCAGCCGCTGCTGGCGGGGCGTTTCTCTGCCGGTCTGAATGCGGCCCTCCGTCAGCCGGGGGCACGGCTTCATGTTCCGGCCGGGACGGATGCCGGGCTGATCGTCATGGTCAGCCTGACGGAAGGGGATGGCGTGTCCACCCATCTTCATCACAGTGTCACGCTGGATGAGGGGGCGCAGCTGACCCTGCTGGATGTCCAGCTTGGCACGGGGCAGTATCTGACCAATCCGCAGGTGGATGTCCATTGTGCGGACAAGGCGCATCTCAGCCACATCACGCAGCAGGCTGAAAGCCATGAGGCCGCCCGTCTGGCCATTGTCGGGGCCCGTGTGGGTGAGCGTGGCAATTATGACAGCTTCACGCTCAATCAGGGGGGCGTGCTGGCCCGTCAGGAAGTCGTCACCCAGCTGTCTGGCCCGTTCAGCAACACGAACGTCAATGCGATCCAGCTTGTCGATGGTGCCCGGCTGAATGACCTGTCTTCCATGATCCATCATGCGTCACCGGACTGCACGTCCCGCCAGACGGTGCGGAGCGTGCTGTCGGAAAACGGACAGGGTGTCTTCCAGGGGAAGATTCTGGTGGACCGGATCGCCCAGAAGACTGATGGCTACCAGATGAACCAGGCCCTGCTCCTGTCCGAAAAGGCACAGATGAACAGCAAGCCGGAGCTTGAGATTTACGCTGATGACGTCAAGTGCAGCCACGGTGCGACCGTCGGTGCGCTGGATGAAGACCAGCTTTTCTATCTCCGCTCCCGTGGGGTCCAGGAGGAGCAGGCCCGTGACATGCTGGTTCAGGCCTTCCTTCTGGAAACGGTGGAACTGGTGGAGCATGAAAGCCTGCGGGACTATCTGCTGAAAGCGTTGCCCGGCCATGTCTGATAACGTGCGTGCCCGCTTCCCCATCCTGTCCGAAACGGCTCATGGCCGTCCGCTGGTCTTTCTGGACAGCGCAGCCTCTGCCCAGAAGCCGGACTGTGTCATCGAGGCGATGAGCGAAGCGGCACGGCACTGTTACGCCAATATCCATCGTGGTCTGTATGACATGAGCGAACGGACCACGCAGGCTTATGAAGCCGTGCGTGATGATGTGGCCCGGTTCCTCAATGCGGCGGACCGGCGGGAGATCGTGTTTACCAAGAACAGCACGGAGGGCCTCAATCTGCTGGCCCATTCGCTGGGCAGCCAGCTTAGGCCCGGTCAGGCCGTGCTGATCTCCGCTCTGGAGCACCATGCCAACATCGTGCCGTGGCTCATGCTGCGGGACAGGCTGGGCATCGAGCTGCGTGTGGCCCCCATCAATGCGGATGGGGACATCGATCTTGCCGCTTATGAAGAGCTGCTGGGTGATGGCCGTGTTGCGCTGGTTTCCGTCACGCACATGTCCAACGTGCTGGGGACCATCACGCCCGTGAAAAAGCTGGCGGAGCTGGCCCACAGGCACGGGGCGAAAGTCATCGTGGATGGCTCCCAGTCCATCGTCCACCGCAGGGTGGACGTGCAGGCTCTGGGGGCGGATTTCTTCGTCTTTACCGGCCACAAGCTTTATGGGCCTACGGGTGTCGGCATCCTCTGGGGCAGGCTGCCCCTGCTGGAGGAGATGCCGCCTTTTCTGGGTGGAGGGGACATGATCCGCTCCGTCTCGTTCGAGAAGGCAAGCTGGGCCGATGCGCCGCACAAATTCGAGGCTGGCACGCCCGCCATTCTGGAAGTGCTGGGTCTGGGAGCCGCCATCCGTTTCGTGGAGGAGCTGGGGGCAGACGTGATTGAAGCACATGAGCGTGATCTGGTCTCTTATGCCCAGAAGGTGCTTGAAAAGACGGATGGTGTGAGCATCATGGGAAACCCGGTGGAGCGGGGCGGTGTCTTCTCACTTCAGGTGGAGGGGGCACACCCGCATGATCTTGCCGTGCTGCTGGATCAGCAGGGCATTGCCATCCGGGCCGGGCAGCATTGTGCTGAACCGCTGATGCAGGAGCTGGGCGTGCAGGCAACCGCCAGAGCCAGTTTTGCCATTTATACGACACGTGACGAGATAGACGCTCTGGCCTACGGCATTGAGCGTGCGCGTGCCTTACTTGCGTGAGGATGTCATGACAGAAACAGACGAGCTGAAGAGCAGAGATGAGGCGGTTTCTTCCGCTGTGGAAGAGAACGTTCCCGCCGGGCCGTCTGTTCCGACACGGGAGCAGGCCTATGCGGGGCAGGAGGAGCTTGTTCCTCCCCCCGTGGATGCGCCGCCACAGCAGGATGAGGTCATCGCCGCCATCGAGACCGTCTTTGACCCGGAGATTCCGGTCAACGTCTACGAGCTGGGGCTGATCTACGCCATCGACCTGCATGATGACGGGCGTGTGGATATTGAGATGTCCCTCACGGCCCCGAACTGCCCGAGTGCGCAGGAGCTGCCCCAGATGGTGCGCTATGCCGTGCTGTCCGTTCCGACCGTGCGGGAAGTGACCGTCAAGGTGGTCTGGGATCCGCCGTGGGACATGAGTCGGATGAGCGACAATGCCCGTCTTGCCCTGAACATGTTCTGATCCTGAATGAACACGCTGGAAACTGAAGATCGGGAGGGTACCCTCATGACAGATACTGCCCCCAAACGCAGCCTGCCACCCCTGATGACCATGACAGACCGGGCCGCCGCCCGCCTGAAGACCCTGTATGAGGGAGCCGAGAAGGGAAAGTTCCTGCGCATCAGCGTGGGCAAGCGTGGCTGTTCAGGCATGTCTTACGAGATGAATTTCGTGCCGGAAGTCCAGAAAGGGGATGAGCGGATCGAGGATCATGGGCTGACCCTGCTGGTGGACAGCAAGGCGACGCTCTTCCTGATCGGCACGGTCATGGATTATGAGGTGAAGGAGCTGGAATCAGGCTTCACCTTCACCAACCCCAATGAGAAGGGCCGCTGTGGCTGCGGGGAGAGTTTCCACGTCTGATGGTGGAAGCAGGCGCAATGTGATGAAGCGGGAGGGAGGTTATCCCTTCCGCTTTTTTTCGGCCTTGCGGATGCGTTTCGGATCTCTGGAAAGAACCAGCACGGTCTCGACATCCGTGGACCAGAGAAACTGGTCGATCACGGTCCATGACAGCACGGCAAAACCGGCCTGCTTCAGGGCGGGGAGTTCTTTTTCCAGCGCAGCTGGATTGCAGCTGACATAGACCACATCCTGCACTTTGGAGCGCAGAAGGGAGGCCAGCTGCTTGCCTGAGCCAGCATAGGGCGGGTCCAGCACGACAACACGGGCCTGATTCAGTTCAGGCGGCAGGAGGGGCTGGCGATTCAGGTCCCGCTCGGAGCCTTCTGCACGGCTGCCATGGGTAGCGGCACGGAGGGAGGCGATAGCCGCCCTGTCGCCCTCATAGGCCTGCACGAAACCGTGCTGGGCCAGCGGGAAGGTCAGGGTTCCGCATCCAGCATACAGCTCGATGATCCGGTCCTTCCGGTTCAGCGGCGGCAGACCGGCAAGAACGGCTTCACGGATGGCCTGCTCACCTTCCTGACTGGCCTGAAGAAAACTGGCTGGTGGGGGTGAGACCCTGACACCGCCAAAATGATGGAAGACCGGCCCCGTCTGTGCAGCCGTTTCCATCATCCTGCCGGGAGCCGGACGCCATGTGATGCGTGGAATCCCATGGTCCCGTGCAAAAGCGGCCAGTTTTTCCCTGTCAGAACCGCTCAGGGGAGCGGGTGTCTCCAGCGTCAGGTCCGGGCCGCTGTCCAGAAGGTTGATGGCCAGATTGCCACGCCCTGTCAGGGCACCAAGGGAGGAGAGGCACTCACGGAGTGGAGGAAGCAGCTTCAGCAGTTCCGGGCGGATGAGGGGACATTCCGTCATGTCCACCGGGTCACCACCCCGTTGATGTAGCCCGAGAATGATGCCCCCCGGTACCCTTTGCAGGGCTACGTCCAGCCGCTGGCGGCTGTGAGGGGGCGTCTGGTACAGGGCAGGTTCTGGCAGGTCCGTAAAGCCGCTTCTGTTCAGGGCACGCTGGACCTGATCCTTTTTCCACTCCAGCAGGGCGGTCTGGTCCATGTGCTGGAGGGCACAGCCGCCGCAGAGGTCGGACAGGGAGCAGGGCGCTTCTACCCGATGGGGGGATGTGCTTTCCCGCTCCAGAAGTTCCGCTTCGCCGTCATGGAATCGCAGATGCAGTTGCTCGCCCGGCAGGGTTCCGGGAATGTACCAGGCCCGCCCCTCATGACGCACCATCCCGCCTCCCGAACGGCCGAGCTGTTCGACAGTGGCGTGAATCTGCGTGGACGTTTCCATCATGAGTCGGACGGATCACGTGGTTCCGGCAGGAAGCTGACCTTCATGAAAGCAGGTACATTCTCGCCAAAGCCATCCTGCATCCCGTTCTTTTCCGGTACGGGCGGCAGCAGTTCGGCTCGGCCGGACCGCTTGTGGTCATGCTTGCGGGCTTCCGGCAGAGGATCACGCTCCGGCTGCTTCTTGCGGGCCGGACGGTCTTCCTGCTTCGGTTCGGCAGTTTTCCTGTTTCTGCCATTCCGCTGCTGACCCTTGCTCTCATCCTTGGCGGAGGCAGGGGAGGCATCCTCCTCTCCACGCCATTCAAGATGGCGGAAGCCTTTTACAGTCAGCGGCTCGATCGTCTTGCCCGTCAGGCTCTCGACGGCCTCGAGCAGCTTCTGCTCATCAGGTGTGGCCAGACTGTAGGCCTTGCCTTCCTTGCCGGCACGGCCCGTGCGGCCAATACGGTGGACGTAATCTTCCGCATTGAAAGGCAGGTCATAGTTGAAGACATGGGACAGCCCGCCAATGTCAATGCCACGGGCCGCCACGTCGGAGCAGACGAGAATCTGGAGATCACCTGTGCGGAAGCGCTCAAGGGTTTCGAAACGCAGGTCCTGCGTCAGGTCGCCATGCAGGTGGCCGACAGAGAATTTCTGCCGTGTCAGATGGCGTTCCAGTGTGTCCACGTCACGCTTGCGGTTGCAGAAGATGATGGCGTTCTGCACGTCATCCTGCCGCAGCAGGGCGCAGAGGGCACGGCTCTTGTCCTTCTTCTCCACGACCAGCAGGCCCTCGGTAATGGTGCTGGCAACGGAGGACTGGCGGGCGACGGTGATTTCCTTGGGACTGTTCAGGAAATTGTCGGCCAGACGGCGGATCTCCGGAGCCATGGTGGCGGAGAAGAAAAGGGTCTGGCGCCGTCTGGGCAGCAGGCTCACGATGCGCTCAATATCGGGAATGAAGCCCATGTCCAGCATACGGTCGGCCTCATCAATGACGAGAAGGTCAGTCTGCGTCATCAGTAGTCCGCCCCGTTCGAACATGTCGAGCAGCCGCCCCGGGGTGGCGATGAGGACGTCCACGCCACGGTTGAGCAGTTCCTTTTGCTCGTTCATCTTGCCGCCACCGATCAGCAGAGCGTGGGTGAGGCGCAGATGCGCCCCGTACTGCTTGAAGTTCTCGGCAACCTGGAGGGCAAGCTCACGGGTGGGTTCCAGAATGAGCGAACGGGGCATCCTGGCCCGGGCTCGGGATTTGGAGAGCTTCTCCAGCATCGGCAGGGTGAAGGAGGCCGTCTTGCCGGTGCCAGTCTGCGCCACGCCAAGGACGTCACGCCCGGTCAGAATCTCTGGCACGGCCTGTGCCTGGATGGGCGTGGGATGAGTATAGCCCATTTCCTCCACGGCCCGGAGGATCGGTTCGGAAAGACCAAGATCGCTGAAGAGGATACGGCTTTCCGAGCCGGTCTCGGTGGGTGTTCCCTCAGCTGGTTTTTCTGCCTGCGGCTCAGCCGTTTCTGCTTCAGCCTTCTTTGCTCTTTTCCGGCGAGGCTTGGCTGGTGTGGCGGATGCCTTGTCTTCCGTTCCGGCTGGTGCGGCGCTGCCTGCCGTGGTTTCGACCGTTTCTTCAGCAGCTTTCCGACGGGTGGAAGGGCGGCGTGTTGGAGGGGTAGCCGACTCTTCGTGGTCGTCCACGGTTTCCGTGGCCGGTGTGGCTTCGGCCGTCTTTTTGCGGCGTGTGCGAGGCGTTGCCGGTTTTTTTTCCGGGACGTCGGCTTTGGCAGTTTCTGTTTCGGCTGTTTTTCTGGTGCGGGTAGTCGCCCTGCGTTTGCGTGCGGGGGGAGCTTCCTCACTCCCGGCAGCTGCTGTGGGGTCTGCCGGGGCAGATGCTTCCTCAGCAGTGGCAGCCTTGCGGCGGGTGCGCTTTACCGTTTTCTTTGCCGGAGTGGAGGCGCTGCTTTCTGTCGCCTCATCTGGGGAGGGAGCATCTTCTGGCGTGGGTTTCACGCTGCGGCGGCGCGTCGTGCGCTTGGGTTTCTCGGCAGGCTCCGCAGCTTCAGCAGCCGGGGCTGTCTCATCAGCAGCCGTGGCGGCTGGAGTCGTGGCTTTCTTCCTGGTACCGGCTGTCGTGCTGCGGCGTCGCGTGGCTGGCTTGCGGGCGGCAGTGGTGGTGTCATCCTGCACAGTATCGTCCGCTGGCTGTTCCGTCCCGGTTTCTGTCCCGGTGCGGGGTGTCTTCGTGCGGGGAGTGGACGTTTTCCGCACGCGGCTGGTGCTGCTGCGGGTCTTGGACGGACCAGAGGATGGTTTACTGCTCAAATGACTCTCGGAATGTTTCTGTTACAGGGCAGGCTGCCCGGCAGCCTGTCGGGCAGATGAAAGGCAACCGGAGAGGAAGGGTATCAGCCTCTCCGGTTCGTTAATATCCGTTATCGTCAAATGCCGTTTTTGGCAAGGTAATAGGCGGTCGCTCACAGTGAAGAGAGCTGGATGTCAGGCGCCGCCACCAAGAGCACCGGCGATGATGGCGATGATGCCTGCCAGCGCCATGAGGGCTGCCCGCCGATGCAGGGAGCTGAAAAGCTGCGGCTGAGGGCGGATGGCACGCCGTGCTGCCCGCAGTGGGCCGAAAAGCATGCTCAGGAAAATGACGATCATCACCAGCCCGCAGAAGGCCATGAGGTGGAACGGCCAAGGCAGATAGGCGCCTGCATGGATGATGAGGGCGATTCCGCTGAGGACAGCCACAGGGACGACGTGGCAGAGCGCCTTGAGATAACGGCCATAGGTCTGAAGCAGAACCGTGTTGGCCTGCTGTGCTTCCAGCAGGCGGACGCTGCGGCGGGACTGGAGGCAGAAGATGGCGCCACCGACCCAGTAGGTGATGCAGAGGAGATGCAGGGCGAGGATGAGCCCCCAGAGAATGGAACTGGTCATGGTCAATCCGTAACGTGTAACTGAGTGATTGGCCACGTCTTATAGAGGGAAGATTCCATTATGTCCTGTTTTCCGTATCAGGAAGCCCTGTCGCAGGTTCTTCTGGCTCCTGAGGATACACGGCGGATGGATCATGCCATGGCATCGACTCTGCCTGTAATCATGGAGAGAGCTGGCATGATGGCTGCCCGGGCTGTCTGCCAGCATGTCCGGCCCTGCCGGGTTCTGGTGGCCTGTGGGCCAGGGAACAATGGGGGCGATGGCCATGTGCTGGCCCGTCATCTGGCCGAGCGTGGCTGGCCTGTGTCCGTGGCGGTGCTGCATCCGCCTGAGCCTGACAGTCTGGCTGACAGGATGGCAAAGCGCTGGCATGGGCCGGTAGTGGCTTTCACGCAGGAAGAGGCCCGACGGGCTGATCTGGTGATTGATGCCGTATTCGGTGCTGGCATGAACCGGTCCCTGCCGGAATGTGTCGAAGATTTCTTTGCTGCGGCACGGCAGATCATTGCCATTGACGTTCCATCTGGTCTGGACGGCGCTACAGGGGCGTGTTCGGGGCGTGTGGCAGCCTGCCGGATGACCATTGCCCTGATCCGCAAAAGGCCGGGCCATCTGCTGGAACCAGGGCGGTCGCTCTGTGGTGAGGTTGTCTGCGTCGATCTGGCGGCGCCTGCCGCTGCCATGATCCAGATGGAGAGTGTCCGGCTGTGGGAGAATGCACCGGGTTTATGGCGGCTCCCGGCGCAGAGGCCTGGGGACCACAAATACAGACGGGGCGTGGTAAGCATCTGTGGTGGTGCTGCCATGCACGGTGCCGCCTTGTTTGCGTTCGAGGCAGCCCGACATGTCGGTGCCGGGCTTGTCCGCCTTACGGTGCCAGCCGAGGCTGCCACGCTGTACCGACTCGCTTCACCGGCTGCTATTGTGGATGCACAGCCCATGGAGCAGGCGCTGGAGGATGAGCGCCGGCACGTCTGGGTCTGTGGCCCCGGCCTGTGTCTGGAGGAGGTGGAGCGGACACTGCCATGCCTTCAGAAGTCTGGTCGAACAATCGTGGCTGATGCCGGTGCGCTGTCATGGGCGGCCGGGCACCCCGAGCGACTGAAGGGGGTTTCCGTCATGACGCCGCACATGGGTGAGTTTTCCCGCCTTTTCGGGCAGGTGGAGGGGAGCCGTCTGGAGGCCGCACGGCGGGCTGCAGCCCGGTTGGGTGTCGTGGTTGTTCTGAAGGGAGCTGATACGGTCATTGCGGCTCCGGATGGCCGTTCGTCCATCAACGTCCACGCCACGCCAGCTCTGGCCATTGCCGGGGCAGGGGATGTGCTGAGTGGGCTTGTCGGGGCCTTTCTTGCCGCAGGGCTGCCCGCCTGGGAGGCTGCTGCGGCGGCTGTCTGGGTTCATGGTGAGGCAGGACGGCGTGCTGCCCGCAGGAAAGCAGGCTGGATCGTACCGGAAGACCTTTTTGGAGAGCTGGGGGCGGCCCGGCATGCGGCTTCCAAGAGGCCTGAAGGGGACAGTGTGTGCGTGAGGGCAGAATAACAGGACCGCCCATGGCAGAAATGACATCTTTGCAAAGAGAAACCCTTGCCGATGCCTGTCTCATGCGCTAAATCCGCAGACTGATGAAGGGTCCGTGCCTGCCTGTCAGGGGGGTGCGGATGCTGGAGAACAGGTCGTATGGTTCATGCGGGCGTGGTGAAATTGGTAGACACGCCAGATTTAGGTTCTGGTGGCGCAAGCTGTGGGGGTTCAAGTCCCTCCGCCCGCACCAAGGCAGTCTCCTCCTGAGTACAACAATGTCGATGATCCCCTTGTCATAGAGAAGGAATAGCGGTTTCATGCAGGTTACGCCCACACTCACCGAAGGCCTGAAGCGGTCCTTCACCGTAGTTATTCCCGCTGCTGACCTGCAGGGCCGTTGCGATGCCCGTCTGGCTGAAGTGGCTCGTGATGTGAAGCTTCCCGGCTTCCGCCCGGGCAAGGTTCCGGCCTCCGTCGTCAAGCAGCGCTTTGGTGAATCCGTCCAGGCGGAAGTGACGGAAAAGCTGGTGCAGGAGAGCGTGAAGTCCCTGCTGGAAGAGCGTGACATCCGCCCGGCCATGCAGCCGAAGGTTGAGATCGTTTCTGGTGGAACTGAGGGCAAGCCCTTCGAATTCACGCTGGAGATGGAAATCCTGCCGGAAATCCCGACCCCGGACATGGCAGGCACGAAGCTGACCCGCTACAGTGCCAAGGTTGCTGATGAGGTTGTGGACAAGGCTCTGGCCGAGGTTGCCCAGCGCAACCGCAAGTTCGAGACGGTGGATGAGAACCGTCCGGCTGGCAAGGGTGATGTGCTGAACGTCAATTTCGTTGGCAAGAAGGATGGCGTGCCGTTTGATGGTGGCACGGCCGAGGATGTCAATGTCGAGATTGGCGGTGCTGGTTTCATCCCCGGTTTTGCCGAGCAGATGGAAGGCATGAAGCCGGGTGAGGAACGCACGATCACGGTGACCTTCCCGGAGAATTACCAGGCCAAGGAGCTCGCCGGTCAGGAGGCTACATTCGAGATCAAGGCCAATGCGCTGAAGAAGCCGGTCGATCCGACGATTGATGATGAGTTTGCCAAGTCTCTGGGGCTGGAGAGCGTCGAGCAGATGCGCAAGCTGATTGCCGAGCAGGCAGAGGGCGAGTACAAGCAGCTTTCCCGTATGCGCATCAAGCGGGACCTGCTGGACATCCTGTCCGAGAAGGTTGACTTTGAGGCACCGCAGAGCATGGTGGATGCCGAGTTTGGCCAGATCTGGAGCCGTATCGAGGCTGAGCGCAAGAATGGCAGCCTTGATGAGAAGGATGCTGCCAAGGATGAGGAAACCCTGCGGGCCGACTATCGCAGGATTGCCGAGCGCCGTGTGAAGCTGGGTCTGCTTCTGGCCGAGCTTGGCCGCAAGCAGGACATCCAGGTCTCGCAGGAAGAGCTGCTCTCTGCCATGCAGCAGGAGGCTCGCCGGTACCCGGGGCAGGAGCAGGCCGTGTTCGAGTTCTTTACGAAGAATCCTCAGGCCATCGATACCCTGCGCGGGC
Organism: Bombella sp. ESL0380; assembly: GCF_009725805.1. NCBI lineage: Bacteria > Pseudomonadati > Pseudomonadota > Alphaproteobacteria > Acetobacterales > Acetobacteraceae > Bombella > Bombella sp. ESL0380. The sequence continues at coordinate 88,843 of NZ_WNIH01000004.1, read as the reverse complement.
CAATCCTTGAGGATAAGGTCGTCGATTATCTGATCGAGCTGGCTGAAGTGACCGACAAGGAAGTGACGGCAGAGGAACTGGCCAACATTCCGGATGCTGACTGATTGCTGCATCTGAGGAAGGAAGGGGCAGCAGCCGCTGCCCCTTTTTTTTGCTCTTGGCAGGAAGATTCCTCTGATATTAGTCCATTCTGTGCGAAGACACGGGCAAAGAGGGTGTGCTAGGCTAGGGGGAGTTGTAAAGGAAAATACCTATGGGCATTGAAGACCGTAATCCTCTGGACGTGTTCAATAACACTCTTGTTCCAATGGTGGTGGAGCAGACCTCAAGGGGTGAGCGCTCTTTCGACATTTATTCCCGGCTTTTGCAGGAGCGTATCATTTTTCTGACAGGCCCGGTCTATGACCAGGTCTCGTCTCTGATCTGTGCGCAGCTGCTCTATCTTGAGAGTGTCAGCCCGACCAAGGAAATCTCTTTCTATATCAACAGCCCTGGTGGGGTCGTCTCTGCCGGTCTGGCGATGTACGACACCATGCAGTATATCCGTTCACCGGTCAGCACGGTCTGTATCGGTCAGGCAGCGTCCATGGGGTCACTGTTGTTGGCTGCCGGTGAGGCGGGCCGCCGTTTCTGCCTGCCCAATGCCCGTGTCATGGTCCACCAGCCTTCCGGTGGAGCGCAGGGGCAGGCTTCGGACATCGAAATTCAGGCCCGTGAAATCCTGCATATCCGTCGCCGGCTGAATGAGATCTACCGTGAGCATACAGGGCGTGCGCTGGAGGAAATCGAGGAGGCGCTGGAGCGTGACCGTTATCTCTCTGCTGCGGAGGCCAAGGAGTTCGGGCTGGTGGATGAGGTTGTGACACGTCATCCCGCGGAGAAGAAAAGGGCCTGATCTGATTGTTGAACAGGGCATTCAGGGGTCTGAACATACCCGTCTCCCATACGGGTTTGAGGAGCTGTAATGAGCGGAAAAGATAGCGATTCAAAGAATACGCTTTATTGTTCATTCTGTGGGAAATCCCAGCATGAGGTGAAGAAACTCATTGCCGGGCCAACCGTATTCATCTGTAATGAATGTGTTGAACTGTGCACGGACATCATCCGTGAGGAGCGGAACACAGGCCCTGTGACCAGTGGTGAAGGGGTGCCAACTCCACGGGAAATCTGCCAGATACTCAATGATTATGTCATTGGCCAGAGTGAAGCCAAGAAGGTGCTTTCGGTGGCGGTGCATAATCATTACAAGCGGCTGGAGCAGTCCGAAAAGGCTGGTGATGTCGAGATCGGCAAGGCCAACATCATGCTGATCGGTCCGACGGGAACGGGGAAGACCCTGCTGGCCCAGACACTGGCCCGCATTCTGGACGTTCCCTTCACCATGGCCGATGCCACGACACTGACAGAAGCTGGCTATGTGGGAGAGGATGTTGAGAACATCATCCTCAAGCTGCTTCAGGCCTGTGACTATAATGTTGAACGTGCCCAGCGTGGCATTGTCTATATTGATGAGATCGACAAGATTTCCCGCAAGGCGGAGAATCCGTCCATCACCCGGGATGTCTCTGGTGAAGGCGTGCAGCAGGCTCTGCTGAAGCTGATGGAAGGCACGGTGGCCTCCGTTCCTCCGCAGGGAGGGCGCAAGCATCCGCAGCAGGAGTTCGTGCAGGTCGATACGACCAACATGCTCTTCATCTGTGGCGGGGCCTTTGCCGGGCTGGACAAGGTCATCAGTGCCCGTGGCAAGGGCAGTGGCATTGGTTTCGGGGCGGATGTGCGCTCCGAGGATGACCGCAAGCTGGGAGATATCCTCAAGGATATCGAGCCGGAAGACCTCATGAAATACGGCCTGATTCCGGAATTCATTGGTCGTCTGCCGGTCATCGCCACGCTGAATGACCTTGATGAGGCCGCTCTCGTCCAGATTCTGACAGAGCCGAAAAATGCTCTGGTCAAGCAGTATCAGCGTCTCTTCCAGATGGAAGGGGTGGAGCTGGAGTTTGAGGAAGAGGCCATCAAGGGGATTGCTGCCCGTGCCATCGAGCGGCAGACCGGGGCCCGGGGTCTGCGTTCCATCATGGAAAAAATCCTGATGGAAACGATGTTTGACCTTCCAGGCCGGAAGAATGTCGACAAGGTTGTCGTCACCCGGGATGTGGCGGAAGGCCGTGCAGAGCCTGTCTATGTTCATGGCCAGCAGGCTGAGGAAGAAAAACAGGCGGACTGAAAGAGGCGGATGCTGGCAGATTTCCATCATCTGCCAGCGCTTCGCAGCGACAGGGGTATTGTCCCTTGTGCCTTGATACCCCACATAGAGATACAGAATGAAAGAGCCCCTTGCCGTGCCACTTTTTCAGGGCGGCGGGGGTTTGATCGTCCGTTATGGAGATCCTGAAGCATGAGTGACGAAAAGAAACCAAAGACAGCCCGCCGCAAGACTGCTGCCAAGGATGCCGACAAGGGTAGCGTCGCCCGGACGCGGCGTACGGCTTCCACGTCTGCTACCCGTAAAGATGGAGAGGCCAAGGCTTCTGCGGCTCCTCGCAGGAAGGCTGCGTCCTCCAAGGCTGAAAGCGGCAAGGCTACAGTGGCCGCTCAGTCGCCCCGGAAGGAAGCGCCTGTCATGCCGGTGCTGCCCCTGCGGAATATTGTCGTCTTCCCGCACATGATTGTTCCACTCTTTGTGGGACGTGAGAAATCAATCCATGCTCTGGAGCAGATGCCGGAGGATGTCCGTGAGATCATTCTCGTGTCTCAGAAAGATGTGGGCAAAGATGAGCCGACTGTTGATGATGTGTTCCGCATCGGGACGGTTGCCAGCGTCCTCCAGCTTCTGAAATTGCCCGATGGTACGGTGAAGGTTCTGGTGGAAGGGCTGCGCCGTGTCCGTCTTGTTGGCCTGAAGGAGCAGGATGGCTATTTTCAGAGCTCTGTGGAAGACCTTCCTGATGAGCTGGGTGCCCGTGGTGGGGAACGTGAAGCTCTGGCCCGTTCTGCCGTAAAACGGTTTGAGGATTATGCCCGGCTGAACAAGAAGGTGGCGCCGGAGGTACTGGCCTCGGTCAGCCATCTGGAGGATCCGTCCCGTCTGGCGGATACGATTGCCAGCCACCTCAACCTGCGGATTCCGGAACGGCAGGAGCTGCTGGAAACCCTCTCCGTGGAGGAGAGGCTGGAGCGTGTCTTTGCGGGGATGGAAGCGGAAATAGACGTTCTTCAGGTGGAGAAGCGTATCCGCAGCCGTGTGAAGAAGCAGATGGAGAAAACCCAGCGGGAGTATTATCTGAATGAGCAGATGAAGGCCATTCAGAAAGAACTGGGTGAAGGCGAGGATGGCCGTGACGAACTTGCCGAGATCGAAGAGAAGATCGAAACGCAGGGGCTAAGCCAGGAAGCCAGGGAGAAGGCCCGTGGCGAGCTGAAAAAGCTGCGGAGCATGAGCCCCATGTCTGCCGAGGGCACAGTGGTCCGCAGTTATCTGGACTGGCTGGTCAGCCTGCCATGGAAGAAACGCTCCAAACTGGCAAAATCTCTCCAGAAGGCGGAAGACGTTCTTGAAGCTGATCACTATGGGTTGGAGAAGATCAAGGAACGTGTCCTCGAGTATCTGGCCGTCCAGAGCCGTGCGAAGAAGCTGAAGGGGCCGATCCTCTGTCTGGTTGGCCCTCCGGGTGTTGGCAAGACCTCTCTGGCACGGTCCATCGCCAGGGCGACAGGGCGGAAATATGTCCGCATTTCCCTTGGGGGGATGAAGGATGAATCCGAGATACGTGGTCACAGACGGACCTATATCGGTGCCATGCCGGGCAAGATTGTCCAGGGTATCAAGAAGGCCGGGGTGAGCAATCCACTCTTCCTGCTGGATGAGGTGGACAAGCTGGGGTCGGACTGGCGGGGGGATCCGTCTTCCGCCCTGCTGGAGGTGCTGGACCCGGAACAGAACAACACGTTCGGGGACCATTACCTCGAGGTGGAATATGATCTTTCTGACATCATGTTCATCGCCACGGCCAATTCTCTGGACATGCCCCAGCCGTTGCTGGACCGCATGGAGATCATCCGCCTTTCTGGATATACGGAACAGGAGAAGCTGGAGATCGCCAAGAGGCATCTGCTGGCCAAGCAGGCAAAAGAGCATAATCTGAAGCCTGGTGAATGGCACGTGACAGACGAGGCTCTTCTGGCGCTTATCCGGTCTTATACACGGGAAGCCGGGGTGCGCAGTCTGGAGAGGATGATCGCCCGTCTGGCGCGTAAGGCCGTGCGTGAGATTCTGTCTGGCAAGGTGAAAAAGATCGAGGTGACGCCAGAGACGCTGGAGGTTTATGCCGGTGTCCCACGTTACCGTCATGGTGAGGCTGATCAGGAGGATCAGATCGGTATCGTGACGGGCCTGGCCTGGACACAGGTTGGCGGAGAGATCCTGACCATCGAGAGCCTGACCATGCCGGGCAAGGGCACGATCCGTCATACCGGCAAGCTTGGTGATGTGATGAAGGAGAGCGTGTCTGCGGCTTTCTCCTATGTGAAGTCCCGTGCCGAGACATTCGGTATCGACCCGGCCGTGCTTGAGAAAACGGACATTCACGTGCACCTGCCAGAGGGGGCCGTGCCGAAGGATGGCCCTTCTGCGGGTTCAGCGCTGACCACGTCTCTCGTCAGTGTGCTGACACGCATCCCGGTCCGGCATGATGTTGCCATGACGGGGGAGGTGACCCTGCGTGGCCGTGTTCTGGAGATCGGTGGGTTGAAGGAGAAGCTGCTCGCAGCTCTGCGGGCTGGCATCAAGACGGTTCTCATCCCGGAAATGAATGTCAAGGACCTGGCTGAGATTCCTGAAAATGTGAAAGAAGGGTTACAGATCATTCCCGTCCAGCATATGGATGAAGTGCTGAATATTGCCTTGACAGAGCCGCCGAAGGCTTTGGCAGCGGGGCAGATGGCGGGCAGGAGTGCCAAGAAAGTGAACGGGGAAGGAATTTCTCGCTCAATTCAACATTAAGTAAGGGTATTCTTGGCTTCAGGCTGTTGACGCGGACGAAAACCGCTTCATAGTGCAGGTGTAAATCGCAATATGTGATTCTGGCCTCTTTGCGAGGCTGTCTCACCAAACGTTGAAAGGCTTACCATGGAGAAACCTCTGAACAAGCAGGAACTCATTGCTTCCGTTGCCGAGGCCGCTGATCTTCCCAAGGCGAAGGCTGGTGATGTCGTGGATGCCGTGTTCGGCACCATCGAGAAGACCCTGGCCAAGGGGCAGGAAGTTCGCCTGGTAGGCTTTGGCAGCTTCGTGACAGCCACCCGCAAGGCTGCCAAGGGCCGCAACCCGCGTACGGGTGAAGAGATCGACATTCCGGCTTCCACGTCCGTGCGTTTCAAGCCGGGCAAGGGCCTGAAGGATGCCGTCAGCAAGTAAGCTGGCATCGTGGAAACGGGGAAGATAATTTTCTGAAAAAAATGAGAATTCCCCGTTGCGCTCCGTGAGGCTTTTGCCTATAAACCGGGGCGGGCAATTAGCTCAGCGGTAGAGCGTCTCGTTTACACCGAGAGGGTCGGCGGTTCGATCCCGTCATTGCCCACCATCTTACATTCAAGTTTTTTTATGACCTGGCGTTTCGAATATCATGAAACGCTGGCATCCACTTCCGATCTCTGTCGGGAACGGGCTGAAGCCGGCGAAGAAGACAGGCTGGCCGTTGTGGCAGAGCGACAGAGCGCAGCCCGGGGAAGCCGGGGGCGTAGCTGGCAGAGTGGCGAGGGAAATCTGGCATTTTCCTTTCTTTTCCGTTTTTCCGAAAATCAGGCCATGCGGGCGGTTCTGCCCTATATGGTGGCTCTGGCCCTTCGTGATGGGCTCGTGGCCGCAGCGGATCTGTCGGGGGAGGCTTCAGCCTCGCTATGGCTGAAATGGCCGAACGATCTTCTGCTTTCAGGCCGGAAAATGGCAGGTATTCTGATTGAAACCGGTTTTCTGGCAGCCGGGGCAAAGGGGCTGCCCTGTTGGGCGGTCATAGGCATGGGGGCCAATCTGCGGCAGGCTCCGGTCGTGGAAGGCCGGACACTCGCAGCCCTTTCCGAGGTCTGCTCTCCGCCGGATGCCCAGGCCTGCGCCCAGGCCATCGTGCGAGCGTTCGATGGATGGATGGAACGCTGGCAGCGTGAGGGCAACGGTGTGATCTGGGAGAGCTGGATGGAGCGTGCTCATCCTCTGGGTACTCGACTGATCCTTCGAAGACATGGTAGGGAAGTAGCAGGACAATTCGCCGGGCTTGATGCGCAGGGACATCTTCTGCTCGCACTGGACGATGGTGGCATGACCTCGGTCGTGACGGGTGATGTGATCTGTGAGTAAGGGAGGGGATGTGCTGCTCGTCATTGATGCTGGCAATACAAATGTGGTTTTTGCCGTTCATGATGGCGAAGCATGGGTAGGACGCTGGCGCATCTCGACGGATGATCGCAGAACGGCGGATGAATATGCCGTCTGGCTGCTGGCCTTGATGGAACGGGCAGGTCTGGGTCCGGATTGTGTAACGCAGGCCATTATCGGGACGGTGGTTCCGGCTGCGTTGTATGATCTGCGGCGCCTGTGCCGTAGCTGGCTGCATGTGGAGCCTCTTGTGGCCAATCATGAGCTGGACTGGAACATGGATGTGCTGGTGGATACGCCGGCAGAGCTTGGGGCTGACCGCCTGCTGAACGGCCTTGCCGCCCGGCAGCTTTACGGCGGGGGCCCGCTGGTTGTTGTGGATTTTGGTACGGCGACAACCTTCGATGTTGTCGATGCTCGGGGCCGCTATTGCGGTGGAGCGATTGCACCGGGGGTCAATCTCTCGATGGATGCCCTGCATCAGGCAGCGGCCCGTCTGCCCCGTGTCAGTGTTGGCCGGCCGGTGGAAGCAATAGGCCGCAGCACAAGTGTTGCGATGCGATCAGGCCTCTTCTGGGGGTATGTAGGTCTGGTCGAAGGGATTGTTCACCGCATTGCCGGTGAGATGGATGGACGTCCCCGGGTTGTGGCGACGGGCGGTCTGGCTCCGCTCTTCTCCGAGGGGACAACGTTATTTGATGAAGTGGCACCCGACCTGACGCTGGAGGGACTGCGCCTCCTGGCCGGGCAGAACAGGGACCGTTTCATCACCGATTTTTCCGGGCAACAGGCCCATACCGCCTTCGGGCACCCTGATAATTCTTGAACAGGAACTGATGCGTTTATGACAGACCAGAAGAGTGATTTTGCCTTCCTTCCCTTGGGAGGGACGGGCGAGATCGGCATGAATTTCAATCTCTACCGCCTGCGCGAAAATGGTGAGGAACACTGGCTGGCCATCGATTGTGGCATCGGCTTCTCCGGCAATGATACGCCGGAAGCCGACGTGCTGATGTCCGATCCGACCTTCATCGCAGAACGGAAAGACAGTCTGCACGGGCTGGTCATTACCCACGCCCATGAGGACCATGTGGGGGCTGTAGCCCACCTCTGGCGGCAGATGCGCTGTCCTGTCTACGCCACGCCGTTCACGGCAGCCGTGCTGCGGCGCAAGCTGAGCGAGGCGAACCTTCAGAACCAGGTCGTCATCCACATCATCATGCCGGGTTCCCGGTTTGAGGTCGGGCCGTTCGATCTCCAGTTCATCCCGGTAACCCACTCCATTGTGGAAGCCCAGTCCGTCGCCATTCGCAGTCCGTATGGCATTGTCATTCACACCGGGGACTGGAAGCTGGACCCGACTCCACTTGTCGGTCCCGTGACGGATGAGGATGCCTTCCGTGCATTGGGTGATGAAGGCGTGCTGGCCATGGTGGGTGACAGCACCAATGTCATGAAGGAGGGGCGGTCCCAGTCTGAGGCGGATGTCCGTGTCGGCCTGACGGAAATGATTGCCGGGCTGGAAGGACGTGTGGCCGTGACGTGCTTCGCCAGCAACGTGGCCCGTGTGGAGAGCATCGCCAAGGCTGCGCTCGCTTCTGGCCGTGAGGTGATGGTGGTGGGACGCTCCCTGCGCAATCTGGAGGCCGCCGCCCGGGAATGTGGCTACTTTGCCGATCTGCCGCCTTTCCTGACGGAATATGACATCAAGGATGTTCCTGATGAAAACCTGCTGATGATCATTACGGGGAGCCAGGGTGAGGCCCGCTCCGCCCTGTCTCGTATCGCCTGTGATACCCATTCCACCATTTCCCTGGGGGAAGGGGACACGGTGATTTACAGCTCCCGTGTCATTCCGGGGAATGAGCAGGCCGTCATGACGGTGCAGGACAATCTGACACGTCGTGGCGTGACCGTGCTGACGGACAAGGATGGCATGGTGCATACATCCGGCCATGCAACGGGTGGAGATATCCGCCATCTCTACAGCCTTGTTCGCCCCCGTTACAGCATTCCCACCCATGGGGAATGGCGCCATCTGACAGCCCACGGGGCTTTGGCCCGTGAGGCCGGTGCTGAGGCCGTGCTGCTGGAGGATGGTGACATCCTCAATCTGGGGCCGGGGCCGGTCGAGGTGGTCGATACGGCTCCGACGGGCCTTCTGGCTCTGGATGGTGACCGCCTTCTGCCCATGACGGGCGGTGTGCTGGCGGCCCGTCGCCGGATGCTTTTCAATGGCGTGGTGCTGGCCAGCTTTGCCGTGGATGATGAGGGTTATGTCATTGGCGAACCACGCATCAGTGCGCCAGGTCTTCTGGAGCGGGATGACCCTGAAAGCACCCGCATCCGTGAAGAATTCGCCTATGCCATTGATGAGATTCCTGATGAATTCCGTCAGGACGATCAGGCCTTCCGGGATGTGGCCCGCACAGCCCTGCGGCGGGCACTCGGCCGCAAGCTGCGGAAGCGTCCGCTGGTTGATGTCCATCTCCTGCGCGTCTGAGGGAAAAAGAACATGCGGTTAAGTCAGGCATTCCAGCCTACTCTGAAAGAAGTCCCCGCCGAGGCGCAGATTGCCTCACACCGGCTGATGCTGCGGGCGGGGCTTGTGCGGCAGACATCCTCGGGCATCTATACATGGCTGCCCGCCGGGCTGCGTGTCCTGCGGAACATCGCCACCATCGTGCGGCAGGAGCAGGACCGGATTGGTGGGCAGGAAGTCCTGATGCCGACCGTTCAGTCCGCCGATCTGTGGCGGCGTTCCGGCCGTTATGATGCGTACGGACCGGAGATGCTGCGTCTTGAGGACCGGCACGGGCGTGAGATGCTTTACGGCCCGACCAATGAGGAAATGGTGACGGACCTTTTCGGCAGCACGGTGAAATCCTACCGTGAGCTGCCGAAGATGCTCTACCACATCCAGTGGAAGTTCAGGGACGAGGTCCGCCCCCGCTTCGGCGTGATGCGTGGCCGTGAGTTCTACATGAAGGACGGTTACAGTTTCGACCTGTCCTATGAGGATGCGGTGAGCAGCTATTACCGCATCATGCTGTCCTACCTGAAGATTTTCCGCCGTCTTGGTGTGCAGGCCGTGCCGATGGCGGCCGATACGGGGCCGATTGGTGGCGAGCTGAGCCATGAGTTCCTCGTTCTTGCTCCGACAGGGGAGAGTGAGGTCTTCTATGATGCTGGCTGGGACGAGATTGACTGGGACAGCATCGGCCTGGACCCGCAGAAGGAGGAAGACCTTCAGAAACTCCGTGAGATCGTGAAGACGACCTATTCCGCCACGGATGAAAAACATGACCTTTCCGCCTGGGAGGCCGTGCCGGAAGACCGTCGTCGTGGTGGCCGGGGCATCGAGGTTGGCCACATCTTCTATTTCGGCACGAAATATACCGAATCCATGGGTGTGGAAGTGAGCGGTGCCGATGGTGCGCCCCTGCATCCGCACATGGGGTCCTATGGCATCGGGGTGTCCCGTCTGGTCGGGGCCATCATCGAGGCGTCTCATGATGAGGCCGGGATCATCTGGCCGGAAGAGGTGGCTCCCTATCGGGCAGTTCTGCTCAACCTCCGCCCCGGTGACGAACTGTGTGACCAGCTCTGTGAATCCATCTATAGCCGTGACCCGGAAGGGCTGCTCTATGATGACCGGTCCGACCGTGCCGGGGTGAAATTCAATGATGCCGACCTGATGGGCCATCCGTGGCAGATCATCGTCGGTCCCCGTGGGGCCAAGGCGGGCATGGTGGAGCTGAAGCACCGTGCCTCCGGCGAACGCAGCGAACTGCCTCTTGATGAAGCTCTGGCGAAACTGGGGCTTGGCTGAGCATGTTCGGGCGGTTTGAGCGAACGGTTGCCCTGCGTTATCTGAGGGCCCGCAAGGGGGAGCGTTTTGCGTCGGTCATTGCGCTGTTCTCCCTTGTCGGCATCTCTCTGGGGGTGGCGACGCTCATCATCGTCATGGCCGTGATGAACGGCTTCAAGGCCGACCTCATGGGCCGGATTCTCGGCCTGCATGGAGACCTGAATGTCTATGCCTATGGGCAGGTCATCCGGGACTACAAGGATGATGCCGCATTGATCCGCAGGGTGCCCGGCGTGACGCAGGTCCTGCCCATGACGCAGGGCACGGTCCTTGCGGAGGCGGGGCGTTATTCCACCGGGGCGATGCTGGAAGGGCTGGCACAGGAGGACCTGCGGAACTGGAAGGCTCTCAGCGATGGAATCATGGAAGGCAGTCTGGATGAATTCCAAGGGGATTCCGCCGTTGCCGTGGGGGTCACGCTGGCCGAGCGGGCCGGGCTGCATGTCGGTTCGTCGCTGACCATTCTCTCGCCCAACGGGCAGGCCACGCCATTCGGCACGATGCCACGGGTGCGGAAACTGCACGTGGCCCTGGTCTTTGATGCCAACTGGAATGATTACAACAGCAACATCATTCTCATGCCACTGGCAGCCTCCCAGAAATTCCTGATGATGGGAGACGGGGTCTCGCTGATGCAGGTCAGCACCTCCGACCCGCTGAATGTCAGGCCGGTCAGCCGCCAGATCACGGAGGCTTTGAATGATCCCCGTCTTCAGGTGCTGGACTGGACACAGAGTGCCAACGGTTTTCTGGATGCCGTGACGGTAGAACAGAACGTGATGTTCCTCATCCTTACGCTCATCATTCTGGTGGCGGCCTTCAACGTGATCTCCTCGCTCATCATGATGGTCAAGGACAAGACACGGGACATCGCCGTCCTGCGGACTTTCGGAGCCAGCCGGGGCAGCGTGATGCGCATTTTCCTCATGTGCGGAGCGTCTGTTGGCGTCGTGGGGACCGTGGTGGGGACGGGGCTGGGCATCTGCTTCGCCCTGAACATCGAGCGGATCCGTCACGTTCTGGAATCCCTGACGGGCACGGACCTGTTCAATCCTGAGGTCTATTTCCTGGCCCGGCTGCCGGCCCGTCTGGTCTGGTCGCAGGTTGTGGAAGTCGCCGTGCTGTCGCTGGCCCTGTCCCTGCTGGCCACGCTGTATCCCTCATGGCGTGCGGCGAAGACCGACCCGGTGGAGGCCCTGCGTCATGAGTGACACGAAACAGACCACGGTTCTGACGCTTGAGAAGCTGGGGCGGTCCTTCCGTTCCGGGGATGAAGAACTGCACATTCTCCGGGAGGCTGATCTTTCCCTGAAAAGTGGTGAGCTGGTTGCCCTCGTGGCCCCGAGCGGCACGGGCAAGTCCACGCTGCTGCATCTGGCTGGCCTTCTGGAACGCCCCGACAGGGGAGAGGTTCTTATCAGGGAGAAGGCCACATCCAGACTGGGCGAGGCGGGACGGACGGCCTTGCGGCGGGATGAAATCGGCTTCGTGTATCAGTTCCATCATCTGCTGCGGGAATTCACGGCCGTGGAGAATGTCATGCTGCCCCAGCTTGCGGCAGGCGTGAAACCTGCCGAGGCCCGGAAGCGGGCAGAAGACCTGCTGGTCCGTTTTGGGCTGTCCCATCGGCTGGAGGCTCTGCCGGGACGCATGTCCGGTGGGGAGCAGCAGCGTACGGCCATCGCCCGTGCGCTGGCGAACCGGCCCAGCCTGCTGCTGGCCGATGAGCCGACGGGCAATCTGGATACGAAAACCGCCGATCTCGTCTTCGCCGAGCTGATGCGTGTGGTGCGGGAAGAGGGCGTGGCGGCTTTGGTCGCCACCCATAATGAGGCTCTGGCGGCGGCGATGGACCGTACCGTCACGCTGGATGAAGGGCGGATCGTTCCTTTTCAGGGGTAGGGCGTTTTCTGTTCCGCCCCGGCGCGGGGGCGTGGTAAATGGGCGGCATGTCCTATGCCAGCTTTGTCCATCTCCGTAATCACTCCGCCTATTCCCTCAGCCAGGGGGCGATTCGTGTCTCCGAGCTTGTGGAGCTGGCCAAAAAGAATGCCATGCCCGCCGTCGCCCTGACGGACAGCGGCAACATGTTTGGCGGGCTGGAATTTTCCCAGAGCTGCCGCAAGGCCGGTGTGCAGCCCATCATCGGGTGCCAGCTGGCCCTGCCGTCAGCTTCGGGCAGGCCCGGTGTCCCGGCGGAACCGCTGGTCGTTCTGGCCCGGACGGAAGAAGGGCTGGAGAATCTTCAGTATCTTTCCACGCAGGGCTTCCTGAATGGGGATTCGGCAGACCCGTCCATGCCGCTGGACGTGCTGTGCAGCCGTGCCGGTGGGCTGTTCCTGCTGACGGGTGGCAACCGGGGGCCGATCAACCGGCTCCTGCTGGGGGAGCAGAGGGTTGCGGCGAAGCAGATGCTCGAGCGTCTCAGGGAGGCCTTTGGGGGGTATGTGGCCGTCGAGATCAACCGGCTGGATGAAGCTGGTGAGGAGATCACGGAGCCGCAGCTGATCGCTCTGGCCGATGAGCTGGACCTCCCGCTTGTGGCGACCAATGAATGTTTCTTTCCCCGACCGGAACTGCATGAGGCGCACGATGCGCTGCTCTGCATCGCCCAGGGGCGTACCATGGCGGAGGAAGACCGCTGGCGTGTTTCCCGTCAGGCATGGTTCAAGACTCCGGATGAAATGCGGAAGCTCTTCCATGACCTGCCGGAGGCCTGCGACAATACGCTGGTGATCGCCCGTCACTGTGCCGTGGCGGTGAATACCCGCAAGCCGCTCCTGCCTGTCTGTCCGAAAGTTCGTGAAGGCAGCACGGAAGAGGAAACCCTGCGGGCCATGGCGCAGGAAGGGCTGGAGAAACGTCTGGCTGTCATGAAGGATGGGGAGAACCGTCGGGCCGAGTACGAGGAGCGGCTGGAGACCGAGCTGAAAATCATAGCCGATATGGGCTTCCCCGGTTACTTCCTCATCGTGGCGGACTTCATCCAGTGGGCCAAGGCGCATGACATTCCGGTGGGTCCGGGGCGTGGGTCCGGTGCTGGATCACTGGTAGCCTATGCGCTGACCATCACGGATATTGATCCCATTCCGTTCGGGCTGCTTTTCGAGCGGTTCCTGAATCCCGAACGTGTATCCATGCCGGACTTTGATATCGATTTCTGTCAGGACCGGCGGGATGAGGTCATCCGCTACGTGCGGAATGAATATGGCCACGAGCGTGTGGCGCAGATCATCACCTTCGGGAAACTCCAGGCCAAGGCGGCCGTGCGGGACGTAGGGCGTGTGCTGGGTCTGCCTTATGGCATGGTCAACCGTGTGGCGGAGCTGATCCCCAACAATCCGGCCAAACCGACACCACTGGCCCAAGCCATTGAGGAAGAACCCCGGCTTCAGGAGATGCGGGACACGGATGAGATGATCCGCCGCCTGCTGGAGATCGCCCTTCAGCTGGAGGGATTGTACCGCCACGCCTCGACCCATGCGGCCGGTGTGGTGATCGGGGACCGTGATCTTGTGGAGCTTGTGCCTCTCTACCGCGATCCACGAAGTGAGATGCTGGTCACCCAGTACAACATGAAGTTTGTGGAGCAGGCCGGGCTGGTCAAGTTCGACTTTCTGGGGCTGACGACCCTGACCATTCTCAAGCGGGGGGTCGATTTCCTGCGGGAGCTGGGGGAAGAGGTGGACCTCTCTCATATTCCGCTGGATGACAAGAAAACCTTCGAGATGATGGCCCGGGGAGACACGGCGGGCGTGTTCCAGTTCGAAGGGGCGGGCATGAGGGACATGCTCAAGCAGATGGCTGCCAGCCGTCTGGAAGACCTGATTGCCGGCGTGTCGCTCTACCGCCCCGGCCCGATGGAAAACATTCCTGAATATTGCCGCCGCAAGCATGGGGCACCGTGGGAGCCGCCTCACGAGGAAATCCGCCCGATTCTGGAAGAGACCTACGGCATCATGGTCTATCAGGAACAGGTGATGCAGATTGCCCAGAAGATGGCGGGCTACAGCCTTGGCGGAGCCGACCTGCTGCGGCGGGCCATGGGCAAGAAGATCGCTTCGGAGATGGAGAAACAGCGGGCCATTTTCTGCGAAGGGGCTACGAAGAGGGGCATCCCTGCCGAGAAAGCCGAAGAGGTGTTCGACCTCATGGCCAAATTCGCCAATTATGGCTTCAACAAGTCTCATGCTGCCGCTTATGCCTTCGTGTCCTATCAGACGGCCTGGATGAAGGCGAACCATCCTGTTCCCTTCCTGGCAGGCTGCATGTCTCTGGCACGGGAAAAGACGGAAAAGCTGGCGGCTCTCTGCCAGGAAGCCAGACGCATGGGGATCCCTGTCCTGCCGGTGGACATCAATAAATCCCAGGCCGATTTTTCCATCGAGAGGATGGAGGACGGGCAGCTGGGCATCCGCTACGCTCTGGCAGCGGTCAAGCGGGTTGGCTTCGTGGCTATGGAAGGGCTGGTGCAGGACCGTGGAGAAAAGCCGTTCTGCGATCTCACCGATTTTGCCGAACGGTGTGATTCCCGGCACATCAACAAGATACAGATGGAGAGTCTGGCCAAGGCAGGTGCGTTCGACAGTCTGGAGCCAGACCGTCACACCGTGTTTGCCAGTGCGGAGATCATCCTGCGGCGGGCGCAGTCCCGGGCGCAGGAGAAGGAAGTGGGACAGGCCGGTCTGTTCGGTGGGGGTGTCGATAGCAGCCTGCGGGAGGTCCTGCGGTTGAAGAAGGTCCGTCCCTGGCCGGATTTTGAGCGTCTCTCTCATGAGGCCGGGGTAATCGGGTTCCATATGAGTGCCCATCCGCTGGATGCTTACAGGCAGGTGCTGCGCCGACTGGGGATCACGCCTGCTCTCCAGCTGGAGAGCAGGGCGCATCAGGGTGTATCACGTGTTTCCATTGCGGGCTGTGTGGTGGACAAGAAGGAGCGTCCCACCAAGACCGGCAAGAAGATGGCATGGGTCACCCTGACGGATGCCAGCGGTGGCTGCGAAGTCACGTTATTTTCGGAAACATTGCAGAGTTGCCGGGACATGCTTGTGGCTGGGCAGGCTGTCCTGGTGCAGGCGGAGCTGAAATTGGATGGAGATGCCCTGCGTATCACGGCCAATAGCGTGCAGGACCTGGAAACAGCCGCAGCCAATGAGCAGGGAGAGCTGCGTATCTGGATTGATGATGAGGCAGCTCTGGCCCCCCTTCATGACATGCTGGCAGAGGTCAGGGGCGGGCGGGGGCGTGTCGTGCTGTTGCCTACTCTTGAGGAGACGCAGGCGATTGAGATCAGGCTGCCGGGTTTCTATCGTGTCACACCCCGTCTGGCGGAGCAGATGCACACACTGGAAGGAATCAGAAAGCTGGAACAGGCCTGAAACAGAAAGCCCCGCCTGTCAGGGCGGGGCGCTGTGGCATCAGAAGGGGATGGGAAGTTCGACACCATTGACCTTGACGGTGCCATTCTTCACGACGATGTGCCAGCCAACATGGTGGTCGGGCTCTCTGGCGCTCATGAAGCGGGCAATGAGCAGGGCGGCTTTGAGTTCTGTCGGGGCTACCCTGTTGACCCGATCGATCATTTCGCCGATCCGCCCAATGGAAAGGTGAACATCCGCCTTGAGGTTTTTTGTTCCTTCACCTGCCACGACCGTGCCCGTTCCAGTCACATCGCTGCCGTTGATGACGGTCTGGAACCTGTTGATGGTCAGATGATAGGGGGGCTGGGCTGCTGGTGTGAAGCTGACATCGCCAGACAGGGTCGGTGGCAGCAGGATGGCGCCGGGGGAATGAAGACCACTGGCATCAAACACGACATGAATGGTCGGTGTGGTGCTGAGGACATTCACATGTGCCGAGCTGGCGGTGGAGACCCGGTCTGGCCGGGTCATGGTGATGCCGCTCCAGTGCAGTTCCGGCAGGGTGTTTTTCACCTCTTCCACTTCGGGCAGAGGCTGTGTGGAGCAGACATCCGTCATGCCACGGTGATAGGCTGTCAGGGCAGCATAGGCGACCGCCGCATTGAGGCGGGTCAGGGCGGCCTCATCCATTTTCTGCTTATGATCAACAGCCGTGGCGGAGACGACCGAGATGCGGTGCTGCGTGCCTGTCAGCTCGGCTTTCATGTCCTGGATGGTTACGCCATGGCCGGTCCTGATGACCTGGCCGGGAGAGTAGGTAAAACAGTCCGCCGAAAGGTGCGGCAGCGTATCGGCCGCTGCCGTGGGCAGGAGGGACTGGCTGCTCAATGCCAGCAGGGAGAGGCTGGCTGCAGCGGCCAGCGTGCGGAAAGGACGGGCAGGATGATGTCGCATGATGTTTTTGAGAGTGGCGGAGTCCGGGGCGCCTGACAATGGGGGAGAGGAAAATTATCCTCTCCGTCCCTGCCGGGCAGAGCGTGGGGCAAAAAGGGCTGTCAGCTGGGCTACCATGGTGTCCCCCAGGTCTTCGGCTGAACTGATGGTTACGCTGTTGGCGTAATATCGTGTGACGTCATGACCGATGCCAATGGCCAGCAGTTCCCCGGATGGATCATTTTCCAGCTGGTGGATGACACGGTGCAGATGCAGGTCCAGATATTCTGGCCCATTGGCGGAGGAGGTACTGTCATCGACTGGTGCGCCATCGGAAATCACCATGAGGATACGACGATGTTCCGGACGGTGTTTCAGGCGTTTCCATGCCCAGAGAAGGGCCTCGCCATCGATGTTCTCTTTCAGCAGGCCTTCCCGCAGCATGAGGCCGATGTTGCGGCGTGCCCGCCGCCATGGCGTGTCTGCCGATTTGTAGATGATATGGCGTAGATCATTCAACCGTCCCGGTTTTGGTGGCCTGCCGTCCTGTGTCCATTTCACACGGCTTTCTCCGCCCTTCCATGTCCGTGTGGTGAACCCGAGAACCTCGACCTTGATGCCGCAACGTTCCAGCGTGCGGGCCAGAATGTCCCCACAGATGGCCGCTGTCGTGATGGGACGGCCCCGCATGGAGCCTGAATTGTCGATCAGCAGTGTGACGGTCGTGTCCCGGAAGTCGATCTTGCCTTCCTGCTTGTAGGAGAGTGGCAGGGAGGGGTTGCTGATGATGCGGGGCAGACGGGCTGCATCAAGAATGCCGTCTTCCTGATCGAAATGCCAGCGACGCTGCTGCTGGGCCAGCAGCTTCCGTTGCAGCCGATGGGCCAGACGGGAAACAAAACCTTGCGTTTGCTGGAGCTGCTCATCCAGTCTTTCACGGAGCAGGTCCAGCTCGGCCGGGTCGCAGAGATCGCTCGCATGGACCTCTTCGTCAAATTCCTGCGTATAGGCCTGATAGCCCCCAAGCCCCTTTACGGGACAGGGCCGTTCCTCTTCCGGCTGGGCAGAAGGACCTGCTGGCTGTTCGTATCCATTTTCACCCTCTGTCAGGATGGTTTCCATCTCATCAGAGGACAGACCTTCCGGGTTTGCTGATTCGTCGGAATCGTCGCTCAGGGCTGCCTGGGCATCTTCAGCCGTGCTGTCTTCTTCTTCCTGCCCGTCCGGGTCAGGGGCAGAGGATTCGCCACTTTCTGTCTGGTCGTCCTGGCTCTGCCCACGGGATTTTGAAGGGTCCGGCTCTTCTTCGGCTTCGCCTGTCTCCTTCAAGGTAAGAACATGCACGAAACGCTGGGAGGCTTCATTGAAGAGTGTCTGGTCGTTCTGCACGTCAGCCAGACGGGCCAGAGCCTCACGGGCCCTGGGGGTAAGGGACTGGCGCCATGCGGCCAATGCCGGCCCGGTCATGCTTTCCGGCAGTTTGCGGCCAGAGAGAGCCTCCCGTGTCAGCAGTTCCAGTGCGAGCGGCATGGGCATGTCGTCCTGCACAATCATTTTTGCGCTGTTGAGGGCATGAAGCCGCCGCCCCAGATAGTCTTCCAGATTGGCCTGCACCCCGGCCATGTGGCGGGCCCCATAGACCTCACAACGGGCCTGCTCCATGCCATCGGTGATGGTCTGGGTCTGGGCATCGGGGATGGTGATGCGTTTTTCCGGGTCGTGGTGACGCTGGCGCAGGGCCACGGCATCGGTGGCCCCCCGGATATAGGTCTTGTCCTCGGGAGTGAGAGCCGCACGCTCCAGAGAAGCCAGAGCGGGTGTCATGGGAACATCCTGATGACCACTCAGGGCGCGCTGCGTGGCAAAAGTTGCCTTGCGGAAGAGTTCGTGCGGATCGGACATGAGACTTAACCCAGCGGCGAGGCGTTGAAGCAGCGCTGATAATATTCAGCCACGATGCTGCGTTCGGCTTCATCACATTTGTTGAGGAAACTCAGGCGGAACGCGAAGGGAACATCATTGAAGATCGTGATGTTTTCTGCCCAGGAGAGGACCGTCCGGGGGGAGATGACGGTGGAGATGTCCCCGTTCATGAAACCGGCACGGCTCAGGTCGGCCAGTTCCACCATCTGGCCGATGAGGGTCTCCTCCAGAGCATCGCCCATCTTGGCCTTGATGATGCGGATTTCCTGTTCCTTGGGCAGGTAATTCAGGGAGGTGACAATGTTCCAGCGGTCCATCTGGCCCTGGTTGATCTGCTGGGTGCCGTGATACAGCCCTGTTGTATCGCCCAGCCCGACCGTGTTGGCCGTGGCGAAGAGGCGGAAAGACGGATGTGGGTGGATGACGCGGTTCTGGTCCAGCAGGGTCAGGGCCCCGTTGGCTTCCAGCACGCGCTGGATGACGAACATTACGTCGGGCCGGCCGGCATCATATTCGTCAAAGATCAGGCTGCATGGATTCTGGAGACACCATGGCAGCAGACCTTCACGGAATTCCGTGACCTGCTTGCCATCTTCCAGCGTGATGGCGTCCTTGCCGATGAGGTCGATGCGGGAGATGTGACTGTCGAGATTGATGCGGACGCAGGGCCAGTTCAGCCGTGCGGCGATCTGGTCGATATGGGAGGATTTTCCGGTCCCGTGAAAGCCCTGCACCAGAACACGGCGGTTATGCATGAAACCGGCCAGAATGGCCCGGGTCGTATCCCGGTCGAACTGGTAGGCGGAGTCGATCTCGGGGACATGGTCCGTCTTCTGTGACCAGACAGGGACTTCGAGATCAAGGTCGAGCCCAAACAGCTCCCGGGCGGATTTCAGGCTGTCAGGTGTCTGGGGCAGTGTCTCGGAGAGGGACTGTGCTGAAGGGAGAGCCATGACATGATTCCTGTCACTAAGTAGGGTGGTACATGGAAGACCGAATGAGTGTCTATCCTATTAAGGACTCTACAGGTACGATTACACAATCACCCGGTCATGAAAAGATGCAGGGAAGGCAAGGCAGCTATCCGGCTCCGGCTGTTGCCTGCTCAGTGCTGTTGGCAAAATGGTCCCGCAATGTGGCGTAGGCCGTTCCGATGACCTTGAAGCGTTCTTCCGCTCTTGGGTCGTCCCTGTTGGCATCAGGGTGATAACGGCGGGCCAGGACACGGTAGCGGGTCTTGATGATTTCAAGCGTGGTCGGCCATTCAAGATCAAGCTGGGCCAGGGGCTCACGTAGGGCTGGCGGGGCCTGCCGTCTCGTTTCGGTTGCCCGGGAAGGGCGACGGTGCCGGTTCAGGATGTCCAGAGGGTCATGCAGATCATCCAGTGTGAAGGAAGCCCGTGCCGAATCGTTGCCTGGCGTGCCCATCTTCCATGAAGGGCGCTGCCAGGAGGTATCTTCCCGCAGGTGGCGTTCGATCTGCCCCGGCGTCATGCCCCGGTAATAGTCCCAGCTGGCATTGTACTGGCGGACATGCTCCAGGCAGAACCAGTAATAGCTGCGCAGGTTGTCCCGCCCCCGGGGGGCCCGGTACCCTGCCGGCCTGTCACAGTCCGGGTGGTCGCAGCATTGCTGGGGGGCGTCCGGGTCCGGTGCGAAGGCTTTGTGTCTGGATGGTTTGCATTGCATGATGGACGATATGGGGAGAGGTCTGGCATGGATGCAAGCATCCTTTTCCTGGTGGGGAAAGATTCCTGTTATGGCAGGACAGATGGAACCTGTAACTCCGTGGATGAGCGTGGAAGAAAACCGATGAAAAGAGTCGACCGCATGAGGGCAGTACTGGAGGAGGCCCTGAGCCCGTCCATACTGGAGATACGGGATGACAGTGCACGCCACCGGCATCATGCAGCCATGCGTACCCAGGCCCAGGAAAGCCGGGGGCCGGAGCAGGTGGGCGAGACGCATTATCATCTGCATGTCGTCAGCCGCCGGTTTGACGGGATGAAGACCCTGGCCCGACACAGGCTTGTGAATGACCTGCTGGCCGGGGAGTTCCAGACGGGCCTTCATGCCCTCTCCCTGTCTCTGGAAGCGGAGAGCCAGCCATGAAGCGCATGATGGCAGGCAGCCTGCTGTTCTGGGCCGGCATGGTGGCGGCTCCGTTGGCTGTTTCTGGTCTCACGGGGTGTGCCACATCAGGCTATGATCATCTTGTCACGAATGACAGGCACGATATCCGTCGGGTGGAGACCTATCTCAACGGGTTGTCGTCCCTCCAGGCGTCATTTGTGCAGGATGGCCCGGCCCAGCAGCAGGGGGATGGACATTTCACCTATGTGCCCGGACGGTTCGAGATGGTGTATGAGGTTCCTCATGCCATGAGGGCCGTGGCCCGTGATGGTCGGTTTGTCCTCCGGAATGCTGATAATGGTGCCGTGACGCACCTCTCTCTCAAGCGGAATCCGCTCGGACTTCTGCTCCGTCATCCTGTCAGTTTTGACAGGGATGTTCAGGTGACGAATGTCTCCCATGGGACAGAATCGCTCCAGCTTTCCGTGGCAGAGGCTGACAATCCTTCCCAGGGGCTGCTGACCCTCCAGTTTTCTGACGTGCGTGGCCATCTGACCCTTGTTGGCATACAGGGGGTGGATGCCCGTCACCATCATTTTGGTCTCTCCCTGTTCGACGTGCAGGAGAACCAGCCTGTTTCCGAAAGCAGCTTCAGTCTGCCAGAGTAGCAGCTGGATGGATCACAGGGCCGAACAGGGCCGTCCAGCTTTTCAGCAGGGCCCTGTCGGCATCTTCCATCTGTAGGGCTGGGTTGAAGCGTTGCAGGCTGGTCACGCCATAGTCCCGGATGCCGCAGGGGATGATCCCGTCAAAGTCACTGAGTCGTGGCGAGACATTCAGTGAAATTCCGTGCCAGCTGACCCAGCGTGTGACACGGATTCCCAGAGCGGCGATCTTGGTTTCCAGCCCGCTTTCCCTATCGAAACACCAGACGCCGATACGGCCTTCCCGGGTGAAGGCGTCAATTCCCAGCTCCTGAAGGCTCATGATGAGCCAGCGTTCCAGCAGCTGGACGAAGGCCCGTATGTCCCGTGCGGGGAGGGGGCCGTGCGGCTGCGTGAGGTCCAGCATGACATAGGCGATGCGTTGTCCGGGACCGTGATAGGTCCACTGGCCACCCCGTCCGGCTTCGAACGTTGGATAGCCCTGAGAGTTGATGAGGTCTTCAGCCCTGGCAGAGGTTCCGGCGGTATAGAGGGGGGGGTGTTCTGTCAGCCAGATACGTTGGGGGGCCTGCTGATGGTGGATGGCCTCCACCTGCTGGCGCATGAAGGACAGGGCTTCGGGATATGGGCAGATTTTTTTATCCGCCTGCCAGATAATTTCTTTATAAAACCGTGTCATGACCATTGCCCTCCCTGTTCTGATGGGCTATAGGCCATTTCACCGAAGCGGTCACGCCTCAGACGAGGGAAAACGGGACTGCTGATCACGGAGCGGCCGTGGCGGAATGGTAGACGCGCAAGCTTGAGGTGCTTGTGGGGGAAACCCCGTGGAAGTTCGAGTCTTCTCGGCCGCACCATATTTCTTCTGCAATTTGAGGATATGGTCCGTAACATGGGTTCCACCGTGTTACGTCTTTTTCATGAAAAACTGATTGTTGGCATCGGGATGGCCCCTGTATCGAAGATGTACTTTAGGTTACATCTTGCGTGGCGGCCTGTTTACCTGTGAGCAGCTGCTTTGTGCCGAGATTGATGGATGAGTGCTCTGTCGGATGATGGAAGGCAGGGCAGACAGACCGAGAGAGAGCTGAGATGATCAAGCCATTGAAAAAAGCCGTTCTGCCTGTTGCAGGTCTGGGGACACGCTTCCTGCCAGCAACAAAGGCCATGCCGAAAGAGATGCTGCCCGTCGTGGACAAGCCGCTTATCCAGTATGCCATCGATGAGGCCCGTGCTGCCGGCATTGAGGAGTTCTGTCTGGTTACGGCCCGTGGCAAGGACAATCTGATTGATTATTTTGATATTGCCTACGAGCTTGAAAGTACCCTGAAAGAGCGGAAAAAGACGTCCGCCATCAAGGCTCTGGAAAGCAGCAGTGTGGAGGCTGGTTCACTGGTGGCTGTGCGCCAGCAGAATCCTCTGGGGCTTGGTCATGCCATCTGGTGCGCCCGCAACTTCATCGGGAATGACCCATTCGCCATTCTTCTGCCGGATGACATCGTCCAGGGTGGGCGCAGCTGTGTGGCCCAGCTGGCTGATGTCTACCATCAGACAGGGGGAAATGTGGTTGCTGTGGATGAGGTCCCCCGGGAGTGGACGGACCGCTACGGTATTCTGAAAATTGGCGAGGATGATGGGCGCAAGGTGGAGGTCAAGGGACTGGTTGAAAAGCCCGCTCCGGCAGATGCTCCTTCCAATCTTGCCATCATTGGCCGGTATGTCCTGACAGCTGACGTGCTCAAGCCACTGTCCGCTCTGAAAACCGGCGTGGGTGGTGAAGTGCAGCTGACGGATGCCATGGCCGAGATGATCGGCAAGGTGCCGTTCCATGGTCTGCGTTATGAAGGCACGCGGTTTGACTGTGGCAGCAAGCTGGGCTTCCTCGAGGCTCAGGTTGCTCTGGCGCTCCAGCGTGAAGACCTGGAAGATGACGTGCGTGCCTTCCTGAAGAAATATGCCTGAGAGGATGTGAGCTCATGACGGGATTCAAGCATCATTTTGAGCCGACCAGCCTGCGGGAATACGATATTCGCGGCATTGTGGGGAAAACCCTTCATGCCGAGGATGCCTATGCGCTGGGCCGTGTTTTTGCGAGCATGATCCGCCGGGACGGTGGGAGCGTGGTGACGGTGGGCTATGATGGCCGCCTGTCATCGCCGGAACTGGAGGAAGCACTGGTCCGTGGTGCCGTGGATTCCGGTGTGACGGTGCGCCGTGTCGGGCGTGGGCCGACCCCGATGCTGTATTATGCGGCTGTCACGGGGGAGTCTGACGGTGCCATCATGGTGACGGGCAGCCACAATCCACCGGATCATAACGGCTTCAAGATGATGCTGAAGGGCAAGCCGTTTTTTGGCGAGCAGATCCGTGAGGTTGGCCGTCTGGCCGCAGCGGGTGACGTCGTGCCCAAGGCAGAAGGGAAGGTCGAGACGATTGATCCTTCTGAAGCCTATATTGAGCGTCTTCTCAAGGATTATGACGGGGAGCGGCCGCTGAAGGTCGTGTGGGACAATGGCAACTCCGCTGCTGGTGAGGTGCTGACCCGCCTGGTGAAGGAGCTGCCTGGTGAGCATACGGTCCTGTACCCTGAAATTGATGGGACCTTTCCGAATCATCATCCAGACCCGACCGTCGAGGGGAACCTGCAGGATCTGATCAGGACCGTCCGTGAGAAAAAAGCGGATATTGGCGTGGCCTTTGATGGCGATGCCGACCGGGTTGGCGTCGTGGATGGCAAGGGAGAGATTCTCTGGGGGGATCAGATTCTCGTTCTGCTGGCCCGTGACGTGCTGAAGAAACACCCGGGAGCGACCATTATTGCAGACGTCAAGGCCAGTCAGGTGCTGTTTGATGAAGTCGGCAAGGCTGGTGGTGAGCCTCTGATGTGGCGGACCGGGCACTCCCTCATCAAGAGCAAGATGGCCGAGACGTCGTCTCCTCTGGCGGGTGAGATGTCCGGGCATATCTTTTTTGCCGATAAGTGGTATGGATTCGATGATGCCCTCTATGGGGCGATCCGTGTTCTTGGGATCGTCGCCCGTCTGCCCGGCACTCTGGCAGACATGCGGGAGGCCCTGCCACAGATGGTCAACACGCCGGAGCTGCGCTTCCCTTGCGATGACACCCGCAAGTTTGATGTCATCAAGGAAGTGGCCGAGCGCCTGAAGAAGGAAGGGGCTGATGTGTCTTCCGTGGATGGCGTGCGTGTGAATACGCCTGATGGCTGGTGGCTGCTTCGTGCTTCCAATACGCAGGCGGTTCTTGTCGGGCGTATTGAGGCGCAGTCTCATGAGGGGCTGGCTCGCCTGAAGAAGGCGTTTGTCAGTCAGCTGGAGGCCTCTGGGCTTCAGGCGCCGGATTTTGACGCTGCCGCTGCCGGACACTGAGACCTCGGGGGAAGCACCGCCATCTCGTTTCTGAGGATGGCGGTGCTCTGAGAAAAGGTGGACTGGCTTTGCAGAAGTAAATGGCTTGGGCGGAATGTGCTGGACTGGCTCATTCCGCCCAATTGCGTTTCATGCGGGGAGGAAGTGGCGTCGGGTGGTGGCTTTCTGTGTGGGCGCTGTTTTGCTGGGCTCCGGTTTGTCCATTCTCCCTTCTGTGATGCCTGTGCCCTGCCCATCACGCAGGAGGAGATGGCCGAGCGTGGGATGCTTTGTGCAGACTGTGAAAGGTCTCCACCGCCATGGCACAGGGCACGGGCGGCTTTTCTGTATGAAGGACAGGCCCGCAGCCTTGTCATGGGACTGAAATATGGAAGCCGGACAGAACATGCTGCAGCTCTGGCCCATTTCATGACCCGGGCAGGGGGGGACCTGATAGGACCGGATGTGGTGCTTGTGCCTGTTCCTGTGCATCGTGGGCGTTTGTGGCAGCGTGGATATAATCAGGCGGCCCTGATGGCCATGGCCCTTGCCCGACGGGAAGGGCTTGCCTGCTATCCAGATGCGCTGCAACGGCGGTTCAGGACTGCATCTCTCGCAGGGCTCTCCCGGCAGGGGAGGCGGAGGCAGATGGCGGGAGCTGTCACGCTGCGGCCCCGTTACTGGAGTTTGCTGCGTGGGCGCCGGGTCGTGCTGGTTGATGATATCCTGACAACAGGGGCTACGGCAGAGGTCTGTGTAAAAGCATTGCTTGAGCATGGCTGCCTTTCCGTGGATATTCTTGTGGCAGCCCGGGTGACACTGGCATGACATCCGGCTTTGAGACCAGAAAGGATTGTTACATGCCAAAAGTTGAAATCTACACGCAGCCAGGGTGCCCTTACTGTGTCCGGGCCATCAGCCTGCTTCAGTCCAAGGATGTTCCCTTTGAGGAAATCCATGCCCCTCGTGGTTCTGCGGAGCGGGAAACAGCCCGGGAACGTTCAGGAGGAGGGACGACAGTGCCGCAGATTTTCATTGGCGGCAAAGCAGTAGGAGGGTGCAGTGAGCTCATGCAGCTGGAGCAGGATGGACAGCTTGATGCCTTGCTGGGCCGCGGCTAGGGCGTTGTTCGCCGCTGTTCTTGTTCTTGCTGGGGGTGTGATGGTCACGGTATCCCGTGCGCAGGCTCAGGCGGCATCCAGTCTGGTCGGGACATGGCTGGTAGAGGAAAAAGACGGCATTTTCAGTATTGCGCCCTGTCCGTCGGATGCCAGCCGTCTCTGCGGCTGGCTGGTGGGCATGGATTATACGGAGGCCGAGCCGGAAAAGGATGTCTGGGGACGTTCGGAATGTGGGCTCGAGATCATCAGCAACATGAAGCGCCGCAAGAATGGACAGTGGCATGGGACGATTCTGGACCCGAGGAGCGGGCGGACCTACCAGGCGATCATGTGGCAGGGGAAGGGAGATACTCTCAAGCTGCGTGGCTATGTAGGGCTGAGTCTGTTTGGTGAAACGCAGACATGGAGCCGCATTGCGGCCCCGGTGATCGGCAGGCAGTGCCGCATGAAGATAAACTGATTGATTTTCCAGTCATTTTTCTTCCTATGATGAATGGCTCTTATGGAGAGAGGCCTTTTTTGGTAGCGTTGGCCCGTTCTTCCCGTAGGGGCAAAGTTGAAGGAGAGTAATACGTTATGTCACAGAGTCTTTCCCGGCGCCGGTTTACTCTGGCGCTTGCTGGATTAGGGGCCGCCACGGCCCTGTCGCCTCTGCGGGCAGCCCAGGCCCAGAAGGGGCCGTTGCCCCGTATCCTGTGCTTTGTTGGTGGTTATACGGAGCATGGTCCTCCGGGGGGAGCTGGTAACGGCAAGGGAATCTCTGTCTTCGAGATGGACCGTGATACCGGGTTTCTGACACCGGTTGCCACGTTCATGGACATTCCCAGCCCATCCTTCATTACGTTGAGCCGCAACCGGAAGTTCCTGTACGCTCTCAGCGAGATCAATGATTACGACAAGGCTGGCAGTGGCTCTGTGACGGCATTCTCCGTGGATACCCGCAATGGGACACTGGCCAAGATCAACACTGTCAGCTCCGGTGGTGCTGTCCCGGCCCATCTGAGTGTCCATCCATCCGGGAAGTATCTGCTCGTTGCCAATTACATGGGTGGCAGTGTGGCTGTCCTGCCCATCCATGCTGATGGGTCACTGGGCAAGGCTACGGATGTGGTCCACAACAGCGGGCCGAAGCAGCCGGAACGGGCGGCAGACAATCCGGAAGGCAATTTTGCCGTTTCCGATCATTCCAGTGCCCATCCGCACATGATTGCGACCGATCCGAGCGGTGCGTTCGTTCTGGTGGATGATGCCGGGCTGGACCGTGTCTATGTCTGGAAGCTGGACCTGGCCACAGGCAAGCTCATCCCGGCACAGAAGCCGTTCTACGACATGGAACCGGGTTCTGCCCCCCGTCACTTCGTGTTCGATCATTCGGGCCGTGTGCTGTACAACCTCTGTGAGCAGAACTCCAAGGTCGTGGTGTCCAAGTTTGATCCGCAGACAGGCGCCATCACGCAGGTTCAGTCCGTCAGCACCGTGACCTCCCACTTCCGCGGGTCCACGCTGGCTGCGGAAATCCTGATCGCTGAGAGCGGGCGGTTTGTCTATGTTTCCAACCGTCTGGGTGACTCCCTGGCGGTCTTCTCCGTTGGCATGGATGGCACGCTGACGCTGGAGGATGAGGTCTGGATGCATGCCGACTATGGCCGTGCCATGATGTTCGACCCGAGCGGCTCATTCCTGTTCTGTGCCAACCAGCGCTCTGACTCCGTCACGGCTTTCCGTGTGGATCGTGAGACTGGCAAGCCTGTCTTCATGAACCACTTTACCGCTGTCGGCAGCCCGACGACGTTTGCCTTCATGGTGGCGGATTCCTGAGAGGTCTCTTCCCTCGTGGAGTAGAAAAGGCGCCTGTTTGTGGCGCCTTTTCTTTTGGTAGTGTCAGTCTTTCTGGAAGAGGGCGATGTAATTGATGCTGGTATCGTGGCTCTCCTGCCAGTGTGGCGGCCGGAAGGACAGCCCCTTGAGGTCCAGCAGGCGTAGCCCGACCTGCCGGGCCATGCTGTCCAGTTCTGTCGGACGGATGAATTTTTTCCAGTCATGGGTACCGACAGGGAGAAGGCGCAGCACATATTCCGCCCCCAGCTTGGCCATGAGGAATGAGCGCAGACTGCGGTCCATGGTGGAAATGGCGACATACCCGCCCGGCTTTGCCAGGCCTGATAGCAGGGAGAGAAAGACTTGCGGGTCCCGTACATGTTCAATGATCTCCAGGGCAGAGATCACGTCAAATTGCCGACCTTCCTCAAGAAGGGTTTCGGCACTGCTGCATAGATAGTGCAGGGGGGCGGCCTGCGGCGGCAGGGGGTGAAGGGCGACGTGTGCCCGGGCAGCCTGTATGCCGTCTTCGCTGGCATCAACGCCCAGAGTATCAAAACCAAGCGTGGCGAAGCGCTCACTCGCCAGTCCGGCACCGCAGCCAATATCCAGCAGGGTTGGCAGTTCGGGGAGATGGAAAAGCGAGGCAGGCAGATGCCGGACAATCCAGGAGGTGCGCAGAGGGTTCATGGCATGGAGCGGGGCCATGGGTCCTTTCGGGTTCCACCAGTCTTTGGCCAGTGCACTGAACTGAATTATTTCATCATTGATAACAGATGATGTTCCGTTACCTGCTCCGTTGGATGATGATGGTGATGAAACAGACATTCTTGGCGGTCCTCCCGGCTTTCATGGTGCTTTTCTGCCATGTTGTGGCTAGACGCGAAAGGGCAGGAGAGCTATGTGGAACGGATATTTATGTGATGCTAGCCTTATTGTTGGAGCTTTCTCCCCGATGTCCATACACGACTGTTCGGATGATGTAACACGGTCTGCGCCCCGCACGGTCGTGATGAAATTTGGCGGGACGTCCGTCAAGGATCTGGAGCGCATCCGCATCGTGGCTGAGAAGGTCCGGAAGGAGAGAGCCAGAGGACAGCGCATTGCGGTTGTCGTCTCTGCCATGTCGGGCGTGACCAACCAGATGGTGGATTATTGCCGCTCGCTGGATGCACAGGCTGATCCGGCGGAATATGACGCTGTTGTGGCGTCTGGCGAGCAGGTGACGAGCGGTCTGCTTGCCATTGCTTTGGGGGCGCTGGGTGTGCCGGCCCGTTCTTTCCAGGGGTGGCAGATTCCCTTGCTGACGGATGAAGCCCATGGCTGCGCCGCCATCGAGGATGTAGATGGGCGTGCCCTGCGGGAATGCATGGATGAAGGTATCGTGCCCGTGATCGCCGGGTTCCAGGGAGTGGATGCCAGAGGCCGTATTGCAACACTGGGCCGTGGTGGCTCCGATACGTCCGCCGTTGCGCTGGCGGCTGCCATCAGGGCGGACCAGTGTGACATCTATACGGATGTGGATGGCATTTACACGACCGACCCAAGGATTGTTAAGCAGGCCCGCCGTCTCGAGCGGATCACTTATGAGGAAATGCTGGAGCTGGCATCCGTAGGTGCCAAGGTTCTCCAGACCCGCAGCGTGGGGCTGGCCATGCGGGAAAAGGTGCATGTGCGTGTCCTGTCCTCTTTTGTGGAGACGGATGACAGCAGCGGAACCATTGTAGTGGATGAGGACGAAAGCGTGGAAAAGAAGCTGGTGACCGGTATTGCGTATTCCATGGATGATGCGAAGATCACCATCCGACAGGTACCTGACGAGCCGGGCATTGCGGCAAGAATCTTCGAACCTCTTTCCGCTGCAGGGCTGAATGTGGACATGATCGTCCAGAGCATCGGTGCGGATCGCAGCACGAACATGACTTTCACGGTCAGCAAGGGGGATGAGAGCCGGGCCTGCCAGATTTTGGAGGCAATGCGTGCCGAGATCGGTTTTGGCGGGTTGAGCACATCCCAGAATGTCGTGAAGATCAGCGTGGTCGGCGTGGGGATGCGGTCCAATACGGGCGTGGCCACCACCATGTTCCGGACACTCGCCGAGAAAGGGATCAACATTCAGGTCATTTCCACCAGCGAGATCAAGATTTCCGTTCTGATCGATGCAGAATATATGGAGCTGGCCATGCGGGCGCTGCACACCGCCTATGGGCTTGATGCCTCCGAGGGAGCACAGGCATGAGCGGGGAAGCAAACGCACGCGAGACGCTGGACCAGCTCTGGAAACCGGGATGTGATTTCCTGGGCAGTCGGTATGCCATTCTGGGCGGGGCCATGTCCTGGGTCAGTGAACGGAATCTGGTATCGGCCATTTCCAACGCAGGCGGCTTTGGTGTGATTGCCTGCGGTGCGATGGAGCCAGAGCGGCTTGAGGAAGAGATCGTTGCCACGCAGGCGCTGACAGACAAGCCTTTTGGCGTCAATCTCATCACCATGCATCCGAAGCTGGATGCGCTGGTGGATGTCTGTCTGGCCCACAAGGTGACCCACGTCGTGCTGGCTGGTGGTGTTCCGACCGGTGCGACCATCCGCCGGGTGCGGGATGGCGGCGCCAGGGTCATGGGGTTTGCTCCGGCGCTGGCTCTGGGCAAGCGGCTCGTGAAGCTGGGGATTGAGGCTCTGGTCATTGAGGGATCCGAGGCGGGCGGTCATGTCGGCCCGGTTTCCCTGAATGTTCTGGCGCAGGAAATCCTGCCCAACATCACGGAAGTGCCCGTTTTCGTTGCGGGTGGCCTTGGCCGTGGTGATGCCGTCCTGTCCTATCTGGAGCAGGGGGCAGCCGGTGGCCAGTTCGGGACAGTGTTTGCAGCCTCCCGGGAAAGCATCGCCCATGAGCGTTTCAAGGAGGCCTTCCGTCGGGGTAATGCCCGTGATGCCGTGATGTCCGTGCAGCTGGATGAGCGCTTTCCTGTCATTCCCGTGCGTGGCTTGGCCAATGCAGCTACGCGCCATTTCATGACCCATCAGGCGGATGTGATCGAGCGTTTCCGCAAAGGAGAGATCGAGCGGGAAGCTGCCCAGCTGGAAATCGAACATTTCTGGGCTGGGGCTCTGCGCCGGGCCGTCATTGAAGGTGACGTGGAAAACGGATCCATGATGGCCGGGCAGTCTGTCGGCATGGTCAAGGAGATCCGCCCGGTAGCGGATATCATCACCACGCTGGTGGATCAGGCTGTAGAAGCCCTCCAGAAGCGTGAGAAGCGCCTCCATGCGGCGGTTGCACGGTAACGGCAGGATACTGGACAGACAGCGCTGTGTTCGGACTGGAGCTCTGGTCAGATGAGGAAGAGGGGTGACGTGATGGACGATAAAGCAGGGCAGAATATGGCCGGTCAGTCATCGGCCACTCTGGGAGCTCGCCTGATGGCCCGACGCAAAGAGTTGGGCTGGAGGCTTGAGGATGTCGAGGCTTACCTGAAGGTAAGACTTGCAACACTTCAGGCTATTGAAGGCGGGCGTTATGCCGAGCTGCCAGACAAGGTCTATGCCCTTGGTTTCATCAAGAGCTATGCCCGTCTCCTGGGGATGGAGAGCGAGGAGTTCATGCAGCAGGCCAGGCAGGAGCTGTCGTCTCTTGCGCCGCCACGTCAGAGCGTCCATCTGGTTCTTCCCGGCCCTCAGGAAGGACGTTCAGCCGGTCTCTGGGTGCTGTTGGCTGTTGGTCTGGTGGTGATCGCCGGGGGATATGCCGGGTGGTATCACTTCTCTTCCCATGGGCAGCTGGCTTCGTCCGTTCTGCCGTCCCATCTGGCAGAGACTGGTGAAACGCCAGCGGCTGCGGTACCGCCTGTTGCCACACAGCCGACTGTTCCGTCTCCAGCAGCCGGGCAGTCTGCCACGGCGCAGCCCACAGCACCGGTTCTGTCTTCTGGTGCCCAGGGGGCGGCCACGGGGGCAGGGGATACTCCGAAAGATACGCCTGATCTGCCGCCAGCGCCGGAGGCTGTTTCTCCTTCTGCCACGGCCATGCCTTCTACTGTTGATGCAGCGGGTAATGAGGTGCTTCACAATGAGGGTGATCACCCGGCCGGTTCGTCTTCTGGTGACAGTGTGACGGGGAATGCCCCGTCTGCCATGGAGACATCGAAGGCCCAGTCCCCGCAGCCGACGCCAGCGCAGCAGGCTCCTGCTCCGAGTCAGGAAGCAGCTGACAGAGTTGCAATACTGGCCCGGGAAGACAGCTGGGTGCAGGTTACGGATGCCTCTGGCAAGGTTCTGCTGGTTCGTGTGCTGAAGAAGGGAGAGAGCTGGCAGGGGACTGCTGGTGAAACCTATCGTGTGACGAGCGGCAATGCCGGGGGTGTTGTTTTTCAGGCGGGGAATGTTGTAAGCGCTCCCCTAGGGCTGCGTGGCAGGGTTGTCCGTAACGTGACGGTCGATGCAGCATCTGTGGAGCAGGGCCATTATGGTTACGGTTCCCTGGCCACCGGGGCCGGTGAGGTGCCGGGACCAGCGGACAAGCGCAGCCAATAAAATTCTGTGACCGTCCATGAGGCGGCCACGTTTATCATGGGTCAGTCCAGTCAGGACCCGGAGAGGTTATTGATGAGCAGTTTACGTCCCTATCAGCATATTGAACGCCGTAAATCACGGAAGATCTATGTTGGTAATGTTGCCGTTGGTGGCGATGCACCTGTTTCGGTGCAGACCATGACCAACACGCTGACAACGGATATCGAAGGAACGATTGCTCAGATCCGCAAGGCCGAAATGGCCGGTGTGGATATCGTCCGTGTATCCTGCCCCGATGAGGCCAGCACGAAGGCCCTGAAAACCATTGTGGAAGAAGTCAATGCGCCGATCGTGGCGGACATTCACTTCCATTACAAACGGGCTATCGAGGCAGCGGCGGCCGGTGCGGCCTGCCTGCGCATCAATCCGGGTAACATTGGCAGTGCCGATCGTGTGCGTGAGGTCGTCAAGGCAGCGCGTGATCATGGCTGCTCCATCCGTATTGGCGTCAATGCTGGGTCTCTGGAGCGGCATCTGCTGGAGAAATATGGCGAGCCGAAGCCGGAAGCACTGGTGGAAAGTGCGCTGGAACATGCGAAGATTCTGGAAGATCATGACTTCCATGAATTCAAGATCAGCGTGAAGGCTTCTGACGTTTTCATGGCCGTGGCGGCCTACAAGCAGCTGGCAGAATGCTGTGACCATCCGCTGCATATCGGCATTACGGAGGCTGGCTCCAAGCGGGCGGGGACGGTGAAGTCTGCCCTCGGGCTGGGCAATCTGCTCTGGGCTGGTGTAGGTGACACGATGCGCGTTTCCCTCTCTGCTCCTCCAGAAGAAGAGGTGCTGGTGGGCTGGGACATTCTCAAATCGCTCGGCCTGCGTCACCGTGGTGTGAAGATCATTTCCTGTCCGTCCTGTGCCCGTCAGGGTTTCAATGTGGTGGATACGGTCCAGACGCTGGAGGACCGTCTTCAGCACATCAAGACACCGCTGACACTTTCCATCATCGGCTGTGTGGTTAACGGGCCTGGTGAGGCGCTGATGACGGACATCGGTGTGACAGGTGGCGGGTCTGGTCGGCACATGGTCTATGCAGCGGGCAAGCAGGACCATACCATGCCGGCTGAGAACATGATCGACCATATCGTGGAGCTGGTGGAAGCCCGTGTGGCTGCCATTGAGGCCGGAACGGCCGAGAAGGCAGCGCACTGATGGCACGGTTTCAGCCGCCACGGGGGACGAGGGATCTGCTGGGCGAGGAGATGCGTCGCCACCAGCATGTTGTTGGTACGGGCAGGACGGTCTTCCGCCGTTATGGTTTCAGCCAGTGGGCCACCCCCATTTTTGAGGACACCCATGTTTTTGCCCGCTCTCTGGGGGAAAGCTCGGATGTTGTTTCCAAGGAAATGTATACGTTCGAGGATCGGGGAGGGGAGAGCCTGACCCTGCGTCCGGAGGGAACGGCGGGTGTGGCTCGTGCGCTGGTTTCCAATGCGCTGACACAGGCCCTGCCACAGAAGATTTTCTATACGGGCCCAATGTTCCGCTATGAACGGCCGCAGAAAGGGCGCTTTCGTCAGTTCCATCAGATCGGTGCGGAGCTGATCGGTGCGGAAAGTGCCTTCCGTGATGCCGAGATCATCGCCATGGCCCGGGACTTTCTGGTCTCGCTTGGTCTGGCGGATGATCTGCGTCTGGAGCTGAACACGCTGGGTGACAAGGCCAGCCGCATGGCATGGCGGGAGGCTCTGGTGGCCTATTTCCGCCAGCATGAGGATCGCCTTTCCGAGGACAGCCGGTCACGGCTTGAAATCAACCCGCTGCGGATTCTGGACAGCAAGGCAGAGCAGGACAGGGCCCTTCTGGCCGATGCACCAGCTTTTGATGACTATCTCAATGAGGAATCCCGTACATTCTGGGAGGAGCTGAAGGCTGGTCTGAAGGCTTTCGGCGTCTCTTTCGTGGAGAATCCCCGAATTGTTCGTGGGCTGGATTATTACAGCCATACCGTATTCGAGTTTGTTACGGACAAGCTTGGTGCGCAGGGGACCGTTCTGGCCGGTGGCCGGTATGAGGGGCTGGTTGAAGAAATGGGCGGCCCTGCCGTGCCCTGCATCGGCTGGGCCGCTGGTGTTGAACGTCTCGCCGCTCTGATTGATGCTCCGGCTGAGGAGGTCAGTGATGTGGCCATCCTGCCGATGGGAGAAGCTGCCCTGCTCAAGGCCGCTTCCATTTCCCGGGCGTTGCGGGATGGTGGTCTGGCTGTCTCGATCGAGACACGGGGCAACATGAAGAAACGCATGGACCGTGTTGTGCAGTCCGGGGCGACACATGCGCTCTTCCTGGGGGATGATGATCTGGCACGGGATGTCGTGCAGCTGCGTCATCTGGCATCACGGGAACAGGAAGAAGTGCCCGTGACGGACATCCTTGTTATCCTGGAGCGTGCCCGAGCCTCATGAGTGCGGCTATGGAGCATAAGCTGGAGCAGATCATTGCCCGCTTTGAGGAAATGCAGGCAATGATGGCCTCTGGTGAGGCCAGTGGAGATGAGTTTGTCCGTCTTTCCCGGGACTATGCTGCCATGGAAAAACCTGTGGCAGCCATCCGGGCGTGGCAGGCTGCTCAGAAGCGTCAGAAAGAGGCGCAGGCTCTGGTGCAGGACCCGGAGATGAAGGAGCTTGCCCAGCTTGAGCTGGAAGAGGTCGAGGCCGTGATGCCCGCTCTGGAGCAGGCCATGCAGCTGGCGCTTCTGCCTCGGGATGATGCTGATGAACGGAGCGCCATTCTGGAGGTCCGCCCCGCTGCCGGTGGGGATGAAGCAGCGCTGTTTGCGGCAGAACTCTTCGAGGCCTATCGTCGGTTTGCCGAGAGCAATGGCTGGCGTTTCGAGGTCATGTCCCTGACGGAAAGTGAGCTTTCTGGCATCCGGGAAGGCATGGCCACCATTACAGGGCGAGGCGTGTTTGCCCGTTTCAAATATGAGTCCGGCGTGCATCGTGTCCAGCGTGTCCCGGCGACAGAAAGCCAGGGACGCATCCATACATCTACCGTTACCGTTGCTGTGCTGCCGGAAGCGGAAGAGGTTGATGTGCAGGTAAATGAAGAAGACCTGCGGATTGATGTGTTCCGGGCCTCCGGTGCAGGGGGACAGCATGTGAACAAGACGGAGAGTGCTGTCCGTATCACGCATCTGCCGACAGGTGTTGTCGTGGCCATGCAGGAAGAAAAAAGTCAGCACCGCAACAAGGCCAAGGCCATGCAGATTCTGCGGGCCCGCCTGTATGAGGCGGAACGGCAGAAGGCGCATGACAGCAGGGCAGCCGACCGTAGATCCCAGGTTGGTACAGGAGACCGGTCTGAACGGATAAGAACCTACAACTTCCCCCAGGGGCGGGTGACAGATCACCGCATCAATCTTACTCTGTACAAGATTGATCAGGTCATGGGTGGCGAGTTTGACGAGATTGTCAGCGCCCTGACCCACCATGAGCAGATGGCCCTGCTGGCGGCGGAAATCGGCAGTTCCTGACAAGTCCCCTGGGCAGGGTGATCAGCTGTTGGAGGAGAGGCAGCGGGAGGAGTTGCCGTTGTGGTGATCGGTAGCAGCCGGATCGTTTTCATCCATCAGGAAGAAATCTCGGAAATTTTCGCTACCCACGGCTTCGAAATAATGGCCGTCCGGATTATGGAGGACACCATCTCCGCTCACGTCCCGTGTTTCGGCCTTGCCATCATGCATGACGGTAACGGTGCCGCAAAGAGTATAGGGAATATCAACACGGCCCAGAGGCAGAGGGATCACGGCACTATCATCAGCATGGGCGAGGTCAAGGCGGAATGTCGCTGCCAGATGACCATTGAGATAGAGGCGTGTCGACTCTGACACCTCATCGGGCGCACGTCCGTCATGAACGGTGAAACTGCCCCCCGTTGGTCCATCCGGCATGGGCCCGACAGTTTCACCCTTTGCGGCTGGCAGCATCAGGATGCCGAGGCAGAGTGAAACAGGCAGGGAGTGCAGGAAACGGGCTATGGTCATCGTCTGGTTTTCCTGGATGATGGGAGGCGACAGGTCAGGGAATGAAATTCATGCGTAAAATAGACCTTTTGCAGCAGGCCGGGGAGAGGCTTTTTCAGGCCGGGATTGAAGAGGCAGCATTCGAGGCTCGCTTGCTGCTCTGCTGGGCCTGCGGGTGGACCCGGATGGAGCTGATGCAGCATGACGAAATTCCGGCCGAGGGTGTGGACCGCTTCCAGCGTGCCATTCAGCGCCGCAGCCAGCGGGAGCCGGTTGCCTTCATTACCGGGGAGCAGGGCTTCTGGACACTGGATTTTCACGTCTCACCGGAGACATTGATCCCCCGGGGCGATAGTGAGACCCTGCTGGAAGCGCTGCTGGACCATAAGCCGGATCGTCAGTCTGTCAGATCCATTCTGGACCTTGGAACGGGCACAGGCTGCCTGCTTCTGTCTGCTCTGAGTGAATATCCACGAGCCTGGGGGTTGGGTGTGGATATTGCTCCCGCCGCCGCCGCCCTTGCCCGACGGAATGCAGGCCGCAATGGCCTGTCGGACCGGGTGGCTTTTATGGCGGGAGACTGGGCTGCTGCGGTGGGAGGGCGTTTTGATGTCGTGTTGTCCAATCCTCCCTATATTGAACATGCGGACATGGCCCATCTGATGCCTGATGTTGCGGCATATGAACCGCATCGGGCTCTGGATGGGGGAGATGATGGCTTGGTGGCCTATCGCATCCTGTGCCGGAGCCTGCCACATCTGCTTATGCCGAACGGGTGTGCCGTGCTGGAGCTGGGGATGGGACAGGCAGATGCTGTCACAGAACTGGCCGAAGCGGAAGGACTTGCGGTGCTGGAGTGCCGGAAGGACCTGGGAGGTGTGGAGCGTGCCCTGGTGCTTGCCTTTTCTTAGGAAAGCAGTTGGCTTATGGGCTGATGCCTGATAGATTGCCGCAGGAAGATACAGGGGATGGACAGCGTTACGGTGATGGCTGTCGGTCAGGCGGTAAAGTGTCGTTTCCTCTGGGAGTGATGTTTCTTCGGACAATATGGGAAGAAACGGCAGATTGGCTGCTGAAGGCGCCATTGTGACAAGATTGCAGGTTTGAAAATATGAAGCGAATGAGGAACCGTCATCATCGTTCAGGCGGCGGTGGAGGAGCATCCCGTGGCAATAATGGTCAGATTCCTCTGAACCGGAACCATGTTTTTGAGAGCAACGGGCCTGATCTGCGCATTCGTGGCACTGCCCAGCAGCTGTTCGAAAAATATCTTCAGCTGGGTCGTGATGCCACCGGTACCGGGGACCGGGTGCAGGCGGAAGCCTATTTCCAGCATGCCGAGCATTATTTCCGTATGCTCAATGCCATGAATCAGGCAGCTCAGGCGGCCCAGCAGGAGCGTGCCGAACGGCAGCGCAATTATGAGCAGACACGTCAGGAGCGCCGGGAACGTCAGGAGCATGAGGACGAGGCGGCAGCTCCGGCCCCGGTGAGTGAGCGTCGTCCGTCCGAGCGTCGTCGTCGTGCTGAAAAGCGTGATGAAGAGGCCGAGCAGGACAGCGAGGACTGAGGCCACTTTCCCGACCGTACGGCACCAAGAGAGGGCGGGTTGGCTCAGGTCAACCTGCTTTCTTTTTATGGGCTGTCAGTGTTCTGAAATTATGGGGAAGATATCTGCCAGCGCCAGATGCACGGCATCCGCAACAGCTCATTCAGCAAATTTTCAGGGGATGGGAGAAGGGAAGATGGTAGCGGCGGACGGATTTGAACCGCCGACCAAGGGATTATGATTCCCCTGCTCTACCGCTGAGCTACGCCGCCATCATGTCCTTCAGGAGGCATCTGCCTTCCGATGAAGGTGCTTTTATGGCAGGCAGATGAGGAAGTCAACAGGGAGGTGGGCTATCTTCATGTTTTTTTGTTCTTTTCTATTCACTTCCTGAGGAGAGGCTGTCATTTTTCGCTGACAGCCTGTTACACCTTCAGTCAGAGGGCTTTTCCTTTTGTCCCAGCATTTCACAAACATCCTCTTTGCGTTCAGCAATGCGCTTTCCTGGTTGCCACCTGCGATCGTATCGATCCTGATGCTCGTGATCGTTGGTCTGACAGCGTTTTATGCCGGACACGGGGCGAGTGCGCTGATCCTGCGTATTCCTGGTACACGCAGCGGGGCGATGATCCGCAACACCGTCAGCGTGTTGCGTCGGCCCATGCAGGTCATGGTTACATTGCTGGTCCTTCTGGCAGCGCTGCCAGCGGCCACGGGCTTTTCATATGAGGAGGAGCAGAATCTCAGGCTGTTCTTTTTCTTTCTGCTGATTCTGGTTTTCGGCTTTTCTCTCATCAGCATGTTCCGCCTGATGTCAGAGGCATATCTGAATCGTCTGGCACGGTTGGATTATGCGGATGACATCATGGCCCGTGCTCATCAGACACAGATCAAGGTGCTGCGGCGGCTTGGAGAGATTCTCATTGGCCTTGTGACGGTTGCTTCGGCCCTGATGCTTTTTCCGTCTGTCAAACAGTATGGTGTGTCCCTTTTTGCTTCTGCCGGAGCGGCCTCGCTGATTGTTGGTCTCTCGGCGCGGGGACTTCTGACGAACCTGATAGCGGGGGTGCAGATCGCCATCACCCAGCCCATCCGGATGGAGGATCTGGTCGTCATCAATGGTGACTGGTGTTGGGTGGAGGAAATCACGGCAACGTATGTCGTGCTGCGTGTCTGGGACTGGCGACGCCATATCGTGCCCATTTCCTATTTTCTTGAAAATCGCTTTGAAAATTGGACGCACAACTCGGCCGCCATAACCGGCGTCGTGTTTCTCTGGCTTGATTATGATGCCCCAATGGATGAAATCCGGGATATGCTGAGGGAGATCGTGCGAAGCTGCCCGCTCTGGGATGGCAAGGTGTTCGATGCCCAGGTGTCGGACTGCACAGATCAGGCCATGTCGGTCCGTGTCATTGCCAGTGCCCGCAATGCCATGCAGAGCTGGGATCTGCGTTGTGACATTCGGGAAAAAGCCATTGCCCGCATCCGGGCGGAGTTCCCGCAGGCGCTGCCACGGCGGCGTGTTGCGTTCGTTTCGCCGGAAACAGGGGCAAAACTGGATGTGACAGACCCGGATACCCTTTTGTCTCCTCCAGTACATCGCCCGCCACCGGGCAGTTACATGGGGCCCGGTAGCAGGGCCGATGGGCGCAGATAGTGTGGCGAAGGAGGGTCCCCCATCAGTTTCGGGCAAGTCAGGACTGATGGGGGCGGTATTATTCTGCTGAGGCTGACGGATTGGCCATGCGGGAGTTGTGATACCCGTAGAAGCGATAGGTCAGCGCACCGATCAGGAAGTAGGTGACCAGCAGAATGACGGGAACAGGATTGCCGCCCAGCAGGGCGTGGATCATGTTGAAGATCAGTGGCAGGATCATGATCAGGCAGAAAATGATCCCCAGAACAGGCGTAAGGCCAATCCAGAATCCCCGGATACGGATTCCTCCCAGTGGCACGCTGAAGGGGCGCCGGGTATCGGCAGCATAATTGCGCTGCCAGATGACCGTAAAGCAGACCATGGCGAAGGCCAGTGCTGTCCCGAGGGAAACGAGATCGCTGATGATGTCGATGGGCAGGGTGGCTGTCATCAGGGCAATGATGGTCCCCATGATGAATGTCCCACGGGCTGGTGTGCGGTAGCGCTTGTGGATCCTGCTAAAGACGGACGGGATGAGCCCGTCCCGCCCGGTGGTCAGCAGGATGCGGGACTGACCATACATCAGGCCCAGCAGGACGGAAGAAAGGCCGATGGTGGCGCCGCCATTCACCAGCAGGGCCAGCCACGGTTTGCCCATGGCCTGTGTGGCAACGGCCAGGGGGTCAGCCACATTCAGCTTGCTGTAGGGCACGATTCCCAGCAGTACGGCTGCTACGGCAACATAGATCAGCGTGCAGATCAGCAGGCTGCCAATGATGCCGATGGGAATGTCACGTGTTGGATTGCGGGCCTCTGATGAAGCAGTGGAAACGGCTTCGAACCCTCCATAGGCAAAGAATATGATGGAGGCTGCCCGGAAGATGCCAGCCACACCAAAGTGGAAATGGGCCTGGGCCGGTGGAATGAAGGGGAACCAGTTGGCCGGGGTGATGTAACTGACACCGATGATGAGGAAGAGGAACAGGACACCAATTTTCAGGGCGACAACGAGAGAGTTGAAGCGGGCGGATTCTTCAACACCACGGGCCAGCAGGGCGGTTACCAGCAACACGGAGATGAAGCCGATCAGGTCCAGCCGGAATCCGGCTGTCAGCGCTGTTCCTTCGGAGCCGGGCACAGGCTGAAGGCTTGTCTGTGTCAGCCAGACTGGCAGATGGATGTTGAAAATGCCCAGCAGGGAGTTCATGTAGCCCGAAAGACCAGCCGCCACAGCGGTGCAGGATATGCCGTATTCAAGCAGCATCAGCCAGCTGACATTCCATGCTGCCCGTTCTCCCATGGAGATGTAGGCATAGGAGTAGGAGGAGCCGGATACCGGGAAGGTGGAAGAGAGCTCCCCATAACAGAAAGCCGTGAAGAGACAGGCTGCCGCCGCTACAAGGAAGGAGAGCAGCACGGCAGGTCCGGCATATTCAGCCGCCGCCGTACCCGTCATGACATAGACGCCCGCCCCAACGGTCGTTCCGACCCCCATGAGCAGAAGCTGCGTGGCTGTCAGACTTCTTTTGAGCGTGACGGAATCATTTTCTGCCGTGATCTGGCTCATGGTCTTGCGCCGTGGATCACGACGCCTGGAGGAGGAGGAGGAACGTTTACGCATAAAGAGGGTGGATCATCCAGAAATAGACAGCGGACTTGATGGATGGGCAGGTTGCCCCTGCGGCCATCCTCGCCTCGTAATCGGAAATGGAAACCATGCAGCAGCCTGCGCCCTTCAGGATGGAGGCTGCTTCATGGTCGAGTTATGCCGTCCATAGAACAGATAGGTCGCAAAACCCAGCCCTGTATAGAGGATGAAGAAGGCCAGCGGGATGATGTTACCCTGCAGGGTGACGTGCAGTATGTTCAGCCCCAGGGGAACAATCATGCAGAGGCAGAAGAAAATGCCCAGCATGGGCGTGATGCCCAGCCAGACCCCCCGGATGCGGATTCCTCCGAGTGGCACCTGAAAGGGCCGGTGTGTCTCCGGTGCCCTGTTGCGTTGCCAGATGACAGTGAAGCAGACGATGCTGAAGGCCAGTGTGGTGCCAATGCAGAGCAGATCCCCCAGCAGTGCGATGGGCATGGTGGCGCTCATCAGCCCCAGGATGAGGCCCAGCAGCAGCGTGGCCAGCCATGGTGTCCTGAAGCGTGGATGCACGACGCTGAAGATGCCCGGTAGAAGTCCGTCATGGCTGATGGCGTGGACCATGCGGGAAATTGCATAAAGCAGACCGATAAGAACGGAGAACAGCCCGACCGTGGCCCCTGCATTGATGAGAAAGGCCATCCACGGCTGATTCATGAGGCCCGTTGCGATGGCCAGAGGGTCTGGCACATCCAGCATCTGATAGGGCGCAATGCCCAGCAGTACGGCCGCCACGGTGACATAAACCAACGTACAGATGATGAGACTGCCGATGATGCCTATGGGCACATCCCTGGTGGGGTTGCGGGCTTCTGCCGCTGCGGTGGAGACGGTTTCGAAACCACCATAGGCAAAGAAGATGATCGAGGCAGCCCGGAAGATGCCAGCCACGCCGAAATGGAAATTCCCTTCCGAAGGCGGGATGAATGGGTGCCAGTAGGCAGGATGGAGATAGAACAGGCCAACCCCGACAAACAGTGCCAGCACGCCGATCTTGATGCTGACGAAGGCCGTGTTGAACCGTGCTGCGACCTCAATCCCACGGGTCAGGACCAGGCTGATGAACAGCATGACAACCAGGCCGATCAGGTTGAAGCTGGGATGAAAGGCCAGCAGGCCGGTACTTGAATGAGGGATGGACTGAAAGGTTGTCTGGGAAATGACAGCCGGAAGATGGATGCCGAACCCACTGAGCAGGGATGTCAGGTAGCCCGAAAAGCCGGCCGCCACGGCGGTACCGGCAATGCCATATTCCAGTATGAGCAGCCAGCCGGTCACCCATGCCATTTTCTCGCCCATGGAGAGATAGGCATAAGCATAGGCTGACCCGGAGACAGGGAAGGTGGAGGCCAGCTCCCCATAACAGAGTGCCGTGAACAGGCACGCCGCAGCGGCAATCAGGAAAGAGAGAAGGACGGAAGGCCCGGCATACTCTGCTGCCGCCGTCCCCGTGATGACGTACACGCCCGCTCCAATGGCGGTCCCCACGCCCATGAGCAGGAGCTGCGTGGCGCCAAGGCTGCGCTTGAAGTTATGCTGTTCACCAGCGGACTGTATCTGGGAGAGGGTCTTGCGGCGCGCCTTGTTCATGGCGTGG
Source organism: Bombella sp. ESL0380 (assembly GCF_009725805.1). Lineage (NCBI taxonomy): Bacteria > Pseudomonadati > Pseudomonadota > Alphaproteobacteria > Acetobacterales > Acetobacteraceae > Bombella > Bombella sp. ESL0380. The sequence continues at coordinate 46,378 of NZ_WNIH01000004.1, read as the reverse complement.
TCAGCTGGGGCATGAGTGTCACGATTCCTGCATAACGGGGCTGGAACGGTATGATACCGGAATGTTTTTATTCATGACTCCTTGGAAAGCCTTTGTAAATTATGCTTGCGGAGTTTTTCTGTGCTCAGGGGTGAAAATGGAGAAGGCAGGCGCTGCCAAGGCCGGCAAGGATGCAGTAAATGCCGAATCCTGTCAGGGTGTGCCGGTTGTCATCATGGAAGAAGCGCAGCAGGAGCCGGGAGCAGATGAGGGCCGTTACGCCAGCCACGACAGCGCCAATGAGGGACTGCGTGATCATGCTGCTGGAGAGATGGACATGGCGGAGCTGCCAGGCCTCTTTGGCCGTGGCTGCCAGAATGATCGGCTGGGCCATGAGCAGGGAAAAGCGTGTCGCTGTCAGATGGTCCAGTCCCCGCATCAGCCCACCATTAATGGTGGCACCGGAGCGTGATAGCCCGGGGAACAGGGCTAGACATTGCCAGAGGCCGATGATGAGGGCATCTTTCCAGGAGAGTTCCTGTGTCTGGTAGGCATTGTCCTGTTCATGCCGGAGGGCCCGGCGGCGCATGATCTCCGTCAGGATGAGCAGCAGGCCGTTGAGGGTCAGGAATCCTGCCACCATGAGCGGATTGGCAAAAACGAGCCGCAGGTGATGCTCAAACAGTCCGCCCATGATGACGGCTGGTATTGTGGCCACGACAAGCAGGCTGCACAGGTGGATCGCCTTGTTGCGGGTTCTGGCTGTCCTGCGGGGGGAGAAGAGGCCGAGCAGGATAGCCCGCCAGTCCCCCCAGAAGACATGCGCCAGAGCCACCAGCGTGCCGACATGCAGCATGGTCAGAAAGGGCAGGAAGGTCGGGCTGTGTTCATCCAGCGACCAGTGAAGGATTCCGGGCAGAAGGACGGCATGGCCAAGGCTGCTGACAGGGAAGGGTTCCGTGATGCCCTGGATGATGGCGAGGATGAAGGCCTGGAGATCTGTCATGCGGAACCATGGTCTGTCTGGAGGTGGGGGAGATTGAGGAAAAGCCGTGACGGATGCTGGTGGGAAAGTCCCATCTATGGTAGCGGTAACGTTCTGTTGTTTTTCATGAAATCAGCTTCTCCGGTCGCAAGGCTAGCAGACTGGGGCGTGAATTTCGAGGTATCTATGTGGGCGATCCTTAAAGGGCGTGGCGGAGCATTCATTGCCAGCAGCTGTGTTCTTCTGGCAGCCGGCGGGTTCGTTGCCTATGGGCTGGGCCTGCTGGAGGGGCCGGATCGCCACATGACAGGCTATCATGCGACATTCAGTTCCGCGAATGGTCTGGATGAGGGGGCTGACGTGGACCTTGGCGGTGTAACCGTGGGGCGTGTGCGTTCCATCACGCTGAATCCGGAAACCGCCATCGTGGACGTGCAGTTTGCCGTACGGGATGATCTGAAGCTCCCGCAGGATACGGCTGTGGCCATTGCGGCACCGACCATTGGCGGGGACAATGCCCTTCAGCTGCTGCCCGGCAAGGCAGGGCAGACATTGCCGGCTGGTGCCACCATTCTGGATGCCCATCCCCTGCTGTCTCTGGAGCAGCAGATCAGCAATTACATATTTGGTGCGGGCAGGCTTTAGGCTGTGTTTTCCCGCCGGGCGGCAAAGGACCGGCGGGGTCTGTCCCGGTTGTTGCCTGCCTCAGTCGTTGGTCGGGTAGGACGCCAGCAGGCGCCGCTGCTTCAGCCAGGAGCGGAGCATCCCCAGAATGCCGGAACTTTTCCAGCCTTCTTTCTTTTTTGCAGCACCGATGAGGAAGGCCTGCCGGTAATGGTAGATCTGGGTGCGGTAGGCTTCTATCAGAGTCGTGCGCCGGTCCCAGATATGGATGGCCTCTGACCCGACCCCATTGATCTCGATGATCTGAAAGTCTTCCCCACGCTTCAGAGCTTCTGGTGAAGCCATCTTGAGGTCGATCCGGCCGAAATGGAAGTCCGGTATGTCCAGCATGATGGCGTTGATGCGTTCCGTGAGTGCCGGAGTGACGTCCGGCCTCCCATTCCGGAAGATGGACCCCTTGCAGTGATTTCCGGCAAAAACCAGTGACAGCGTTTCTCCGGCGGGCAGAATCTCGGTTTCACGGCCACTGATACGGGGCAGATAGAGCTGTGGCACCTGTCGCATCCGGGGGTCGGCCATGATGAGCTCCTTGAGTGTGGAGCGACCATTGCCAGTCAGGACAGGGGCTTCCTTGTAAGTGAGGGAGGTGATGCGGCCGACAGGCTCATCAGGATGACGGATATAGAAGATGCCTGCTTCCATCGGGTAGGTGATGAGCTGCTGCACCATCAGGGCCACACCCGCCGGGAAGAGTGGCAGCACCTCGTGGAGCATGGCCAGGGAGGTGATCAGCCTCACTCCCGTACCGTTACAGCCGATGTCAGGCTTGAGCACGACCGGGAAGTCGATCCCCATTTCCTTCATGGCGGCCAGCACATCCCGGGCTGCATCAGCTCCGTTATGAATGATCCGATACGGGGCAATGGCCTCTCGGGCCGTGGGGCCGGCCATGTCCAGAATGGAGCTTTTGCTCTCGCCACAGAGGCCACCTGTTTCGATACGGGGATTGGCAGCCGTGGAGATGCTGAGGTCTCCATGACGTAACCCCATGAGAATCCAGTAGATGACGATGGGGGTATAGAAAATGCTGTCGGGCCAGAACTCGAAGAGGGACAGCGTCTTGTGATGGGAAGAAGGTGCTGTCATGGACTATGTGTTCCTACGTTGCAGGTGGCTGATGAAACGTCCCATCAGGAAAATGCAGAGGATGAAGCCGATGATTCCCGCCCAGCGCCAGCCACCCTGATGCGCCAGAAGCCACCCGCCAACATGCAGTGCCAGCAGGAAGAGCAGGCTTGTCCAGACCAGCGTTGCGCCTATGGCCGTCAGGGCGAAGGCCAGAAAGGGCGCACGGAAGAAACCGCAGGCCGTATAGAGCGGCAGGCGGCTGCCTGGAACAAAGCGGGAAATGGCCACAACCCCTATGATGTTGCGGGAGAACCACCGTTTTGCCTGCTCCTCGCTGGGGAGGGTCAGGAAACGGCGCAGGAACGTCCATCGGCTTCCTGCCAGACCGAGGGCATAAAGGCCCATGTCACCCAGGGCCACCCCGGCATAAAGGCTGCCAAGTGCCAGAGGGATGGAAATCTGGTTTCCTTTGGACGCAATGGCCGCCAGGACGGTTGCAACATCTTCCAGGATAAAGGTACCAAGGATGACAGAAAAGGCTTTCAGCCAGACAGGCTGGGACGCCATGATAGCGCTGATACGGATCACAAAGAACGGTCCTGGCTGTGGTTGGCGGGACTGTGCCATGAAATGCGTCTGTCCGCAATCGGCAGTGCCGGGTATATCGGGGCGTTCCTTTGGATGATGAAGGGGAGATCAGGCGTGATGGGAAGTGGAATGATGAAGAGGCGTCATTTTCTGGCTGCCACGGCGGGAGGGTTGATGATGGGCGGTCTGCCTGCCTGGGCAGGTGGTCGGGCGGTGGCCTCTCGGGGGACGGCTGATTATGCAGCGTTCCTGGGAGGTGTGCGGCAGCAGGCCCTGTCGGCTGGTGTGCCGTCGGCTATTGTGGAGCAGTCCCTTGCGCTGGCTCAGGCCCCCAATCAGGAGGTTTTGCGGCTGGACCGGCACCAGCCGGAATTTACCCTGACATGGGCGCAGTACCGTGCACGTGTGATCTCGTCTGCCCGGGAAGAAAAAGGGCGGCAGGCCTGGCAGAGGGTGCGGGGGACACTGTCGCCTTTGGGGCAGACGCTGGGCTGTGATGACAACGCCATCATGGGCATATGGGGGCTGGAATCAGGGTTTGGGGAGCATCAGGGCCGTTTTAATGTCATCGAGGCCTTGGCCACTCTGGCCTTTGATGGCAGGCGGGCTGCCTTTTTCCGTAGCGAGCTGATCAAGGCCATGCAGATATTGGCTCAGGGGGTCATCAGTCCGGCCAGCATGCTGGGCAGCTATGCCGGTGCCATGGGGCAGCCTCAGTTCATGCCGAGTGCCTATCTGCGTTTTGCGGCGGATGGTGATGGTGATGGAAAGGCGAATATCTGGAGTTCCGAAGCGGATGTTTTTGCCTCCATTGCCAATTACCTGGGACGGTCGGGCTGGCGGCGTGGTGAACCCTGGGGAGAAGAGGTTGTGGTCCCGCTGGGGAGCAATGGGCAGTTCACGGCTCTGGCTGCCACGAAATCCCGCCATGCCCCCGTGCATCCTGTCAGCACGTGGCAGGCTATGGGGGTGAGGCCGGTCCAGTCTTCCGGGTTCCTGGCACCGCAGGCTACGGGCAGCCTGCTCCAGCCGGATGGACCTGGTGGACAGGCCTTCCTCGTTTATCATAATTTCCGTGCGATACGGGCCTATAATCCTTCCGATTATTATGCATTGGCGGTCGGGATTCTGGGCGATAGGATGACCCGATAATCACGCCGTCCGGCATGGTGCCGGGTGGCCCGCATGGCGGGCATCGCAGGTTTTTTCATGAAGGCCCCGCCGGTATGGCGGGCATGCAGTGCGGGGATTGACGTGCAGACAAGACGTTCTCTCATGGGGGGAGTTGCCGGTTTTACGGCATGTTCCCTGCTGGCATCATCACGGGCCGGGCAGGCCGCCGGGCTGCACAGGCAGGGGCGGGGGCGTCCGGCAGGGCAGGTGAAGGAAGCAGGTCCGGCCACCGATTCGGTCGTGGGGGATGCCGTGACTCCAATGGGCCCCATGCCGACCTCTGCCCGTTGGGCCTATATTCTCGACAGCACGACGGGGACGGTGTTGCTGAGTCGCAATGCGGAAGAGCGGATGCCGCCATCATCCCTTACCAAGATGATGACGGCCTATGTCGTTTTTGCTTTTCTGGCCTCCGGGCGTATCCGGCTGGAGCAGGAATTCCCTGTCAGCTCCAGGGCCTGGAAGATGGAAGGTTCCCGCATGTTTGTCCCGCTTGGCAGTTCTGTCAGCGTGGAGAATCTGATCCGTGGCATGCTCATCCAGTCCGGCAATGATGCCTGTGTCGTGCTGGCGGAGGGGATTGCGGGGTCTGAAGAGCGTTTCGTGGCCTTGATGAACGAGGCAGCCCAGCGCATTGGCTTACGCAACTCTCATTTCATGAACGTGACCGGTCTGCCGGATGCCAGCCATTACATGTGCGCTCAGGATGTGGCCATGCTGGCGCAGCATCTCATTCGTGATTTCCCCCGTTATTACGGGTTCTTCGGGGAGAAGGAATTCACCTTCAACCATATCCGTCAGGGGAACCGCAATGTGCTGGTCGACAAGGGGCTGGCTGATGGTCTGAAGACTGGCCATACCGATGCAGGGGGGTTTGGCCTGTGTGCCAGTTCAGAACGGAACGGCAACCGTGTCATTGTCGTCATCAATGGGACTGCCTCTACCAATGAGCGTGCTCATGAGGGTGAACGGCTGATGAGCTGGGCATTCTCCAGTTTTGAGACGGTTCAGCTGCTGCACAAGGGGCAGGTTGTGGAGCCGGCCGCTGCCGTGTGGAACGGGGAGCATCGCACGGTTGGTCTGGCTGTTGCGGAGGATGTCAGCCTGACCATCCCTGTCGGCTGGTCCTCGAAAGTGCAGATCAGCGTGGATTATCCGTCCCCCATTCCGGCACCGGTGGCAGCGGGGCAGAAGTCTGGTCATGTTTCCGTTGGCCTGCCAGGTCAGCCCAGGGTCTATTCACCACTTTATACGGTGTCCCCGGTCGGTGAGCTTGGCTTTGCAGGGCGGATCCTGTCACGGTTCGGTCATGCTCCGCAGTAAGACCGGGGGAGTGTTCATTACATTGGAAGGGGGGGAAGGTGCGGGCAAAAGCACGCAGCTGGCCCGCCTTTCCGAGCAGCTGGAAGGCGCTGGTTTCCCGGTTTTCCAGACGAGAGAGCCCGGTGGGACGCCAGCAGCCGAAGCGTTGCGGAACCTGCTCCTTTTTGGGGAGGAGAGTTTCTGCTGGCAGGCGGAGATCATGCTTCATATGGCGGCCCGGGCGGATCACCTCGCCAAGGCAATCCGACCGGCTCTGGCAGAAGGGAAAATCGTCCTCTGTGATCGGTTCCATGATTCCACATGGGCCTATCAAGGGTATGGAATCGGAGAGGGCCGGGCAGAAGTTCTGGAGTATATCCGCTCCCTGCGGCAGGTCGTGGGAGGAGAGCCTGATGTAACGTTATGGCTGGACCTGCCCTGCGAAGTGGCCCGTCAGCGTATTTCCCGGCGGGGTGGAAAGCTGGACAGGTACGAGGGACAGCAGATGCAGTTTCATCAGCGTGTGCGGGCTGGTTTTCAGGATATTGCCGAGAAGGATCCTGCCCGCATCCGGCGGGTTGATGCCAGCCAGTCGCTGGAAGAGGTGCAGGCGCACCTATACGCTCTCGTGCGGCAGCATATGGCTGGAGAGGGCGCTGCGTGAGGGGGACCCCGCCTGAACCACGTTTGGCAGCCCATGTGTATGGGCATCAGGCAGCCATACAGCAGTTTGAAGAGTCTTTTGCGTCTGGCAGGCTGCATCATGCGTGGCTGATTTCTGGCCCGTCCGGTGTAGGCAAGGTGACATTGGCGTTCCATCTGGCCCGCAGGCTGCTGGGGGGCAGCGATCTGGAAAGTCCTGCTGGACGGCGCATCTCTGCGGGGACGCATGGAGATCTGTTGACGATTGCCCGGAAGATGGACCCCCGCAAGGGACAGCTGAAGGGGGAGATCACGGTTGCTGATGTCCAGCCCATCCAGAATTTTCTGCATCACACGGCCACGGAGGGTGGCTGGCGGGTCGTGGTCGTGGACGGGCTGGAAAGTCTGAACCGTTTTGCCGCCAATGCGCTGCTGAAGATTCTTGAGGAACCTCCGCCGAAGACCGCTCTCTTCCTGACGACCTCTTCACCGGGCACATTGCTGCCGACATTGCGGAGCCGTTGCCGTGTGCTGGCCCTGGCCGGGCTGGATGAGGCTGACATGAAGGCCGTTCTGCCTGACGTGCCGGATGATGTCCTGCATCGTGCCCATGGGTCTCCCGGTCGTGCCCTGTTTCTGGCACAGGACCGGGACGGCATCTGTGCCGGGCTGGTGGAGCGGGCATTGGCCGGTGAAGAGCTGGATCATGAAAATTGGGTGATCGTCAGCCAGATCGCTCGTGAAGCAGAGGGTTTTGCGTTAGTGTGCGATCTGCTAGGCGAGGCACTGGCCGGTCAGGCACGGGATGCCGCCTTTGCGGGAGATCTGCCCCGGGCAGCTCTCATGGCGGATCGGGCCGGGCGGTTGGGGCAGATGCGGATGCAGAGTGAGCGCTTCAGCCTTGACAGGGCCGAGGCCATCCGGGAAGTCCTTGCTCTGGCCCGCCAAGGGTAGCAGGCCCGGTTGTGGGTTTTGGTAAAATTTGGACGACAGGACAGATAGATCATGAAGCGGCATTTCACCATCACGACTCCCATTTTCTATGTGAATGGTGCGCCGCATATCGGCCACGCTTATACCTCCATCGCCTGTGATGTGATCGCCCGTTTCCATCGGCTGGATGGCAACGATGTTCTGTTCGTCAGCGGGACGGACGAGCATGGACAGAAGGTGGAGCAGAGCGCAAAGGCGCAGAATGTTCCTCCGCAGGATTTTGCGGACCGCATCTCCCAGAGCTTCCGCCAGATGCAGAAGGACATGGCGGTCCAGACGGATGAGTTCATCCGCACGACAGAAGCCCGACACAAGAAGGCAGCCCAGACCCTTTGGGAGAAGGTTGCCGAAAATGGTCATATCTATCTCGATGCCTATGAAGGCTGGTACTCCACCCGGGATGAGATGTTTGTCGGTGAGGATGAGATCACCCGGCATCCCGATGGCAGCCGGACGGCTCCCTCCGGTGCGCCGCTGGAGTGGGTGCGGGAACCATCCTACTTTTTCCGCCTTTCCGATTTTCAGGACAGGCTGCTGAAGCTGTATGAAGAAAATCCCGATTTCATCGGCCCGCATGGTCCGAAACGGGAGGTGGTCAGCTTCGTGAAGCAGGGGCTGCGGGACCTCTCCATCAGCCGGACCAGCTTCCGCTGGGGCGTGGAGGTGCCGGGTGACCCGGACCATGTCATGTATGTCTGGTTCGATGCGCTGGCGAATTATCTGACAGCCGTTGGTTACCCGGACATGAAGGATCCCCGGAATGTTCACTGGCCCGCCGACGTGCATGTGGTGGGCAAGGAGATCATCCGCTTCCACTGCATCTACTGGCCGGCCTTCCTTATGGCGGCCGGTCTGCCGCTGCCGAAACGGGTTTTCGCTCATGGCTGGTGGACGGTCGAGGGTGAGAAGATGAGCAAGTCTCTCGGCAACGTGCTGGACCCCAAGGCTCTGGCCGATGAGTTCGGGCTGGACCAGCTGCGCTTCTTCCTGATGCGGGAAGTGCCCTTTGGTGGGGATTCCAATTTCAGCCGCCGTTCCCTCATCACACGGATGAATGTCGAACTGGCCAACGACCTTGGCAATCTTGCCCAGCGGACGCTCAGTCAGGTGGCCCGCAATCTTCAGGGTGTCCTGCCGGAACGTGGTGCCCTGACAGAGGATGATGAGAAGATTCTGGCCCAGGCCACCCTGCTGCCGTCTCTCACACGCACGCATATCGAGCGTCTGGCCATCAGTGATGCGCTGGAAGATATCTGGAAGCTCATCCGGGAGGCCAATGCCTATATCGACCGGCAGGCCCCCTGGGTGCTGAAGAAGGAAAATCCGGCCCGCATGGCGGATGTGCTGCGGGTTCTGGTGGATGTGATCCGCACCGTGGCGACGCTCCTCCAGCCCTATATGCCAGATACGATGGAGAAGATGCTGGACCAGCTGGGTGTGGAGAAGGGCGAGCGTCATATCGCTGCGCTGGAAACACCACTGCCCGGTGGGCGTACCCTGCCCAAGCCACAAGGTCTGTTCCCCCGTTTCGTGGAGGAAGAGAAGGACGCATGAAGGGGCTGATTGACACGCACTGCCATCTGGACCGTCTGGAAGACCTCCCTGCCAGTCTGGATTTTGCCCGGCAGGCTGGTCTGGCGGGAATGGTCACGATCGGGACACGCTGGTCAGAACGGGCCAGGCAGAAGGCCCTGACGGAGCATGACAGTCCGGACCTGCGTATCTGGTGTGCGTTGGGCACACATCCCGATCATGCCCATGAGGAGGTTCTTCCCAGTCTTGATGACATGCTGGCAGAGCTTGAGGCTCCGCAGGTAGCGGCCATCGGAGAGTCTGGCCTTGATTATTTTCATGGCACGGAGGAGGTGAAACCAGTCCAGCATGCATCCTTCCGCCGTCATATCGAGGCAGCCCGTGTGACGGGTCTGCCGCTGGTCATCCATACGAGACAGGCGGATGATGACACCATCGCCATTCTGCGGGACGAGCATGAGAAGGGGGCTTTCCCTTTTCTGATCCATTGCTTTGCCTCCGGTCCGAAGCTGGCCGGAGCCGCTCTGGAGCTGGGGGGGTACCTGAGCTTTTCCGGGCTTCTGACCTTCAAGAAGTGTGAAGAAATCCGGAACGTGGCCCGTCATGCGCCGGAGGACCGTATCCTCGTGGAAACAGACAGTCCTTTTCTGGCCCCCGTTCCCAAGCGGGGCAAGCCGAACACGCCGGGCTATGTCGTGCATACGGCGGCTCGTCTGGCCGAAGAACGTGGTCTGACGGGTGAGCGGCTGGTGGAGATTACGCAAGCCAACACACGGCGTCTCTTCACACGGGTAGCCGTATGAAGATCACGATTCTCGGTTGTGGTGGCTCCGCTGGCGTCCCCATGATCGGGGGTGAGGAAGGGGCCGGAACGGGCCTCTGGGGTGCGTGCGATCCGACAGACAGGCGGAATCGCCGTCTGCGTTCATCCATCGTGATCGAGCATGAGGGGTTCCGTCTTCTGGTCGACAGTGGGCCAGACCTGCGGCAGCAGATGCTGGCAAACGGGCTGACCCATATTGATGCCGTGTTCTACACGCACGCTCACAGTGACCATATCGGTGGGCTGGATGAATTGAGGGCTGTCAATCGTGTGATCGGTCGGCCGATCCAGCTTCTGGCCACGGCAGAGGTTCTGGCCGAGCTGCGGCAGCGTTTCGACTATGCTTTCCGGCCGTGGGAGGGAGGCACCTTCTATCGTCCTGCTTTTGACGTGCAGGAAATTCCCACCCATGGCCCGCTGAAGGTCGGCCCGCTGGAAGGCTGCATCTTCCCGCAGAAGCATGGCTGGACGACAAGTCTCGGCCTGCGTCTTGGGTCGTTTGCCTACTGCACGGATGTTGAGAGTTTCCCCACAGAATCACAGGCCGTTCTGCATGACCTGTCCTGCTGGGTCGTCGGGTGCTTCCAGCGGGAGGCACATCCATCTCATGGCTGGTTGGGGCGTGTCATGGAATGGCGGCAGCAGTTCCGGCCCCGGCATACGGTCCTGACCCACATGGGGCCGGACATGGATTACGGCCAGCTCTGCGAAAGCCTGCCCGAAGACGTCCGCCCAGCCCGGGATGGCCTGGTCCTGACCCTCTGACTGGGGGAGACTGCCTGTCAGGCAGCGTTTAATCTGTCCCGTTCAAGAACCACAGGTTCAAGATGCACGCAGAAGAGCCCCCGTACCCAGCGGGGCATGGGTGGGAGGCCGACCCAGGCAGTTCTGGCCTGGTTGCTCTGTCTGGGAGAACGGGTGAGAGCAGAAGGAACGGGTAGAGACCATTCCTGAGCCCCCATGAACAGGATCACGTCTCTGATGGTCTGATCCAGCAGGGTAGTGGCCGTCATGTCCAGGAAGACATGAGGTGTTTCAGCGGGGAGAAGGAAGTTGAACCATCCCCTGTGGTGGTGTTGGCAGGGTATGACGTTGCCTGTCGGGCCGAGCAGGCGAAGTTCTGTTTTCATGGCAGGAGAAACCCAGAAGGGAGTCGTGTTGCCAGCCCGCATGTACTCATAACGGGCTGGATCCTTCAGAATGATTTCTGTCAGCGTTACCATCATGACCACTCCATCCTGAACAAGGCAGATTGCAGGGTCACTCTAGGAAGGTCATCTTGATAAAGCGTGAAGAAAGGAAAATCTTTTATCTGTTATCAGTCATTCTTATTGGTAAATAGCCAGTTTTTGCGGTCAATGCCCTGTAATCATGAGAAAAGCTGAAAGCAGGAACTCCCACTTTCACCTTTCTTGATAATCTCTCGCATGATTTCTGAAGAATCACGTCATTTCATTCTGGCGGATATATCTGCGGATACGTCACTTTCTCAGACGGGCCGGGAGGCTTGGGAGCCCCCGGTCGGCCGCAGGCGCTCAGTCCCAGCAGGAAAATGCCACCCATGAGGGCCAGAACGGCCCGCGTCATGAAAGAGGAATGAAGCCGATGCATGATCATCTCTCCGTTCAGGCCTGTCCAAGCCGTTCCAGCCACCCCTTGGCCTGTGCCTGCACATTGGCTGGTGCCGTGCCGCCGTGGCTGGTGCGGGAGGCGAGGGAGGAGTCCACGGTCAGGACGTCATAGATGGACCTGTTGATGCCTGATTCCACGGCCTGCATGTCTTCGAGTGAAAGGTCGGCCAGATCGCAGCCTTTCTGCTCGGCCAGACTGACAAGACGCCCTGTGACATGATGGGCCGTGCGGAAGGGCAGACGCAGCTCCCGCACCAGCCAGTCGGCAAGGTCCGTGGCGGTGGAGAAGCCAGCACCTGCCAGCTCCCGCATCCGTTCCTTGTTTGGTTTGAGGTCCCGGATCATCCCTTCCATGGCGGCCAAGGACAGGGTGATGGCCGTCGTGGCGTCAAAGACGGGTTCCTTGTCTTCCTGCGTGTCCTTCGCATAGGCCAGTGGCAGACCTTTCATGACCGTCAGCAGCCCGATCAGATCGCCGGTGATGCGGCCCACCTTGGCACGGACCAGCTCGGCAGCATCCGGGTTGCGCTTCTGTGGCATGATGGAGGAGCCGGTGGTGAAGGCGTCGGACAGATGGACGAAATTGAAGGCCGCAGAGGCCCACTGCACGATCTCTTCCGAAAGGCGGGAAAGATGCATGGCCTCCATGGAGAGGACAGACAGATATTCCAGCGCAAAGTCGCGGTCGGACACGGCGTCCAGCGAGTTTGACGTCGGGCGGTCGAAACCGAGGGCCTGCGCCGTCATGTCCCGGTCGATGGGGAAGGACGTGCCTGCCAGGGCGGCAGACCCCAGCGGGCATTCATTCATCCGGCGGCGGGCATCACGCAGGCGGGAGGCATCACGGGCCAGCATTTCCACATAAGCCAGCAGATGATGACCGAAGGTGACGGGCTGGGCGACCTGAAGATGGGTGAAACCCGGCATGGGGGTGTCATGATATTCCAGTGCACGGCGGGCGAGGGTGCGCATCAGGGCTTCCGTCTGTTCCACGATGCCGTCGATGGAATCCCGGACCCAGAGGCGGAAGTCCGTGGCAATCTGGTCATTGCGGGAACGGGCGGTGTGCAGCCGCTTTCCGGCTTCCCCGATCCGCTCGGACAGGCGGGACTCGATATTCATGTGAATATCTTCCAGTGCCGGGGAGAAAGCGAAGCGGCCTTCTTCGATTTCCGTGGCAATATCGGCCAGACCCTGCTGGATTTCGGCTTCTTCCTGTTCTGTCAGCAGGCCAACCTTGCGGAGCATGGCAGCATGGGCGAGGGAGCCACGGATATCCTGCCGCCAGAGAATTCTGTCGAACCCGATGGAGGCGTTGATCTCCTCCATGATGGCTGCCGGACCGCTGGCGAAACGGCCACCCCACTGGGGATTGGCCGCGTCCGTGCTGGCGGGTCTGTTTGCAGGGGAGGCGTTGCTGGTATTATTGTGCGTCATGAGGACCGATATGATCAGAAACTGGAAAAAGATTCGTACATGCGCCGTTCTGGCGGGCTGGCTGAGTGTAGCGGCTGCGGGCCTGTGGCACAATTGTGTGCGGGCTGAAGCGTTGCAGAGTTTGCAGGAGCTGGAGCCGGAACCGGCCCTGTCAGCCCCGGTCACGCTGGCCATTGCGGGGCTGGGCGGCACGAAGGCAAGCCTGCCCATGAAGGCGGGGAAGCCGTACATGCTGCATCTCTGGGCCACATGGTGCACACCCTGTCGGGAAGAGCTGCCCCAGCTGGCCGCTTTCCTGGACAGAAATCCCGATCTGCCCGTGATCCCCGTTGCTCTGGACAGTGGTTCACCGGAGCATGTTCAGGCAGCTCTGCCCCGTCTTCATGCCGAGGGCCTGCCCGTCTGGACGGCGGAGCGTCAGGCTGTGGATCCGTTCCTGAAGAGTCTTCGGGAACCCGGACTGCCCATGACGCTGCTGATTGATGCCCAGGGGCAGGTGCGGGCCATTTCTGATGGCGGCGTGGAGTGGAAGGACGCCGCTGCGGCCAGCACGGTCCGCTCCCTTCTTCATCAGGTTGAGTGAGGTTGGGCGTGATGAACAGGCAGACTGAGGCCATGCCCCTTCTGGGGGAGAGTGAGGCCCGCCCTTATCATGTCCATGCAGCGGTGACGGACAGTCCTTTTGTCATGATCAGCGACCATGCGGGCCGTGCCGTGCCAGAAAGGCTGGGTGATCTTGGCCTGCCCGTGGATGAATGGGACAGGCACATCGCCTATGATATTGGCATCCGGGAAGTGGGGAGGCACCTCCAGCAGGCTCTCGGCTGCCTGCTTGTGGAGCAGGTCTATTCCCGTCTCGTGATCGACTGCAACCGGGCCGCCGGGCATCCGACCTCCATTCCCCCCGTCAGTGACGGTGCGCCCGTGCCGGGGAATCAGGGCCTGTCAGCCGTGGAGAGACGGCAGCGGGAAGAGGCCATTCTCCATGCCTATCACGATGAGATAGAACGCCATCTGTCCCGGCGGAAGCCGGAAACGACGTTGTTCGTGTCCCTGCACAGTTTCACTCCTGCCATGCAGGATGGGCGGAGACGCCCGTGGGACATCGGGCTGCTGCACGATCATGACCCTCACTCCGCCCGCCTGATGCGGACATTGCTGGAGGAGGAAGGCGGCCTCCATGTGGGGGACAACCAGCCCTATGTGCTGAACAGCCAGAATGAATACAGCGTGCCCTATCACGCCGGACGGCGGAATCTGCCAGCCCTTGAGATTGAGATAAGGCAGGACCTCATCAGTGATGAAGTGGGGCAGAAGCTATGGGCGGAGCGTCTGGCCCGTCTGCTGCCCCGCTTCTGGGAAAGACGGAAGGAGATGGCGTGACGATTGATGGCAGGACCAGACTGGCTGGCGTGATAGGCTGGCCGGTCGATCATTCCCGGTCTCCCATGCTGCATAACCACTGGTGCCGGGTGCATCAGGTCAACGGGGCCTATGTGCCGCTGCCGGTCAAGCCGGGACAGCTGGAAATGGCTCTGAAGGGGCTGGCGGCAGCGGGGTTCCGTGGGGTGAATGTCACGATTCCACACAAGGAGGAGGCTTTCCGCCTCTGTGACGAACTGACAGAAACGGCCCGCCGGGCCGGGGCAGCCAATACGCTGCGTTTTGTGGAGGGGCGGGTCATTGGCGACTGCACCGATGGCACCGGCTTCTGCGACAATCTTCTGGCTCATGGCGTGAGGCTGGAAGGGCGTGCTCTCATCCTCGGGGCGGGGGGAGCCGCCCGGGCCGTGGCGGCAGCGTTGCAGGATCGTGGCTGTGAGGTCTTCATTTCCAACCGTACAGCTTCCCGGGCCGAGGCTCTGGTGCAGGCCCTGGGGGGCGGAATCGTGCTGGACTGGACAGACTGGCCCAGCAGGCTGGGAGAGATGAATCTGCTCGTCAATGCGACATCGCTGGGCATGGGAGGACGTGATGACACGGCATGGTCCAGCCTGCTGCAGAAGGGGCAGGAGGGGCTGAGTGTGACGGACATCGTCTATACGCCTCGGCAGACACCTCTGCTGAAGGCAGCGCAGGAGCGTGGCTTCTGCACCGTGGACGGGCTGGGCATGCTGATCTGTCAGGCACGGGCCGGGTTTCAGGAATGGTTCGGTGTGCTGCCGGAAGCCGATGAAGCCAGTTTTGACATTCTGGCGCAGGACCTCGCCCGGCATGGCCTTTCCTGACATGGTGATGGTCGGGGCCTGTTCGTGAAGGTTCTGGGGCTGACGGGTGGCATGGCCGCCGGGAAGAGTACGGTGGCATCTCTCTTCCGCAGGGCGGGTGTGCCTGTTTTTGATGCCGATGCCTGCGTCCGTCAGCTTCAGGCCCTTCATGGGCGGGCGGTTCCTGCCCTGCAGAAGGCGTTTCCCGGCATCGTGCATGATGGCGTGCTGGACAGGGCAGCCCTGCGCCGTCTCATAGCGGCGGATCCAACCGTCCTGCCCCGGCTGGAAGCCATCATCCATCCGATGGTCCGGCAGGAGAGACAGGCTTTTCTGCGGCGTTGCCGGTCCCGTCAGGTGCCGTTCTGTGTTCTGGACATTCCCCTTCTGTGGGAAACGGGGGCGGATCGGGACTGTACGCTCGTCATGGTGGTGTCGGCTCCGCTGTCTGTCCGTCTGTCCCGCATCCGGCGGCGTTACAGGAGGGGGGGGCAGATGAGCGAGGCGGATGCGAAAGCCCTGCTGGCCCGGCAGATGCCGGACAGGGAGCGGCGACGCCGGGCCGATATCGTGATAAGGACGGGCCTCTCCCGTGCCTGTGCGGCCCGTCAGGTCCGTGCCATTCTGGCCTCCCTGTGGCAGATGCGTGAAAGACGATGACATGACCCGTTCCATTCTTTTTGATACCGAGACGACAGGGCTGGACCCGGATACCGGGGACAGGGTGATCGAAATTGCCGCCCTGGAGCTGGTGAATGACCTGCGGACGGGAAATTATTTCCATGTGCTGGTGAATCCCGAACGGGACATTCCCCCCGAGGCCACGAAGGTGCATGGTTTCACGCTGGCGGACCTGGAAGGGAAACCTCTTTTCGCTGACATTGCTGATGAGTTCCTGGAGTTCATCGGTGACGGGAAGATGATCGCCCATAATGCACCGTTCGACTTCAAGTTCATCAATGCGGAGCTGAAGCGGGCCGGACGTCCCGTGCTGGATTATGACAGTCGGGCCATTGATACCGTCATCATGGCCCGGAAGAAATTCCCCGGGATGCCTGCCAATCTGGACGCCCTCTGCCGCCGTTTCGGGATCGACCTCTCCGAGCGTGGCACCCACAATGCCCTGCTGGACTGCCGCCTGCTGGCCGACGTGTATGTGGAGCTGATCGGGGGGCGGCAGCGTGGCCTTGGTCTGGGCAGTGACCGGCAGCAGGCTGCCGGCCCGGGTGGGGCGGGAAAGCGCAGGGCCGTGACGGGTCGCAAGGCCCGCCCCATGCCATCACCGGATGAGGCCACTCTGGCCCGTCATGCCGAATTTCTCGCAACCCTGTCAGACCCGATCTGGTTGCAGGAGTGAAACGCATCCTCTTCATCACGGCGCATCGTCTTGGTGATGCCGTGATTGCCATGGGGGCGCTGGCCGGGATGATGGAGCGTCATCCTCAGGCCCGATTCACCATCGCCTGCGGTCCGGCCGTGCAGGACCTGTTCCGGTACATGCCCCGTTGCGAGCGGATCATCGTGGTGGAGAAGAAGCCTCATAACAGGCACTGGCTGGCCCTGTGGTGGCAGGTTGTGCGCCATCGCTGGGAAGTGGTGGTGGATCTCCGTTCATCGCCTCTGGCCTATGGAGTATGGAGCCGTTCCCGTCATGTCGTCAGGGGGGGCAGGCGGACAGGGCTGAAGCTGGAGCAGCAGGCCCGGTCGCTGGGCTTCAGGCAGCCCTTCCGTCCGCATGTCTGGCTGGGACCGGAGGAGCAGGACATGGCCGCCCGCCTCCTGCCCGGTGACATCCGCTGGCTGGCTCTGGCTCCGACAGCAGGAACGGAGACGAAACTCTGGCCTGCCTCATCTTTTGCGGCTCTCGCAGACCGGCTGGGGGCAGAGGGGATGCGTCCTGTCCTGTTCTACGGTCCGGGAGAGCGGGAGGCGAGGCTGGCCGCTCCGGCCCGGGCTGCCATGCCGGAGGCTCTGGACCTTGGCGGGAGATATTCATTGGCGCAGGTTGCAGCCCTGCTGGTCCGCTGCTGCCTGTTTGTCGGGAGTGATTCAGGGCTGATGCACCTGTCAGCAGCTCTGGACGTGCCAACGCTGGGCCTGTTCGGTCCCAGCCGTGCCGCAGAATATGCGCCTTCTGGCCGCTGGACGGCTGTGGTTGAGGCTCCCGGCCCGCCCGGTGCCGGAAACATGGAGGGCCTGAAGGCTGAAGATGTCTGTCAGGCCGCCCTCTCTCTTTATGAATGGTCCGGAGAGGGGTAAGAACCGGTCATCACTGTGATGAAACGATGACAGATTTTTCAGGGAGACATCATGCATTTTGATCTCATAATCCGTAATGGACGGTGCGTATTTCCATGGGGTGAGGCACAGGCCGACATCGGCATCCGTGATCAGCGGATCGCTTCCCTGTCCGTTTCCGCCAGTGATGAGGCTGACCGTGTCATTGATGCCACGGGCCTGCATGTCCTGCCCGGGCTGATCGACTCTCACGTGCATCTGCGTGATCCCGGCAAGCCGGAAGCTGAAACGCTGGAGACAGGCACCCGGGCGGCGGCTCTGGGTGGCATCACGGCTGTGTTTGACATGCCGAACACCAACCCGACCATCACGGACAGGAAGATGCTGGACTGGAAGCGTCAGCATATCGTGGAGACGGCGAATATTGACGTCGCCATGTATATTGGTGCGACCCGGGAGAACACGCCCCTTCTGGCCGAGTTCGAGCAGGAAGAGGGTGTCTGTGGCGTCAAGGTTTTTGCGGGGTCTTCGACCGGCGATCTCATGATCGAGGATGATGAGGGGATCGAGGCGGTCCTGCGTTCCGGCCATCGCCGTGTGTCCTTCCACTCGGAGGATGAATACCGCCTGCGGGAGCGGCGGAAGCTCTTCGAGCCGGGGCAGCCCTACCACTGTCATGCCGAGTGGCGGGATGCGGAATGTGCCATTCGGGGTACGCAGCGTATCCTGGCCCTGTCCCGCAAGACGGGGCGGCCCATCCATATCCTGCATGTCTCAACGGAAGAAGAGTTCATTCTTCTGGGCGAAAACCGCCGTCATGCCACGGTGGAGGTTCTGGTCAATCATCTGACCAACGAAGGGCCGGGCTGTTATGAGCGTCTGGGTGGCAAGGCCGTGATGAACCCTCCGCTGCGGAATGAGCGGCGTCATTTTGAGGCAGGCTGGGCCGCCCTGCGGGATGGACGGGTGGATGTGGTGTCTTCCGACCATGCGCCGCACCCCAAAGAGGCCAAGGAACTGCCGTGGCTGGAATGTCCATCCGGCTTGACGGGCGTGCAGACGATCGTTCCGCTGATGCTGGATCACGTCAATGCAGGGCGTCTGAGCCTGACCCGGCTCGTGGACGTTATGGCCGCTGGTCCGGCCCGGGTCTATGGGCTGCCGAACAAGGGCCGTCTGGCCGTCGGGTTCGATGGTGACATCACCCTTGTGGACATGAAGAAGCAGCGGACCATCACCAATGACTGGATCGCCTCTCCCGCAGGCTGGACACCTTATGACGGAAAGACCGTCACGGGCTGGCCCGTGGGGACCATCGTCCGGGGGCAGGTCGTGATGCAGGATGATGAGATCGTCACCAGCAATGTGGGTCGTCCCATCAGCTTCCAGCCCTGAGGGGAGAAAAGAGGGGCTCTTCCGGCGGGAGGGGCCCCTTTCCGGTTAGTGGAGGCTGCGTCCTTCGGGAAAGCCATACATCAGATAATGGGCCAGTGGTCCTGATTCATAGCCTGCCACATCAGGGTGACGGGCCAGATAGGCGTGGCTGTTCCAGACATGAAGCCTGCCAGACCGGGAACGGATCAGGGGCAGGCCCTCACGAAAATAGATGTGAACCTCATCCCGGTAGAGAGTCTCATACTCGTCATGGGAGCGGAGAAGCATGTGGCAGAGATGACTGCCCGGGCAGTGTGGTCTGGAGAGGTGAGCAAGAATCTTCTGCCGGTCAAATACATCGTCAGGGCTCTCCATTTCGGGCATCAGTTTCGCCCGGGAGAGGTCGATCATTTCCTGATAGGGCCGGTTGTGGCTGTGGAGATAGACAAAACGTGTCATTTTCACATCCGTGGTGTTGGCCAGAGCAGGGGCATGGTGCCCATTGTCGATGGTGGCGTCGTGGTAGGCGGGCACGAAGCCTTTGTGAAAATGACGGTTGGGGGCGTACCAGCCTTCATGTCCGTCCCCAGGCAGGTTGAACAGGCTCAGCTCGATGCGGAAGGGGCAGCCCCAAGGCTTCAGGCGTGCAAACTCGGCCAGAATGTCTGCCTTTCCTAGAGAAAGCCCGGTCTCCGTAAAAACGCAGAGCAGTTCATCGCAATCTACCGGTAGGGCGAAATCATACTCTGCATCCTGATTCAGGGAGCGTATGACGTTCGTGAAATGCCCGCCCTTGTTCTGGAAATCAAACGCCGTATCCAGATCCCGCCGGACATGGGCGCCGCATCGTTCGGCTTCATCCAGCAGGGCCAGAGTGGTGACCTCTTCCGATCCGTTATCAAAGATGAGAAGATTTTCCATGCCGAAGAGGCAGGCATAATGGGTCAGCCAGCGGGCAAGGCGGGGCCCCTCATCCTTCTGCATCATCATGACCTTGACGATGGGGGGGCGGGCTGGAGCGGTAATTTTTGTCGGGGAGGATGTTTGCCGCTGGTCCGTCATGCTATAGGAGTGTCAGAATTATCATGATTGGTCCAGCAAGGATATGGCGTGTCAGACGATTTGATTAAGGAAGTGGAAGAAGAGCAGCGTCTCCTGCGGCTCAGATCCATGGCCCTCCGTGTGGGCGGCGTGCTGGTGGTTCTTCTGGTGCTGGCTGGTGTTGCCGGTGGTGTATGGGGATGGCAGCAGCACCGGCTCCATACGGCTCAGGCCGTGGCGTCGGACCGCTATTTCGAGGCCATGAAGCTTCTTGGTGATCTGAATGCTCTGCCGTCTGCTGAAAGTGATGCACGACAGAAGGCCGAAGGCATTTTCTCGGATCTGGCCCAGTCCGCCCCGCAGGGTGTACGCGGCTATGCCGCCATGTATCTGGCCGAGCTGAAAGAGCAGGATCATGACCGTTCCACAGCGTTGAAGCTGTGGCAGCAGGTGGTGGATGATCGAGCTTCCGAAAGGTCTCTGGCGTTGATGGCGCAGTATCGCCTCCTGAATGCCCGGATGGGTATCGCTCCCAGGGATGAGCTGAGGCGTGGTTATCAGGCGCTCGTTCAGACAGGGGGAAGCTGGGTCCCTCTGGCGAAGGAAGGGTTGGCCGTGCTGGACCTGAGGGACGATGCCAAACCGGAGGAACGGGCAGAGGCACGCCGCCTGCTGCTGGAGGTTCAGACATCAGCGGACAGCACGGATGATTTACGGCGTCGGGCCGGACTATTGTTGCAGACTTTGGGAGAGGCTGGATGAACCGCCATTTTTCTTCACTGCCGGGGATGGGGGGCGTAAAGGCTTCCCGTCGTTCTCTTCTCAAGGGCGCCTGTTCATTTGCTGCCATGACGGGGCTGGCGGGTTGTGGTGCCTTCTCGGACGATCCGAAGAAAACGGTTCTGCCGGGCAGACGGATTGACGTTCTGTCAACCGGGGCAGGTCTGGCCGTGGACACGCATGATACAGCCCCCATCACCCTGCCTGCCGTACAGCCCGTCACTGCATGGATGCAGGAAGGGCGGACAGCGTCGCATGAAGCGGTCAATGCAGTCTGGAATGGTACGCGACAGCTATGGAGTGAGTCGGTTGGCTCCGGTGTCAATCGGGTTGGCTGGCTTTCCATGGTGGCGTTTGTCCCCAATCGCAAAGGGGCCTTGCAGTCCCCGCCCGTGATTGGCGATGGTCGCATGTTCACGGTGGATGCCCAGGGCGTCATCCGGGCCTGGAGCTGGCCGGAGCGCAGGCAGCTCTGGCACCTCCAGCCAGCCCGCAAGACCCGTTCCACCAATATTGGCGGTGGCCTCGCCCTAGTGGGGAATACGCTTTATGTCGTTGATGGCGTGGCGCAGGCCCTGGCGCTGGATGCTGCCACGGGTCGACAGAAATGGGCCGTGGATATCGGGACGCCGGGGCGCTCCGCCCCGACTGTTGTCGGTGGTCTGATGGTTTTCACGACCATTGATGCCCGCCTGTACGCTCTGGATGCGGCAACGGGCCAGCAGCGCTGGACCTATCAGGCGACCGATGTCAGCACGACCCTCTTCGGGGCTGGGGCTCCGGCCATTGTCAATGACATTGTGGTGGCTGGTTTCGGCAGTGGTGATCTGGTGGCCCTGCGTGCAGCTTCTGGCGAGGTTGTCTGGAGTGACAGCCTTGGCGGAGGCAACGGGCTGGGCGCCATGTTGGATTTCGCCTGCGTGCGTGGGGGGCCTGTCGTTGTTGGCGGGACAGCCTATGCCATATCTTTGTCTCGTGTGCTTGTGGCCATCGACATGCGCTCGGGGCGTCGTCTGTGGGAGCGGGAGGTCAGTGGTCAGTCGCCGCTCTGTGTTTGTGGCGAATGGCTGTATCTCATCTCCCTGGACCAGCAGCTGGCCTGCCTGGACCGTGTGACGGGACAGGTACGGTGGGTCAAACAGTTGCCCCGTTTCAAAAAACCGGAGCATGAGAAGGGTCCCATCCAGTGGATGGGACCGATCATGCTGAACAACAGGCTTGTCTGTCTTTCCAGCATGAACCGTGGTGGCATGGTGATCGTGAATGCCAGGACGGGCCAGGAAGAAGGAAAGATAGAAACACCGTCATCCTGCCAGGTACAGCCGATTGTCTGTGATGGACAGCTGCTCGTTCTGAGCGAAGATGGTGTTCTGCGCGCTTATGGTTGATCCCGCTGGGACAGGCAGGCTGCCTGTCGTCGTTATCGCCGGGCGCCCCAATGTGGGGAAGTCCACCATCTTCAACCGGCTTGTCGGGAGGCGTCAGGCGATCGTGTCGGACGAGCCCGGTGTGACGCGGGATCGCAAGGACGGCGTGGCCATGCTGCGTGGTCGCCGTGTGCGGCTCGTGGATACGGCAGGGCTGGAGGAAGCAGCTCCCGAGACGTTGTTTGGCCGTATGCGGGCTTCGTCCGAGCAGGGGATCGCACAGGCTGATCTGGTTGTTTTCTGCGTGGATGCACGGTCTGGCATCACACCTGCTGATGCACATTTTGCCAACTGGTTGCGGCGGCAGAACCGGCCTGTCCTCCTCGTTGCCAACAAGGCCGAAGGCCGGGCCGGTGCAGAAGCAGCCATGGAGGCCTTCTCTCTTGGGCTGGGAACCCCGCTTGCCATGTCTGCTGAACATGGTGAGGGACTGGCCGACCTGATGAGCGAGATCGTCAGCCTTCTGCCGGATGAGGAGACACTCGCCGAGCAGGATGGAGAAAAACCGCTGCGCCTTGCCATCATTGGCCGTCCGAATGCTGGAAAATCAACGCTTCTGAACAGCCTTCTGGGCGAGGAGAGGATGATCACGGGGCCGGAAGCTGGCCTGACACGTGATGCTGTCAGTGTCATGCTCGAGGACGAGGCCGGGCCGATCGAAATCGTTGACACGGCTGGAATGCGGAAGCGTGCCCGTGTTCAGGAAGGGCTGGAGCGTGTCTCTGTTTCCGCCTCTATTGAGGCCATGAAAATGGCTGAAGTGGTTGTACTGGTTCTGGATGCAGATCGTGGTGTTGATGAGCAGGACCTCCAGATTGCCCGTCTGATTGAGCGGGAGGGGAGAGCCTGTGTTCTTGCTCTCAACAAGTGGGATGCCGTCAAGGAGCGTCAGGCAACACGCAAGGCGATTTCTGATCGTATCGAAATTTCACTGGCGCAGATGCGTGGGATCGAGGTTGTGACATTCTCGGCTCTGACAGGCGAGGGGCTGCACCGCCTTCTGCCGGCCGTCCGAAGGGCCAGCGAGGTCTGGAACGCCCGTGTGGGCACGAGCGATCTTAACCGCTGGTTTGAGGAGGCGGTGGAACGTCATCAGCCGCCGCTGGTGGATGGGCGCCGACTGAAGTTACGCTACATGACACAGGCCAAAAGCCGCCCGCCAACCTTTGTGCTGTTTGGCACAAGGGCGGAGCAGCTGCCGGACAGTTACAAAAGATACCTCATAAATGGGTTGCGGGAGACCTTCCATCTTCCCGGCACGCCGATCCGGCTTCTGCTGCGGGGGAGCCGTAATCCATTCGTGAAGCAGGATGAGCGATAATTTATTGAATTTGGAGCAATAACGTCCATAATCGCCGCACGCCCCGATGCCGGAGGGGTGTGTGACCTTTATGAATGAGGAGTTATCATGGTAGGAGTAACGCCGGCAGCCAGGAGTGGGGGCGGTGCCTCTTCGTCTCAGAAGACGACAGGGCGTGCTACGTTTCTTGGCATTCTTGCGGCCCTTTCCGGGTTGATGTTTGGGTTGGATACAGGCGTTGTCGCTGGTGCTTTGCCGTTCATTGCGACTGATTTCCATGCTGGTGCTGCCATGCAGGGGTGGATCGTGTCGTCCATGATGGCTGGTGCTGCTGTTGGTGCTACATTTGCTGGTCGCATTTCCGTTTCTTTTGGTCGCCCGGGTGCCATGCTGGGCGCTGGGATCCTTTTTCTGGTTGGTACGCTTTTCTGTGCGTTTGCTCCCGGGGTGGCCCTGCTCATCACAGGGCGTGTCCTGCTTGGTCTGGCTGTTGGCGTGGCAGCATTTGCAGCTCCGCTCTACATTTCTGAGATCACGGTCGAATCGGCCCGTGGTGCCATGATTTCTTTCTACCAGCTGATGGTTACGCTCGGGATTTTTCTGGCATTCGTGTCCGATAGCATCTTGTCCGAAGGTGGGCACTGGCGCTGGATGCTCGGGATCATGGGCGTTCCGGCGGCCCTGTTCCTCGGTGTAGTGCTGATTCTGCCGCACAGCCCCCGCTGGTTGATGATGCGTGGTGATACGGAGCGTGCCCGCAAGGTGCTGCGTATGCTGCGTTCTGACGAGGAAGTGGCGGAAGCAGAGCTGGCCGATATCAACGACCGCCTCTCCAAGAGCAGTGATGCCGGATATGGGCTGTTTCGCAGCAATCCGAACTTCCGTCGTTCCGTGTTTCTGGGTATCACCCTCCAGATCATGCAGCAGCTGAGCGGAATCAACGCCCTGCTTTACTACGCACCGCGCGTGTTCGAAGCTGCCCATTTCGGGACCAATGCTGCCGTGTGGGCCACGACACTGGTCGGGCTGACCAACATGGTTTTCACAGGTGTGGCCATCCGATACGCCGACAGGTGGGGCCGTCGTCCGCTGCTGTTGACGAGCTGTGTCATCGTTGGTGCTTCGCTGGTTGGTGTCGGTGCAGTGCTGGCTTTTGGTGGTGGCAGCCTGGCCGCTTCCATCCTGCTCTGTGCTCTGATCCTTGTCTTTGTGGCCGGTTTTGCCATTGGTGAGGGACCGCTTGTCTGGGCCCTGTGCTCCGAGGTTCAGCCGACACGTGGCCGTGACTTTGGTATCGGCTGTTCCACGGTGACAAACTGGGTGGCCAACTGGGTTGTTTCCAGCATTTTCCCGCTGATGATGCTGGCGATGGGTGCGTCTTGGACCTTCATCCTGTTTGCAGCGTTCAATGGCCTGTTCGTGCTGATTACTCTGGGTTTTGTCCCGGAGACGAAGGGTGCTTCGCTGGAGCGGATCGAAGCGAATCTTTTTGCAGGGGTGCCCCTGCGTAAATTGGGAGAACCAGAGGGTAATGGGCAGTAAGATGGCAGATCCTAGCCTTGAGGGAGAATACGACCCGGAGAGGCACGCAGGCCTTTACGGGATGCAACGCTTCAAGGCGATGTCATCTGTCATTCTGGCATTGATGCTTTCGATCCTGGATTATTCCGTTGCGAATGTGGCCCTGCCCACCATCGCAACGGATCTCCACTCTTCTGCTTCGCAGGCGATCTGGGTCATCAATGCCTACCAGCTGGCCAATCTGGCCTGTCTCCTGCCATTGGCCGCCATTGGGGCCAGGGTTGGTTTCGGGCGGATGAGCCAGCTGGGAATTGTCCTGTTTCTCATTGCGTCTGTGGCCTGTGCCATGTCGCAGAACATGCTGGAGCTGACGCTTGCCCGGGCTCTTCAGGGTGTTGGCAGCTCCTGCATCATGAGTGTGAATATTGCGCTTGTGCGCTTCATTTATCCGCACAAGCTCATAGGCAAGGGGATTGCGCTCAACGGGCTGTTCATCGGCTTGGGTGTGGCGCTGGGGCCGACCATCGGCTCCTTCATCCTCTCCATTGCCTCCTGGCCCTGGATTTTCTGGGTGAATCTGCCGCTGGGTGGCATTGCCATCCTTCTAGCCAGCAAGGCTCTGCCCAAAACGCCGCGGAGCGACGTGAAGGTCGATATCCTTGGTTCCTTGCTCACGGTGGCTTCTTTCGCCCTGCTGGGGATCGGGCTGGACAGCCTCATGCATGGTGATCTGGGCTGGGGTGCCGGGTTGACGGGCTGGAGCCTTGTCAGCTGGTGGCTTCTCCTGCGCTGGCAGAAAAAGCGGCAGGAGCCTATTGTGCCGCTGGACCTGCTGAAGCGTGTGCCCTTTCTGCTGGCCTGTCTGGTCAGTTTCTGTGGGTTTGTGGCTTCGAACCTGTATATTGTGGCCATGCCTTTCACGCTGGCAGTGGCTTTTCATAAAAATCCGGCCACAGTCGGTCTGTTGATTGCACCGTGGGCTGTGGGCGTGGCGGTGATGTCTTTTATTGTCGGAAAGATTGCCGACCGTTTTCCGGCAGCTCTGCTGTCTTCCATTGGGCTGCTGGTGACATGTCTTGGCTTTGTGCTTCTCTGTACCCTGCCGCTGGATGCCGATAACACGGCCATTGCCTGGCGGACGCTTCTGGCTGGCATGGGGTTTGGCTTTTTCCAGCCACCGAACAACCGGGCCATCATGGTGACAGCCCCTCCCGGCCGGGAGGGTGGTGCAAGCGGGATGCTCTCCGTGGCCCGTCTTTCAGGGCAGACGACAGGGGCATTGCTGGTCGCCGGGCTGTTCACCCTGTTCCCTCATCCTGCGTTCATCTGTCTCGGGGCCGCCGCTGCCGTGGCTTTCTGTGGAGCAGCATTGAGTGCAGGGCGGACGCTTTTCAGAAGGCGTACGACCTGAGCAGGTCGCTCGATACAGGTCAGTCTGTTGTATGAAAAATCCCCGGGGTGCTGGTTCTGCCCCGGGGATTTTTCATGTCGGCCCTCTCACGCTCATGGAGCAGATCAGGTTTAGTGCCAGAATGTCGGGCTGGCCCCCAGGATGAAGGCGGCTGCCAGGACGAAGCCTATTGCGACGTTCTGCCGGAAGAAGTGCAGACAGAGAGGAGCATCATAGGGCGAAAGCCGGACAGTCTGACGGCCCAGCAGGAGGCAGGCCAGCAGGAAAGGCAGCCAGAAGAGTGGGTGCAACCCGGCCTGTAGAGCCGAGAGTGCAAACAGGCAGAGGGCTAGGGCGTAACAGCTGCCTACGAAGAGGCGGGCATGGTTCAGCATCAGGCGGGAGGTGGATTTGACCCCGATACGGGCATCATCCTCCATATCCTGAAAACCATAGATGGTATCGAATCCCAGCTGCCAGATGATGACGCCGCCGTAGAGCAGCAGGCCCGGCAGGTCCAGAGTGTTCTGGCTGGCCGCATAGCCCATGGGAGCGCCGAAGCCGAAGGTGAATCCCATGACAAGCTGGGGCCACCATGTCAGTCTTTTTGCGGCCGGGTAGAAGGCGACAAGGATCAGCGCCAGAGGTGCCAGCATCCAGCAGACTGGCGGCAGGGCGAGCAATACGGCCAGCCCTCCGAGTAGCAACACTGCCAGCAGAGCCAGCCCCTGTGTCAGGTTGAGTGCGCCGCTGGCTAGGGGCCTGCCTGCCGTGCGTGAAACCTGGGCATCAATTTTGCGATCCCAGATGTCGTTGATGACACAGCCCGCCGAACGCATGAGCAGCGATCCGATGGCGAAGAGCGCCGTATAGAAGAGCCGGCGTTCCAGAGGGGGCCCTTGTGGGGCAAGAAAGATGCCGAACACGCCGGGCAGCAGCAGCAGCCATGTGCCAACGGGACGGTCCAGCCGGGCAAGCAGTGCATAGGATCGCCAGGGGTCTGGCAGGCGGCCGATCAGGCCATTGCTGCGGATATCGGTATGAAGATGGGTCTGGGACATGGGATGAGTGATTGGCCAGAAACAGGATGAGGTCAATATTTTATCGCAGATGCTGGAAAGTGAGTGGGGAAAGCGGTATGCCCGAAACATGAGCCGTACTGATCCACGCCTTTTTATTGTTGATGCAGAGTCTCCCTGGCAGGAAGGGGAGACGGTGTCCCTGTCTGCCGGTCAGGCCCATTATTTGGGCAAGGTCATGCGTCTTCAGCCGGGCGATGGTGTGGTGCTGTTCAATGGCCGGGATGGCGAGTGGCAGGCGACTGTCGAGGGGCTGAAAAAAAATCAGGGCACGGTGCGCCTTACGTCCTGTCTGCGGCCCCAGCAGGATACAGAAGGGGTGGAGCTTCTTTTTGCGCCACTCAAGAGGGATGCGACGGAGCTGCTCATCCGCATGGGGACAGAGCTGGGTGTGACACGCTTTCGCCCCGTCCTGACAGCCCGGACAAACACACATCGCCTGAATCTTGAGCGGTTGGGGCTGATCGCACAGGAAGCTGCCGAACAGTGTGAGCGGCTGGATGTCCCGACCCTCATGCCGCTGGAGCCTCTGGCGGCTGTTCTGGCCCGCTGGCCGGTTCGGCGCAGGCTTGCCGTGGCGCTGGAGCGCCATGGGCAGGGAGGGCCTCCCGCTGGCTGTGATGCATTGCTCATCGGGCCAGAAGGAGGCTTTGCGGAGGAAGAGGTCCAACGGCTTTCCCGGCATGAGGCCATACAGTCTTTTTCGCTCGGCCCCCGGATATTGCGGGCAGATACGGCAGCCTGTGCTGCCTTGGCCCAGATCGGAGCAGCCAACCGGCAGGCATGAACGGCCCGAGGCTGCTCGAATATGTGTCGGTTCTCTTGAATGAAGGTAAATATGCCCCCTAGTATAGGGGGTATCTGGCTTACGGACAGTCTGAGCGTCCTGCGGCATAGCGTGGTGAATTTTAGCCGATAAGGGTTTGTGCATGTCCAATCCAGGTGAAAGCAATACGACACTGATCGAGAGCAGGGCGCAGCTTGTCGAGGTTCTGGCTCGTGGCTGCAAGCCGAAGGCTGAATGGCGTATTGGGACAGAACATGAAAAGTTCGGGTTCCGTCTGCCAGAACGGGCCAGAGGAGAGCTGAAGCCGTTTGCGCCACCAGCGTATGAGCCGGATGGCATCGGTGCCCTGCTTGGCGCTCTGGAAGGGCCGAACTGGCAGGCCATCCGTGATGATGGCCATTTGATAGGCCTGAAAGGTGCGGGCCCGCACAAGGGGCGGTCCATCTCTCTGGAACCTGCGGGACAGTTTGAGCTCTCCGGTGCGCCTGTCAGGACGGTGCAGGAAACCGAACAGGAGATGATTGCCCATTTCAGGCAGATCACCGGGCCTGCGCAGGAGCTGGGCCTTGGTTTTGCGCCTCTTGGTTTTCAGCCTCTCTGGCCCCGGGAGGCCATGCCGTGGATGCCCAAGAGCCGGTATGCCATCATGCGCCGCTACATGCCAGAGGTCGGGCGTCGTGGGCTGGACATGATGACACGGACCTGCACTGTGCAGGTGAATCTGGATTTTTCCAGCGAGGCAGACATGGCCCGCAAAATGCGGGTGTCGCTCGCTCTCCAGCCTCTCATCACGGCCCTGATGGCCAATTCGCCGTTTGCTGATGGCAGGCCGACAGGGCGTCTGTCCAACCGGGCCTATATCTGGCTGGATACGGACAATCAGCGCAGTGGTCAGCCGACGTTCTTTTTTGAGGAAGGCTTCGGGTTTGAGCGCTACGTGGACTGGGCGCTGGATGTCCCTATGTATTTCGTCAATCGTGAAGGGCGGAATATTGATGCCGCAGGCTGTTCGTTCCGTAAATGGCTCGATGGTGTCGAGCAGGAGCCGTTGGCAGGCCTGCGCCCAACGGTCGGGGATTTTGAAGACCATCTGACGACACTGTTCCCTGATGTCCGGCTCAAGCAGTTTCTTGAGATGCGTGGTGCCGATGCTGGACGGCCAGACATGATGGTGGCCCAGTCTGCGTTCTGGGTGGGGCTGCTATATGACGAAGACGTGCTGGCTGAAGCCGAACGGGTGGTGAAGGAGCAGTCTTGGCTGCATTATCAGTCTCTGGCGGAGCTTGTTGTCGAACAGGCCATGGATGCTCCTTTCCCGGGCGGGCTGCGTCATCTGGCAAAGCGTATTCTGACACTGGCCGAGCAGGGACTTCAGAAACGGGGCCATGGGGAGGAGTATTATCTTGCTCCGCTCTATGAGATTGCTGATGGTGCCAAAACACAGGCGGAGCGGTGGCTGGAGCGGTACCATGATGTCTGGCAGGGTGATGTCCGGCACATTTTCCGGGAAGCGGATATTTCCTTGTGAGGAAAGGAAGCGTGGTGATGGTGGTGCGGCGTCTTGTCATGGCCTGCGGCGTGGCTTTTGCTGTGGGGGGGATGGGTCTGCTGGGGAATCCGGCACTGGCGGCAGGAGTTCCCCTGACCCAGGCCCAGCAGGGATGGGTTCACAGAATTGAGTCCAGCCTTGCGGCGACGAAGACATTTCAGGCCCGGTTTGAGCAGGTGACCGAGCATGACGGGACATCCACCGGGACAGTTCTGCTGGAGCGGCCGGGAAAGATGCGGTTTTCTTACGATCCTCCCAGCCCGCTTCTGCTTGTGGCCAATGAAGGCAAGGTCGTGTTTCAGGACCGCAGCATCGGTCAGATCACGACAATCCCTCTGGATCATACGCCATTGGGTCTTCTTCTGCGGCCGGATCCCCGTTTCTCGGGGGATGTATCCATTCTGGGGTACGAACAGCAGAATAGCGAGATCCAGTTGCGGGTGACACGGACGGAAAATCCGGGTGAAGGCGAGATGACGCTCTTTTTCTCCACCCGTCCGCTCAGTCTGAAAGGCTGGACAGTGCTGGATGCCCAAGGGCACAGGACGATCGTGCATTTTTCCAGCGTGCAGACCGGCATCAGCGTTCCGGCTTCAAGTTTTGTCCTGCCAAAGGATGAGGACTAACCGCCCTTTTTCTGTCTGGCCAGCTCAAGTGCCCGGTTATAGACGGTGCGCTTGGGCAGGTTGACGATCCCTGCTATCAGCGCTGCGGCATCCTTGACGGAGTGGGTTTTCAGGGCATCCTGCAAGGCCTGGTCGAGCTCCTGTGCTCCCGTATCGTCTGCGGCTGGTGGACCAAGAAGCAGGGTGATCTCTCCCCGTGGGGCTGTTTCTTCAAAATGGGCAATGAGTTCGGCAAGACTGCCCCGGACCATTTCTTCAAAATGTTTTGTCAGTTCACGCCCTACGGCCGCAGGGCGGTCTGAGCCGAATACCTGCTGCTGTGTTTTCAGTGTTTCCAGAAGTCGGTGCGGTGATTCATACCAGATGAGCGTGGCAGCCAGACCAGCCTGTTCGGCAGCACGCAGGGCGGTAAAGCTGTGTCGGCGGGCCTCTCCCCGGGGAGGAAAGCCCAGAAACATGAAGGGAATGGGAGGCAGGCCGGAGAGTGTCAGAGCCGTGACGGCAGCATTGGCACCGGGCAGGGACGTGATGGCGATATTTTCTGCCTGTGCGGCCCGGACGAGGCGGTATCCAGGGTCCGAAACAATGGGTGTACCGGCATCAGAGACCAGGGCCAGACATTCTCCCTGCTGGAGGCGTTCAATGAGGGCGGGGATGCGGTCCTGTTCATTATGGTCATGGAGAGGGAAGAGCTGGTTGCTTATGCCATAATGCCGCAGCAGTTTTGTGGTAACGCGGGTGTCTTCACACAGGATGGCATCAGCGGTCCTTAAAGCATCAAGGGCACGCTGGCTTATGTCGGCGAGGTTGCCGACAGGCGTTGCCACCAGCACGAGCTGCCCGGTAGAAGAAGGAAATGTTCCGTGATCGGGGGGAGTATATGGTTTCTCAGACATCGTTATCCTCAATGAGCCGCTCTGGCCTTTATAGCCGTGGTGGGCAGGGGCGCGGCAAGAGAGGAAACGGCCAGGCAGCATTGGCCGTTGGTATTTTCATGTTTCTGGGAGCCTGCTCCGGGGAAAATGGTCATGAAAGGAAACTGGCCCCGGTGGCAGCCGCTCCGCAGCCAGTGGAAAAACCAGCCCGTGTCGGGCTGATCGTACCGTTGAGTGGCCCTCATGCTGCCATCGGCCTGCGCCTGAGGGATGCGGCCCGGCTGGCTCTGCCGGACAACCAGCCTCCTCCCATGGATGTATTTGACAGTGCCCAGCCAGCAGGGCCTGCCCATGCCGCCCAGCAGGCTCTGGAGGCCGGAGACAGTATTGTTCTGGGGCCGCTTACGGCAGGTGATACGCAGGCCGTGTCCTCTGTCCTGCAGCCAGTGAATGTGCCGGAGCTGGCTTTCACCAGTGATGTGGCTCAGGCCAGACCGGGTGTCTGGGTCATGGGACTGACGCCAGAGCAGCAGGTTCGTCGTCTTGTTGACGCTGCCCGGGTAGAAGGACGGAAGCGTTTTGCTGCGTTTCTGCCAGATACGGCGCTGGGGCACGCCATGGGGGAAGGGCTGACCCTGGCCTGCCAGGAGGCTGGGCTGGATGTCCCGCAGATTACGTTCCACAGCAGTGACATCAATGACATCACGCAGAAAATGGCGCAGCTGAGCCGTCGGCCGGTTGCATCTGCCGGTACTGCACAGGGGGCGGCCACGGCGGAGAGCGGACCTTCTGCCATTGACCCTCTGAATGAGGGTGATGAAATGACGGTTTCTTCCTCCCGGCCAGCCCAGAAGGACCAGGCCGCTTCGGCCCCTTCGGAGGTCAGCCCGCCGCCATTTGATGCCCTGCTTCTGGGTGATACCGGGCTGGATCTGGCCCGTGTGATCGATGCGCTGAAGAACAACCAGCTTCTGGTTCCTCAGGTTCGTATTCTTGGTCCGATGCTCTGGCGTTCCTTTGATGCCAAACTGGGGGACCTGCGCGGTGCCTGGTATGTGGCGTTTGATGAGAAACAGCGCAGTGGCTATGTGCAGAGTTATCAGAATGCCTATCAGCAGAAGCCTTCTCCTGTCGCAGATTTTGCCTACGATGCGGCCGCCCTGGCTGGCGCCCTGATCCGCCAGAACAAGCTGAATGTGGCAACACTGACCCAGCGTGAAGGCTATCTGGGCGTGAATGGTCTCTTCCATCTGCGTCCGGATGGCCGGATGATTCGGGCGCTGGGCATCTATCAGATTGCTCCGGGTGGGGGCAGCCAGCTGATCGTCCCAGCCTCCCGTGATCTGACATCGCCATCATCTCTTTCCATAGGGCCGGCCGTGCCGGGGCGGGGGACTGCCTCGGCATCGGCTGATATGGCCGTATGGTCACCTGCAAAGCAGACAGCTGGAGCAGTACCGGCACAGGCTCAGGCTGGGAAGAAACCGGCCGCTCCTGATGTGGCGGTCTGGTCGCCATCCCGTCATGCGGGTGCTGGGAGCGGCACGTCATCAACACCCTGACAGGTTTTGGCTTTTTGCCTGCTTCCATGGGAAAAAGCCCGTCTGCATGTCAGACGGGCTTTTTCTGTAGAACGAAAAATCGCTTCAGCAGGACGTCATGTCAGGCTGATGCATGCAGGGGCAGAACGGGACGGATGGTATGAAGTGCTTCGGAGAAGGTCCGGTAACGGCCAAGCTCGTTGTCTCTCAGGCAGTCCGTGAGAACCCAGTAGGGACCACGCAGGCTGATGAGGTAGGCAGGGTCGGCATTTTCCCGAACCCAGATGACCACCAGGCTGGGATCGGCTGTCTGCTGGTCCGGAGATGATTCAATGGAGGCATCAAGAATGCCCATTTTCTCGCTGGCAATGAGCCATGTGGCCAGGTAGTGGCGATGATGGGAAAGGAGCTTCTGGCGGAACGGGACGACAACACCGCCCGCATGTTCCCGGGCGCTGGAGGAGGGGGCCGTGGCGTGTTCTGCCACGCGGAATGCTTTCTGAGCCATGTCAGCATCTCCTTCATGGGAACAGGGAAACCCCTGCTGCATCACAATCAGAACAACCCATGGTGCCGAAGCGCGCTATCTGAAAACTGAACAGGAAGGCTTGGCTGCTATGATCTTGTTCTCATTTTGCAATCCTACCATGTTTCGGACGCATGGCTAGGTAAAATTTACTTTTTCTTATTCCGGTAACAGGATTTTGCCCATCGCCGATGCAACCAGAGCCAGTTTTCCGGGCGTTTCGTAATCCATTGTTCCAGCTCATCATTCAGGAGCTGGGTCAGGTGACGAATCATGTCATGGCGGGAACGGGCTGTGCTGGCATGATCTTTCGGGTCAAGGCAGGACCCCACCTCCAGAACCAGACGGGCCGGGCCTTCCCGCCAGACATGCCCTGTAATGATCAGAGCATCGAATCTGAGGGCCAAGGCCGCAGCAGCCGGGGCTGTCATGGTAGGATGGCCGAAGAAGGAAACCTCAATCCCATCGTTCATTTTCTGGTCCCCCAGCACGCCAAGATATCCACCTCTGGCGAGATGGCGGACAGCATCCCGTGCTCCCTGCTTCCCTTTTGGGAAGAATGAAACGGGTGTGCCGACAATGTGGCGTCGCAGCCGACAGAGCAGCTGGTCAACCAGAGGGTTGTTGGGGGCACGGTAGAAAGGGGAAAAAGCCATGTCATAACGGGCAACAATCAGGGGCATGAGTTCCCAGTTGCCGAGATGGCCTGAAAAGAAAATGACAGGGCGCCCGCTTTTGCGGGCCTGGTGCAGGAGTTCATCATTCAGGACACGCCAGCCGGGACCTGTAGCAGCCCCTTCCGGCAGGTCAGGAAGGTGGGGGAGTTCTCCCAATGTGCTGCCAATGTTCCACCAGCAGCCTCTGACGAGCCTCCGGCGTGTCTTTCGGTCCATCGTGGGAAAGGCACGGTGCAGGTTGATGTCGGCAATGCGGGATGAGGGAAGGCACGGCCCGACAAGAGCCGCCACGGTTCCTCCCAAACGGGAAGACAGACCCGCAGGCAGCTTGCTGGCAAACCAGAGAAGCCCCTTCAGGCCCCATGCCTCAAGATAATGTTTCATGGGGGCGGGGCCGGGACATGAGAGGGGCAGTTACTCTGCCAGAAAGTGGTCAAGAAGTTCATCCATCAGCCTAGGGTTGCTCCATCGGGGTTCAACATCAAGGCTAACCACGAAATTCTGGAAGAGTGGGGGCAGTTTTACAAAATCTTTTTCCGTCGTGACCAGAACGGTCTCTGGCATATGGGCCAGCTGGGCCAGTTTCTTCAGTTCACGGGCCGAGTAGATGTGATGGTCAGGGAATGTGAGAGTCCGCAACAGGGTAAGGCCTGCATCCTGAAGGGTGGAGAAGAATTTCTGGGGGCGACCGATCCCGGCAAAGGCAATGAGCTGATAGCCCCGCAGCTTCTGGATGGCGGCGCCAGGGGAGAGGGTTCCTTTCAGGACAGGAAGGGACGGAGGCAGCTGCCCGGCGATATGCTGGCGGTCGTCACCGAGGATGACAGTGGCGTGTAGCCGGGGCAGGAGATCAGGAAGTGATTCCCGCAATGGCCCGGCAGGAAGCAGGCGCTGGTTGCCCAGCCCCGCCGGACCGTCAATGACCAGCAGGGAGAGGTCTTTGTGGAGGGAAGGGTCCTGTAGACCGTCATCCATGACCAGGCAGTCTGCTCCTGCTTCGATGGCCCGCAGGGCATTGGCTCTGCGGTCCGGTCCTCGCCATGTGGGGGCAAGGCGGGCCAGCAGGATGGTTTCATCGCCGACATCAACGGCCCTGTCCAGTGTGGGGGAGATCAGTCCTGTCTTTTTGGACCGGCCACCGTGACCACGGGTTAGGGCATGGGGAGTCCGTCCTCTCTGGATCAGCTTTTGGAGCAGATGGAGGCTCATGGGCGTTTTGCCAGTTCCGCCTACGGTGATGTTTCCACAGCATAGAACAGGAACGGGCAGCCTGAGTGAAGGCTGGGTCTGACGTTGCCTGGCGACGAACCCCGTCACTTTACTGAAAGGCAAAAGAAGATTGGAAAGCATGGTCGGGGCAGGGGTCTGCCAGAAAGAAGGGGCCGTCAGTTTCATTAAAATGCCTTTTTAGTCAAAATTGTGTCCTTAATAAGGCGAATTGCCTGCCTGCCTGCCTGATTCTGCTGAGGGGGCCTGGGGCTGGGAAGATGGCGGGCTTTCAGCCAGCGTGCGAGTGCCTCCTGATGCTCAACAGGATGGAGTGAGCCTGCATGACGGGCGCAGAGTGCTGTCCAGTTCTGCATGTATGGACCGATGGCCGTAGGGCGGCGGAAATGGAGGGATTCCAGAGGGTTGTGGCCTCCTCCGGGTGGGACAAGGGAATTGCCGATGAAGACCCGCTCGGCAAGCTGAAAGAAGAGGCCGACTTCTCCCAGCGTGTCGATGATCCATACATCATCCCCACCTCCAGGAACCTGTCCCTTGGAACGGCAGGGAGCCTGATGGGTCTGGGCCAGTTCTTTGCCTCTTTCAGGATGACGGGGGATGATGACGGTGAGCAGGTCAGGGCGTTCTTTTTTGGCCTGCCGGGCGGCTGCAATGATGATCTCTTCTTCGCCCGGATGCGTGGAAGCCGCCACAAAAATGGAGCGTTCCCCAAGTTGCCTGCGCAGGGTGACAGCCTCGGATGCATCAAAGGGCAGAGGGGGCGAATCTTCTTTCAGATCCGCCGGGGGCAGGAGTGGCCCGATTCCGAATCGGGCAAAAGCCTGCGCATCATCCATGCTTCGGGGCATGATCCAGTGGCAGGCTTCCAGGAGGTGGCGCAGCAGGGGTGATGCCCACCGCCAGCGTGCGGCAGAACGGGGCGAGAGACGTGCATTGAGCAGCATGACAGGCAGTTTTTTTTGTCGGCTCAGGCAGAGCAGGCCCGGCCAGAGTTCACTTTCCGTAAGAACCAGCCCGATTGGTTGCCAGTATGCCATGAAACGCTCAAGGAGATGCGGGGCATCATAGGGGATGAGCTGATGGATCAGCCGCCCCGTGTGACTGGCCGGATGGGCGGCGACCGTTTCTCCACCGGTCAGGGTGGCTGTTGTCATGAGGATGGTCAGCTTTGGGCTGTCTGCCAGAAGCTGACTGACAACAGGCAGGATGCACCGGCTTTCTCCCACACTGGCAGCATGAACCCAAAGGAGCGGTCCGTCATGGGAGGGGCGGGGCATTCCTGCCCGGGCGAAACGTTCCGGCAGGCGGGTTCTGTTTTCCCTGCCCTGCTGCAGCCTTTTGCGGGCATGACGGCGGAGCCATGGTATGGCGGCATGGCCGATCAGCGACCATATTGTGAGAAGGGGGGCGGCCAGAGGCGTGAAGGAAGGGTAACGGCCCATTGCGTGTTCCATGCGGCACGGGTGGTGCATTTTCGCATCATCTCCCCAGCACAACGCAGAGGGAAGCGTAAAAACGTTTTCCTCGTGACGGGAGGGCCTTGCCGAGTGGCCAGCCTTGTGCGACGAGATGACCCACTTATTATATATCCAGGATTATCCTCAAGGGGGCTGACCATGTCAGAAACGGAAGCGCACACGCAGCAGGAAACAGCCAAGGGAACACTCATGGCTGGCAAGCGTGGTGTTGTCATGGGTGTGGCAAACAAGAACTCCATTGCCTGGGCCATTGCCAAGGCCTGTGCGGACCAGGGGGCTGAAATCGCCTTCACCTATCAGGGTGAGGCTCTGGGCAAGCGTGTACGTCCGCTGGCAGAAAGTGTGGGGTCCACCATGGTCCTGCCCTGTGATGTGAGTGATGACGCTGCCATCAATGCCACGTTCGATGAGGTCGAGAAGGCCTGGGGCAAGATCGACTTTGTCGTTCATGCCATTGGCTGGGCTGACAAGCAGTATCTGCGCGGGCGCTATGTGGATACCCCCCGTGAGGCTTTCCTCCAGGCGCTGGATATTTCCTGCTTCTCTTTCACGGCAGTGGCCCGTCGGGCTGCGGCCATGATGAATGCCGGTGGCTCCCTGCTGACCCTGACCTATCTGGGGGCAGAGCGTGTCATGCCGCATTATAATGTGATGGGTGTTGCCAAGGCAGCACTTGAAGCCTCCGTCCGTTACATGGCGGTGGATCTGGGTCGTGATGATATCCGTGTGAACGGCATTTCTGCCGGACCGATCATGACACTGGCAGCCAATGGCATCGGGGACTTCCGCTACATCCTGCGCTGGAATCAGGTCAATGCTCCGATGGAGCGCAATGTGTCCCTGAAGGATGTCGGTGGTTCCGGCCTGTATCTGCTGTCAGATCTTTCCAGCGGTGTGACGGGTGAGGTGCATCACGTGGATTGCGGTTACAACATCATTGGCATGAAGAACCCGGAAGCTCCCGACATGAGCCTCTCCTCTGGGGAATAAGAATAATGTCTGAAAACAGTTTTGGGCGTCTGCTACGTGTTACGACATGGGGAGAGAGCCACGGTCCAGCGATTGGCTGCGTGATTGATGGCTGTCCGCCACGCCTGAAACTGTCGGAGGATGACATTCAGCCCTGGCTGGAGAAAAGGCGGCCGGGCCAGTCCCGTTACACGACGCAGCGGCGTGAACCGGATGAGGTGCGGATTCTCTCCGGGGTGTTTGAGGGGCAGACGACGGGCACCCCCATTTCCCTGATGATTGAGAATACGGATCAGCGGTCCCGGGATTATGGGGAGATTGCCCGGCAGTATCGGCCTGGCCATGCAGATATTGCCTATGATCTGAAGTACGGCATCCGTGACTATCGTGGTGGCGGGCGGTCTTCCGCACGGGAGACGGCCATGCGTGTCGCAGCGGGAGCCGTGGCACGGGTCATCCTGCGGGAGCTTGTCGGGCCGCAGCTGCTCATCCGTGGCGCCCTTACGGGTATTGGTGGGCAGTCCGTGGACAGGGAACGCTGGGATTGGGATGAGGTGGAACGGAATCCGTTCTTCTCTCCAGATGCGGGAATCGTTCCGGCGTGGAGCGAGCAGCTGGAAGAGGTGAGAAAGTCCGGATCCTCCATCGGTGCGACGCTGGAGGTCGTGGCGGAAGGCGTTCCTGCCGGGCTGGGGGCGCCTGTTTATGGCAAGCTGGACTCCGAACTGGCTGGCGGCCTCATGGGTATCAACGGTGTGAAAGCGGTCGAGATTGGTGATGGCATGGGGGTTGCCGCCCTCCATGGCGAGGAAAATGCGGATCCCATCCGTCCCTCCGATAATCCGATGGAGCCTGTATTTCTCAGCAATCACGCCGGGGGTATTCTGGGGGGTATCTCCACGGGGCAGCCTATCGTGGCCCGCATGGCGATCAAACCAACCAGCTCCATATTGCTGCCCGTACCGAGCATCACGCGGGATGGTGAGGCGGTGGATGTCCGGACAAAGGGGCGGCATGACCCCTGCATCGGCATCCGGGCCGTACCGGTGGCCGAGGCCATGATGGCCTGCATCCTGGCGGACCAGTTGCTGCGTAACCATGCCCAGTGTGGGTGGCTCTGAAAACTGTTGTTATTCAGCAGGAAGGGTGAGAACTCGTTACAATATATAGTGTTCATTGTGAACGGGTTAACCCTATATATGCGAAAATGCATAAAACCTGACGAAAAACAAGCCTTGAAATATGCCCTTCATCCATGGGAGATGGGAGGACTGTTTAAGCCGAAAATGATGCCGAAATGAGGGGCTCGATTCATGACCATGCATGATGCGCAGACGTTCGCTCACCCGTTGGGTGGGACAGAAGAACCCGAGCTCTTCCCCAATGTTGTTCAGCTGCCGGGGCATCCGCCTGTGCGGACGACGCCGGAACGTGACGAGCGCCTGACAGACTTCGGTCGTGCCACTCTGGATGACCGCTACCTGCTGGAAGGTGAGACATATCAGGGGCTGTTTGCGCGCGTGGCATCCCGGTATGGAGCTGATGAGGGGCATGCACAGCGTATTTACGATTACATGTCCCAGCACTGGTTTATGCCAGCCACACCTGTTCTTTCCAACGGCGGGACGAATCGTGGTCTTCCGATTTCCTGTTTTCTCAATGAATCGGAGGACAGTCTCGAGGGGATTGTCGGGCTCTGGAATGAGAATGTCTGGCTGGCTGCCAAAGGAGGGGGGATTGGTTCCTATTGGGGCAATCTGCGGTCTATCGGGGAGAATATCGGCCGGAATGGTAAAACATCCGGTGTGATTCCCTTCATTCGGGTGATGGACAGCCTGACGCTCGCCATCAGCCAGGGCAGCCTGCGGCGTGGTTCCGCTGCAGTTTATCTGCCTATCTGGCATCCCGAGATTGAAGAATTCATCGAGATGCGCCGTCCCACTGGTGGTGATCCCAACCGCAAGGCCCTCAATCTGCATCATGGTGTGCTGCTGACGGACGATTTCATGCGGGCCGTGGCGGGTGATGAGGAATGGCCACTCGTTTCCCCCAAGGATCATAGCGTCATTCGCAAGGTGTCGGCCCGTGGCCTGTGGATACGCCTTCTGACAGCACGCATGGAACAGGGCGAGCCCTACATCGTGTTTTCGGACACGGTGAACCGTGCCCGGCCAGAACATCACAGGCTGGCAGGGCTGGAGGTGAAGACCTCCAACCTCTGTGCCGAGATCACCCTGCCGACGGGGATTGACCATCATGGCAAGACCCGTACGGCTGTCTGCTGTCTTTCATCCCTGAATCTGGAATATTGGGATGAATGGAAAGATGACCCGCACTTCATCAAGGATGTGATGCTGTTCCTCGACAATGTGCTGCAGGACTTCATCGACAATGCGCCGGATGACATGGCCCATGCCCGTTATGCCGCCATGCGGGAGCGGTCGGTCGGGTTGGGTGTGATGGGTTTCCACTCCTTCCTTCAGTCCAGGATGGTGCCCTTTGGTAGTGTCATGGCGAAGGTGTGGAACAAGAAGTTCTTTGAGCATATCTCGAAGCAGACGGCTGAGGCATCCCGCGAGCTGGCAAAGACACGGGGCCCGTGTCCGGATGCTGAAGAATATGGTTTTCAGGAACGGTTCTCCAACAGGATGGCCGTGGCACCGACAGCGTCCATTTCCATCATTGCGGGCAATGCCAGCCCGGGAATTGATCCCATCAGTGCCAACGTGTTTCTTCAGAAGACACTGTCCGGCTCCTTCACGGTGCGGAACCGCCATCTGGCGAAGCTGCTCCAGAAGTATGGGCGGGATACGGATGAGGTCTGGTCCTCCATCACATTGAGCAAGGGGTCCGTACAGCATCTCGATTTCCTGACACAGGATGAGAAGGATGTTTTCAGAACAGCCTTCGAGATTGACCAGCGCTGGGTGATTGAGCATGCTGCCGACCGTGCTCCGTTCATCTGCCAGTCGCAGTCGGTCAATCTGTTCCTGCCGGCGGATGTGCACAAGCGTGACCTTGTCCGCATCCATTATGAGGCATGGAAGAAGGGCGTCAAATCGCTGTATTATTGCCGCTCCCTTTCCATCCAGAGGGCCGATACGGTGTCCAATGTTGCCGTGAAGCGTGACATCATGGAGGGGGATGACGATCATCTTCCGCAGGCTACGCCACGCCATGCGGAGAGTGGTGCCGGGAGTTATGAGGAATGTCTCTCCTGCCAGTAAGGCGGAGGGTGTGAGATGAGGCCTGCCCGGCATGGCCTCATCTCTGGATATTGGAGGGATTCAGCCTGGAAGGGCTGTGTCTCAAGGGAAAAAGGTTTCGCGAGATGACAGATGGCACTCCATTGCCGCCGGCCCCGGAAGCGGCCGAGCAGGCCAATCTTCTGGTTGAAAACCCGGTTTACAAGCCATTCCGCTATCCTTGGGCCTATGATGCCTGGTTGACCCAGCAGCGTCTGCACTGGCTGCCGGAGGAAGTTCCGCTGGCCGAGGATGTGAAGGACTGGCACCGTAAACTTTCAGAGGCCGAGCAGAATCTCGTCACGCAGATTTTCCGCTTTTTCACGCAGGCGGACGTGGAAGTGAACTCCGCCTACATGAAGTATTACAGTCAGGTCTTCAAGCCGACCGAAGTCCTCATGATGCTCTCCTGTTTCTCGAACATCGAGACCATCCATATTGCGGCCTATTCCCACCTGCTGGATACGATCGGGATGCCGGAGACGGAGTATTCCGCCTTCCTGAAATACAAGGAAATGAAGGACAAGTATGATTTCATGCAGTCCTTCAACATCAACAGCAAGCGGGATGTTGCCAAGACGATGGCAGCCTTCGGAGCCTTCATGGAGGGTCTCCAGCTGTTTGCGTCTTTTGCCATCCTGCTGAATTTCCCCCGCTTCAACAAGCTGAAGGGGATGGGGCAGATCGTTTCATGGTCCGTGCGTGATGAAACGCTGCACTGCCTCTCCATGATCCGGCTTTTCCGCACCTTCATTCGGGAAAATCCGGAACTCTGGACGGAAGAATTCCGGGCTGAACTGGTGGAAATCTGCCGTCAGACAGTCGCCCACGAGGATGCCTTCATCGAACTGGCCTTCGAAATGGGGCCTGTGGAGGGCCTGTCTGCCGGGCAGGTGGAGCGCTACATCCGCTTCATTGCTGATCGCCGGCTGATCCAGCTTGGTCTGGACCCGATCTATGGCATCGAGGAAAATCCGCTGCCATGGGTGGATGACATGCTCAATGCGGTGGAACATACGAATTTCTTCGAGAATCGTGCGACTGAATATTCCCGTGCTTCCACGCAGGGTACGTGGGAAGATGCCTTCGAAAGTGGTGTGTTCTCCTGAGAGGAAAGCAGGGAAATTACCCGTTATCTGAATGGTTTATGATAGGGCTGTCTTGACCGGGCCTGCTTTGCTGCTCATATGGACGGAAGTATTTTCTAATAGGGGTATGGGCTGCGTTCTGCCCGGCCATACGTTCTGAGAAGACGTATCCCGGAGGAAAGGCAGCCGCCCGAGACTGTCTGCTCCAGCGTGCTGGAGCAGGGAGAACTGGAGTTGTGCGTTTTGGTTTCTTCCTCATCAGAGCCCAACACTGTATCTGGCGGTGAGGCTGCGGGTAGAGAGGTCAAAGGGGAAGACGCCCTGAAGGCCCTTTCCGCCTATCTGGCCGATGACATGACAGCCTGCAATCAGGCCATCATTGACAGGATGCAGAGCTCTGTTCCGTTGATTCCCCAGCTGGGAGCGCATCTCGTGGCGGCTGGTGGAAAGAGGCTGCGTCCATTGCTGACGCTCGCTTCTGCCCGTCTTTGTGGTTATGGGGAGAAGGAGGGGGAAACACGCCATATCGGCCTGGCGGCCTGTGTGGAGTTCATCCATACAGCAACGCTGCTGCATGATGATGTGGTGGATGAAAGCACGCTGCGGCGTGGCATGGCCTCTGCCAATGCCCTTTTTGGCAACAAGGCTTCCGTGCTGGTGGGGGACTTCCTGTTTGCCCGCTCGTTCCAGCTCATGACGGCGGATGGATCGCTGGAGGTCATGGCCATTCTTTCAGCTGCTTCGGCAACGATTGCTGAAGGTGAAGTTCTCCAGATGTCCACCCAGAATGATCTTTCTACCCCGATAGAGCGTTATCTGGAGGTCATCCATGGCAAGACGGCGGCCCTGTTTGCGGCAGCCTGTCGGGTAGGCGCCGTCGTGGCCGGGCATGGTCGTGAGGCTGAGCTGGCGCTGGAGCAGTACGGAACCAGCCTGGGTATGGCCTTCCAGCTTGTGGATGATGCGCTGGATTATGCAGCGGATCAGCAGGTGCTGGGGAAGACGGTCGGGGATGATTTCCGTGAAGGGAAGATCACGCTCCCGGTGCTGGCTGCTTATGAGCAGGGTACGGAGGAAGAACGCCAGTTCTGGAAACGTGTGATCGAGGATAATGAGCAGACAGAGGCTGATCTGCCTCATGCTCTGGAGATCATTGCCCGGAGGGATGCCATCCGTAAGACGATTGAAAAGGCCCGGGATTATGCGGCGCAGGCCGTGGAGGCGTTGTCCTGTTTCCCGGAGAGCGGGTTGAAAAATCTGCTGCGTGAGACGGTGCTTTATACGGTCGAGCGGGCCCGTTAAGAAAAAACGTCCCAGCCATTGGCGAATCCCAGCCAGGCGATGTTTCTGGCAAGCTCCTCTCCGTTCTGTGGATGAGCTGTCAGGAAGAAGCGGTCCGCCGGGCTGGACGGGCTGGCGGGAAGCGAGGCTTCCGTTACATCACATAACCGCCGGAGGGCCTGCTGGGCGACGGCGGGGGCGGGGTCCAGCCACATGATGCCCGCAGGGCCGAGGCGCTGGAAGTAGGGTAGCAGAAACGTATAGTGCGTGCAGCCCAGCCCAACAGCGTCAATGTCATTTCCACCGGGCTGCTGAAAGAGGCATGCGAGTTCCTGCTGCACTTCAGCCGGATCCAGCTGCTCGCCCCGAAAAGCCCGCTCGGCCAGATTGGCCAGATGGCGGGAGCCATGTATGAGCAGTCGGCAATCGGCAGCAAATTCGTCATGAAGCTGTTTGAGATAGGGGCGTCGTGCCGTGGCGCTTGTAGCCAGCAGACCGATGGTGCGGTTGGCAGAGACCCGTCCGGCCCAGCGGATGGGCGGGACACAGCCTACGACAGGCAGATCGAGCCGCTCCCGTAATATGGGCAGTGCCAGGGTGCTGGCCGTGTTGCAGGCAATGATGGCCAGAGCCGGTTCCAGTGTATCGCAAGCCTTGCAGACGAGGTCGGCAATGCGCTCCCGCAGGATATCATCCGGCTGTTCCCCATAGGGAAACAGGGCCGTATCGGCGAGGTAGTCTATTGTCAGGGAAGGGGCCAGACTGCGCAGCGCCTGAACAACACCCAGCCCGCCGATGCCTGAATCAAAGACCAGAATGCGGGGAGAGGATGGTGCAGGCATGGGCGTATCCGCTGAGACGTGATGGTGGGGCCTGAAAAGGAGAGAAAGGTTGCCCTCTTTTCATTGTCCTTTTCAGGCTGGGTGTGAAACGGTCAGCCCCGTTTGAAGGCAAGTGCTTCTTCTGCGCTGCCGACACCGCCATGGGCTTTGGACCAGCTGCATGGGTCCTCAAGGAAGCGGCGAACTTCTGCGCTGTCTTCGGCAGAGAAATATTGGCCATCGGCGCAGGCTTCCAGTACATCCCA
Source organism: Bombella sp. ESL0380 (assembly GCF_009725805.1). Classification (NCBI taxonomy): domain Bacteria; kingdom Pseudomonadati; phylum Pseudomonadota; class Alphaproteobacteria; order Acetobacterales; family Acetobacteraceae; genus Bombella; species Bombella sp. ESL0380. Next base: position 2,227 of record NZ_WNIH01000004.1, on the reverse strand, counting down.
CCAGGTGCAGAGTGCATGCAGGCTGATGCCCATGTCCTGAAGGGTTTTCTGGGCGCCGGGGAAGACGCCGTAGAAGAAGACGACAAAGGTGTGATCCACGATGGCACCTGCTTCACGCAGGGCATTGGCAAAACGGATCTTGGAGGCGCCGTCTGTTGTCAGGTCCTCTACCAGCAGGGTGCGCATGCCCTCTGGCACGTCACCTTCAATCTGTGCATTGCGGCCAAAGCCTTTAGGCTTCTTGCGGACATAGGCCATTGGTGTCATCAGCCGGTCAGCAATCCAGGCGGAGAAGGGAATACCTGCCGTCTCACCGCCCACGACAGCATCAATGCTTTCATAGCCGATGTGGCGGCCAATTTTTTCAACGGCCAGTTCCATCAGTTTCTTGCGGGCGCGGGGGAAGAAGATGATCTTGCGGCAGTCGATATAGACGGGGGATTTCCAGCCGGATGTCAGCGTGTAAGGCTCGCTGGGCCGGAAGTTGATGGCTTTGATTTCCAGAAGAATGCGCGCCGTTGTCAGCGCAGCATCACGGTCCCACTGTGTGGGGCGGATGCCCAGATTTGATGCTGTGCCAGATGCAGGCATTATTCTCTCCGTAATCTCGAAAAATGGTTCCTTTGGAGACATCTACCCGTTAGAAGGAAGGAGGGGTAGGGCAAAGATGTCTTTTTTGCCCATTCTCTTATTGGTGACGCTTTATTCTGTTATTGGTAGGGCTGATGATAGTGGCCCGCCTTTCCTGATGGAGGTTTTTCCTGGGGAAAACAGGGTATCGTAGGGGTTATGGGATATGAAAATCGACACCGGGCACATTGGTCGCAAATGCGAACGCGCCGTAATTACAGCTTATCAGGAGCTGCATGATATGGGGCAAAGCGAGATGAGTATTTTTGCTGCCTGCACAACCCTGTATCGCATCCATCATCCAGAATCGTCCCTGCCAGAAGCCCGGCTGCTCGTCTCGGAGTGGATAGATCATCACATCGTCCGGCGTTCGGCTGCGCCTACGCGTGGTTGTAACTGCCCTCCAACCAGGCCACATTGAAGCCACAACATGGCCTGATGCTGTCCTTCGCTCTTTGGGTCAGAGACACATGATGAAGCGGGGTGCCGGATGGCTCTCCGCTTTTTTGATATTTTCAGTTTTGATCAAATCTCTCAGGCCCTCTGGCTGTCCGGAGAAGCAGACAGCCAGAGGGAGCAGATCATTTTGTTGCCTGCTCTGGCAGGGTATAGACAACCAGCTGATCGGAAACAGGTGTCCCCATGAGGTGGTGCCCCCCGGCCATGATGGCGACATATTGCCGACCATTGACGGCATAGGTCATGGCGTTGGCCTGTCCTCCACCGGGCAGCACGTCCGTCCAGAGTGTCTTGCCTGTCTTGAGGTCGACGGCGTGGATCTGGTTGTCGGTTGACGCCCCGATGAAGGCCACACCGCCAGCCGTCATGACAGACCCGCCATTGTTTGGCGTGCCGATTTCGATGGGCAGACCTGTCGGCAGCCCCCATGGACCATTGGCACGGGCCGAGCCGAAGGGCCGCTGCCACAGAACCTTGTGTGCCTTGAGATCAATGGCGGTGAGCATGCCGTAGGGAGGTGCGTTGCACATTACCCTCGTGAATTCGTTCCAGAAGGGACCAACCAGAGTGCCATACGGCGTCTCAGCCTGGGCGGCATTGCCGGCTGTCATGCCATGGCGTGGCGTGTATTCGGGAACATCCACAGGGATCAGTCGCAGCTGGTCCGCCGTTTTGCGGTTCACAAGCTGGTTGTACATGGGAACATTGTTCCAGTTGGCCAGCATGATGCCCGTCTGCGGGTTATAGGAGATGCTGCCCCAGTCACTGCCCCCATTATAGCCGGGGGATTCAATCCATGGCTTTTTGAGGGAAGGGGGTGTGAACTCGCCAACATAACTGGCCCGACGGAACTTGATGCGGCAGGCCAGCTGGTCCAGCGGCGAGACGCCCCACATGTCCGATTCCTTCAGGTCTGGAAAACCGAGGCGGGGAACCCCGACAGACCACGGCTGCGTTGGCGTACGGGGATCATCCTTCATGACACCGGCGGGAGCCGGTTTTTCCACGACGGGGAAGTCTGGCAGCGGCTTGCCTGTCCGACGGTCGAGGATGAAGGTCTGGCCCCGTTTTGTAGGCATGATGAGGGCCGGGATGATGCTTCCGTCATCGGCATGATAGTCGAACAGCGTTGCCTGGG
>NZ_WNIH01000005.1:0-388933 GCF_009725805.1 Bombella sp. ESL0380 | reverse complement strand
CGGACCGACCTGCGGGAGCCGGAGGTGGACCGGGCGGCCTCCGCCGTGGCCCGGCACCCGGAGGTCCGGGAAGCTCTGCTGGAGCGGCAGCGTCATTTCGGGCGGGCCCGGGGTGCCGTGGTGGATGGTCGTGATATCGGGACGGTCGTGTTTCCTGATGCCACCGCCAAATTCTTCATTACGGCCTCGGCAGAGGTCCGGGCCCAGCGGCGTTATGTGCAGCGGCATGGTCAGCCATGCACGTCTCCGGCCCAGCTGGCTGAGGAAGTGGCGGCCATCAATGCACGGGATCAGCAGGACGCCTCCCGCGAGACGGCACCGTTGCGCCCGGCCGAGGATGCCGTGCAGATTGTAACGGATGATCTGGATGCAGCCGACGTGCTGGACCGTGTCTGCCAGATTCTGCAGGAAAAGGGCATCATCCGGCGCTGATTCATATCTTCGCTGTTGACAGTCCCCCCCTTATGCGTGTTGGTGAGGGGGTATGACGCCGCACAGCCCGTGGTGTCATGAATCCCCTGCCGCGGGGTGGGGGATCTGCGATTTGTGATGACTTCCGCTCCGGGCTGTGGGGTCGGGGGGAGACGTCGTTTTTTGGAGCCCATCACTGTGTTTTTGGGCAGAGGGAGACGGCGCATGGCTGGGTGCCGGGCACTGGCTGCGGCACTCTGGAATGCTGGAAATACATGGCTTCTGCCACTCAGAATACACCGGAACACGGTAAAGAAGATTTTGCTGCCCTGCTGGATGAAACACTGGGCAGTGACAGTGCGTTTGACGGGACCGTTGTCCGCGGCCGTGTCATCCGTCTGACAGACGATCACGCCATCGTCGATGTCGGCCTGAAGAGCGAGGGGCGTGTTGCCCTGCGCGAGTTCGGCCCTGTTGGCACAACCCCGGATGTGAAGCCGGGTGATGTGTTCGAGCTGTTCATCGAGCGCTACGAGGACCGTGACGGTTCCATCGTTCTGTCCCGTGAGAAAGCCCGCCGCGAAGAGGCATGGACCGCTCTGGAGAGCGCTTTTGCCCACAACCAGCGTGTCAACGGCACGATCTATGGTCGCGTGAAGGGTGGTTTCACGGTTGATCTGGGCGGCGCCATGGCCTTCCTGCCGGGCAGCCAGGTGGACATCCGCCCCGTGCGTGACGTCGGGCCGCTGATGGGCCAGCCGCAGCCGTTCCAGATCCTCAAGATGGACCGTGCCCGTGGCAACATCGTCGTGTCACGTCGTGCCGTTCTGGAAGAGACCCGTGCCGAGCAGCGTTCCGAGCTGATCCAGGGCCTGAAGGAAGGCATGATTCTCGATGGCGTCGTCAAGAACATCACCGATTACGGTGCGTTCGTTGACCTCGGCGGCGTTGATGGCCTGCTGCATGTTACCGACATCGCCTGGAAGCGCATCAACCATCCGTCTGAAGCTCTGCAGATCGGCCAGCCTGTCCGCGTGCAGGTGATCCGCTTCAACTCCGACACGCAGCGCATCTCCCTGGGCATGAAGCAGCTTGAGGCTGATCCGTGGGAGAACGTGGCCGTCAAGTATCCGGTCAATGCCCGCTTCACGGGCCGCGTGACCAACATCACGGACTACGGTGCCTTCGTTGAGCTGGAGCCGGGTGTTGAAGGTCTGGTGCACGTCTCCGAAATGTCCTGGACGAAGAAGAACGTCCATCCGGGCAAGATCGTGGCCACCTCCCAGGAGGTCGAGGTCATGGTTCTGGATGTGGACAGCGCCAAGCGCCGCATCTCCCTGGGCCTGAAGCAGGTTCAGCGGAATCCGTGGGAGCAGTTCGCTGAAGAGCACAAGGTTGGCTCTGTCATCGAAGGCGAGATCCGCAACATCACCGAGTTCGGTCTGTTCATCGGCCTGTCCGCCGACATCGACGGCATGGTCCACATGTCCGACCTGTCCTGGGACGAGTCCGGCGAAGAGGTCATGAAGCGCTACGAGAAGGGCCAGGTCGTTCAGGCCAAGGTTCTCGATGTGGATGCCGAGAAGGAGCGTATCTCCCTGGGTATCAAGCAGCTTCAGGAAGACCCGGCTGCCGATGTGCTGGACCGCATCAACAAGGGTGATGTTGTCACCTGCGTTGTGACGGCTGTTCAGAGCAACGGGATCGAGGTCAAGGTTGATGATGTCCTGACAGGCTTCATCCGTCGTGGCGAGCTGGCCCGTGACAAGAGCGAGCAGCGTCCGGAACGCTTCGCTGTTGGCGAGAAGGTCGATGCCAAGGTGGTCGGTCTGGACCGTTCTTCCCGCAAGCTGTCTCTGACCATCCGTGGTCGTGAGGTTGAGGAAGACAAGCAGGCCATCAGTGAGTATGGCTCTTCTGACTCCGGTGCATCTCTCGGTGATATCCTTGGTGCGGCCATCCGTCGTCGTAGCTCCGAGGACTGAGAAGCTCATTTTCGGACCATGGCGGAATGGTAACATTTCTTCATGGATTCAAAGCGGTAAAAGGGCGGCCATTTGGCCGCCCTTTTATTGTTTTGTAATTATGTTGGTGGTAAATCTTTACTGGAGCTGCGCTTTCAGACTGGCTCGTCCTCTGTAATTAAGCCGTTCTTACGGTCTGTCTGGTGCGGCCAGACTTGAAGATAGGTTTTTCTTGGAACTCAGGGTTGGCAATGGCGATTATCTACAACACGAATCATACCCATAACCCGAATGCCTATCTGACACTGGCAATACAGCGTGCGGCAGAAGAGCTGTTCGGGAAAGAAAACATTGTCGTTGCCGACAATATGAGTCTGGCCAGTGCGGCGGCCTCCGGCCAGCATGACACCCTGCTCTGTATTGATGGCCAGCGCATCAATCAGGCCCTGATCCGCCGTGTGCGCCCCGCCTTCAAGACCGTGATTCTCTGGACATTTGAAGACCCCTTCATGCAGGAGATAAACGGTCAGCTGGCTCCGCTGTTTGACCATGTTTTCACCAATGATCCGGCCTCCGTGTCAGTCTATCAGGGCAAGGGGCATTATCTGCCGCTGGCTGCGAGTCCCAGCCTGCATGAGCGGCCCGTGCGGGCTGCGGCTGATTGTGAGTATGATCTGTTTTTTGCCGGGACGATGTGGCCCAACCGGGTGCGGACTCTCCGGCGTGTTCTGGCCAGCTTTCCTGATGTAAGGCTGAAGCTTGTCTGCCCGGGCAATGAATATCTTCCCCCGCTGCCGGACGATATTGCTGCACTGGCCCTCCAGCGGCCTGTCAGCCATGAGGCCTTTATTGATTTCGCCAATGCCAGTGCTGTGACGCTGACCATGTTCCGGGACTATGCCAGCCATGGTGATGTCAGCCAGGCGACGGCGCCTGGTCCACGCTATTTTGAGCTTGGCCTCGCAGGGACAGCGCAGGTGGTTGAAGTGGCCCGTGGCATGGATGTCGAGCACTTCAGGAGTGTGGATGGCGTTCATCTGGCCCATGATGATGATGAGGTGGTGGAGAGCATCGCCCGACTGCTGCGGGATCATGAGCTGCGGCAGGACTCCGCCCTGGCGGCGCAGAAGTCGGTCATCGGGCAGCATCTCTATGCGCATCGTCTCCAGTTCATCCGTGAAGTCACGCAGGCGGAGTTCACATGCCATGCTCCGGCCAATGTGGTGCCGACACCACGCCGCAACCGCCTGCGGGTGCTGATGTGCACCCACTCCACCATTCATGAGCAGGTCTGGGGTGGGGTTGAGGTTTACCAGCGGGAGCTTTGCTCCTTTCTGGGCCGGGAGGTGGAGTTTTTCTTCTGGCTGCGGCGGGGGACGAACTGCCGCCTCCTGTCTGCCAACGGGCATGAGCTGGAGCGTTTCGATATTGCGGAATGCAGCTGGGATGATGTCGTCTGCGATGCGCAGGAAGAGATGCTCTTCTCCAGTGTGCTGGGCCAGTACAATATCGATGTGGTTCATTTCCAGCATCTGGGGCATCACGCTCTTTCCCTGCCGCTCATTGCCAAGGCAAGCGGGGCAGGCGTCCTGTTCTCGGCGCATGATTTCTGGCTGGTGTCATCCCGCTACAACCTGCTGAATCAGGAGATGCGGCATGTGGAGGACCAGTTTGGTTCCGTTCTGGCCATGGATATCATGCTGAAGCAGGCGGAAGGGATCGAGTATGGCGGGGAACAGCCCCGCCGTGCCTTCATCGACCGGATGCTGCACCACGTTGATGCCATCATGTTCGGTACGGCCCATTCTCGGGACTTCATGCACAGGATCTACCCTGTGCTGGACAGGAAGATCAGTCTGGTCAACGGGATCCCGAGCCCCGACGTGACGGTGCCGGTTGTGCCCAACGCTTACAGGCCGCTGGAAGAACGCCCGCTGGGCGTGGCTGTTGTTGGCAATTTCGCCCGGACCAAGGGAGCGGATACCATCCTTTCCCTGATAGAGGCGGCCCATCCTGATCATTTCCATTTCCACATTCTGGGCTATGTCCATCCGGATTATCAGCCGGTGCTGGAGGGGATGAAACGCCCGAACGTAACGGTGCATGGGCGGTACGAGGTCGGCAATACGGATGTCATGAAACAGGCCGATGTGGCGCTGTTTCTCTCCATATGGCCCGAGACCTACTGCATCTCCCTCTCCGAGGCATGGCAGTACGGGCTGGTGCCCATCGTGACGGAAATCGGGGCGCTGGATGACCGTGTGACGGATGGTGTCAATGGCTTCAAGGTACCGGTCAGCCGGGCAGACGTTGTGCTGGAACGTCTGGAGCTTCTGCGGTCTTCGGAGGATATCCGCCGGAAGATGATGGAGGCCATCACGCCTGATCTCTGGACGCATGAAGGAGATTATACGGCCGGGTTGCTCAGCCTTTACAGGGAGCTCGCACCAAAGCGTCTTCTCGGTGTGTCAGACCTGATGCTGGATGCCGGGCAGCTTGGCCTTCTGCCCATCTCTTCTTGGAAGAACCAGGCGCCGCCCCGTCATATTTTTGATCCCCCGCTGGTGCGGGATCTGGCCATCAATCTGCCATCGCACATCAATGACTGGTTCGCCATCCAGGGGGCCAACTGTTATCTGGATGACATCTGCCACCATGTGCTTGTTGAAGGGGCAGAGAAGACCTTCAAATCGGCTGATGAATTCCATCTCCGTGGCTGGCTGTTCATTCCTGGTGTCACGACGGCGGGACAGCTGCATGTCGTGCTGATCAGTGAAGATGAGCGGAGCCCGCTGATCTTCCTGAAGAGCGAGCGGGAAAGCCGGGGGGACATTTCGGAACTGTTCGGTGCCGATGTGCCGCGCCGGTCCGGTTTTTCCGTCAAGGCGGCGCTCCGGGGCAAATGGTGCGAGGGCTGGTACAGGATCGGCCTTGTCAACTCCATCAATGGCCGTGGGGCGTTCCAGCTGCTGGCCTATGGCCTGGAGGTCGAGGGCAGCAAGGTCAAGAGCATCAGGGCCTTCCGTCCGGACAATGATGTGATCCTGAACGATTTTTACAGGGTCGTGAATGATGACAATGTCCTGCGGGGTGTTCCGCTGACCCGTTTCCCGCGAGGGCGCCTCTTTGCGCAGGAGCAGGGGACGCAGTTCTATTTCATGGACCGTCTGGAGCTTCTGGCAGCCAATGAGGATACGACGCTGGTCGTGCCGCCTGAGGAGTGGGGGGGGGTCGTTCTGCGGGGCTGGAGCTTCATGGCGGGGCAGGGCCGGTCTGGTACGGTGTACGCTGCCATGGTCAGTGAGGAGACGGATGAGATCGTCCTTTTCGCCATGTCCCGTTTTGCCCGGGATGATGTCCGGACAGCCCATCACGATGCGCCACTCTGCTCTGGCTTTGAAGGGCTCCTGAGACCATGGAAGGGACGTGTCAGCCCAATGGGCGGCGTCTGGCATCTGGCTCTGGTGAATATCATCGGAGAGATTTTCGGGACGGTCGTGACGGATATCTGCATGCAGATGGAAGGGGGCCGTTGCCAGGCGCTTTACCGTGAAATGCCGACCGACGAGCAGCAGGAGCGTATCCGGCAGCTGGTGCTGGACCTTTCTGACCGACAGTCCCGGCAATGAGTTCTGGCGTGGCGGACAGGGCCGGTGGGCCATTGGGGGGACTGTCACCCCAGTGGCTTGAGTTCCAGCCGCAGTGGTATCTGCTGCGGTACCCTGATGCGCAGGAGCTGATGCTCCAGCATGGCTATGAAGATGCGCAGCGTTTCTACGAGGAGATTGGCTGCCACAGGGGGCATTCGCCCAACCGGTATTTTGATGAGATATGGTATCGGCAGGCCTATCCTGAAGTGCGACGTGGCCTGTTGGAAAAACGCTGGAAGTCCGGCTTCGAGCATTACCGGTCAGAGGGGTATCATCGCTTCTCGCCACACTGGCTGTTTGATGAGGTGGCCTATCGCCGTCGATATCTGGAGCTGACAGACCGTCATCTGGCGGAGCGTGGTTTCTGCAACGGGTATGATCATTACCTCTCCCATGGTGAGGCGCATGGGTTCAGGGCGGGGCCCTTTGTGGATGTGACGCTGCTTCAGGAAATGGCAGGCCGTCATGAGGAGTGGTTCGGCCCGGAGGGGCTGCTGGCCTCATGGCTGGTTCTGCCGGCCTATATCGCAGATGCTGCGCCACTTTCCTGGTATTTTGATGCCCCCTGGTATCTGGAAACCTACCCGCAGGTGCGTGAAGCCATCGAGGCCGGGGATTATGGTAATGCGCTGCATCATTATCTGACAAATCCAACGCCGGAGGCCTTCAATCCGTCGCCCTGGTTCGATGAGGCCTATTACCGCAGGACATCCCCGGATATTCTTCCTTCCGTTGGTGCCGGGGGATTGCGGAATGGGTATGAACATTTCGTTCTGTTCGGGGCGCATGAGGGACGTTCACCAGCAGAGGGAATTGATCTGGCGCTTTATAAACGCCATCCTCTCGTCTGGTCGGATTGTGAGGGCGGTGTCCATGACAGTCCCTTCGCCCGTCTGGTAGCGGAAAAGGCTGGCCATGCCGTACCAGTGGGATGTGAGGACCCTCTTCCTGATGAGGACCAGACCCGCCAGCTGTTCCGGGATGATGCGGCCCTGCATCTGCCTGCCCTCGCCCGTCAGAAGCTGGATTTCCGGGTGCGGGGCATGGCGGAAGTCAGTGTCATCATGGTCGTGCATGACCAGATCGACCTCACCCTTCAGGCTCTGGCGTCCCTGCGGGCTGGATATGATGGAGCCATCGAGCTCATCATCGTGGATTCCGGCTCCTGTGATGAGACATCCGGTCTGGAACAGCTTGTCGAGGGGGCGATCATCCTTCGGCACAGGACCAATATCGGCTATCTGCTGGGCTGCAATGAGGCGCTGGAGCATGTCACGGCACCGGCTGTGCTGTATCTCAACAATGACATACGGCTTTATCCCGATGCGCTGCACCATGCGCTGAAGCGCCTGTATCGTCAGGAAACAACCGGGGCCGTGGCAGCCCGTCTGGTGCGGACCAATCTCTTCCTTCAGGAAGCCGGGTCCATCATCTGGAGGGACGGAGCGACTTATGGATACCGGCGGCAGGATGACCCCAACATTCCCGAGGCCAGCTTCAGCCGGGAGGTCGATTATGGCTCGGCAGCTTTTCTGCTGGTCAGGACAGGGCTGCTCCGGCGTCTTGGTGGGTACGATACCCGGTACTGGCCTGCCTATTTCGAGGATACGGATCTGTGTGTCCGGCTCCAGAAGATCGGGGCCCGGATTGTCTATGAACCGCTGGCGATGGTCGAGCATCTGGAGTTCGGCAGTTCCGGGCAGAGTGGCTCTCATCAGCTCATCCAGCGGCACTGGAAGGTCTTTGCCCAGCAGCATCAGGAGTTCCTGCGTCAGCAGCAGCCCCAGCATATCCGCAATGCCTTGCTGGGGCGCGAGCGGCGCAGGCCGGAGCGGCAGCGTGTCCTGCTGATCGAGGATCGGATCCCCTTGCGGGGTCTGGGTTCAGGCTATGTGCGTTCCAATGATATTGTCCGTGCGCTTGTGGCGCTGGATTATCATGTGACGGTCTTTCCCGTCATGCGGGAGCAGATACCGCCCTTCCTGCTTTACCGGGACTTCCCGGAAGAGGTGGAGCTGGTCTTCAATCAGGACATGTCCACTCTGCTGGAGTTTCTGGAGGAACGGGCCGGGTATTATGACCTGCTCTGGGTCGGGCGGACCCACAACATGGCCCGCCTTCTGCCTCTGCTGAATGAGGCAAGCCGCTTCCTGCCGCATTGTGGCTCCGTCCTGGATACGGAAGTGGTGGCGGCCCCGAGAACTCTCCTTCAGCAGAAGGTGACGGGCCTGATGGCTGATGGCAGCCCGGCTCCGGAGCTTGCGCCGGAGGCCTGGGAGGAAGAGCAGGACCGGCTGCTGGCGGAGGAGCTGCGCTGTGCCCATTACTGCCAGCAGATCGTGGCTGTGACAGAGCATGATGCCGGGCTGATCCGCCGGGCGGGCTATCCCAATGTGATGGTTCTGGGGCATGGCATGGCAGTCGAGCCGACATCCCGGCCTTATGGGGAGCGGCGGGACATCCTCTTCCTTGGGGCCTTCCATAGCGAGGCCTCGCCCAATTACGACAGCATGACGTGGTTTGTCGAAGAGGTCCTGCCTTTGCTGAAGGCGCTGCCGGAAGATGTATGCCTGCACATTGCCGGGTATGTTCATCCTGCCGTGGACATGACCCCGCTGGGACAGCATGACCGCGTCGAGATTCTGGGAGCGGTGGATGATCTTGGTGCACTGTTTGACAGGTACCGGGTGTTTGTGGCGCCGACACGCTTTGCCGGTGGTCTGCCCTTCAAGGTGCATGAAGCTGCTGCCCGGGGTCTGCCCATGGTCGTGACGGATCTGCTTCGGGAGGAGGTGGGCTGGCAGGCTGGGGAGAGCCTGCTGAGCGCACCGGGAACGGACCCGGCAGGTTTTGCCGCAGCGGTGGAGCAGCTGTATGATGATGAAACACTCTGGCAGCGTATCCGCCAGTCTGCCCTGGAGGCTGTGAAACGGGATACCGATCTGGGGCAGTTCAGACATAGATTGAAACAGATTGTGGATGCCTCCCTGAACTGACATGGGGCAAGGCGTTGTGGGGGAGTGACAGATGAGCGCAGGTGAAGGGCAGACCGCCGTGAAGGACAAGGACAGCCGGAAGAAGAACAGGCCCAAAAGAAAAGAGCACAAAGTGCTGCTCTGCAGCGGTGGCCGTTATGAGAGCCACGCCAATGCCCAGGTGCGTGCCACCATCATGGAGGGACTGGAAGACTGCTTTGGCAAAGGGAACGTGGTGTCCGTGCATGTGACGGCCGCTGCCTCGGCCATCCATACCCTTCAGCCAGCCCTGGTGTTTGCCATGGGGTCTTACCTGCCGGAGAGCACCTATTTCGGGGAGGTCTCACGGGCTGCGAAAAAGGTTGGTGCCGTGACGACCTTCTGGGCCACGGAAGACCCCTATGAGCAGGATGCCCATTACCAGATCGCCAATGATTTTGATGTGATCTTTTCCTGCGACCGCTGGGGGCACAATTTCTACCAGCGTGACCGGGTGTTCCATCTGCCGCTGGGGGCCTGCCCCAAACAGCACTATGTGCCGCTCGACAGGCAGGCGGACAAGACCATTGATGTTCTCTTCTGCGGTGTGGCTTTCAGTTCCCGCAAGGAGGTCGTGCGCAACCTCATGCCGGTGCTCCAGCAGCTCAATATCCGTATCATCGGGCCGGGCTGGGGTGAGATGGGTGTGGGCTTCTCAGATGCCCGGATTGAGAAACAGCAGCTCATCGAGTTGTATAGCCGCTCACGTCTGGTGCTGAATCTGGGCCGCTCCCTGCATTTTGAGAACAAGCGCTTCATGATTTCCCCGTCCACGCCGGGCCCACGCACGTTCGAGGCTGCGGCGGCCGGGGCTTTCCAGGTTTTTCATGAGGAAACCTATGAGCTGCGCCGGTATTATGAAGCAGACGAGATTCCGGTTTTCTCGAACCGTGATGATTTCGAGCAGATCGTGAACCGGTATCTGCGGGATGATGACCTGCGGTTCGAGATGGCCAGGAAGGCGCAGGAGCGGACCATGAAGGAGCATCTGTATGGCAACCGCATCCTCCAGGCCGTGAATTATCTGATGGATGAAGGCCTGCTCTGACCTTCAGTGCGCCATGGGTCACGCTGACGTGTGGCAGGTATGGAAAAGGGCACCCGTGGGGGTGCCCTTTTTTCGTTCAGGGGGCTGAATGACTGCCCTTCATCGTGCCGGTGCGGGCCCCATGATGATGCGGGCCAGGTCTGTCGGGCGGATCCACCGGGCGAAGGCTTTCTGCACATCCGTTGCTGTCATTTCATAAACGGCTTTGGCGGCCTTGTCCGGGTTGTCCAGCGGCAGGTCGAGATCAATCAGAGAGAGCCAGAGACCGGCAAGGGAATCGAAGCTGGCCCGGCTCATCGGGAAACTGCGCAGAAGGCTGGCCTTGGCGAGGTCCAGCGTCTCGTCAGAGACAGGTTTTGTCCTCAGCCGGTTCAGGTCCTTGATGGCCAGGGCCTGTGCGGCGGGTACTTTGGCCGGGTCCGCTCCGAAGGTGATGGAGAAACTGCTGCGTGTGCGGCTGTAATTCAGTGCACTGCCAACACCATAGACATACCCTGTACGGACACGGAGGTCCTGCATCAGGAGGGATGAGAAGCCATCACCCAGAATGGTGTTGCCGACGGCCAGAGCATGACGGTCCGGGTTGGTGACGGTCAGGCCCAGTGTTTCTGTCAGTGTCACCTTGTCCTGGGAGCGTCCGGGGTCGGCAACCACCGTTCTGCTGGCACGGCTGGGGGGAATTGGCGGCAGGTCAATCTGCGGAGCCGGTCCCCTGGCCTGCCAGCTGCCAAAGGCAGCCGTGATTTTCTGTACGGCATCCTCTGGCGTAATGTCCCCGATGATGACGATGGTTGTCAGGTCTGGCCGGTAGGCCAGCCGGTAATAGGTGTTCACATCATTGAGGCTGAGGGCCCGGATACTCTCTGGCGTGGCTTCACGCAGGGTCGGGTCCTTTGCCGGGACCAGTGCTTTCTTGACAGCCCGGCCGAAGCGATAGGCGGGGGATTGCAACGTGCCCTGCTGGCTGCGGGCTTCCTGCTCCCGTGTGATGACGAAGGCCTGGGCCGGGAAGGCTGGGTGCAGCTCGTGCTCTGCCAGAAGGGACAGGCCCGTGGTGAAGGAATCTGTCAGGGTGCTGAGGCTGAAGCTGCTTCCGGCTTCTTCTTCGGCAGAGATGTCATCAAGGGCACGGGCCAGCGAGAGCCGGTCATGCTGCGTGCTGCCATAGAGGAAAAGCCGGTCCGTCAGGGAGGCTATACCCTCCTTGCCCTGTGGCTGCTCCAGGGCGGGGTTCTGGCGGATGCTGCCATACAGCTCGATTGTATGGCTTACATGCTCGGGCTGGACAATCAGCCGCAGGCCGTTGGGCAGTGTGGTGGCATAAGGCTGGGGGGAGGCTGGGGGCAGGGTCAGCCGGGCAAGAGCCTGCTCTGCCCAGTCCGGCAGGGTGACATGCTCCTTGGGCGGATTGGTGAAGGATTCGGCACCACCAAAGCCTTTATCTGCCAGCGGCTTGCCAGAGTTGCTGGGTGTCAGTGTCGCACTGATGGCGTGGTTGGGGTCCAGCCATTCCTGTGCCAGGGCATCAATATCGGCTTTGGTGACGGTCTGGAAGGCCCGGATCATGTCACGGGGATTGTGCAGGTGCTGGATGGCCACAGCCTGGGACCAGCTTTCCGCCTGTCCGCTGATGCTGTTGGCGTTGAATTCCAGCGCAGCGATTTCCCGCCGCCGTGCCGCTTCGATGAGGTCTGCCGGCAGGCCTGAGGAGCGGTAATGCTCCAGAATGGAGGCCATCTTCACCCGGACCGGGTCTGGATTGCCACCCTGCGGGAAGACCGCATAGGCCGTGGCAATGCCGCCCTGGGCTTCTGGTGCATACATGAAGCCGGTCTCAAGTGCTGTTCCCTGCGGGACGAGGGCAAAGAGATCAGCCCGCTGGCTGGCCAGCACGTCGGCCAGAAGCGTGGCGGCGGCAAAGCGGGGGTCACGCTGCCCGGGCATCTGCCATGCCAGCGTGACCAGTCCAGCTGGCAGGTCCGTTGGCAGGGACAGGGTCTGGCTGGCGACAGGTTTCGGCACAACCCGTGGGTGTTCTGGCAGGGTGCGGGCTGGCAGGGAACCAAAAGCGGCGTCAACCTTCTTCAGCGTTTCGGTCGGGTCCACATCACCGGTGATGACCAGCACGGCATTGTTGGGGGCGTACCAGCTTTCATAGAACTGCCGCAGCTGATCGACCGTCGTGGCATCGAAGGACGGGCGGCTGCCCAGAGCATCGGCTTCGTATGGTGTCCCCTTGTAGAGCAGGCCTCGTACCTGTGAGAGGTAACGATAGATCGGGCTGGAGAGATCACGGGAGACTTCCTGCTCGATAGCACCGCGCTCATGTGCCCATTCATCTCCGCTCAGAGTCAGGCCCTCCATCCTGCCTGCTTCGATACGCAGGAGAATGTCCAGATCACTGGCAGGGGCGGTGAAGTAATACTGGGTGACGTCTGCTGTCGTATCGGCATTGTCGTTGTTGCCGAGCCGTGCGCTGAGTGTGGCCAGCTGGTCCCGGCTGAGGGACTTCGAGCCATTGAACATCATGTGTTCAAGCGCATGGGCCGTACCGGGGAACCCTTTGGGGGTATCCACGGACCCGACTTCGTAATTCATCATTGTCTGCACGACCGGGGCCAGATGGTTCTGGACGATGATGACACGCAGGCCGTTCTTCAGGGTCGCCCGGGTAACGCCTTCCTCATCGGTTGTGGTCAGGGCAGCTGGTGCCGCTGGGGTCCGGGTCGGCTGGGGGGCCGTTTCGGCCAGGGCGGGCAGGGCCGTGAGGCTGGTGGTCAGCAGTGTGACCGCAAGCAGGGCCGGACGGAACAGTGAAGCGGGTAGAGCCATGAGGGCTGCGCATCCTTTCAGCAGGGGAAGGGTCTGTGTCTGTTTTCGGTGTGTTGGTTACATATCGTCAAGGGGTGTGTTCTGTTATACTCCCGGCCAGGAGTCAGGGCACGCCGAGATGGCATGGTATCAGAGAAAAGGAGACAGGATGAAGGAGGGGGTTCTTCAGGCACTGGATGATTTCATTCTGGACAGGCTGTTCCAGCCCGTTGCGGACCGTCTGCCGGGTGCCATGTCTGCCTGGAGCATCGGCATCAATTTTGAGCTTGGGTCCGTCGTTCTCCAGTTTGCCTGCCTTCTGGCACCGTTGCTGATGTACGGGGCCTCCATCAGCGAGAGTGTCCAGTCCGTTCTGGTACTTCTGTGCAGTATCGTGCTGTTTGTCGGCTTCCAGCGGTTCCGCCCATTGGTGAGGCCGAACACGCTCAATCCCCTGCGCCCGCTGATGCGCAGCCTGCGGCTGATCTGTCTGGCCTTTCTGGTTTATGAGACCATATCCGTTTTCATGGCTCCGTCTTCTCCGGCCACATGGTTGTGGAACCGTCTGGGCCTGCTGTCGCAGCTGGCGTTTGTGACGGGTCTGTATTTCATGGCCTGCCAGCCCCGTCCGCCGGAGGAAGAACGCAGGGCCGCAAGACGTCGTGTCGAACTGAGAGGAGTCGTGACTGATGGCATATGACCGGATGAAGGTAGCCTCCCTGTGTGGGCTGCTGCTGGGCGTGGTCTGGACTGGGGGGCATGAGGCCGTGGCAGGTGATGAAACGGCTGCGTCTCTCCAGGCTCAGTCTGTCGCACCGGTACAGGACAGAAAGCCTAGTCCATCACCCCGCAAAAAGGCCGTCCCAGCCCGGAAGGCCGAGAATCATCTCCTGATTCCCCTGCCGGCCGATGAGGTCGTGGGGCGGCAGGATGTCGATTATACATGCAGCCTGGATGAGAAGAAGGCGGGTGATGATGTCCGGTCCCTGCGGACTTCCCTGCCTGCTGGCCGTTTCACGGTGACCTATCTGACAGCAGATATCATGGCATTGGCCATTCTGCCCGTGGATGGTCGTGTGCTGGTGTTTTCCAATGTCGTGGCGGCTGATGGTGCCAAATATGTGGCAGGCAGCTATAGCTGGTGGTCGAAGGGTGATGAGGTCACGTTTGCCCGTGAGGGGAAGGATGATGTGTTCTTTTCCTGCCATGTCGTCCCTTCCGGTGGGAAAACGGCTGATCATTGAGCATGGGGCAGATGCCCTGCAACAATGGAAGCGGAAATACAGAAAAGGGCTCCCCAGAGAGGGAGCCCTTTCCATGTGGGGGAGACTGTTTTAAATCGCCCCCCGGAACCCGGCTTCATTGGATGGATCGTGCTAGGTAACGAAGCCGGATTCCATCTCTTTCAGCCTTCAGCCACGCAGGATCTCGGCAGCCTTGACCATGTTGGTGATGGCCGGGCGGACTTCCTTCCAGTTGCGGGTCTTCAGGCCGCAATCCGGGTTCACCCAGAGCTGGCGGCGGGCAACCTTCTTCTCTGCCGCACGCAGCAGCTCGACCATTTCCTCGACGGACGGAACACGGGGGGAGTGGATGTCATACACGCCCGGGCCGATCTCGGCAGGGTATTTGTGGTCGGTGAAGGCTTCCAGCAGTTCCATCTTGGAGCGTGCCGTCTCGATGGAGATCACGTCAGCATCCATGTCGGCGATGGCCTGGATGATGTCGTTGAACTCGGAGTAGCACATGTGGGTGTGGATCTGCGTCCTGTCCTGCACGCCGCTGGCCGTGACACGGAAGCTTTCCACGGCCCAGTCCAGATAATGCTGCCAGTCCTTGCGGCGCAGGGGGAGACCCTCACGCAGGGCGGCTTCGTCAATCTGGATGACGGGGCAGCCAGCCTTCTCCAGGTCCTGCACTTCGTCACGGATGGCGAAGGCGATCTGGCGGCATGTCTCCGAGCGTGGCTGATCGTCACGGACGAAGGACCAGTTCAGGATCGTGACCGGGCCTGTCAGCATTCCCTTGACCGGCTTCCTGGAGCAGGACTGTGCATACTGCCACCAGTCGAGCGTCATGGCTGCCGGGCGGGAGACATCACCAAAGATGATGGGCGGGCGGACATAGCGGGAACCGTAGGACTGCACCCAGGCATGTTTGGTGAAGACGAAGCCTGAAAGCTTCTCACCAAAATACTGCACCATGTCGTTGCGCTCGAACTCGCCATGCACGAGGACGTCCAGCCCGACTTCTTCCTGCCACTTGATGGCGGATGCCGTCTCCTTCTGGAGGAAGGCCACGTAATCCTGCGTGGAGAGTTCCTTCTTGGCGTGGCGGGCACGGGCCTGACGCACTTCCTTCGTCTGCGGGAAGGAGCCGATGGTGGTGGTGGGGAAGAGCGGCAGCTTCAGGGCCTCTTCCTGCGCCTTCTGGCGGACAGGGAAGGCGGACTGACGCTGTGTCAGCTTGGCATCCTTCTGGGCGGCACGCTTCTTTACATCCTGATTATGGATGCGTGTGGAGGTGCGGCGGCTCTCGGCAGCGGCATCGGAGGCGTCCAGAACGGCCTTCACGCTCTCATGGCCTTCGTTGAGGGCCTTGGCGATGGTGGCGAGTTCGGCAATCTTCTGCACGGCGAAGGCCAGCCAGTTCTTCACCTCGGCATCCAGCTGCGTTTCACGCTCCAGATCAATCGGCGTGTGCAGCAGGGAGCAGGACGGGGCCACGATGATGTCACGCTTGGCGGCAACCGGAGCGATGTGCTTCAGAATTCTGGAAAGGTCGGCCTTCCAGATGTTCCGGCCATCAATCACGCCGAGGGAGAGCAGCAGGTCCGGGCGTGCCTTGGCAACGACGTCCTCCAGCTGGTGTGGGGCACGGACCAGATCGACATGCAGGCCATGAACCGGCAGGGACAGGGCTGTCTCCAGATTGTCACCGAGCCCGCCGAAATAGGTCGTCAGCAGCAGCCTGATGTCAGGAACGGCACTGGTGAGGCTCTGATAGGCCAGGGCAAAAGCCTTGCAGGTGGCATCATCAAGGTCCAGCACCAGGGTCGGCTCATCAATCTGGACCCATTCGGCCCCAGCCTGACGCAGCTCACGCAGCACCTCGGTATAGACGGAGAGCAGCCCCGGCAGCAGGTCCAGCTTGTTGAAGGCTGCACCGTGGGCCTTGCCCAGCAGCAGGAAGCTTACCGGCCCCAGCAGGACAGGGCGTGTCTCGATGCCCTGGGCCTTGGCTTCCCTGTATTCGTCAATGATCTTGGTGGAGGAGAGGCTGAAGCTCTGCCCTTCTTTGAATTCCGGCACGAGGTAGTGATAGTTCGTGTCGAACCACTTCGTCATTTCCGCAGCGGGAACATCGGTGGCGGCATGGTGATGACAGGAACAGTCGTGGGCATGGTCCCCGGCCTCTTCCCCACCGGCGACCTGACGGCCACGGGCGATGGCAAAATAGGTGGTGAGGTCCACCTTGCCACCCTTGTGGCCATAGATATCCGGCACGGCCCCGACCAGGGCGCTGGTATCCAGCACATGGTCATAGAGGGAGAAATCGTTGGAGGGGATGATGTCCGCTCCCTGCTCCTTCTGGCGGGTCCAGTTCTCCTTGCGGAGGCTGGCGGCGGTCTGGAGCAGCTCGGCCTCGCTGCTGTTGCCGGCCCAGAAACTTTCCAGAGCCTTTTTCAGTTCACGGCGACCACCGATACGGGGAAAGCCCAGTGTTGCGACGCGTACGGTCATGACATGCCTCCTGGCGTTGGGTGGGCACCGTTCCATTTGCCTTCCACCACCCTGCGGGATGTGCCGCCGGGGGGAGAAAGGCAAACGGGCGGGCGGTATCTGCCCCACCGATGAGATCGGGACTGCCTCCGGGAGGCAGCCGGGAAAAGCGTCCGGTCCATCCCCTGCACGGGGTGGGGAGACAGGCCGGGCTGTGCTTCGGGAACCAGAAGTGACAGGGCTTTTTAAATGTGTCAACAGATATTGCATATATAATGAAGTCATTATATATAGTCTGCATGGATCGTGCTCTTATAATCTTTCAGGCTCTTGCAGAGCCGACGCGTCTGAGAATTTTGCGCCTGCTGCGCGAAATGGAGTTGTCAGTTGGCGAACTGGCCCAGGTTCTGGGCCAGAGCCAGCCGCGGGTTTCCCGGCATGTAAAGGTGCTGGCGGAGGCCGAACTGGTGGAGCGCCGCAAAGAAGGAAGCTGGGTTTTTCTTGCCCTCGGGGACGAGAATGACCTGGAGCCCATTTTTGCAGCGTTGGACCATTGGCGGCGTTATCACGAGGAGGATGATGACGAGATGGGCCGGGCGGACCGGCAACGCCTCCAGGCCGTGCGGAATGTCCGCATGGGTGAGGCCGAGGACTGGTTTGAGGTTCATGCAGCGGAGTGGGATGCGATTCGCTCCCTGCATGTTTCGGAAGAATCGGTCGAGTCGGCCATCGTGAAACTGGTGGGTGATGGACCGCTCGGGCGTGTTGTGGATATCGGGACGGGGACAGGGCGCATGCTCGAGCTTCTGGCCCCGCAGTGTGAAAGCGCCATCGGGTTTGACCGCAGTCCCTCCATGTTGAGGTTGGCCCGGGTCAAGCTGGAAGAGAACCGGACGGCGGATGGAGAAGAGATCAAGCTGCGGCAGGGCAATTTCTATGCCCTGCCACTGGCTGCAGGCTCGGCTGATCTGACCATTCTGCATCAGGCGCTGCGTTATGCGCAGCACCCGGCCGCCGTCATTGCCGAGTCGGCCCGGATTCTCAGCCCCGGCGGGCGTCTTCTGGTGGTGGATTTTGCCCTGCATGACCGTGAGGAACTCCGCACACGGGATGCCCACATGTATCTCGGCTTCAGTGATGACCGCATGAAACAATGGTTCGAGGCGGCAGGGCTGGAAGCAGACCCCCCTGTCTCTCTCGATGGAGAATTGACGGTGAAGCTCTGGATGGGCCGCTTGCCGTTGGATCAGCAATCAAGGGTTACGTAGAACCGTATGTAAAAGGAACTGGCATCATGCCTGAGGTCTCATTTGAATTCTTCCCGGCGAAAACGGATGAAAAATCCGCAGCTCTGCTGCGTGTCGCCCAGCGGCTCACGGCTTATGAGCCCCGCTTCATGTCTGTCACCTATGGGGCAGGCGGTTCCTCACGGGAACGGACTCTGGAGACCTTGCGGCAGATGTCGGCCAGGGTATCGACTCCTCTTGCGGGGCATCTGACCTGCGTCAATGCGTCCCGGGGAGAGGTGGATGATGTGGCCAGAGCCTATTGGGACAATGGAGTGAAGCATATCGTAGCTTTGCGGGGGGATCCGCCGGTGGCAAAAGGGGCGGCGGCAACGCCCTACGTGCCACACCCGCAGGGCTACCGCTATGCAGCAGACCTCGTGGCGGGGTTGAAGAAGGTTGCTCCTTTCGAGATTTCTGTCGCAGCTTATCCGGAGACTCATCCGGAAGCGGAGTCGTCCCAGTCAGACATCGATCATCTCAAGGAGAAGTTTGATGCCGGGGCAGACAGGGCCATCACGCAGTTTTTTTTCAACCCCGAGAGTTTTCTGCGTTTTCGGGATCGTGCCGTGAAGGCAGGAATCACCAGGCCCATCGTGCCGGGCATCCTGCCCATAGGTCGGGCGTCGCAGGCATGGCGCTTTGCCCGGATGTGCGGTGCCTCCGTGCCGGAGGAACTCAAAGCCCTGTTTGAGGGGGTGGATGATCTGGCTCCGATCCGCTCTCGCCTGAGTGCCGTGGTGACAGACCGCATCTGCCAGCGTCTGAGAGATGAAGGGGTGGAGCATTTCCATTTCTACACGCTCAATCAGAGCGCACCCACGTCAACTCTCTGCACGTTGCTGGGCCGCCAGCGCTGCCATGCTCTGGTGGAGAACGTGGCCTGAGGGTGTTCCCGTACTCATGCGCTCCTTCTTCACTGGAGGGGCGCTGCAACGTGGGGTCATGAAGGTAAAAACCCCCGGCTCTGCCATGCAGGACCGGGGGTTTTCATGGAGCATGTCTCAAGCCACCTTCAGGACAGGGTGGCCGGAAACATCATTTGGTGTCCCGCTGCTTGCTCGGGGCCAGAATCATGATCATCTGGCGATTCTCAAGGCGAGGCATCTGTTCGGCCTTGGCAATATCTTCCACGGACTCACGGATGCGATGCATCATCTTGGCACCGAGGTCCTGATGGGCCACTTCACGCCCTTTGAAGCGCAGGGAAACCTTGACCTTGTCACCCTCCTCCAGGAAGGAGCGGACGGCCTTGGCCTTGGTCTGGAAGTCGTGCTCACCCGTACCCGGGCGGACCTTCACTTCCTTGATCTCGATGACCTTCTGCTTCTTGCGGGCTTCGTTACGTTTCTTCTGCTGTTCGTACTTGAACTTGCCGTAATCGAGGATCTTCGCAACCGGGGGCTCCGCCGTCGGGCTGATTTCCAGCAGGTCCAGTCCTTCAGAAAAAGCACGGGAAAGAGCCTCACGCGTCGGCATGATGCCGATCATTTCGCCTTCGGCGTCGATAACACGTACCTGCGGCACCCGGATCTCTTCATTGACACGTGGCCCATCGCGGTTCGGGGCGGCGTGAAACGGCGGTCTAGCTATGGTCATCTCCTGTTGATGCTGCGGCCCCATCACTGATGAAAGAGCAACGGGACTCAAACTACCTGTTCAGATTCATACCCCCCGCACCGGTATGGTGCAAGGGGGCAGACGCAGGAGAGATCAGGCCGTTTTCCGGGAGGCAGCCCGCAGGATATCCGGCGGAGTGGCTTCCTCCACCAGTGCGGCGATGATCTCATCGGCAGCCATCACATTCTGTGCCTGTTCACCAAGACGGCGGACGCTGACAGTGCCTTCTTCCGCTTCCCGGCGGCCGACCACGAGCATGACCGGCACCCGGGCCAGACTGTGCTCACGCACCTTGGCGTTGATCTTCTCATTGCGGACATCCGCCTCGGCATGAAGACCGGCCTTGCGCAGACGTTCGGTGACTTCCAGCGCATAATCGGCGGCATCGGTGACGATGCTGGCTACCACAACCTGCGTCGGGGCCAGCCAGAGCGGGAACTTGCCTGCATACTGTTCGATCAGGATACCCAGGAAGCGTTCGAAGCTGCCAAGGATGGCACGGTGCAGCATGACAGGGCGGTGGCGTGCACTGTCCTCGCCGATGTAGGAGGCATCCAGCCGTTCCGGCAGGACGTAGTCCACCTGGAGCGTGCCACACTGCCAGTCACGCCCGATGGCATCGGTCAGGACAAATTCCAGTTTCGGACCATAGAAGGCCCCTTCACCGGGATTCAGCTCATACTCCACGCCGACCATTTCGCAGGCCCGCTTGAGGGCCCCCTCGGCCCGGTTCCACACCTCGTCAGACCCGGCACGGGTTTCGGGACGGTCGGAGAATTTCACACGGAAACTCTCGAAGCCGAAATCCCTGTAGACCTCGCCCAGCATGGTGACGAAACGGGCCGTTTCTTCGGCGATCTGGTCATCCGTGCAGAAAATGTGGGCGTCATCCTGCGTGAAGCCCCGCACCCGCATGATGCCATGCAGGGAGCCGGACGGTTCGTACCGGTGGCAGGCGCCGAATTCCGCCATGCGCAGTGGCAGTTCACGGTAGGAGCGCAGGCCGTGACGGAAAATCTGCACATGGCAGGGGCAGTTCATCGGCTTGAGGGCGAGGGTCTTGTCCTCATCCTCCACCGTGGCGATGAACATGTGCTCACGGTACTTGTCCCAGTGGCCGGAGGCTTCCCAGAGGGTCCGGTCCACCAGCTGCGGGGTGCGGACTTCCTGATAGTCATTCCGGTTCTGGGCACGGCGCATGTAATCCTGCACCGCCGTGTAGAGGCGCCAGCCCTTCTGGTGCCAGAAAATCTGGCCGACCGCCTCTTCCTGAATGTGGAAGAGGTCCATGTCCCGGCCGATGCGGCGATGGTCCCGCTTTTCGGCTTCCTCAAGCCGTAGGAGATAGGCCTTCAGTTCCTTCTTGTCCCGCCATGCCGTGCCGTAGATGCGGGTCAGCATGGGGTTGCGGTGGTCACCACGCCAGTAGGCCCCGGCCACCCGCATCAGCTTGAAGGCGTTGCCGACATCCGCCGTGCTGCGGAGGTGTGGCCCACGGCAGAGGTCCAGCCATTCGCCCTGACGGTAGATGGAGATTTCCTCACTTTCCGGCAGGTCCCGGATCAGCTCGGCCTTGAACTTTTCACCACGTTTCTCGAAGAAGGCAATGGCCTCGTCCCGGTCCCACACCTCACGGGTGAAGGCATCGCCCCGTGTGATGATCTCGGCCATCTTGGCTTCGATGGCTTCAAAGTCGGCTGGTGTGAAGGGTTTGTCCCGGAAGAAGTCGTAATAGAAACCATCCTTGATGCTCGGGCCGATGGTGACCTGCGTTCCCGGCCAGAGCTCCTGCACGGCCTCGGCCATGACATGGGCGGCATCGTGGCGGATCATCTCCAGCACGTCATCATCCTTGCGGGTGATGAAGCGGACGGTGCTGTCTTTGCTGATCGTGAAACCAAGGTCCACGGCTTTGCCATCAACTTCCATGGCCATGGCGGCACGGGCGAGACCCGGCCCGATGGCTTCGGCGATGGTTGTCCCGGTCACTGCCCCATCGAAGGTGCGAATGCTTCCATCGGGCAGGGTAATGGCGGGCATGGAGGAACTCCTTGGTTGTTGGTCAGAAGAGGATGCTGCCCTTGTATGAAAGGAAAGGCGCAGCAGACAGAGATGGGGGCGAAAATGGCCTTTTATGGCGCTGTCCTGCAAGCCCTAATATGCAGCCAGATGGAGGAAGGGCGGTTTTTTGCCGGTTCCTGCCAGTTTTCGGGGCAGGGTCGGCTGGTCACGTTTTGTCGATCAACCATGCCTCTGAAGCGTCAGGCGGGCCTGCATGAGGGGTCGGCCCCAGTCTTCCAGCAGTCTGAGAACCCGTTCAGGGTGCAGGGTGGAGAGGTCGGGGCAGTCCAGTACCCGGCTCTGCCCGGGCGTGATGCTGAGGGGGGCACAGCGTCTCGGGTCACTGTCGGCGGAAAAGAGGGTCAGGGTTGGGCAGTCCATCGTGGCGGCCATGTGCAGCGGGCCGGTGTCATTGCCTATGCAGAGCAGGGCACGGTGGAGCAGCCCGGCCAGAGCGGGAAGGTCCGTCCGGCCTGTCAGGTCCAGTGCCTGCGGAACCCGGGAGCGGATGATGTCTGCCAGTGGGCGGTCCGCCGTACTGCCGATGATGACGGGCTGGCAGCCCCACGTGTCGAGAGCCTGTGCCAGCGTGGCAAAATGGAGGGCAGGCCAGCGTTTCGCCGGGCGGTGTGGTGCGGCCCCGGGCACGAGCACGGCATAGGGGGCGGGCAGGTATGGGCCTCGGTTCTTGAGAAATTCCGGGACGGTACGGGGCAGGGAAGGGAGTCCAGCCGCCCGGAGCTGATCGGCCTGCCGCACGAGCGTGTGCATCTGGCGGGCTTGTGGATTGAGATGGGGCAGGCTGGCCCGCCTGTTCTGGCCGGACCAAACAGTGCCGGGGCGGACAAGATGGAAATAGCGGGCTGTCCGGCCGGAATTCTGGAGGTCAAACACCATGTCCATCTGTCGCAGGATGTGGCGGATTTTCAGCCAGTGGCGCAGATTGGTGAAGGGAGGCCGGTCATCCGTGGCGATGGCATCGAACCACGGGCAGCACGAGGCCAGATCATGATAGGGACTGGCTGTCAGGAGAGTGACATGGTCGTGGGGGAAAGCATGACGGATGGAGGCAAAGGCTCCAAACGCCTGAAAGAGATCTCCCAGAGCACCATGACGGATGATCAGTATCTTCTGCGGCATGAGGCTCCGGGTGATCGTTCCGGGAAATCAGTCCTTCTTTTCGGGAGGCTGACCCGTTGAGGAAGCGTTGGAGACGATGACCATGGCTGGCTTCAGCAGGCGGTCTTTCAGCATCCATGTTGGCGTCCATGCCTGCACGACATGGTTGGGCGGAAGGTGGTCGACTTCCTGCTCCTGCATGGCCTGATGCAGGTTGGCATCAAACGGTCCGTGTGTCGGGTCCAGTCTGGTGATGCCATTCCGTTCCAGAATGGAGAGGAAGGAGCGCTCTGTCCCTTCGAATCCTTCCCGCAGGCGGGTGATCAGGGCATCCTCGCCCTCTTCATGCGGGGGCAGGGCGGACAGGCCACGGTGCAGGTTCTCGGCGGCTTCGACGACATCACGGGCGAATTTCTGAACGGCGTAATGGCGGGTGTCTTCAATCTCGCGCTTGTGGCGGGCACGGAGATTCTGGTTGTCCGCTTCGGAGCGCTTCCAGCGGTCTTCCATCTCAGCCAGTTTCTCTTCAAGGGCGGCAATGCGCTCCTCGGCAGTGCCGGTCCCGGCCTGTTCTTCCGTAGCGTGAGCCTCATGCGCCTCGGCCTGGGATGCCGTGTTGTGCGGC
The DNA here is from genome assembly GCF_009725805.1 of Bombella sp. ESL0380. NCBI lineage: Bacteria > Pseudomonadati > Pseudomonadota > Alphaproteobacteria > Acetobacterales > Acetobacteraceae > Bombella > Bombella sp. ESL0380. Next base: position 365,602 of record NZ_WNIH01000005.1, on the reverse strand, counting down.
TGGGCTTCGTGCTGTGTGGTATCGGTCTGTGGCATGTCGGTATGAGAAGTCTGTTCTGTCATATCGTGACCCTGTTTCCGTCTTCGTGAGCACATTTCCTGCGGACTCGACTCACTATGCCCTTTCGGGTTTTCGTGATTGCAGTGGCAGGATGCGCTCCTTTCGTGCCTCTAGGAGATAGTGTCCCATGCGGCAAAAGCAAGGGGGGAGGTAGTGCTGGGGAAGGGTGGCGCTGAATTTTGGATGGCAGCGTAAAAAAACACAATTTACATAATGGGCTAGCGGAATTACCGGGATTCAATGTATAATGTTGTCAGAATAGTGGCATGTGTTGGCAGTCGTCTTCCTGTTAATATTTGCTGTAAACAGTCTTAACTTTGTGTTGAGATTTTTTTGTTGCTTGTTATGTTGCAAGGCACAGGAGTTTGCATGAAGAAGACCACTTTCCCTCCCGTGGTTCCGTCTCACACGGAAGAGAAACATGGTTCCAAGGCCCAGCAGGTTCCGGTCATTGCCCTGGTGGATGATGACCGGAACATTCTGACATCTGTTCAGATGACGCTGGAGGCCGAGGGTTTCACGGTTCATGTCTATACGGATGGGGAAAGTGCCCTGCAGGGTATCCTGTCCCGCTCGACATCCCTGGCGGTGCTGGATGTCAAGATGCCCCGCATGGACGGGATGGAGCTTCTGCGTCGGCTGCGCATGCGTTCGAGCAGCCTGCCTGTCATTTTCCTGACCTCCAAGGATGAAGAGATGGACCAGCTCATGGGGCTGCGCCTGGGGGCGGATGATTATATTACCAAGCCTTTTTCTGTTCGCCTGCTGGTGGAGCGGATCCGTGCCCTGCTGCGCCGGCATGAGGTCAGTCAGGCGGAAATCACGGGGGAGGCTGGGGCAAGCAGCAGCATCTTGGTCCGCGGTGCGCTGGCGCTGGATGAAGCCCGGCACCAGTGCCTCTGGAATGGTCAGGAGGTGGCGCTGACAGTTACCGAGTTTCTGCTCGTCAAGGCACTTGTCGTGCGTCCGGGGCTGGTGAAATCCCGCGACCAGCTGATTGATGCGGCTTATGGGGACAGCATTTATGTTGATGACCGTACGATCGACAGTCACATCAAACGGGTCCGCAAGAAGTTCCGTCGGGTGGATGAATGTTTCAATCATATCGAGACCCTTTACGGTGTCGGGTACCGCTATCGGGAGTGAGGTGATCCTATGGCCTGCCCTGGAGAGATCATGTCTGTCGGCACTGGCAGGGTTCCGTCATGATTACCGGGCATGACGAGCTGATAAGCCCCCTGCGGAGCACCTGGGAGTATCTGCGTGCCGTGCGGCTGCGGCGCTGGGTTTCGCCGCTGACGAGCCGGCTTCTGCTGGTCAATTTTCTGCCGCTGCTGTTCATGGGGGGGCTGCTTCTTTCCATCAATGAGGTACGCAACACGCTGCTGAATGACAGTGTGGATAGCCTGCGGGAGCAGGCCCGCATTTATGCCTCTGTTCTCCAGCAGGCGCAGAAGGTCGATCCTGAAAGCGGGGAGGTCGAGCTGGATACGAAGGTGGCCCACCTTTTTCTGGATGACATGATCCGTTTCAGCCGCAATGCGCAGGTCCGGCTTTATGCGCCCAACGGGTCCTTGCTGACAGAAAGCGCCAGGGGCGGCGTCCTGACGGCATCCGGCACCCGCTGGCAGCCGAATGTCAATGTGGTTGACCGTATTTATGGCTGGGTCCTGTCCCTGATTCCTCTCAGGACCAGAGAGGGGGATGTCCCTCTGGACAATTCGACGACATCACAGAATTTCGGGCAGGATACGGGTGAGGATGTCCATCTCAGTGCCCGGGAGGACCTGCCACCCTATATTCGGCAGACTGCCCAGCATGAGCTGGTCATGACCGTTGTGGCGCCTGTCGTGGTGAATGGGGAGACGGTCGGCGTCCTTCAGCTGACCCGTCACAATGCGGATATCGATCGGGCCATCATCAAGGTGCGATGGGTCATCGTCATCATGATGCTGATGAGCATGGGAGCTGCCGTCCTGCTGTCGTGGTATTTTGCGATGACACTGTCCCGGCCTTTGCGTCGCCTTGTCGTGCGGTCGCGGGAGATGCGTGAGCCCGGGCAGGGCCGGGTGGATGGTCTGCCCTATGCTCTGCTCAGCCGCCGGGATGAGATTGGTGAACTCGCCCGGACCCTGCGTGAGAGTGCACTGGCCCTGTGGGCCAGAATGGATGATGTGGAACGTTTTGCATCGGAAGTCAGCCATGAGCTGAAGAATCCTCTGTCTTCCATCCGCTCGGCTCTGGATACCCTGCCCCGCATTGCGGATGTTCAGGCCCGGGACCGGCTGCTTGGTATCCTTGGGCGGGATGTCCAGCGGCTGGAACGGCTGATAGCGGACATTTCCTTTGCCAGCCGGGTTGAGGGAGAGCTCAAGCGGGGCGGGCGTGTGGTGGTTGATGTCGTGGCGCTGCTGGAGCTGTTTGTCGAGGTGAACCAGGCCACCCGCAAGGAGCATGCTGCCAGGCTGGTGCTGTCCATTCCGGAAGGGGAAGAACCCCTCAATGTGATGGTCGGGCGGGATGGGCTTGTCCAGGTCCTGCATAATCTGATCGGCAATGCGAAGTCCTTTTCCCCGCCGGATGGTATCATCCGGCTTGCTGTCCGTGTCATGAAGGGGCTGCCGAAGCTGGCCGAAGATGGCACCATCTACCCCGGTGGCCCGACCATAGAGATTGCCGTGGAGGATGACGGGCCTGGCATACCGCCTGCAAAGCTGGACAGCATATTTGAGCGCTTTTACTCGGAACGTCCCCCCGGGGAGAATTTCGGGAAGCATTCCGGCCTGGGGCTGGCCATCAGCCGGCAGATCATTCTGGCCTTCGAGGGAACCCTGCACGCAGAGAACCGGGAAGAGCTGGATCCGGAAACCCAGCAGAGCCGCATCTGTGGGGCCCGCTTTGTCATCCGTCTGCCCCGCTTTACGGCTGCGGCACTTCCGCCTGTTCCGGAGTAGGCAGGCGGGGGTCTGTTTCTTGTGGGTTGGAGACTGTGATATGCTCCACTGCGCTGGCAGTTCCGCCAGCGTGATGCAGGGAAACAGGTCATGGGTATGAGGATGCAGGGCCGGTCTTCACGGGGTATTGTTCTGGTGACGGGTCTTTCCGGCGCCGGGAAGGCCTCCATCCTTCATATGCTGGAAGACCTTGATTACGAGGTGGTGGACAATCCGCCGCTGGACCTGTTTGAGGCGCTGATTACCCGGACAGGGTCCCGTCTGGCCATCGGGGTGGACGTGCGCAGCCGGGGGTTTGATGCCCATCGGATCGTGGATTTTCTGACACTGGCCCGTCGTGAACCAGACTGCTCGGCTCAGCTGGTTTTTGCCACGGCGGATTATGATGTCCTGCTGCGCCGGTTCACCGCCACAAGGCGGCGCCATCCTCTCGCCGGGGAAGGTGGCCTGCGCCCTGCGCTGGAGCAGGAGGCCGGACTGCTGGAACCGCTGCGGGCCGTGGCTGATTTCGTGATAGATACCAGTGACCTGCCCCTGCCGGACCTGCGCCAGATGATCGAGGCCCGTTTCAGTGCCGGGGTTGGGACCATGCTGTCCGTGGCACTCATGTCTTTTGCCTATCCGGCAGGTCTGCCGCGGGAGGCAGATATCGTGCTGGATGCCCGTTTCCTGAGAAATCCGCATTATGATGAGGAGCTGCGGCCCCATACGGGGCTGGAGGCCAGCGTGGCGGAGTATGTGAAGGCGGATCCGTTCTACCAGCCTTTTTACAGCCATGTATTGGGGCTGGTGCAGACCGTGTTGCCCCGTTTTGCGCAGGAAGGGAAAAAATACGTCACCATTGCTGTTGGCTGTAGCGGGGGGCGGCATCGTTCCGTCACGGTCGTGGAGGCGTTGGCACAGGACCTGGCAGCCGACCCGATGATCGGGGAGCTTCGGGCCCCGGTGATGGTGCTGCATCGGGAGCTGGCCCGCAACGGACTGGCCTCATGCCGCTGGGCCGTGCCACCATTGGATGGTACGGCATGAAGGCGGCGCATGGGAAGCCGGACAGGATGGAGGAACCGGGCGGGCCGGCGTTCAGCCGGGATGTCATGGCCCGGCTGGAAGAGGCCACTTGCTGGTGCCGACATCACGGGCAGAAACTGACCCCGGTCCGCCGCCTGGTTCTGGGACTTGTTCTTTCGGAAACCAGACCGCTGGGCGCTTACGATATTCTTTCCCTTTTGCGGGCCTATCAGCCGAGGGCCGTGCCGCCGACCGTCTATCGGGCTCTGGATTTTCTGCTGGAGCAGGGGCTGATCCACCGGATAGAGCGCCTGAGCGCCTTTGTGGGCTGTCATCACCGGCTGGACTGTGAAGAGCATTGCACGTCCCATGGTGCGTGGGGTGCCCATAGGGCCCAGTTCCTGATCTGTCGGAGCTGTGGTCAGGTGCAGGAGCTGGAGCAGGATGTTGTGGCGGCGGTGCTGTTGCAGTCTGCCCGGGGGCAGGGGTTTCGGGCTGAGGCTGCCACGGTGGAGATTGAGGGAGTCTGTGCCCGTTGCGCCGGAGAAAGGAAGGTAAGGGAAAATTAAGGCCTGCCCTGTTTTCCTGCCATGCAGACATATGGTTTGTCTTTCTGAAAGATCAGGTAGATCAGGGAGTTATGCGACCTCTCAGAACTGTGATCCTGTGGTCAGTCATGGTGCGTAGGTTAAATTGTTTTTTATGATATGGAAGATTCTCTTCAGGGAGTTTTCCCTCCAGTAATAAAGGTCCGATTGTTATGAACGGGACAGCTGAGTCTCCACGGTCTGCTGTGGATCCCGCTGCCAGGCGGAGAGTGCTCTTCATCTGCATTCTTGCCTCTTTGGCGGGGCTGATGTGCGGTATGGACATCGGGGTAATTTCCGGTGTGCTGAGGCCGTTTGGTATCGAGTTCCATGCCTCCACCGTGGCGCTGGAGTGGATTGTTGGGGGTATGCTTGTCGGCGCCACGATTGGCGCCCTGACAGGGGGACAGCTGACCCAGCGTCTGGGCCGCAAATACACGCTGACGACCGCTGCGGCTTTCTTCTCCATAGGGGCGGCTGGCTGTGCGGCTTCCCAGTCCATCACCATGATGATCATCTGCCGTGTGCTGGTGGGCATGGGCATGGGCCTTTCCGACTTCTGCACGCCACTTTATCTTTCCGAGGTAGCCCGGACGGAACAGCGTGGTGCCATGGTCTCGCTGTACCAGCTGCTCAAGACGATCGGTATTTTCCTGGCCTTCTTCTCCAACAGCTGGTTCGCCCCCTCCGGTGCATGGCGCTCCATGATGGTGGTAGAGGCCGTGCCGGCTGTCGTGTTTCTGGTGATTTTCCTCTGCCTGCCGCAGAGCCCACGCTGGCTGATGCTCAAGGGCCGTGAGGAAGAGGCTCTGGAGACGATGACAAAGCTGCGTGATGCGCCGTCCCAGGCCCGGCAGGAGCTGAAGGCCATTGGCGAGCAGTTGCAGACCAAGGAAGAGGGCTGGAAGCTGCTGCGGACCAACAGCAACTACCGCCGTTCCCTCGGACTGGGCATGTTGCTGATGGTCATGCAGCAGTTCGCTGGCATCAACATCATCATGTACTACGCCCCGCGTATTCTGGAGACAGCCCATTTCAGCCTTGAGGCCCAAATGTGGTGTACGGCGCTGATCGGCCTTGTGAACGTGCTGATGACATTTGTGGCCGTTGGTTATTCCGACCGCTGGGGCCGCAAGCCGATCCTCTATGCCGGGTATGCCAGCATGGCAGCCAGCATGGCCGTTCTTGCCTTCCTGCTGTGGTACGGGACGACGACCCTTGCTCTTCAGCTTCTGGCTCTTGGCATGATCATCATCTTCGTGGGTGGGTTCGCCATGTCCGCCGGGCCGCTCATGTGGGTCATCTGCTCGGAGATCCAGCCTGCCGCAGGGCGCAGCCTTGGCATCTCCATCTCTACCGGGACAAACATGCTGAGCAACCTTCTTATCGGCACGACATTCCTCAGTGTGCTGGAGCTGATTGGCGGCCCCAATACTTTCTGGCTGTTTGCCGGATTCAACGCCATCTGTGTCGTGTTACTTTATCTCTTCGTTCCAGAAACAAAGGATGTTTCGCTGGAAACTATTGAGAAGCGCCTCATGAGTGGTGTAAAACTGCGTGATCTTGGTAGTTGATTGAAGATCAGCCCTGTTCATGCACTGCCGGGCAGGAGGGACAGTCCGTCTCTTCTGCCCGGTTTCGTGTCTGGCTGGTGGGGCTGGTCTGCATCAGGGAGGTTGCGCCCTTTACATGGTAGATGAAGTTGATCCCCGTTCTGTATCCCCAGGGACAGGCGATGATGACGATGCGTCATTTTTCGATCCCACGAAATTCAAGATTCTTGTCATTGGTGGTGTTGCGGCCCTTGCGGGGCTGATGTCTGGTATTGATATCGGCGTGGTTTCCGGTGCGCTGGATCTGTTTTCCCGGGAGTTTCATCCTTCCACACTGGCGCTCTCATGGGTTGTCAGTGCCATGATGGCCGGTGCGGCCCTTGGCTCGGTGAGTGCCAGCAAGCTGGCCCAGAAGGTCGGGCGCAAGCGGGCGTTGATCTGCGGGGCCGCAGTGTTCGTGATTGGGGCACTGGGCTGCTTCCTGAGCTGGTCTGTCGCCTCCATGATCTCCTTCCGGGTGGTGATGGGCTATGCCATCGGGCTGTCCGCCTTTACGGCGCCGCTCTATCTTTCTGAAATTGCCAGTGAAGATACCCGTGGTGCGATGATCTCCACCTACCAGCTTATGCTGACGATCGGCATATTCGTGGCTTTTCTGGCCGATGCCTATTTTTCCTATCGTGGCAGCTGGCGGAGCATGTTTGCTTTTGCAGCCTTCCCGGCAACGCTGTTTCTTATCGGGGTTCTGTTCCTGCCTTACAGTCCGCACTGGCTGGTGATGAAAGGCCGCCACAAGGAGGCGCGGAGAATCCTGCTGGACCTGCGGGATGACCCGCTGGAGGCCGCCAAGGAGATTCAGGCCATCCGCCAGCAGCTGGAAACGAAGCAGGAAGGGTGGGCACTGCTGAAGCGCAACAGCAATTTCCGTCGTTCCGTGCTGCTGGGTATTGGCCTTCAGGCCATGCAGCAGCTGGCGGGCATCAACATCGTCATGTTCTATGCTCCGAAGATTCTTCAGGCTGCCCATTTTGATACACATGCGCAGGTCTGGTGTACGGCCATCATCGGGCTGGTGAACATGCTGGCCACGTTCGTGGCGGTTGGTCTGGTGGACCGCTGGGGCCGCAAGCCCATTCTTTATGTCGGTTTTGCCGTCATGGCGCTGACAATGGGGGCTCTTGCAGCCCTGTTGCATGAGGGTATGGCGGAGCAGGCTTCCCAGATGATCGCCGTGTTCGTGCTGATGGTTTTCTGCGCTGGTCATGCCATGTCGGCGGGGCCGCTCATGTGGGTGCTGTGTGCAGAGATCCAGCCCATTCAGGGGCGCAATTTCGGCATGTCCGCTTCTACCCTGATGAACTGGCTGGCCAATATGGGCGTGAGTGTCAGCTTTCTGCCGCTGATGGAGGCCTTTGGGGCCTCTGGCACGTTCTGGCTTCTGGCCGTTCTGAACTTCATTTTCATTGGTCTGACATATCTGTACGTGCCGGAGACCAAAGGCATGTCTCTGGCCAAGATTGAAGAACGGCTGATGAGTGGTGTGAAGCTGCGCAAACTTGGGCGCTGAGCCATGGCGGTCAGCCTGTCTGGCACGAAGAGAAAAAAGGCTCACCAGTCCTCTGGTGAGCCTTTTTCAATGAAGGGAATGGGCCTGCTCCCCTGTTCTTACAGGATGAAGGGGGCCAGGGCGCCCAGATGGCTGTGCAGTTCCCTGTATTGTGGCGCCTGTAAATGGAGGGCCAGAAGAGGGAGAAGCCATACGGTGGTTTCCCGGTCGATGGCTGTCAGGGTGGAAATGGTGTCCAGCGTGAAGGTTGGAGCGCCCAGAGCCATCTCCAGCAGGTTGAAGGGCGACAGGCTCAACCAGGAGGCCCCTGAGGGTGTGGTCTCCTGAGGAATGGTGATGAAACATTCCCAAAGGCTGACGGCCTGCCTGTCAGGCGCCATTGGTTCCGTGGGAGGAGAGCAGAGAAAACGTTTCTGGCCCCCATGCTGCCTCAGGGCAATGGCTGTCTGTTCGATGACAGGCAGGATGTCGTAGCGGGGCAGGCCGGTGAGGCGGCCATCATGCAGGATGAAGAAGTCCCGTATCCTGTCCTTTTCATCCAGGCCGAACAGAAAGGCGGCTTCGGGATGGATCAGGCTCTGGATCAGGAAAAGCTGGAACTCACCCCCCTGCTGTTCGGCACTGCCAAGGTCCTGGAGCAGATCATTGACGAGACCGGGATGGCGGGCATCCTTCGGATGCAGGGAAAAGACCCGGAAGCCAGCCGGATTCTGCCGGGTTGAGGGGGGAGTCAGGCCGGGGATGGGAGGGTGCTGACGCCGCATCTCTTCCAGCACGGTCATGGCCCCTGCCGTGATGACCGGCCTGACCCAGCGCAGAACGTCCGACGTCTTTTCACGGGGGACCGTGTCTTCAATGTCGTTCCATTGGGCCAGCTGGTGGTCTGAAAGGGTGAGCTGGAGGTCTTTGCGGTTGAGGACCCGTTTGACGAACTGTTCCAGACTGCGCCGTTGGAAATGCATCAGGCTGGCGACAGCCCAGTCAGGATACCCCACCGTAATGCCGGGTACGGCAGACCAGGCAACAGGCGCACCGGATGAGGTGACATAACGCCCTTCGGCCAGCGCAAAATAATGGACATTGACCCATTTGCCTTTCTTCCAGCAATGAGGGCGGATGAAGCTCTTTACATGCCGGTTGATGGCCTCTCCCGCCGTGCTGTGGCGGCTGAAACTGTGGAAAGGCGGCAGGCTGGGTGTCGTGATGTGGTTGTCATGGCCATAAACCTGCCAGTGCAGGGCTACTGCACCGGCATCGGCAGGCAATGATTCCAGAAATTCCGGCAGGGTTTCGTGGGCGTACAGCCTGACATATTCGTCCGTATCCAGAAAACCCACCCAGTCGTAAGACTGTTCATCCATGGCAATGGCCGACAGGGCATCAAGATAGACCTGTCTCTGGCGCTCTGCATGGTCCTGGCTGGACAGGTCAAGGCTGTGCTCACGGATATGGAAAAGGCGCACATCCCAGTGCAGGCTGGCGGCCGTGATGAGATCCCTCGTGTCATCATCTGAATCATCATCAAACAGGATGAAACTGTCCACACCGAGGAGGGCATGCCAGGCCAGCCAGTACAGTATGTCGTGTGCTTCGTTTTTGACGATGCCGACCAGAGCAGTCTTCATGGTGCTACGTGGCCCCTGCGTTACGGTGATTCAGCGCCGGAGAGAGGCGAGGGTGCGGATGCCGGAGCGGCTCATCTCGTGCAGCAGCTCCTGCTTCAGCCGGGTGAGGACGGCGGGCCCTTCGTAGATGAAGGCCGTGTAGACCTGTACGAGGTCCGCCCCCATTTTCAGACGTTCGAGAATGTCTTTTCCGGTTTCGATGCCGCCGGAAGAAACGAGGCAGAGGCGGCCATTGTTCAGGTCGCTCACGAGCTGGAGCACATGGCGGGCCCGTTCGGCCAGTGGCGCACCGGAGAGGCCTCCGGCCTCCTCACGGTGAGGGTCCGTCAGGCTGGCGGGACGGGCCAGCGTGGTGTTGGTGAGAATGAGACCATCAGCGCCACCGTCCAGTGCCGTCTGGAGGATGGGGCCATAGGCGTCATCTTCAAGATCAGGGGCAAGCTTCACCAGCAAAGGGGGGCGGTCGGGATGGGCGGTCTGTATGGCATCCAGCAGGCGGGCCAGCATGTCGGTAGCCTGAAGGTCCCGCAGGCCGGGGGTGTTGGGGGAGGAGAGGTTGATGGTGATATAATCGGCGTAGGATTTCGTCCGGCCTACCAGGGCGGGGTAGTCCACAAGCGGATCTGCCCCTGTCTTGTTGATGCCCAGATTGATTCCCAGCGGAACACCGGCGGCTTTTACGGTGCCATTCCCGTCCGGGCGGAAAAGGGGTGTCAGGTTCTGGCAGAACCGGTCAATCCCACAGCTGTTGAAGCCCATGCGGTTGATGATGGCGTGGTCATCGACCAGACGGAACAGGCGGGGCCGGGGATTGCCCGGCTGGGGCCGGGGTGTGACCGTGCCGGTCTCCACAAAGCCGAAGCCGAGTCTGGCCAGCCCCCGCACGGCCCGGGCATTCTTGTCGAACCCTGCTGCAAGGCCGATCGGGTTGGGGAAGGAAAGCCCCAGAGCTTCCGTCCGGAGGGCCGAATGATCGGGTTTGCCGCGACCGGCGAGGCCGTGGGCAATGCTGTGGATGGCAAGCTCATGTGCAGTTTCAGGGTTGAGACGGCGCAGAAGCCACGTGGCTGTTTTTCCGATATCGAGCATTCACTCTTCCCTTACTGACAGTTAAGAACCTTTCAGAACGCATGGTCGTTCTTGTCAAGACAATTTGCGGTATTGATGACTGTTGTGTGGCTTTGCAGAGAGGGAGTTGCGCCATGTCGATGAAACGGGAGCCGGAGCCATGAGCTGGGATGACCTGTACCTGGAAACCTGCTGCCGTTCGGCCCTGCACCGGCTTGTGCTGAGTGGTGAAACGGGCCGCCCGGTCGGCCCCCCGCCGGAAGGGCGGATGCCCGATTTCCGGGCCCCTCTCAAGGACCGGTCCTGCCTGCTGCGGCTGGCTGGCATGGGGCTGGCCCGGCAGAGGGATGACGGACGTTTTGAGGTCACACCGGCTGGGGAACAGCGTCATGACCGGGAGATTCTTTCCATGAGGCGGGCCCGGCGGCGCAGGCAGGGGTGAGGCAGCCGCCATTTGCGCTTTGAAGGCCGTAACTGTAAAATCCCGCCCCGGTCTGCTCCACGAAAACCTGACAGGTATCCCGTATCCATGCCAATGCCGATTCCTCTGCCGCCCATCACTCTGGGGACGGGCTGCGTGATTGATGACCCTGTCATCCTCGCTCCCATGTCCGGCGTCACGGACCTGCCGTTTCGCAGGCTGACCAGAGAGCTGGGAGCGGGGCTTGTCATTTCGGAGATGATCGCTTCATGGGCGATGGTACGGGAGAATGAGCGGACCCTGAGCATGGCCCGCAGCGCCGGGGCTGGTGGTGTCAATGCCGTACAGCTGGCGGGGTGTGACCCGCAGGCCATGGGAGAGGCAGCAAAGATCGCCGTGGCGGGTGGTGCGGATGTCGTGGACATCAATTTCGGCTGTCCGGTCAAGAAGGTGGCCATCGGCCAGATGGCCGGGTCTTCCCTCATGCGGGATGAAGTTCTCGCCGCCCGCCTGCTGGAAGCGACGGTGAAGGCGGTGGATGTCCCCGTGACGCTGAAGATGCGGATGGGGTGGGACCATGAGCATCTCAATGCTCCTGCCCTGGCCCGTATTGCCGAGGATGTCGGCATCCGCATGATCACGGTGCACGGTCGGACCCGCCAGATGTTCTACAATGGCCGGGCGGACTGGAAGTTTGTCCGCAGGGTCAAGGAGGCGGTGAGGCTTCCGGTGATCGTCAATGGTGACATCGTGAGCATGGCCTCGGCCCGTCAGGCCCTGGCGGATTCGGGGGCGGACGGCATCATGGTGGGGCGGGGCTGCTATGGGCGGCCCTGGTTCCTCGCCCAGCTGACCCAGTCCCTGCGGAGCGGCGTGGACGTGCCAGACCCCGATCTCGCAACGGAGAAAGAGATTGTCCTGAAACATTATCACATGATGATGGACCATTTTGGGGAGCGACCGGGCCTGCGCCTCGCCCGCAAGCATGTCTCCTGGTATTCCGCCGGTCTTCCGGGGTCGGCGGCATTCCGGGCGGAGGTGAACCGGCTGGATTCCGCTCCTGCTGTCATTGCTCTGCTGGAGCGGTTCTATGATGACGCCATCGCGGCTGGCATCGTGCGTGATCGGGAAGGGGCTCTTGCCCGGCATGTGGCGTGATGGGTGAGCCGACGGCCCGGGCAGTCCGTGCGCTGCGCCCGTTGTTCCTGCATGGTGCCAGCTCGCAGGAGCGTCTCGACGTGGCCCAGAGGATTCACGCCCACAGTTCCTGTGCAGGCGGAGCTTTTGTCGTTGCGGGGCTGACGGCTGTTCCCCGTGCCCTGCGGGAGGAGCGGCTGTTTGGTACGGCAGGCAATGGCTGGTTGGAGCAGGCCCGTGGCGGCACGCTTCTTCTGGATGAGCTGGATTGCCTGTGCCCGACACTCCAGAAGCGTTTTGCGGCTGTTCTGGCCCACAGGCCGCCGGCACGGCGGGAGGAGGCCGTGCGTATCGTGGTGGCCAGCCGGCATGACCAGGCGACCCTGTTGCGTCACGGAGGGCTGGAGGATGGCCTGCGGCATTGGCTGGCTTCCCTGCCGATGGAGCAGTGCCTCGGGCCGGAACGTCTGCGGGCCGTGCGGGCTCTTTCCGGTGACCGGAGCGGGGGGCTGGCAGCGATGTTCGAGCCGGTCATGCGCAGTTATGTACGGGCAGGGCTGGAGGCGGGCAGCTGCAACCTGCATGGCAGCGTGGTGGGAGCAGTGGAGCGTCCCCTCATCACCATGGCCCTCCAGCATACGGGTGGGAATCAGCTCCGTGCCGCTGCTCTGCTGGGGTTGAACCGCAACACCCTGCGCAAGCGCATCAGGGAACTTCATATCGTTGTCCCCCGGCCCGGAGCGAAGCCGGGGGACCGTTGAGCAGGAAAGATACCGTGATGATCAGACGTCTTGCCAGCAGGATGCGGGCCTCTCTCGGGCGTCTGACCAGCCCTGATGGCGTGGTGGTGCTGACGGTCGTGGCGCTGGTCCTCACGTTCGTGACATTCATCGTCCTTGCGGGTGGTGTTTCACTGGCCCGGGTACCACGGGCGCAGGCCCTGCTTTTCCTGCTGGATTTCATCACGCTCATGCTCATCGGTGCTGCCGGGGTACGGCAGATTGGCCGGATGCTGGCCGCACGGCGCATGGGGCAGGCCGGGGCCCGGCTGCACAGCCAGCTTGTCATGCTGTTTGGCGTGGTGGCCGTGGCGCCTACACTGATGGTCGGTGCCCTTTCGGCCCTGTTCTTCCATTATGGTGTGGAGATCTGGTTTTCAAACCGGGTCAACACGGCCCTGAGCGAGGCCCGTTCCGTAGCGGCAGGATATCTGCGGGAGCATAATGAGAATACGAGGACAGAGGCCTTTGCCCTGGCCAACACGCTTCTGACAGTCCAGAACGACGAGATGTTCGCCCACGGGACGGACCTGTTCCACGACCAGCCACGCCTTCAGGCCCTGCTGGAAGATGAGGTGACGGAACGGGGACTGAATGATGCGATCATTTTCAATCCGATCACCTACAGGATCATCGCTACGGGGGGGCTCATGGCCATCCGGGCAGGGGACCCGGAAAAGGAGCTGCCGCCCCGGTCTGTGGCGGCCATGGCCAGAACAGGAGAAGTCGTGCTTCTGGACCAGCCAGAGGCGCAGCTGGTGCGGGGGGTTGTCTCGCTGGGGGGCAATTCTGGTCTCATGCTGGTCATTACCCGGCCAGTGGACCCGGACATCCTCCACCATATGACACGGACAGACACGCTGGTGCAGGATTATCAGCGGATGCTCAACAACCGTGGCAAGACCCAGCTGACACTCATCGTGATTCTGGCGCTGATGGGTCTGCTGGTGCTGGCGGTGGGAATGCTCAGCGGCCTGTCCCAGGCCAACAGGATCACTCGGCCCCTCAGCCTTCTGATCCGGGCAGCCCGTCGCATTTCCCGGGGGGATCTGACGGCACGGGTCCCTGTGGAAAGCCGTGGCCTTCGTGAGGATGAGCTGGTGGCCCTCTCCCGTGCCTTCAACCTGATGGCCAGCCAGTTGGCCAGCCAGCGTTCTGAGCTGATGCAGGCTTATGACCAGATTGACGAACGGCGGCGTTTCACGGAGACCGTTCTTGCTGGTGTGTCTGCCGGTGTGATCGGGCTGGACCATGACCAGACTGTCGAACTTCCCAATCGGGCTGCCTCCTCCATTCTTCAGCGGGACCTGGAACAGGCCAAGGGGTGCCCTCTGGTCGATCATGTGCCCGAATTCGCCACTCTGCTTCAGGCTGTGAAAGAGCATCCCGAGAAGGAGCATGGGGCTGAAATCCAGATCGATACTGAAAGTGCCCGGGCGCCGGGTGGGCCGGGAGGCGGGGGTGGTGCCGGAGCCGGACGAACCCTGCTCGTCTCTGCCGTGGCGGAGCAGAACGGGCATGAAGGCCGGGGGGGATATGTTGTCACCTTTGATGACATCACCCTCCTTCAGGTAGCCCAGCGCAAGGCCGCCTGGGCCGATGTGGCCCGTCGCATCGCCCATGAAATCAAGAATCCACTGACCCCCATCCAGCTGGCGGCTGAGAGGCTGAGACGGCGTTTTTACAGGGAGATTACCAGCGATCCGGAAATCTACGATCAGCTCATCAGCACGATCGTGCGGCAGGTAGGGGATATCGGGCGCATGGTAGATGAGTTCTCATCCTTTGCCCGTATGCCCCAGCCAGAGATGGCCGAGCATGACCTTGTCCGCCTGTGTCGTGAGGCGCTGTTCCTCCAGCAGAATGCCCATCCGGAGATAGCGTATCGGCTGGATGTCCCGGCTGGTGGGCCGGTCATGGTGCGGTGTGACCATCGCCTGATTGGTCAATCTCTTATCAACCTGCTACAGAATGCAGCAGATGCCATCCTGATGACAGGGCGGCGCCTGGGGGTGGACCAGCCCGTGCTGGGCTGGATTGTCCTCCGCTTGACGCTTGAGGATGAAGCGGCAATCATTGGTGTGGCTGATAACGGCGTGGGGCTGCCCGCTGGGGAGCATCAGCGTCTGACAGAGCCTTACGTGACCCACAAGGAGAAGGGGACCGGGCTGGGGCTGGCCATTGTTCACCGGGCGATGGAGGCCCATAAGGGGCGGCTGCACCTGCGGTCCCTGACAGAGGAAGAGCGCCGGGTGCTTGCCGGTACCGGAGATGTGGGAACGGCTGGCACCCTGGTGGCACTCATCCTCCCGCTGGTGGGCAGGGGGCTTGCAGCAGAGGGCGTGAGCAAAGCATGAAGGTATCCCATGGAGCATGAAATTCTGATCGTTGATGACGAGCCGGATATCCGCCTCCTGCTTGCCGGGATTCTGGAGGATGATGGCTACGTGACCTGTGGAGCTGCGGAGGCTGATGAGGCCATCCGGGTTTTCCGGGAGAATCGGCCCTCGCTGGTGATACTGGACATCTGGCTCCAGAACTCCCGTCTGGACGGCATGGCCCTGCTGCGTCTGTTCCGGGAGGAGCAGCCGGATGTGCCTGTCATCATGATTTCCGGGCACGGAACGATCGAGACGGCCGTCTCCAGCCTGCATCAGGGGGCTTATGATTTTCTGGAGAAGCCCTTCCAGTCGGACCGTCTTCTGGTCATTGTCCGTCGGGCGCTGGAGGCAGCCCGGCTGCGCAAGGAAAATGCCGAGCTGCGCCTGAGAGCCGGAGAGCAGAGCACGCTCATGGGCAACAGTGCGCTCGTCAATGCGCTGCGGGGGCAGATCAGCCGTGTGGCCCCTACCAACTCCCGTGTTCTTATCACCGGCCCTGCCGGTGCGGGCAAGGAGGTGGTGGCCCGGCTCATCCACGCTGAATCCAAAAGGGCGGAGGGCCCTTTCGTGGTGCTGAACTGTGCTGCTTTGGCCCCGGAGCATCTGGAGGAAGAACTTTTCGGGGTTGAGGGAGCCGGTGACAGGCCGGGCCGTCCGGGCCTGCTGGAGCGTGCCCATCGGGGCACCCTGCTGTTGGATGAAGTGGCCGACATGCCGCTGGAGACACAGGGCAAGATCGTGCGGGCGCTTCAGGTCAATACGTTCGAGCGTCTGGGTGGCAATCACAGCGTGAAGGTGGATGTCCGGGTGCTGGCGACCACCAGCCGGGACCTTCAGGCTGAAATTGTCCGGCGCCGTTTCCGGGAGGACCTGTATTATCGGCTGGCCGTCGTGCCCCTTCAGGTTCCGGCTCTTTCGGAGCGACCAGAAGATATTCCGGTCATGGCGCAGCATTTTCTGGAACGTTGTGCCCGGTCTTCCGGCCTGCCGGTCCGGACACTTGCCGTGGATGCTCTGGCCTGTCTCCAGACTTACGAATGGCCGGGGAATGTGCGTGAGCTGCGGAACCTGATGGAACGGATGCTCATTCTGGCCCCCGGTGGGGATGGTGACACCCCGCACGTCATACGGGCAGACATGCTGCCAGAGGCAGTCCGGGAGGGGGCTCCTTCCATGACCTGCCTGACAGCTGGTGCTGATGTGATGAGCCTGCCTTTGCGGGAGGCTCGGGACCAGTTCGAGACACAGTATCTGCAGGTCCAGCTGATGCGTTTTGGTGGCAATATCAGCCGGACGGCCAATTTTGTCTGCATGGAGCGGAGCGCACTGCACCGCAAACTCAAGCAGCTTGGTGTAACACAGGAAGATCGGTCTGCTGCCCCGTCCGAACGTGACGGGCAGGGTGGGAAATGATGAAGGAATCCATGTCAGAACAGAGAACAGGCGACGTGCAGGAGCAGTTTCTGGCCCATGTGCAGCAGCGGGAAGAACCGGTGACGGTTTTTCTGGTCAATGGTGTCAAGCTCCAGGGGGTCATCACACGGTTTGATGGTCGCAGTGTGCTGCTCCGCCGGGACGGGCATGTGCAGCTCGTCTACAAACATGCGATCAGCACCATCATGCCCGTGGCGGCTCTTTCGGACCTGCCCTGACTGGTGCCTCTCTTCCGGGGGGTGCTTGTGTCTGGCAGGGCTCCCTCCCATATGAGGCGGGCCTGAAGAAGGCCGATACAGGATTTTGAAGACAGGATGTTCCGGATTTGAGACGTCAGCCCAAGGAAACCGCCCGCAAGCCCACCCTCGCCGCCGTCATTCTCCCTGCGGAGAAGCAGGCCTTCGCTGAAGGCCGAGCCGCAGAAGCCCGGCTGGAGGAGGCGGTGGGGCTCGCGGCCTCCATTGGGTTGGAGATCGTCCATACGGCCATTTATCCGCTGCGGACGAAGCGCCCGGCGACCCTCCTCGGTGCGGGGCAGCTGGAGGAGCTGACAGAGATCGTCAAGGCGGAGTCCGTGGGCGTGGTGGTGGTCGATGCCCGTCTTTCGCCCGCCCAGCAGCGCAACCTGGAAAAAGAGATGGGCTGCAAGGTGGTGGACCGGACCGGCCTGATTCTGGATATTTTCGGAGCCAGAGCTGCGACACGGGAGGGTGTGTTGCAGGTGGAGCTGGCGCATCTGGAATATCAGCGGTCCCGCCTTGTCCGGCTCTGGACGCATCTTGAGCGGCAGCGTGGTGGGTTCGGCTTCCTTGGTGGCCCGGGTGAAACGCAGATCGAGGCGGACAGGCGGATGCTGGATGAACGTCTGGTCAAGCTGCGGAAGGAGCTGGAGCAGGTCCGTCGGACCCGTGGCCTGCACCGCCATGCCCGTCGCAAGGTTCCGTTCCCGGTCGTGGCTCTGGTGGGGTATACCAATGCGGGAAAGTCCACCCTGTTCAACCGGATCACCGGGGCGGGTGTCCATGCGCAGGACCAGCTCTTCGCCACGTTGGACCCGACCATGCGGAACCTGACCCTGCCTTCAGGCCGTCGGGTCATCCTGTCCGACACGGTGGGATTCATCAGCGACCTGCCGACCGAGCTGATCGCCGCCTTCCGGGCGACGCTGGAAGAGGTGGCGGAGGCAGACATCATCCTGCATGTGCGTGATGTCGCCCATCCGGACAGTGCCTCCCAGCGGGAGGACGTGCTGTCCGTTCTGGGTGACATGACAGCCGACGGGATGCTGGATGAGGCGTGGCCGGAACGGACGATCGAGGTGCTGAACAAGGCTGATCTTCTGGGCGGTACGGAAGCCGTGCCCCGCCGTGAGGGCAGCGTGGCCGTGTCCGCCCTGACGGGGGAAGGGCTGCCGGACCTCATGGAGGCTCTGGATGCCTTCATGACACGGTCCATGAAGCAGTTTTCGGTGCAGGTTCCTGTCACGGATGGTGCCGCACTGGCATGGCTTCATGAGCATGGGGAGGTGATGGAACGGCTGGATGATGAGGAGAGACTGCATCTCCGGGTCCGCCTGTTCCCGGCGGATCAGCAGCGTTTTGTCCGGCAGTTTCCAGCCTTGCCCCTCATGCCGGAACAGGAGGGCTGATCATGAAAAACCCCGGCGAGGTCATCCTGCCGGGGTTTTCCGTATCCGGAGGCCGAGGTCGGGCCTCCTTCAGATGGTGAAAGCCTTTTCGTCGGACTGCTCGGTGAGGATGCCATGCTGGGCATGATCCAGCCCGCAGACGGTCACCTCCTTGCCGTGCTTGCGGAATTTCTCGACAATCTTCTCAAGGGCCTGCACGGCCGTGATGTCCCAGAAGCGCGCGTGGGAAAGGTCCAGCGTCACCCGGTGGGCATGGGTGGTGTAGGTCATGGCCTCGGCCATCAGGTCTGCTGAAGCAAAGAAGATCTGACCCTGTATGTGGTAGGTCAGTATGTCATGTTCTTCCGTGGAGCGGACCTGCACCAGCCGGGCCGTATGCCATGCAAAGAACAGGCCGGAGAGCAGGACGCCCACGAGCACGCCAGCCGCCAGATTGTGGGTCAGCACGACCACGCCGACGGTGACGAGCATCACGAGGCTGGTCAGCTTGGGGTGGTGGAAGAGGTCTTTCAGGCTGCCCCAGGCGAAGGTGCTGACGGACACCATGATCATGATGGCCACGAGGGCGGCGACCGGCACCCGGGCCACCCACGGGTGCAGCACGACCATCAGCAGCAGGAGGAAGGCCCCTGCCGTGAAGGTGGAGAGCCGCCCACGCCCGCCATAGCGCAGGTTGCCGACGGTCTGGCCGATCATGCCGCATCCGGCAATCCCGCCGAACAGGCCGACGAAAATGTTGGAGATTCCCAGCCCGGTACATTCTCTCTGTGGTGTGCCATGCGTGTCCGTCAGGTCATCCACCACACTGGCAGTCATCAGGGATTCCAGCAGTCCGACAGCCGCCACGGCCAAGGCATACGGAAAGGTGATGGTGAGCGTTTCAGCATTCAGGGGAAGCTGTGGCAGGGTGAACTGCGGCAGGCCTGTCGGCAGGGCCCCGAGGTCCGCAATGGTACGGACCGGCATCGGATGGATGATGGTGATGGCCGTCAGTACGATGATGCAGATGAGCGGTGAGGGAATGGCCTTGGAGAGCCGGGGCAGAAGATAGATGATGACCAGCCCGATGATGATGAGCAGATGGGTCTGCCAGCTCACTCCCAGCATCTGTGGGACCTGTGCGGAAAAGATGAGAATGGCCAGGGCGTTGACGAAGCCGGTACGGACCTCGCTGGAGACGAAGCGCATCAGGGAGTGGAGGCGCAGCAGCCCGAAGATGACCTGCAGGCCCCCGGCCATCAGGGTGGCCAGCAGCATGTACTGGAGGCCATGGGCATGGACGAGCGGTGCCAGCACCAGGGCAACAGACCCGGCGGCCCCGGAGATCATGCCCGGCCTGCCTCCGAAGATGGCGATGGAAACGGAGATGACGAAGGAAGCGAACAGCGAGACGGCCGGTGACACGCCAGCAATGTAGGAAAAGGCGATGACTTCAGGAATGAGGGCGAACGTGCCCACCATGCCTGCCAATATTTCCCTGACGGGTCTTTGGGTCCATTGCTGGATGTAGGAATCACTGGCCATGAATGCGGCTGGTCCTTCTCTCTGTTGAGGCTGTGGGGCAGATACAAGGTTCTGCCATGGTCACCGTACTGGCGGCCCGGTGCGGCCAATTGTGCGGCAACTATAGGCGGCTGCCGGGAGGCTGTGAAGCATTGTGGCCATGTCGTACCGGATATCGGCCCATGATGGCGGGTTTTTCGGCCCGGAGGGGGTACGTCCTAAAAAAATATGACAAAAATGCTTTTGAGGGCTGGACGGCAGAAGCAGGATTTAATAAATGTCAGGTCGCTGTGTGGCGGATGTAGCTCAGTTGGTAGAGCGCCGGTTTGTGGTACCGGTGGTCGCGGGTTCGAATCCCGTCATTCGCCCCAGCATTTCCCCTGAAACGTGATGTTGAGTGACGCAGGCAGGCTCTCCTGAGCCTTTACTGGTCCTGCGTTGTGACACTCAGTACATGCAGCCGGTCGAATTTGGCCGTGTCGCTGCTGTCGCTCGGGATATGGGCCAGTTCCTCCAGAGAGAGCGGCCCGGTCTTGAAGGTGAGGGTCCGCCGTTCGGGTGCCAGCAGGAAATCCAGTACAGGGGCCAGAATGGGTTTCTGGAGGGCCAGAACATTGAAGCGGGGTGTAACGACATACCCCTGTTCGGCCATCATGGAGCCTTTTGGAGACTCCAGTGTGGGTTTGGCGGCGCCCGTTCCATCGGCTGGTTTGTCCGTTTCGGAGGAGGCTTCAGCCTGGTGGGTCAGGATGCCGTAATAGGAGAAGATGTCCAGCCCCTGCACGGTCAGCTCTGTCCCCAGGCATTGCCCAGCCTGGAGGAAGCGTGACACGCTGTCATCGCCCAGATGGAACGGATTGACGTCAGGCAGACTGAAGACCACGGACATCAGGGCGGGGCTGTCCTTGCCAAAAAGGGTACGGAGCTGGAGGGTCTCGTCCCATTCCCCCATCCTTTTCCGGGAGGTGGCAATGATGTGGTAATCCGTCGGCAGAGCCACGGGAGAGGCCAGCAGTGAGGGGGGTGGCGAGAGCCGGGTCGTCAGGCCGGACAGGTCTCCCTCCGTGCGGAGATCATCATTCTCTCCGGCCCGCCGCTCACCTGCCAGATGGGTGAGGATGAGGGTCCGTCGCAGGTCTGTCCGGCTGAAGAGAAGGGACAGGCCGTTGATTTCCAGTTTGCCAGGCTTTTCCCACAGGGTTGCTGCCGGGTCCTGCCAGAATGTTTCTGCCGGGTTGCCTGCATGCTGGAAGGGGCGCTTCAGCCACTGGATGTAACCTTCTCTGGCTTCCAGATGCTGGAGGGCCAGATTCAGTTCCATGGGAGATTTGGCCCCGGGCGTGGTGTCCGTGTTCCCGGGCAGGAGGATCTGCTGCAATACTGGCGGGAAGAGGCTGTTTTTGCCGCCGGGGAGGGAAACGGAGAGGGACAGGCCGTTCATGAGTGTATGGACACGGAGTCCCTGCCCGTAGCCTTCAACGATCAGGTTGTCAGCCGACAGTGTTTTTATGGTGAACGGGCGTGCAACTGCGGAGCCAGCCGCAATGGGCGGGGCGTTTTCTGATGGTGAGACACGCAGTTTTGTCAGCTGCATCTGTTCAAAGCGCAGGGCTGTCACGTCTTCCGGTTCAAACGACATGATGGCTGCCAGGGAGCGCATGCTGTCCGCTTCGCCATGACCTTCGTGCAGCGTTTCTGCCGAGGAGGGGATATGGAGGTGATGGAACGACGCTTCGTCTGCCGTGATGTGGTGTGTCTGGTCGGTATAGCTGGGTGAATCCAGCAGGAGGCTGGCCAGTCTCAGGGTTCCGCTGGAAAGCAGCTTGGGGTAGCCGAAACGGACACGCCGGGCGTGGAAATCTGTCGCCTGATAATGGAACGACACATCATACAGGGTCACCCCGCCAAGCAGGAATGCGGGCCGGACCTCGCTGTAATGAAAGTCCGCCCCGGCAGGCAGGGCAGCCCGGAACCGGTCCAGTGCGTGGGAAAGACGGATTCCGGCCTCGCGGTAGATGCCCAGTCCCCCCAGAATCAGGATGAGGAGGGCCAGACAGAGGGGAAGCCGTAACCGTTGCATGCTGCACTTACCTCACTTGGGCACTCTTGATATGCGAACCGGCACAATACCCTTTGGCAGAGGCATGAGCAAATGGGGATGGAGCTGTCTGCTGCCGGAAGGAGGCAGAAAGAAGGGATTATTTTGCGGTATTTTAATACCACATCATAAAAAATGGCTGTTCTCTGCCGCTTGTGGCGCAATGGTCCAGAATTAAAGGGCTTGACCTTTTTCCCGTCTCCCGCAATAACGCCCACATCCTGAATCTGTTTCCGGCTTTCAGGGTGTCTGGCCTCTTACGGAGCCGGCATCGTCGGGGCAGTCCTTTTCCTGATGCCGCATTGTCCGTGGCATCTCAAACTGGAAATGATACGTCATGAAGACCACACTTTCGCTGAAACCCGCGGAGGTGACGAGAAACTGGATCCTGATCGATGCCGAAGGGCTGGTTCTGGGCCGTCTCGCCACCATCATTGCCAACCGTCTGCGCGGCAAGCACAAGCCGCAGTACACCCCGCATGTTGATTGCGGTGATGCGGTTGTCGTCATCAACGCCGAGAAGATCGCCCTGACAGGCAACAAGGTCGGCCAGAAGCTCTTCCATTACCACACCGGCCATCCGGGTGGCATCAAGGAGCGCACCATCACGCAGCGTCTCGAGGGCAAGAACCCCGGTCAGGTCGTGGAGAAGGCTGTCGAGCGCATGATCACCCGTGGTCCGCTCCAGCGCGCCCAGATGAAGCACCTGTACGTCTATGCCGGCACGGAGCACCCGCATGAGGGTCAGAAGCCCGTCAAGCTGGACGTTGCTTCCCTGAACCGCAAGAATACCCTGAAACGTCAGTAAGGCCTGTCATCATGTCAGAAACTCAAGAGCGCCCCGCCGCCGAGCTTACCGGCACTTTGCAGGACCTGGCCAATGCGGCTCCTGCTGTTGCCAATGCAGCTCCCGTCTATGAAGCCAAGCGTGATGCGCAGGGCCGTTCCTACGCAACGGGCCGCCGTAAGGACGCCGTCGCCCGTGTGTGGATCAAGCCTGGCAAGGGTGAGATCACCGTCAACGGCCGCCCGGTCACGAACTATTTCGCACGCCCCGTGCTGCGCATGCTGATCACCCAGCCCTTCCTGCTGACAGATCGTTACAACCAGTTTGACGTGTATTGCACGGTCACTGGCGGTGGTCTTTCCGGTCAGGCTGGTGCGGTCCGTCACGGTATCTCCCGTGCCCTGACCCACTATGAGCCGGAGCTGCGTGGTGTGCTGAAGATGGCTGGCTTCCTGACGCGTGACAGCCGTGTCGTCGAGCGTAAGAAGTACGGTAAGGCCAAGGCCCGCCGTTCCTTCCAGTTCTCCAAGCGCTGATCTTTCAGCCATACGGAAAACTGGCCTGCGCCGGAAAAACCCTCACCCTGCCGGGTGGGGGTTTTTTTTTATGGTGCATGTCTGGCATTCATGAAATAAAGTTTCAAAAATATGGTCTTGAAAGACATAGTATTCCATATATTAGTCTCTTGACGGAACAGCACATAAATTCCGAAATGTGACATCTTTGAACCGACCGGGAAGGCAGGAAGCATCATGGCAGAGTTCAGCATTGAACGGACAGAGACCCCTACATCAGCCGAGCAGCGGCAGGCCCTGATGGTGGACCCAAAGTTCGGGCGTGTCTTTACGGACCATATGGCCATCATCCGGTATACGGATGAAAAGGGCTGGCATGACGCCAGAATTATTCCTCGTCAGCCTTTGCAGATCGACCCGGCATCGACCGTCCTGCATTATGGGCAGGAGATTTTCGAGGGGCTGAAAGCCTATCGGGGCAAGGGGGGGGCTGTCACGCTGTTCCGGCCGGAGGCCAATGCTGCCCGGTTTGCGGCGTCAGCCCGCCGCCTTTCCATGGCCGAGCTGCCGGAGGAGCTCTTCCTCGGGTCCATCAAGGCCCTGCTGAAGGTGGACCATGACTGGGTGCCCACCAATCCGGAGCAGAGCCTCTATCTGCGGCCGTTCATGATCTCCAATGAAGTGTTTCTTGGCGTGAAACGGGCCAATGAATATCTGTTCGTCGTGCTGGCCAGCCCTGTAGGGGGGTATTTCAGTGGTAATGGCAGCATCCCGGTCTGGGTGTCGGAGCAGTATACACGGGCGGCTCCCGGTGGCACGGGTGAGGCCAAATGTGGGGGCAATTACGCAGCCAGTCTGCTGCCCCAGCAGGAGGCGGCGGACCATGGCTGTAGCCAGGTGCTGTTCCTTGATGCGAAGGAACGTCGCTTCATTGATGAAATGGGCGGCATGAACGTCATGTTCGTCCGCAAGGATGGCAGTGTGGTCACACCACCGCTTGGTGGGACGATTCTGCGAGGCATCACGAGGGACAGCATCCTCAAGCTGGGCCGCAGGATGGGCCTGACCATGGTTGAGGAGCCTCTGGCCATAGATGATGTCTTCAGGGCTGCCGCTGCTGGTGAGATCACGGAGGCCTTTGCCTGCGGCACGGCGGCAGTCATTTCACCGATTGGCGAATTCCGCCGGGATGCTGGCTCCGTGGCATTTGGTGATGGAAAAACGGCTGGGCCGGTCACCATGAAGCTGCGCAATGCCCTGTGCGCCCTCCAGCGTGGCGAGGAAGCGGACCCGTTCGGCTGGGTTCATACCGTTTCCCTGTGAGGGAAGAGCGCAGGCCGGGTGTTGTCAGTCATCGCCCGGCAGAGCTGTTTTCAGCCGCTGCCTGAGTGTTTCCATGAGGTCCGGGTCCTGTGGGGCTCCGGGCCTTTCCAGCTCCCGCTGCATGGCCTGAAGAATATCTGGCGTGGCGTCCTTTACGGCCATGCGCCAGTAGCGCAGAGCATCTTCCGGCTGCCCCATACCCATCAAGGCGGTAGCATAATTATGCTGCCCCCGGTAATCGCCTCCGTCAGCAGAGCGCTGATACCATTCCAGAGCGGCAAGGGGATTGGCGGGGGTCTCCCATCCCTCCTCAATGAAACGGGCCAGCAGGTTCATGGATTTCGCATGGCCTCGCAGAGCTGCCCGACGGAAGAGAAGGAAGGCGGTTCGCCGGTCTGCCTGCACTCCCAGGCCCCGCATGTGGCAGATGCCGAGATTGTAGATGCCCCACAGGTCATCCAGCTGCGCAGCCCGGCTGTAATGGCGGACAGCTTCTGTCAGATCCAGCGGGCACCCCCAGCCGAACTGTGAACAGCGGCCCAGCATGTTGTGGGCCGGGCCATAACTGGCAGAAGCCGCAATGGTGAACCACTCCCGTGCTTTGTCCACATCCCGGGGGACATACTCGCTGTCCAGCAGGGCTTTCCCCCAGAGAACCTGCTCCAGTACATGGCCGTTCCGTGCCTTCTGGTAGATTTCTGCAAGATTGTCCGGCAGGTCGGGCTCTTGCGGATGGGCGGAAGAACGGCTGAAAAAGCGACGGAATCGGGCGAACACCATGGCGTTCCTTACTTTGCTGGACGGGTGCCAGGCCTTGGGATCAAACTGATAATCTTTTGCAGGAAGATGAAGATAGAGCCGGGCTGCATGGAAAGGCAATGGTACCGCGCAGAAAAGGCACCTCTGGTGCGCGCTGCGGGACTTGAACCCGCACGTTCTGACCGAACTCGAGATTTTAAGTCTCGTGCGTCTACCATTCCGCCAAGCGCGCAGAGGAAGCGGGCGTTTTATATCATGGCCAGCAGATGAGCACCATTCTGTGAAAGCCATTTTTCAGCTTTTTTGCGCCCCGGCTGTCCGCCCGGGGCGTATTGGTCCACAAGCGCCCAGAAGGCCGGCCCATGGTTGAAATGGCGCAGATGGGCGAGCTCATGCACCATCACGTAGGTGTAGATGTCCGGCGGAGCCATGATGAGCCGCCAGCTGAGCATGATGCGCCCTTGCCTTGTGCAGCTGCCCCAGCGGCTTTTGACATCCCGCAGGCTGAATTTTGCTGGTGAGGCGTCCATACGGAGGCTCTGTTGCCGGAAGAGGGGCGGGAACAGGCTTTCGGCACGGCGCTTCAGAAAGGAGAGCAGATGGCGGGCATGTTCTTCGGGAGGGTGGCCCACATGCAGCCCTTTGTCTGTCAGGCGTGTACGGCCATCCAGTATTATGGTGGGGAGGATGGGAATGGCCTGCCCCTCCAGCCATATCTGGCCCTGATCGACTGCCGGAGGAGGGAGGTCTGCCATGGCCTGTGCCAGCCATTGTGACTGGCTCTGGAGGAAGCGCAGCCCCTGTTGGCGGGTGGCTCCAGCAGGGAGGGTGATGACAATGGCCCGTCGGCGGAGGTCCAGACGGAGAATGATCCGCCGGGCCCGGGAGGACATACGCCAGAGAACGGGTGGAAGAAGCACGGGAGTGTCAGCTGTTACCATTCTGACGGAGCGCAACGCAGGGTGGGGCGCCCTCCGGCCAGGTACCGGGCCAGTCGGCGATGTGGTTTTCCAGCAGGCCGGCCCGGCGTTCGCTGATGCAGCGGCCACTGGCCGAGGCGCCGGCCTTCAGCACGGTGTCGTCCGTTCCACTGCGAAGGGGATGCCATTCCGGCAGGTCGAACCCGTCCCGCAGGAGGCGATAGGCGCAGCTCGGGGGCAGCCAGTCGATGTCGTCCAGCAGGGCCGGGGTCAGGGAGATGCAGTCCGGAATTTTTTTCTGGCGTCGCTCATAGTCGGTGCAGCGGCATGTCTGGGTATCAAGGAGACGGCAGGAAACGTCCGTCCAGATGATCTCATCGGTGTCTTCGTCCCGCAGCTTGTTCAGGCAACAGCGGCCACAGCCGTCACAGAGAGATTCCCATTGGCTGGCTGTCATGTCCTGAAGGGAAGTGGTCCGCCAGAAGGGAAGGTGATCTGTCATCGTGTGGTCTGTTCTGTCGTCAGGGGCCTGGAAAGAGGAGTGTGGGTGAGCCATGCGTTAAAGCGCTCACTCAGCAGCAGTTCATGTGTTGCCCAGAAACCGTCGCTGATTTCAAGTGATTCGGCAGGAATGGGGGAAGGAGGATAGGGCAGGTGTGGAGGGTTCTTCAGCAGGAGGGTGCGGATTTCGTTGGCCTGCTCAGTGGGCAGTGTCGCCGGAATTGCCCACATGGCGGGACTGTACAGAACGTTGCCCATCTCTGCCTGATAAGGTCGCACCAGTGTGTTTCTTGCCTTGGGAGAGAGAATGATGGCGCCGGGGGTGATTCCCATCAGCACGGCCTGTTTCTGGAGGATATGGTAGGCCTCGGAGGGAGAGCGCCACCAGATTATATAGGGCCGCAGCTGGTTGAGCTTGTGGAAGGCCCGGTCGATCCCTGCCGGGGTGGAAAGCTGGGCGTAGACCTGGTTGGGGGGGACGCCATCAGCCAGCAGGGCAATCTCCAGCGTCATGCGGGGGCCCTGGAAGAAGGCTCGCTGTCCGGGATAGCGGGCAACATCCCACAATGTTGGCCAATGTGGTGGGGTGGTGATGCGGGATGTATCCCAGAAGAGGACATTGCGGAAAAAACCGGCCGGCCGACCACAACGGCCCAGGGCATGGAGGGGCTGCAACCAGGCTCGTGCACAGGCGATGGCCGATTCCGTGCTGTTCAGCATGATGGCCTGTACGGTCTGTGGATAGGCAAGGGCCTGCTGTTCTATTTCGTCCAGTCCACGTCCTTCACGGCTCAGGAAAGCAAGATTCATGGAGGTGGAATCACGCAGTATCGGGCCGATGAGATCATGCTCTGGAATGGCCCAGTAATAGGTCCTGTCCTGTGGGGCAGGGTCGGTCTGTGTGCTGGTCGCATCCGCCATGGCGGAGACAGGGGCTGCGCCAGCCATGGCTGTGAGGGCCAGACAGAGTGCAGGCAAACGCCCGATGGATGGATGAATTTTGTCCAGGAACTGCCTGACAGGACAAACCGCCCGCATGATGGAACGGAACAGACGGTGCCCCGTGTGGGGCAGTGAGGGGTGTTTCTGGCAGCTCCGGGGGCGGACTGTTTTCATGACGTAGCGGCACCGTACGGACTTGAGGTGGCGGTGGGATTCAATGGACAGGATAAATGCATGGAAGTGGTTGAGATGAAAGGATATTACATGATGATTCTTGAAACTTCGTTACAGAGGGGAGAGGAAAAAAGAACCAGAACATCTTTATGCCTTTTTTTCTTGATAGAATAGGGAAATATTTTCCATTCAACCTTTAATGAGGGATGGGTAGCGCCGCTTCATGGGGTGCTTTGGCTTTTTCCCGTGCAGTGCTATAGGTGAGGGAATGGTCGGTGGAGGGGTGTGTTCTGTCCTCCCTCTGGCAAGGGCCTTGGTGTTTTTCATGAATCTGGAAGGGGCAGCAGTCGTATCATGAATGGTCTACTGGAACTTGGTCAGGCAGTGCTCGCTGCCCAGGGAAAAATTTTCAGGGAATGTGCAAAACGGCACGGTATCCGGCTGTGCTTCCTTGTCGTGGCTCTCGTGTTTCTCGGCTTTGCAGCCATTACCCTGCACGGAGTGTTCTGGGCCTTTTTCAGGCAGGTCTGCCATCTGGGTCTTCTGCTGTCTGCTACCTGTGTACTGGGGATAGACCTGCTGTTTTTCATCATTTTCCTGCTTCTGGCGGTGCGTGCCGGTCATTCCGGCCTGGCAGAGGCCCGCGCCCGCATGGAGCGGGACAGGAAGATGCATGAGCTGAAGCAGAGCTTTGCGCTGACGTCCCTGCTTGGTCTCGCCAGTGGTCCGGTGGGCCGTTATGCGGGTGGGCAGGCATGGCGTATGGCCAAAGGTGTCTTCACACGCCGGAAAAAGTGATTTTGTCGGTTCCATAGGCATATGAGACAAAAGAAGCGGCCTTCAGGGGCCGCTTCTGCTATGGGCTTTCTGTTTCCAGGTGGGTTCCGTCTGGTCAGACGCCTGTAATTGACGTTAAGAAGTGGTAAGAGCTGCTTCTGCCTCTGTGGTTGAAACGGGAAGATGGCCTGGCGGTGGTGCCGTGTCGTCCTCTGGATGGATACCCGGCATGGTACCTTCGGGAGGAAGCAGAGTCCGGCCCGTCTGGACGGACACCGGGCCTTTTGCAGGTGCGATAGGGAACAACGTGAGCAAAGCATCAGACACATCACCCGCACGGTCCCGTTCTTTCGGGGATTGCGGCGCATGATGCTTTCGGAAGTCAGCCTCTGCGGAGTGTTCGTTTCTCCAATAGCTGTTTATGCTGTCTGCGCAGTGCTGGTGACTCTGGCCCTGCGCTATGTGTTGTGGCGTCTCGGAGCATTGGGCTGGTTCTGGCATGTCGCCCTGTTCGAGATTGCCCTGTATGTCTGTGTTCTCTGTCTTCTGGTTATTTTCGTCTGAGGTGGAGCGGGGGTATGAACTGGTTTCGGCGTCTTGTACGTCCATTGCTGACACTGATCATCATCGCTCTGGCTATTGGTCTGGGGTATGTCGTGTGGGACCTTTATGTCCTTGATCCCTGGACACGTGATGGTCGTGTCCGTGTTTACGTCGTTACGGCCACGCCTGAAGTGTCGGGAACGGTCGTATCTGTTCCGGTTGTGGACAACCAGTTCGTTCATAAGGGGGATCCGCTTTTCACGGTGGATCCACTGCGTTTCAGGCTCAGGATCGATGAGGCACGGGCCCGTCTGGCGGGTGTGACGGAAGATTACAAGCTGAGCGTCATGAATGCGAAGAGGCGGCGCGGGCTTGGTGGCGTCGTGTCCCGTGAGGAACAGGATGTGTTCGACTCCGAGATGGAAGTACGCCGGGCACGGCTGGAAGAAGCCCGGTCTGCCCTCGATACGGCCCTGCTCAATCTTCAGCGTTCCACGGTCTATTCTGCCGTGGATGGCTACGTGACCAATCTCAATCTGCGTGTCGGTGATTATGTGACGGCTGGACAGTCCCGCATGGCCGTGATCGATGCGAACAGCTATTGGGTCTATGGTTATTTTGAAGAAACCAAGATGCATGGTGTGCATGTTGGTGATGAGGCCCGTATCAAGCTCATGGGATATCGTCATGTCCTGCGGGGGCATGTCGTCAGTATTGGCCGAGGCATCAATGATGCAAACGGCATGTCGGACAGGCTCGGCCTGCCAGATGTGAATCCGATCTTCACATGGGTAAGGCTGGCTCAGCGTATTCCCGTGCGTATTGAAATTGATGAGATGCCGCCAGAGGTCATTCTGTCTGCAGGCATGACAGCCACCGTGGCGGTGGGGAAGGCAAAAGCCGGAGGCAGGGGGCTGTTGACGACATGGCTGCAGGATCACCTGTGAGATGAAGATGCGGTTTGTTCCCCTTGTTGTCAGCAGCTGTCTTTTCCTGACGTCCTGCATGGTCGGACCGGAATACAGGCCGGACAGGATGAAAGTGCCGGGCCATTTTGCCAGTGAGCCCCACCCCGCCACCAAGGAGGAAATTGCCGAGACGGAAGCCAACCTCCGGGACTGGTGGGCGCAGTTTCACGATCCTGTTCTGGACAGACTGGTGGAGCAGACCATCAGAGGGAATTACGACCTTCAGGTGGCCACCCAGCATGTTCTGGCTGAGCAGTCTGTCCGGCGGCAGGCACAGGCCAACTGGTATCCCCAGCTGGATGCCAATGCGGGTGGGGGAGACAACCGCTACTCCATCAATGTTGACAACTGGCCCCTGCGCCCGGGCAACCCGAACAATCACCCCCATGCGTCTGTGCTGACCTATGGTGCCCGGGCAAGCTGGGAGATTGATGTTTTTGGCCATATCTCCCGGCAGGTGCAGGAGCGTAAGAGGCTGGTGGAAGTCAGCATCGAGGAGCGGCGGGGGCTGCTGCTCTCTCTGCTGAGCCAGCTGGTGACAGACTATGTTGAGCTGCGGACCATCCAGACCCGCATGAGCGTGACAGAGGATTCCATCCGCACGGCTCGGGACAGTACCCAGCTGGTGGAGAGGCTCTTCAATAATGGCGTCGGCAATACGCTGGCCATTGCCCAGTCCCGGACGGAGGAACATGCCGAGCTGGCTCGTCTGCCCCCCCTGCGGGCGCGGCAGGAGCAGCTCATCCATGCCATCAACGTGCTGATGGGTGAGATGCCCGGTAAGGAACAGCCTGATCTTGAAGAGCGGCGGCCCATCCCGACCCTGCCCCCGTTCCCGGCCATGCTGCCTTCCACCGTGCTGACCAACCGGCCCGACATCCGTTCGGCCGAGCGGCGCTATGCGGCGAGCGTCTCCCGCATCGGAATCACGATTTCCAATCTGTATCCCAATTTCAGCATCCCGCTGACCTTCAATCCCAATGCCTCTGCCGCCTATCAGGCGTTCCAGATTGGAGGGATGAGCTGGAATGTCATGATGATGGCCTCCCTGCCCATCCTGCATGGGGGTAAATACAGCGCCCAGATCGCCCAGGCCAGAAGTGAGGCGGAGGCCAGTCGCCTGCAATATCGTCAGACCGTTCTGAATGCTTTTCGGGAAGTGGAAGACAGCCTCGATGACTGGCATCAGGACAACGAGCTGGTGCGGGAAGAACGGGAGGCCGCCACGCAGGCCGGTCTGGCCCTGTCCCGTGCCCGCAAGCTCTATGCCGCCGGGCTGACGGGCTATCTGGATGTTCTCAACTCCCAGCAGACCTACCTGTCCCGCCGGGTGGCCGCCGTGTCGGCTACCGGCAAGCGCATGGATGATGCCATCTCGCTCTACATTGCTTTCGGTGCCGGTTGGCAGGGGCGGGAACTTTCCAACACCACCCTGAAGGTGGAACAGCATGAGAGCAAGGACATGATCCTGCGGGCCTTTAGCCGTTAGGTCATATCTGGCTGGCGGGTGTCCCGGTAAGCCTGCATCGTGCCGAACCGCAGATTGAGGGCCTGTGTTCCTCCTGCCCGGTCGGGCACGTCCAGCGTCACGGTCGGGTCCAGCCGCATGGCGTCGTGCCCGGCGAGATGGACGATGCCGACAGGGCGGTGCGGAAAAGTGACCTCGCAGAGCAGGCCCGTTCGTGAGTCGATCTGCCACGGTCCCAGATAATTGCATCCGGCAGGCATCAGGGCGGTGGCGTAGCCATCGTGATAGCTTGTCAGGGCCATGGCGAGCTGGCCGGAGCTGAATATCTTGCCGTGCCGCAGGGCTTCTTCCTGCCAGTGGCGGAGCCGGGGCCAGTGCGGAGCCGTGCGGGAGAGGGCGAAAACACCGGCATTGAGGGTGGGGCGCACGCCGATATGACGGCATATCGCCCGGGGCAGCCGGGCCAGACGGGAATTCTTGTACAGGATGGTGCGGAGCTGCACGAGGCCGAAGGGCAGCCAGCGCAGCCGGAACAGCGGCTTGTGCAGGAAGAGTTCCGGCGTGATGGCCAGAGCGTGCGGCGTCTGCTCGGCGGCCTGGAAGAGAAGCTCCACGGCCTGACAGTCCTGCACCCAGGCATCTGCATCGATCCATACCAGTGTGTCATGCTCCGGGAAGAGCTGGTCCAGCCACATCTTGGAGAGTTCGATGGCCAGATTGGGACGCCTGCGCATGGCCCATCGTGAGACATGAGGAAAGGCTCTCGGGGTACGGACAGTGATGCCATTCTGCTCCAGCCATGTGACCTGTTTCCGCTTCAGCCCGCCATCAATGCAGGCGACCGGCAGCCCGGTCAGCTCCGGGAAGCGGCGGATGGAAGCGACCAGCTCCTGAAGCAGGGGAAAATAACGGCTGTCGCTGCCTGTAATGATGAGGCGGCGGGAAAGGTTGGCAGGGGAGGGGCTGTCAGCATGCAGCATGAAGAACTGTCTTTCGGCAAGGTCTGGGAAAGTGTCGGGAAATGCACGGGCAAAAATTCATTCTCTATTGACCTTACCTTACAGGCACACCACTTCTTTGGGAAAGAAAGGTTTTTTCCATGACAGGCACACCAGTACAGTCAGCCGCCGATTTCCTGCGCCCCCGGGTGCAGACCCTCATCAGGGAGGCGGAAGCTGCTGGCTATTCCAGAAGCAGGGTTCTGGCCGTGCTGATCGACCTGCTGGATGATACGGATCTGGAGGATACAGGACAGTAATGGCGACTGACCCATATAAGGTTCTTGGCGTAAGCAGTACAGCGTCGGAGAAAGAAATCCGCAGCGCCTACCGTCGGCTGGTCAAGCAGTATCACCCCGACCGCAACCCCGGTGATACCAAGGCGGAGGAGCGCTTCAAGGAGATTGGCAAGGCGTACGAGATTGTCGGTGACGAGGAGAAGCGCGCCCAGTTCGATCGTGGCGAGATCGATGCGGATGGCCAGATGAGGGGTCCCTTTGGCGGGGGCGGTTTTGGTGGCGGTGCCGGGGCCGGTGGCCCAGGTGGTGGCTTTGGCGGATTTGGCGGTTTCTCGGGCGGTGGTTTCAATCCGGAGGATCTGGGGGACATTTTCGGTGCCTTTGGTGGCGGGGGCGGTGGTTTCCGGTCTGCCCGTCCCCGGCGGGGCGAGGACCTGCATGGCGAGCTGCGTATCAGCATGGAGGAATGTGCTCTTGGTACCCGGCGTGATGTCAGCCTTGGTGGAGGGCGTGAGGTGTCCGTCACCATTCCTGCGGGCATCGAGGATGGCAAGACGCTTCGTCTGCGGGGGAAAGGTCAGCCGGGGCAGCCCGGCATGGATGGTCGGCCCGGCCCTGCCGGGGATGTGCTGCTGAAGATTCATGTGGCGGAAGACCCCTATTACAGGCGTGAGGGGCGGAATTTGCGTGTCACGCAGGATGTTGACCTCCATACGGCCATTCTGGGTGGCAAGGTGCATGTCCGTACCCCGGGTGGAACGGTGGCGCTGAAGGTCAAGCCACATTCTGACAGTGGCACGGTCCTGCGTTTGACTGGTCGTGGTATTGCGGCGGATAAACGGCATGAGGCGGGAAATCTGCTGGTGACCCTGCGTGTTGTGCTGGGGACCATTTCGCCGGAGCTGGAAGCCCTCGTGCGGCGTGAAGCCGAGGAGAAAACGGAGAGCTGAGGGCCAGTCCCTGCTGGAGTGTGGTGTGTGGCAGGGTGGTGAAAAAGGAAGGCAGGCCCTCTGTCCCGCTTTGGGATGTGAAGGGCCTGCCTCTGGTGTGTTGGTGATGGCCCTGCAAGGGGTTGGGAGTGGCGGGGAAAGGACGGGTTAGCCATGGTCTGGGGGATGTCTTTCTGGCTGCGTGTCAGACAGTCCAGCGTTCTGGGAGCATTGGTGGCCATCGTGTTTGTGGTGGCCCTGTGTGTGCTGGGCCTGGTGGGGATTGCCCATGTGGATGGGTTCCACCTCGCAGGGGGCTGATTTTTGCGCTAGTGAGGAGGGAGCCAGTGTCCTTCCCGTAACGGAGTAGCGTGCCCTCATGACCGATCAGCAACATTCTGCGGCGTCCTTTTTTGTCGCACGGCGGCAGGCTTTTGCTGTCGTCATGGCCATCGAGCTGTGGGAGCGTTTCGGTTATTACGGCATGCAGGCTGTCCTGACCGTTTTCATGGTCACCCAGCTGCACATGCGGGATCATGACGTTAACCTCATGCAGGGGGGACTGGGATTTTTCATCTACAGTCTTCCTGTTTTGGGGGGGCTTCTGGGGGATCAGTGCCTCGGGACAAGACCCACCATGCTTGTGGGGGCCTTCGGGCTGACAGCCGGATATGGTCTTCTGGCCATGTCTCTTGGCAGTCAGGCTGTTTTCCTTCCGGCCCTGACACTGATTGCCCTCTCCAACGGGTTGTTCAAACCCAATGCGGGGACGCTCGTTCGGCGCATTTACGCCGGGGATGGCACGGCACTGGATGCCGCTTTCACACTCTACTATATGGCCATCAATGTTGGGTCGACCGTCTCCATGCTGCTGATGCCGTGGCTCCAGCAGCGCTATGGGGCGGCTGTGGCCTTTCTGGCCTGTGCCGGGGGGCTGCTGGTCGGGCTTGGCTATTATGCAATGCGGGCCGGGCGTATGCGGCGGTTTCTTGCCGCACGGGCGGTTGAGGCAGTCCGGCGGCATGGGCCATCCTCCATGCCTGTTCCTCTGGTGGAGCGTCTTTCCACTCCCGTGCTGAAAGGGGCGCTGGGCGCTGGAATCCTGCTGGCCCTGCTGGTGGTCTGGGGATTTTGCACATGGGTGCTGTATAGCCCGGCGCTGGTCCAGCTCTGCATCATTCTGGCAGGGGTGGGGCTTCTTCTGCTCTGGGTCTGGCTTTATGTGCGGGCGAAGGACGGTGAACGGCCCGGTCTGCTGCTGACCTACATCCTCTGTGCTCAGACAATGGCCTACCAGATCTTCTACCAGCAGATGCAGACCTCCCTGACACTGTTTGCCATGCGGGATGTCTCTGGCGTGTACCAGCTGGGGTCATGGCGGCTGTTCACCATGTCGGCAGGCCAGTTCCAGGCGCTCAATCCGATCGCTGTCATGTTGTTCAGCCCGCTGCTGGCATGGCTGTACCGTCGTCATGCGGGTAGGGGGCAGGATGCTTCACCCGCCATCAAGATACTGCTCGGTTATGGCTTGGTCGCTCTGGCTTTTTGCATCTGGTGGTTGGCCGCTGGCCATAGCACGGGGCTTGTTTCGCCGTGGGTCATGGTGGCCGGGTATGGCACCATGTCCCTCGGGGAGCTGCTGACCATCGGTCTTGGGTTGGCCATTGTGGCCCGTTATGCCCCGGCCCGTGTCAGCGCAGTGCTGATGGGGGCCCTGTTCCTGCTCTGGGGGGTCGGCATGTATCTGGGGAGCCTGGTGGCTGATCTCGCCAGTGTTCCGGCCGATGGTGGGGGCAGCCTGGCGGGTTATGCTGCCCTGTTCCGGGAACTGTTTCTGGGGTGTGTGGGGCTGTGTGTTGTGCTGGCCCTGCTTCTGCCGCTGACCCGCCGCCTCGGGCAACAGCATCGTAGCTGGACGGTAAATAAACCGGCAACGGTCACATGAACTTGAAGAGGTGGATGACGACTGATCTGGTATAGACAGATTTCACCACTGGAAGTCAGCGATAAAATTTATATAAAGGGACGTGTCATCCTTTGCCGCAGTGCCGCTTGTGGCCTGTCTGGCATTGTCGTGCTGAAGGCTGCCATGGCGCATCTGGCCTTCAGGTTCCTGTCCTGATCAACGGCTATGAAGGCTAATCTATGCGTGGAATGTGGCAAAAGGCTGGTACAGCAGCAGTAGGTGTCGCTTGGATGCTGGGAGCCCATGCCGTTTTTGCGCAGGATGCTGCCGGGCCGGCTGCCGTGAAGGAGAAAGCGGCAGCAGGTGGGGAGATCACGACGGCCCAGAGGGATGAGCTGTTGAAGGAGCGGAATTACGGTGCGCCTGCAAGGGATGAGCAGCGTGCTTTCGGGTCCGTGCCTCTCCCGATCCCGGGTGACGTCTTCTCCCGCGGGGCCAGCGAGCAGGCTTCACCAGAGAAGCAGAAGGGGCTTTTCCCCAACAGCTGGCACGATTTTGCCAATCAGGATGGGTTTTTTGGTGACCCCTGGGGCGCACGGAGCTGGCTGGCCGATCATGGCGTGACGATCGGCGGGCGTTACTTTCAGGACACCGCAGGGAATCCGTTCGGGGGGAAATCCCGTGCAGTCCGCTATGCGGATGAAGAGGCCCTGTCTCTGGATTTCAACCTGAAGAAGCTGCTGGGCATTGCCTTCAATGCGGGCACATTGCACTTCCTGACACTGGCCCGTCAGGGGGCTGGGCTGGGAAACACGTTGCCGGCTGTTGACAGCCCGATGGAAATTTAC
Source organism: Bombella sp. ESL0380 (assembly GCF_009725805.1). Taxonomy (NCBI): domain Bacteria; kingdom Pseudomonadati; phylum Pseudomonadota; class Alphaproteobacteria; order Acetobacterales; family Acetobacteraceae; genus Bombella; species Bombella sp. ESL0380. The sequence continues at coordinate 329,182 of NZ_WNIH01000005.1, read as the reverse complement.
GGGGCCGGTGAGACCATGCGCCTTGGCCGCCTCAGCTGGGAAATGCACTGGAACAAGTACGTACATACCGAGGTTGGTGAGATCAACACGGAGAATGACTTCGAGCAGTCTTCCACCTATTGGGGGGCCAACCTGTACTGCCAGTTCCAGAACAACGGCATCTGCGGGATGCCGCAGTCCATTGCCATGAATTCGGGTTACGGCTTCTATCCGACGGCCCATCCCGGTGCGTGGATCAAGCTCTATCCGGCGGGGAATGACCATTATCTGGTGCAGTTCGGGGCCTACAGTGTGGACCCGACGATCACCGGCGTGCGGAATGGCTGGAAGATGAACCTGCACGGGGCGACAGGTACCTATCTGCCGTTCCAGCTGGGCTGGCATCGGGGCGGGACGGATGATTATAGCGGCCCGTTACAGACGAACGTGAAGATCGGCGGCTATTGGGACACGTCCGAGGTCAAGAACGTCTATGGCCAGATGGGAACATATTACATTCCGGCTTCTGCGGCGCAGGATGCGCCCGTCTCCAAGGTGAGGGGCCGGTTTGGTGGGTGGTTCCAGTTTGACCGCATGTTGCAGCGGGATGGAGCGGACCCGCACCGGGGAACGGCGTTTTTTGCCTCCTTCACATGGGGCGATCCCCGCACGGCCATTGCGCCCTATTTTGTGACGGCGGGTATTACCCGGAAGGGAACGTTCGCCAGCCGCCCCAATGATACAATCAGTTTTGGCATGAAGGCCCTCTGGGCCAATCCGAAGGTCACACACTGGATCGAACATCTCCAGCACACGGGCCGGGGTGCCGGGCTGTATGCTCCGCATTCGGAAGAAGCCATCGAACTCAATTATGGATACTGGCCCACACGCTGGCTGCTGCTGCGGCCCGGCTTGCAGTATCTCTGGAGTCCCGGTGCTCTGAAACGGTACAAGGATGCCATGCTGATTGATCTGGAATCAGCCATTTCTTTCTGAGGTCATCCCGCCTGCTGCAGGTCACAAAAGGTCGTCTTTGGGACGGCCTTTTTTTATTTTTGGCAGCAGAATATCACTTTTCATCCCATTCTGTCTGTTCTGGATATTGTCCCGCTTTTCAGAAGGTGGATATACTTACGATACCGGAACAATAGGTGGGGTGGCTCAATGCGGTATTGGCAGTATCTTCTGGTGGTCGGGGTGTGCGGTGGAGCTGTGTCATGGCTGGAAGGCGCACAGGCCGCTCCCAGCGAGCAGGGGGGGCCCGTTCAGGCCACGCTGGCCGGCACGTCCTCTTCTTCCGTCCCGGCAGCTCCATCACCTGCCCCGGTGGCGGCCCCCAGTGCCGTCCAGCCTGCCGCACCGGCCGGGAAGAGCTGGTTTTCCGACATTGATGTCGGTCTCCAGATTGAGGGCGGGGCCATGGCCAATACCGGCCATCCTGGAAATGGCATGAATTTCGGTCAGCTTCTCCAGTCCCACAGTGATACGGGGATGCTCAATCAGGTCGCCCTGACCATCACCAAACCCGTTGACCCGATTGGTGACGGTTACGGGCTGGGGGCGAACATCCAGATGCTTTATGGTTCTGATGCCAGAGCTTACGTCATCACGGGGATTTCAGACCGCTGGCTGGATCATCACCGCTACCAGCTTACCCCCATTCAGGCCAACATCGCCCTGCATATGCCGTGGCTGACGAAAGACGGGCTGGACATGCAGCTGGGCATCCTGTCCTCCCCCATGGGGGTGGAGGTGCTGAATCCGGCAGGGCGGGCCTTCTACACCATGTCCTATACGGCGCAGTATTCCAATCCGTTCGAGCATGTCGGCTTCTATGGGCAGTGGCACCTGAATTCGCATTACGCTGTTCTGTTCGGGATGGATGCCGGGAACCAGAAATCATTTGGCCGGGGCAACAACAATGGCGAACCGGCCGGTTATGTGGGCTTCAATGCCAGCCAGCTGGCAGGAGGTGCCCTGTCCCTGACCTATCTGCTGCGTGTCGGGCCGGAAGACCCCCGCCGTGCGCTGGGCAGCCACCGGGCGCATGAGGCGCAGCGTTTCTGGAACGACCTCAACGCCACATGGCAGATCAACCCCAAATGGAGCCTGACAGCCGAGGCCACGCAGGTTCATGATGAGGGGCTGGATGCCAATACATGGAGCGGCGTCATCTGGGGAGCCTATGCGGCAACATCCACCCTGACCTTCAATGCCCGGGCGGAAGTCTATCGGGACAGCACGGGCCAGTTTGTCGTGCAGTACCCGGAGGACACAGGCTATGGCCGGTCACTGCTCGGCCTGCCCGCCCGGACCTACAGCGCCCCGGCAACGACGTATGGCGACCTGTCCTTCAATGCCGTGTGGCGGCCGAATATCGGCCATCATGTCAAGCTGCTTCAGATCCGTCCGGAAATCCGGTTTGACCGTTCGTTGAACAACACCCGGCCTTTTGCGGATTTCCGGCATCAGAACCGTATTCTGATTGGCGGAGACGTGACGCTCGGTTTCTGAGGGGGAATTTCAGCCACGCCCCCGGTATCCGGGCACATCCTGTGCGGGAATCCAGACATCGTCCGGGGCGGGGCCTGTCTGCCAGAAGACGTCGATCGGCATCCCGCCACGAGGGTACCAGTAGGCCCCGATGCGCAGCCATTCCGGGTCCAGCAGTTCGACAAGGCGTGTGGCGATGGTTACCGAGCAGTCTTCATGGAAGGCTCCGTGATTGCGGAAACTGGTGAGGTAGAGCTTGAGGGACTTGCTCTCCACGATCCAGTCCCGTGGGATGTAGTCGATGACGATATGGGCAAAGTCCGGCTGTCCCGTCACCGGGCAAAGGGAGGTGAATTCCGGAGCGGTGAAACGGACAACATAACGCCGCCCTTTATGGGGAGCCGGGACACGCTCCAGCTCGGCGGTTTCAGGCGACTCCGGCTGTACGGTCTGTCGGCCAAGCTGGCTGAGGCTTTCCGTGCCGGGGGCGGTGGGGCCTTTGGGGGGATGGGTGGTCATGAAACGGCTCCTTTTCTGCTGGAATGAGAAAGATGAAGGCATGAAATACGATGCTGCATGGCTTGATACACGGTTCGGATTTGCAAAAAAATCAGTTTCGGTGCAGTAAGGGCACCATTCTGTCCCAATCTGTCACTTCCTGAAAGATCGTCCATGGACATCCGTAACATTGCCATTATTGCCCATGTCGATCATGGGAAAACAACACTCGTGGATCAGCTGCTCCAGCAGTCCGGCACCTTCCGTGAGAATCAGGCCGTCACCGAGCGTGCGATGGACAGCAATGATCTCGAGCGTGAGCGCGGGATCACCATCCTGGCCAAATGTACTTCCGTCGTGTGGAAGAACACCCGTATCAACATCATCGACACCCCGGGCCATGCCGACTTCGGTGGTGAGGTGGAGCGCATCCTGAGCATGGTCGATGGGGCCGTGATTCTGGTGGATGCCGCCGAAGGTGCCCTGCCGCAGACCAAGTTCGTGCTGGGCAAGGCCCTGGCCCGTGGTCTGCGTCCGATGGTTGTCGTCAACAAGGTGGACCGTGGCGACGCCCGCCCGGACGAGGTGCATGACGAGGTGTTTGACCTCTTCGCCGCCCTCGGTGCCAATGACGAGCAGCTGGACTTCCCGATGCTGTATGCGTCCGGCCGCCAGGGCTGGGCGGATACGGAGCTGGAAGGCCCCCGTGAGAACCTGCACCCGCTGTTCGACCTCGTCCTGAAGCATGTGCCCAGCCCGGGCCTGGACAAGGACAAGCCGTTCGCCATGGTCTCCACCATTCTGGAGAGCGACAACTTCCTTGGCCGTATCCTGACAGGCCGCATCGAGCAGGGCCGTGCGAAGGTGAACATGCCCATCCGTGCCCTGCGGGCTGATGGCAGCGTGGTCGAGACAGGCCGCATCACCAAGCTTCTGTCCTTCCGTGGTCTGGACCGTGTGCCCGTCGAGGAAGCCGAAGCGGGCGACATCGTGGCCATTGCCGGTCTCTCCGAGGCCACCATTCCCGACACGCTGGCCGAGCCGTCCATCGAGGAGCCGCTGCCCTCCACACCGATCGACCCGCCGACCCTTTCCATGACCTTCCGCATCAATGATGGTCCGCTGGGTGGCCGTGAGGGCAAGAAGGTGACGTCCCGCCAGATCCGTGACCGTCTCTTCAAGGAGACGGAAGGCAACGTGGCCATCAAGGTGACGGACAGCCCGGAAAGCGAGGCTTTCGAGGTTGCCGGTCGTGGTGAGCTGCAGCTGGGCGTGCTGATCGAGAACATGCGTCGTGAGGGTTTCGAGCTGACCATCGGCCGTCCCCGTGTGCTGTTCCGTGAGAATCCGGAAACGGGTGAGCAGGAAGAGCCGTTCGAGGAAGTCGTCATCGATGTGGACGAGCCTTATTCCGGCGTGGTCGTGGAGAAGATGTCCCTGCGCAAGGGCGTGATGCAGGACATGCGTCAGTCCGGCGGTGACAAGGTCCGCCTGACCTTCATGATCCCCTCCCGTGGTCTGATCGGCTATCACGGCGAGTTCCTGACCGATACCCGCGGGTCCGGTCTGATGAACCGTCTCTTCCACTCCTACCAGCCGCATGCTGGTGCGATTGAAGGCCGCCGCAACGGCTCCCTGATCTCTGCCGAGGATGGTGCGACGACTCCGTATGCGCTTTTCTCCCTTCAGGATCGTGGGACGCTCTTCGTGGATGCGGGTGAGAAGATCTACACCGGCATGATCCTCGGTGAGCATTCCCGTGAGAATGATCTGGAAGTGAACGCCGTGCGTGAGAAGAAGCTCACGAACATGCGTGCCTCCGGCAAGGATGATGCCGTCGTGCTGGTTCCGCCCCGCAAGATGAGCCTCGAGCAGGCCATTGCCTACATCGAGGATGACGAGCTGGTGGAGGTCACGCCGTCTGCCATCCGTCTGCGCAAGCGTTATCTGGACCCGCACGAGCGCAAGCGTGCCGCCCGTGGTGCGAAGGGCTGAGGCCCGGACTTCCGTTTTGGGTCATGAAAAAGGCCGGGGCGTCTGCTCCGGCCTTTTTCCATGTCAGGCTGTATCAGATGTCTGCCCCTCTGTGGCATGATGGCGGGGCTTCACAAGGGAAGAAGGGAAAATGTCATGACCAAGAGTCTCTATGCGACCATGAAAGCCCTGCCCGGCCACCGGGAGAAGGTGGCCAGCCTGCTGACGGCTCTGGCCGAGAACGTGCGGGCCGAGCCGGGTTGCGTGCGGTTCGTGGTGTACACGCTGGAAGATGAGCCGGACCTGTTCCATGTCGAGGAAAGCTACCGGGATGAGGCGGCCTTCAAGGCCCATATGGGGACCGAGCATGGCCGTGTGTTCAACAAGGCCATCGAAACCCTTGTTGAAGGTGGTGCCTCCAGGGTCGTGTTCCTGAAGGGCGTTGCCTGAACGGGGACCATCCGGCAGACGAAAAAAAGCAGGTGTCCCGTCATAGGGCACCTGCTTTTTTCATGGGCGGTGGGTGGGGGAGCCGTATCAGGGCGTGCCCGGCTGGCCCCGGCTTGTGGAATGTTCAAAGCGCAGGGCCTTGTCAGGATGGGCGACATGGTGGGCCGCATGGGCGGCCACGGCTCCCTCCGAGAAGCCCTGAAGGATCAGCTTCATCTTGCCGGGATACTGGGCCACGTCGCCAATGGCGAAGATGCCTTCCAGACTGGTCTGCATGGTGGCGGGATTCACAGGGATGGTGCTGCGCTGTGTCTCCAGCCCCCATGCGGCCACCGGGCCAAGGTCGGTTGAGAGACCGTAGAAAGGCAGCAGCACGTCCGCTTCCAGAGAGCGGACCGTGTCATCCATGGCGATGAGGTCCACATGGGTCAGCTGGCCGTTTTCGCCCTTCAGGCCGTGCAGCTGGTAGGGAACGGCTTTTTCGATGGCCCCGGCGGTGATCTTGGCCTCGATCTGCGCCAGTGTCTCCGGTGCCCCACGGAAGCGGTCCCGCCGGTGGACGAGATAGACCTTTTCGGCAATGTCGGAGAGGGAGAGGGCCCAGTCCAGCGCAGAATCTCCGCCCCCGGCCACAACGATGCGTTTGCCGGTGAAGTCGGCCCGTTTTTTCACATAATACTGCACGGCCCCGCTGCGCTCATAAGCGTCCAGCCCGTCCAGCGGAGGGCGGTTTGGCCCGAAGGCACCAGCACCGGCAGCGATGATGATGGCCTTGGCATGGATAGTATCGCCACGCTCATTCTTCAGGGTGAAGGCCCCCGGCCCACCTTCCAGATGGCTGACCCGGCTGCCGAGAAGGCGGGGCACGTTGAAGGGAGCGATCTGCTCTTCAAGGGCGGCAATCAGGTCACCTCCGGTGATGGAGGGATGGGCCGGAATGTCGTAGATCGGTTTTTCCGGGTACAGGGCCGCACATTGCCCGCCCACACTGTCCAGAACATCCGTCAGGATGCAGTCCAAGCGTAACATCCGGCATTCAAAGGCGGCAAAAAGTGCCGTGGGGCCTGCGCCAATGATGGCGACATCTGTCGTGTGGGAAGAAGCTGCATGTGTCATGCTGGTATTCATAAGCATTTTTTTGCCGCTCGAGTAGAGGTTTGTTTGGCCATGTGAGCCCGGAACAGGCCCCATTGGCTGGTTCTGCTGAGAGAAACGGCCGGGGGTTGTGGGGCTCCCTCTTGTGTCCGGGGGAGGCTTCAGCAATGCTGGCGCCTGTTACGGGTAGCGATACGGGGCGTTGTGTCTGATGGACGTGCATCTTTCTTCTCAGCAGCAGACAGTGCTTCTGGCACGGCATCTTGCGGACATGGTGCGACAGGGGGACTGTTTGGCCCTTCAGGGTGAGATGGGAGCCGGCAAAAGTACGTTTGCCCGGGCACTGATCCGCCATATGGCTGGTGATGAGGCTCTGGAGGTCCCCAGCCCGACCTTTGCGCTTGTCCAGCCTTACGAGACGAAAGCCGGAACGGTGTTCCATTATGACCTCTGGCGACTTTCCGGGCCGGATGAACTTTATGAACTCTCATGGGATGATGCCTGTGAAAGCATCATGCTGGTGGAGTGGCCCGATCGTGCTGAGGATATGCTGCCAGCCGGAGCCCTGCATCTGACATTTGCGCAGGGGACCGGCGAGGAGGCCCGCATCGTGACCCTGCATGGCTGGCCGGAGGAACGGTTGAAGGCCCTGTCCTCTTTTTCTGAAGGGAGGAGAGGCTGATGGGACAGGCACATCCGCTCAATATTGCAACCATTCCGGCATCCTGTCCGTTTCTGGATACGGTCGTGCAGAACTGGCTGGAGCGTGTGGGGGTGGAGGCTGGCCCGGACGGGCGCAGCGGTGGTGACAATGGCACGATTCTGGTGCCTGGCCGCCGTGTGGCCCGTGCCTTGATGGAAGCCTTCCTGCGGGTTCTGGATGGCCGTCCGGCCCTGCTGCCTGCCATCGTGGCTCTGGGAGATGTGGAGCAGCAGAGCCTGTTTCCCATGACGGTTGATGAGACTGTTCCGCCTTCTGTGGGACCGGTTTTCCGGCTGGCCATTCTGGCCCGGCTGATTCTGGCGGCACCTTTTTTCACGACCGTATCAGGCCGGGACGGCGGTACGATCGACCGGGTCTGGCCGCTGGCGCAGGCTCTGGCAGAGCTGATGGATGATGCCGAGCGGAATGGTGTGGACTTATATGAAGCCCTGCCGAAAGCCGTGGCTGATGATTTTGCCGGACACTGGCAGAAGACGCTGGAGTTCCTTCGGATCGTCACGGAAGCATGGCCTGCCATTCTACGGGAGGAAGAGCGTAGCAACATCATGGCCCGTCAGGTCGCCCTGATTGAGGCGCAGGCCCGCCTCTGGGCGGATATGCCGCCGGATTATCCGCTCTGGGCCGTAGGCTTTGTGGATGGGTCTGCCGGGGTGGCCACGGCGCTGGAGGCTGTGGCGGCCCTGCCACGAGGCATGGTGGTCTTTCAGGGGCTGGATTGCGGCATGGAGGATGAGTGGTGGAACCAGCTTCCTCCCACCCATCCACAGGCCCTGTTTCGTGAATTCCTGTCCCGGGCCGGGATAAATCGGGCGGATATTGCCATATGGGGATATCCGCTGCGGCCGGAGCGGGAAAATCTTTTCCAGCATGTCATGTTGCCAGAGGCAGGCATTGCCTGCTGGGGGCAGCCGGTGGGTGATGTCCGTCCTTCTGGCATCAGTCTGCTGCCAGCAGCGGATTCGCAGCAGGAAGCGCAGGCCATTGCCCTGATCCTGCGGGACGTGGCCAGCCAGCCGGGGCGTTCCGGTGCTCTTGTGACGCCGGATCGTGGTTTGGCCGACCGTGTCCGGGCGGAGCTTCTGCGTTTTGGTATCCATGCGGATGATAGTGCAGGAGAGCCGCTGGTCCGTACCCCTGCGGCCGTATTCCTGCGGCTGATCGCCCAGGCCGTGACGGCCCGGTTCAGCCCGGTGGCATTGCTGTCCGTTCTCAAGCATCCGCTGGCAGCTCTGGGGGGGAGTCCCGGCCGTGCCCGGGCCAGTGCCCGCCTTCTGGAAAGGCGGCTGCTACGGGGGCCGGCTCCCCAGCCGGGGCTGGATGGACTGCGCCATGCTCTTGAGGCTTTGCAGGAGGCGCAGCAGACGGATAATGGCTATCAGGCCGATGCACCAGACAGCCCGGAACGCCTCGCAATATTTCTGGACAGGATGGAAGAAGCGTTCAGGCCCCTGCTGGGGCTGGAGTCAACCGCCCGTGTGCCAGAGCTTCTGGCTGCCCTTCTGGAGACAGCCGAACAGCTCGCAGCGGTGGAGGGTGAGGGGTACGAGGCTGACCAGCCCCGCCCTGGGTCCCGCCTCTGGCTGGGGGAAGATGGCGGGGCCCTGTCCCGGCATTTTGTGGAGCTGATGAGCCATACGGGGGACTTGCCACCCCAGCCCCTGAGGGCACTGGAGGGGTTTCTGACGGCCAGCATGGCGGGCAAGACTTTGACAGGGCTGCGGGGCTACCAGGGGGGTGTGGAACTCGCCCATCCCCGAATCTCCATCTATGGCGTGCTGGAAGCCCGCCTGCTGGCTTTTGATACCGTCATTCTGGGAGGGCTGAATGAAGGCAGCTGGCCTCCCGCAGCGGAATCCGGCCCGTGGATGAGCCGCCCGATGCGCCAGCGTGTCGGCCTGCCGTCACCGGAGCGGCGGATTGGTGCACAGGCGCATGACTTTGTATCTGCTGCCCTGTCGTCGGAGCAGGTCATCCTGTCCAATGCCCAGCGGCGGGAAGGGTCACCCGCCGTCCCGGCCCGGTGGCTGATGCGCCTTTCAGCGTTTCTGGAAGGGAGGCAGATCACGCTTCCCGTTCACCCGGCACTGGCGTGGCAGACCATGCTGGACATGCCTGCCGGGGAGGCAAAGCCCGTAGCTCCCCCCAAGCCACGGCCTCCCCTGTCTCTGCGCCCCCGGCGGCTGAGCATTACCCAGCTGGATACGCTCAAGCTGGACCCTTACACCATCTATGCCCGTCATGTGCTGGGGCTGAAGGTTCTGGCCCCGCTGGAAGAAGGGGCGGAACACGCCGATTACGGGAAGATCGTCCATACGGCTCTGGAGCGCATGATCAGGGAGCATCCCGGTACATGGCCGGCCCATGCGGCACAGATTCTGCACCGTCATTTTGATGATGCCCTTGATGAGGCCCTGGTGAATCCGGCTCTTGCCAGCTGGTGGCGGCCTCGCCTGCATCGTATTGCCGACTGGGTACTGGCGCAGGAGCACTGGCGTCATGTGGGGCGGCTGAACTGTACGTCTCATACAGAGGTCTCTCTGGCCTATACGCTACGGGGCCTGCCGGGTGGTGACTTCCATATTACAGGACGGGCCGACCGGATTGATCTGTGGAATACGCCGGGGCAGGAGGACACCACGGGGCGCATCCTTGATTACAAGACAGGAACACCCCCTGAAAGCAACGAGGTGATCGCAGGCTGGTCATCCCAGCTGGTGCTGGAGGCTGCCTTCCTGAAAGAGGGTGCTTTCGAAGGCCTGCCTGCCGTGGAAACGGACGCGTTGGCCTATTGGAAACTGAGCGGCGGAGAGGAACCCGGCAAGGAAGTGGTTATTCCCTCCGTGAAGGCAAAAGTGACGCTGGGTGATCTGGTTGGCCCGGCTCTTGAGCAGCTGCGGACTCTTCTGACGGATTATGACGATCCATCCCGGCCTTACCGGTCTCAGCCATGGGCAGGGAAAGAGCACCGTTACAGCGATTACACCCAGCTTGCCCGTGTGGCGGAATGGCGTCTGGCAGGAGACGATTAAGAATGATCCAGCTTGCATCACAGGGACAGGATAACCATCAGCGGGCCCTGAAAGAGGCCAATACGGCACAGAAAAAGGCCTCGAATCCCATGGCTTCCGTCTTTGTGTCGGCCTCGGCAGGGTCGGGGAAGACAAAGCTGCTGATTGACCGGCTGTTACGTCTCATGCTGCCACTGGAACAGATTGGTGAGGATGGGCAGCCTGTCCTTCTGGACGGGTCGGAGCCTTCCCGCATCCTGTGCCTGACCTATACGAAAGCCGCTGCTGCTGAGATGGCGCATCGTCTGCAAAGCCATCTCGGTCGCTGGGTGTCTCTTTCAGATGAAAGACTGGGAGAGGCACTGACTGCACTGGATGTGCCCAACACGGCTGCTACGCGGGAGTGTGCCCGTGGGCTGTTCCTGAAAGTGCTGGATGCGCCGGGCGGTTTGCAGATTGAAACCATTCATGCCTTCTGCCAGTCCCTTCTGCGGCGCTTCCCACTGGAGGCAGAGCTGGACCCGCATTTCGTCCTGATGGAAGAGGCGGACGGACAGATGGCCCTTCGCCGTGCGCTGGAGGACAGTCTGGCGCAGAATCAGGACCCTGTGCAGGTTCTGGCAGGCCTGACCGGTTTTGACAGGCTGATGGGCCTGCTTGGGCAGTTCAATGCTCAGTCAGGTCTGCTTCAGCCCCTGTTGCGGCTTTGGGAGATGTGGCCGGAGCGGGTGCAAGAGGCCTATCAGGGGCTTCTTGATGTAGGGAGCGAGTTTTCAGAGGTTCTGAAGGTCGAAGCCTGCCAGCTGGAAGATGAAGCGGCATGGCGGGCGGACATTCAGGCAGCTTTGCCGCAGCTGGCGCCTTCCAAAAGGGAAAAGTTCGAAACGTTCCTGAGATGGCTGGAGTGTGACAATCCTGCCGAGCGGGATGATGCCTTCCTGCTGTCGCTCCTGTTCACGCAGAAAGGCGGGGTCATGGACATGAGCCGCCATCTGGGGGCCAAGGCCCGCAAGGCGGCCCCTGATTTGGTACAGCGTCTTCTGGATGAAGCCAGACGCCAGCAGGAGATGCAGGAGCGCATCCGTACCCAGCGGCTTCTGGAGATCAACACGGCTTTTCTGTCCCTTGCCCTGCCGGTCATGGGGCGTTTTGCCGATGAGAAAAGAAACCGTGGCACGGTCGATTATAATGATCTGATCGCCCGGACGAGGGCTGTCCTGCGGGAGCCGGGGGCAGCATGGGTGCTGTACAAGCTGGATGGCGGTATAGACCATCTTCTGCTGGATGAGGTGCAGGACAATTCCGGCCTGCAATGGGAAATTGCCGGGGCCCTGACGACAGATTTTTTCTCTGGTTCCGGCGTGCGGGAGGACATGCCCCGTCCCCGGACCATCTTTGCGGTGGGGGATTTCAAGCAGTCCATCTACAGTTTCCAGGGCGCAGAGCCGGAACAGTTCCACAAATGGCGGCAGGAATTCGCTCGCCGTGTGAAGAATGCCGGTCTTCTCTGGGAGGAACCTCAGCTCAATGTATCGTTCCGGTCCCTCTCGCCGGTTCTGAAATTTGTTGATGCCGTTTTTGCGGGAGAGGCTGCACGGGACGGCCTGCGGGAGCCGGGGGAAGATGGCAGGCTCATCCACCGTTCGGCCCGGTCCGGCGGTGGGGGGCGTGTGGAGCTGTGGCCTCTGGTACCTGTGGATGGTACAGTCGGAGAAGTGCCTGATCCATGGCGTGCGCCGGAGAAGAACGAGGATCAGCGTAGCACCCAGCAGCGTCTGGCCGATGCGCTGGCCACGCATATACGGGCGCAGATCGGCCGTCCGCTCCAGTCGGACACGGCCCCGCTGAAGGCCGGAGAGGTGATGATTCTGGTGCCCAAGCGCTCCGCCTTCCTGCGGGCGCTGATTCGGGCTCTGAAGGCACGGGATGTGCCGGTGGCCAGCTTCATCAGCAGCGGGCTGGTGGAGCAGCCAGCCGTGCAGGACCTGATGACTCTCTGTGATGCGCTGCTTCTGCCGCAGGATGATCTCAGTCTGGCCAGCGTGCTGACATCCCCCCTTGGTGGGTTGAGTGATGAGTCTCTCATGGCCCTGGCCACGGCGGATGGGCAGCGGCGTGAGCTGGGGCGGGGCGGGATGCCGCTCTGGAGTCTTCTGGCCCGGCGGCATGAGGAGCGGCCGGAATGGCGGGCGGCATGGGAGCGGTTGCAGGCCCTATACAAACGTGTGGATTATGATTCACCCTACGAGATTCTCATGCAGGCGCTGGGTGTGCAGGGGGGACGGACCCGCCTTCTGGCCCGTCTTGGTGCTGAAGCTGCCGAACCGGTGGATGAACTGTTGACGGTCGCCCTGACATATGAAACTCAGCATCCGCCATCCCTCCAGGGTTTCCTGCACTGGCTGCGTGCCAGTACGGTGGAGAGCAAGCGTGAGGTGGAGGCCGAGATTGATGCCGTGCGCATCATGACGGTCCATCGGTCCAAGGGGTTGCAGGCCCGTCTGGTCATTCTGCCTGATATGACAGGGACGGCTGGCCGGCCTGACCCTCTGCTCTGGACAGAGCTGGATGCCGATATGCCGGAGGGTGGCCTTGCGGATGATGCGTTACATGGGCCGCTCTGGATACCACAGGTCAAGATGGGGACGGAGCGGACACGGGAGCTTCTGGCACACCAGCAGGCCCGCCAGAAGGAGGAGAAGAACCGTCTGCTCTACGTGGCTCTGACACGTGCCAGTGATGCGCTGCTCATCTGTGGCTGGAAGCCAAAGAAGAACAGCAGTCAGAGCTGTTGGTATGATCATTGTCTGGCTGGCATGAACCGTCTGAAAGAGCAACTGGGAGAGGAGGCTGTCGGTTCGTCCGGGGATGGGCATGATGATCTGGAGAGTCTCTTCCGGGTGGGATTGACGGTGAAGGATGAACCTTTCGCAGGAGACTGGGAGGGGGAAAGTCTTGTGCTGGAGATGCCCGTCATGGCTTCGGCAGTAGCGGGGATACGTCCCGATGCGGCGCCGGTCCGGCCTGCTCTGCCTGCTTGGATGGGACAGGCACCGGACTGGCAGGTGACCCCTGCCCCCCATGAGGATGCCCTGGCCCGTCCGCTGGCCCCAAGCCGACCGGAAGCGGCGGCCTATGGGCCATTGCCTGCGGCCCGGTCCCCTTTGGAGATCATGCGGGAGGGGCTGGTCATTCCACAGCCGGCCCGTCGCCGTCAGGATGCCATGGAGCGGGGGACGCTGGTTCACAGGCTGCTCCAGTTCCTGCCGGACCTGCCCGCATCAGAGCGGCGGCTGAAGGCCGAAGCATGGCTGCGGCATACCATGCCGGGGTTGGCGGAGGAGGACGTGACCAGTCTGGCAGGGCATGTGGTTTCTGTCGTGGAGATGGATGTTCTTGCGCCGCTTTTCGGGCCGGGGAGCCGGGCCGAGCAGGGTGTGTCCGGTACGCTGGGCCGCCCGGGGGACGGGTCGGGACGGGTCGTGCTGGGGCAGGTGGACCGCTTCCGCTTTGATGGACAGACGGTCTGGCTCTGCGATTACAAGACGGGCCGCCCCCCATCCCGGCCGGAGCGTGTACCATCGGCCTATCTGGGGCAGATGGCCAGCTACCGGCGTGTCATGCAGGGGCTGTATCCCCATTGTCCCGTGCGGTGTTTCATTGTCTGGGTGGATGGGCCTGCCGTGACGGAGCTGCCGGAGTCTCTGCTGGATGCACAGGAAAACCTCCCCCGATGACCGGGGCATGGCATGATGTCTGTTACCCTCTGTTTATCATAGAGAAAACATATTACGCTGCACGGCAATACCTGTTTCTCAAGTAGATGGTCCATCTGCGAAGGTAACAGTACCGGAGAAGTCATGATTGCATGAGGGCGTATGAGGCCCCGGTCATGGTGGGGTGTGCTGCTGGTCACTGCGTCTGATCTATGGCAGAGACACTACAGGTGAGATCGTGTTTGTGTGGGGAAGGATCATATCATGAGCGAGCATACAGTAGCTGTGACGGATCAGAGCTTTGAGGCGGATGTCCTGAAGGCTGAGGGATTTGTTCTGGTGGATTTCTGGGCAGAATGGTGCGGCCCCTGCCGTATGATTGCCCCGGCGCTGGATGAGATCGGCAGGGATTACAAGGGCCGTGTCACGGTGGCAAAGGTGGATATCGACTCCAACCCGGAGACCCCGACGACCTTCGGTGTGCGCAGCATTCCGACGATGATCCTCTTCAAGGCAGGCAAGCCGGTTGCCCAGCAGATGGGCGCCCTGCCGAAGAGCCAGCTCAAGGCATGGCTGGAGGCCCATATCGATTGATGCCGTTTTGCCATGGCGGATGGCATGAGGCCCGGATGGCAGGGGTTACCCTGCTGCCGGGCCGTTTTCATAAAGGGGGAGCGCATGAGGGAGATGGTCAGTTTCCGGCAGACGGTGTAGAATGGCCGCCATGTCAAAAAAGCCTGATTTTCCTGCCCCTGTCATGATCACTACCTCGGCTGGGGTAGCATCCCTCTGTGAGAAGCTGCGTCACGAACCGTTCGTGACGGTGGATACGGAGTTTGTACGGGAAAGAACCTACTGGCCCCGCCTGTGCCTTGTCCAGCTTGGTGGTTGTGAGGATGTTGCCCTGATTGATGCCTGTGTGCCGGGCATTGACCTGTCTCCCTTGGCGGCTCTTCTGGCAGAGCCTGCGTGCGTGAAGGTTTTTCATGCTGCCCGGCAGGACCTTGAGATTTTCCTCCATTTATTCGACCAGCTGCCCGTCAATGTGTTTGATACGCAGGTAGCGGCCATGGTGGCCGGGTTTGGTGAGCAGGTCGGGTATGACAATCTCGTGTCTGCCATGACAGGCCAGGGCATCGACAAGTCACACCGTTTCAGCGACTGGGCAGCCCGGCCTCTTTCAAAGGCGCAGATCGCCTACGCCAGTGCGGATGTGACCCATCTGCGGGTCATTTATGAAAAGCTGTTGGGCCAGCTGGAGGAACAGGGCCGCCTACCCTGGGTGAAGGATGAGCTTGCGGCTTTGGGGGAAGTCAGCCTCTTCCGGCCGGATCCCAGAGGGCTCTGGATGAAGCTGAAACCCCGCACAGGCAACAGGAAGGTACTGGCCGTCCTGCGTGAGGTGGCTGCATGGCGGGAAGAAGCGGCCCAGCAGGCGGATATGCCCCGCCAGCGAATCATTCGTGATGAAAGCCTGCTGGAGATTGCCGTGGCCCGTCCGCATGATAGCGGGACGTTGGCACGGATCCGTGGTGTCACGGCTGATTTTGCCAGAAGTGATCTGGGGCGTGATCTGCTGGCTGCCGTACAGCGGGGGGAGCAGTGCCCGGAGAGCGAGCGGCCGGAACTGCCGCACAAACGCAAGGCGGAGCGGCCCCGTGCGCCTTCCGGTGTGCTGGCTCTGCTCAAGGTTCTTCTTACGGCCCGGAGTGAGGAAGGGCGCGTGGCAGCCCGGCTGATTGCCTCCTCGGATGAGCTGGAGCGCCTGGCGCAGGGGGAGACGGACCTGCCGGTTCTCAAAGGATGGCGGGCCGAACTGTTCGGGCATGAGGCGCAGGCCCTGCTCCGGGGGGAGAAGGTTCTGTTTGTCAGTAAAGGCCAGTTGCAGGTCGTGGACAGGGGATGAAGCCCTGTTGCCCGGAAACTGCGCTGGTGGATGAGCCACACGGCAGGTGAGGAGATGGGGCCGGTTTTGGGTTGGCCCGGTTTCTGCTAAGCATGGTGGGAGACCGCCATGGCTGTGTGCTGTGGGAACGAGTGGAGAAAACGTGGATGGCTATGGAATGGACAGATGAGCTGATCGCGCGGCTCAAGGAGCTTTGGGAGCAGGGTCTCTCAACGGCTGAGATTGGCCGTCAGCTTTCTATTACGAAGAATGCGGTCGTTGGCAAGGCTCATCGCCTTGGGTTGCCGCCTCGTCCGTCTCCCATCCGCAACAAGGCCGCGGCGGAGGGCCCTGCCAAACCGGCACGTACCCGGACCCGCAAGGCCGAGGCCACATCTGAGGCTGTGGAGGAGAAGGCCGCCTCCGCAGCGCCTGCCAAGCCTGTGGAGAAGAAAAAGGCTGCGGCTCCCAAGGTGGTGAAAGTGTCTCCTGCTGCTGCGGAGGAGCCGGCAAAACCAGCCAGTGTCAAGGCGGACAGACCGGCCGGAGCCGAAAAGCCCGCCAAGGCATCAGCTCCGAAAGCAGCTGCAGCGGCTCCTGCTGAAAATCCCAAAGCAGCCGAGCCAGCGGCACGTCCGGCAGCGCCGGTCGCCCAGCGTAAGGTGGCTCCGCCGCGGCGTGTGCGTGATACGATCGATCGCACCTTGCGGCAGGGGCCGACATGCCAGTGGCCTCTCGGAGATCCCGGCACGCCAGATTTCCATTTCTGCGGTGCCACACCACTGCCCGGCAAGCCTTATTGTGCGGAACATGCCGCCATTGCTTATGTGAAGATTCGGGATCGTCGTCACTGAGAGCGTGACTGCGGCTTGCGGGCTGTCATGAAAAAGGCTGCCATCCCGTGCAGGAATGGCAGCCTTTTCCGTTTCCAGATGATGAGGGGGCAGGTCAGCCCTTGAGCTTGCCTGCTGGGGCCTCGGCCGTTTCATGGGGGTGGTTGTGGGGATGGTCTTTCGTGCCAGGCAGTGGTGCGGTGATCATGCCCAGCTTGCCGGTGATCTGCCCGCCTTCTTCCACCTGCAGGCGACGGCATTCCGCATCACCAAGCAGGCGTCCGCTGGCCCGGATGGTGAGCGTGTTGCGAACGGTCAGTTCGCCCTCCAGCGTACCGGAGACTTCTGCACTTCCTGCCTCGACCTTGCCACGGAAGCAGCCGTCTGGGGCGACGGCGAGCTCCTTGACAGTGAGGTGGTCTACCTCAAGCGTGCCTTCAATGATGAGGCGTTCGATGTTTTCGACAGTACCACGGATGGTGATGCCATTATGGACAACCAGCGTACGGGCATTATCGGTGTAGCCGCCTTTGTCCTGACCACTGAAGCGGCTGGAGGAAGCCCGTTGGCGGGGCGCAGAACCGGGCATGGGGGAGGGAGGCGTGGGAAGAGACATGATTTCCTTTGGTCGGGTGGTTGGAGTGGGCTGCATCACGGCAGAGCGGTTGAAACATGATACCGGAACACCGTTCCAGCAGGTGTACGACCCGGATAGAGCCAGAAGATGTTTCTGGCCAGGTGGCGGGACCAGTAAAGGGGGCTTTTTCATAACCTGTCAATGCCGGGTGGCAAAGAGGCATTGATATGCCCGCCACGGGCGTTATGGTATCAGGCTGATCGCCTGAAAACGAAAGAAAGTCGCCATTTATGTCTTCCACTGCTCCCAGATATGACCTTCTCTGCATTGGCAATGCCATTGTGGATGTGCTGGCCACCGTCAGCAGCGAGATGCTGGCCGAGTTTGGTGCCACTCCGGGCAGCATGACCCTGATTGATGCCCCCACGATGGCACGGATCGAACAGCGTATTCGTGTCGAGCAGGTGGCCGGTGGGGGCTCGGCTGCCAACAGTGCCGTTGTGGCTGCCCGTATGGGAACGAAAACGGCCTATCTGGGCAAGGTAGCTGCTGACAGGGCTGGTGAAGAGTTCACGTCTGACATGAAGGCGCAGGGCATTGCCTTTCCGTCTGTTCCGCTCGCTGGTGAAGAGGGAATCCCGACGGCCCGTTGCATTGTGCTGATTACGCCGGATGGTCAGCGTACCATGTTCACCTATCTGGGCGCCTGTGTGGAGTTCACCCCGCAGGATGTGATGGCCGATGTCGTGTCTGGCTCGGCCATCACCTATCTGGAGGGGTATCTGTTCGATCGTCCGCAGGCGCAGGAGGCGTTCTATCAGGCTGCCCGTCTGGCCCATGAGGCGGGGCGCAAAGTGGCCCTGACACTCTCAGATGCGTTCTGCATCCAGCGTCATCAGGCGGCGTTCCGTTCTTTTGTGTCGGAATCGGTTGATATCCTGTTTGCCAATGAAGGGGAAATCCTGGCCCTTTACGAGACGGAAGATTTTGATAAGGCCCTGAAGGCTCTCTCCGGGGATGTGGCGCTGGGTGTCGTGACACGGGGTGAGAAAGGGGCTGTCGTGCAGGCTGGTGCTACACGGCATGATGTTCCGACAAAGCCTGTGAAGGTTGTTGATACGACGGGGGCCGGGGATGCTTTCGCTGCTGGCTTTCTGGCTGGATATGGCCGGAAGCGGTCTCTGGTGGAGTGCGCCACGCTGGGGAATGAGGCCGCAGGCCATGTCATTGCCCGTCTTGGAGGCCGCCCTGATGAAGGCTTCGCCCTGAAAGCCTGAGGCTCATGCAGCCGGGATAGAGAAAGGGCCAGCCCTGCGGTTCGAGGGCTGGCCTTTTTTGCAGGTTGTGGATGGGGAGGGTCAGAGAGCACCCCATGTGGTGGTCTGTATGTTGTGGGCAGCGAGCAGCTCTCTTGTCGCAGGGCTCGTGAGTGTGGCGAGTTCCTGTTCGGGCTGATAGCCGGGCATGAGGCTTGCCATCTGGCTGTTCTGGCCTTTTGCCGGATGAAAATAGATTTCACTGATACCAGATGGCAGTTGTGGGATCAGTCTGTGGATGCGTTCTGGTGTCATATGGCCGGACCAGCGCAGGCCAAAGCAGGAATCATTGGTTTTCATGCCAGCGCGGCGAATCTGGTGGCGCAGGACACGGGTCCACTGCTCCAGGGCCTGGTCGCCAAGGCTGGGCGTTTCTCCCAGTGGGCCGGCAGGTTCCATGGGAGTGCGGATGGCTCGCAGTCCGTAGGTTCTGCCCGTCTGGATCATCATCTGCCCGATGGTTGGGTGCAGGTGCATGTGTTTGTGGGCATTGGCATGATCCAGTTGCAGGCCTGTACGGGCGAACTGCTCAAACTGGGCATGGATTTCCTTTTTCAGGGCAGCACGTGTGGTGGGCGAGAAAAAATACTGGAGGCCCAGCTGTAGCTGATTGCTGCCAAACCAGCCCTTCTGGTCCGTAATGATGGGGAGGTGCAGCAGGGAATCCCCTTCAATGACGACCAGATGAAGCCCCAACCGCAGGTTGGGCAGTCTTTTTGCCCGTCGCAGGGCATCCTCAAAGGCAGGGGCGGCCACCATGAGGCTGGCTGTGCTGAGGAGACCATTGCGGTGGGCTTCCTCGATTGCTTCATTGACTTCCACGCTCATGCCGAAATCATCAGCAGAGAAAATGACGCGGCGGGGGGAGGAAACTGTCATGGTCTGGCTCGTGGGAGGAAGGTGAGAGGGTGGCCCTGTGTGGCAGTGGGCCCGCATGATGCCTCAATCAGGCTCTTATGTGAATGTCAGGGCATGTCATGAAAAAGGCGGCCTCTGGTGAGGCCGCCTTTTCCCTGTTCAGTCGCTTCAGGCCAGTGTCAGGAGGAGTGACGCTGACGGAGGAACTGGAAGAATTCCACACCCTCACGCAGGCGGCGTTTGAGCATCTGTGGGTCCGTAATCATTTCCTTGACGATGGCGAAAATTTTGGAGGGGCGGAAGTAGAACTCCTTGTAGAAGGTTTCCACGCTCTTGAAGATTTCCGTATGGGAGAGATGCGGGTAATGCAGCGGGGCGATCTGCACGCCGTTCTCATCAATCAGCTCAGCCTCGTCTTCATTCAGCCAGCCATTTTCAGAGGCCTGCTTGTGCAGGAAGGTCCCCGGATAGGGAGCTGCCAGAGACACCTGCATGGTGTGCGGGTCAATCTCCTTGGCATATTCGATGGTCTCACGGATGGTTTCTTTTGTCTCACCCGGCAGGCCAACGATGAATGTTCCGTGAATCTTGATGCCCAGCTTGTGGCAGTTTTTCGTGAATTCACGAGCCGTTTCGATGCGCATGCCCTTCTTGATGTTGTGCAGGATCTGCTGGTTGCCGCTTTCATACCCGACAAGAAGCAGGCGCAGCCCATTGTCCCGCAGCACCTTCAGCGTGTCGTAAGGCACATTGGCCTTGGCATTGCAGGACCACGTCACGCCCAGCTTGCCAAGCTCCCGGGCGATGGCCTCGGCACGGGGCAGGTCATCGGTGAAGGTGTCATCATCAAAGAAGAATTCCTTCACCTGCGGGAAATATTTCATGGCAAGCCTGATCTCGGCTGCCACATGCTCCGGGCTGCGTGTGCGGTAGCGATGCCCGCCCACTGTCTGCGGCCAGAGGCAGAAGGTGCAGCGGGACTTGCACCCACGGCCCGTGTAAATGGAGATGTACGGGTGTTTCAGGTAACCGATGAAGTAATCTTCAATTCTCAGGTCACGCTTGTACACTTCCGTCACGAAAGGCAGGCTGTCCATGTCTTCAATCATGGCGCGGTCCTTGTTGGTGATGATCTCACCATTCTCATTGCGCCATGTGATGCCATCCACCTCGGCAAGGGGCTTGCCTTCGGCAATTTCCTTGATGGTGAAGTCGAATTCATTGCGGGCCACGAAGTCGATCGGGCTGCCCTGTGCAAGGCTTTCGTCAGGCTGGACAGCCACCTTGGCTCCGACCATGCCGATCTTCAGCTTCGGGTTGGTTTCCTTCAGCATCTTGGCCACACGGACGTCAGACGGGAAGGACGGCGTGGAGGTGTGCATGATCACCAGATCACGATTCTTCACATCCTCAAGGATGGGGCCCATGCCCATCTTGGCCGGGGGAGCGTCGATCAGGCGTGAGCCAGGCACCATTGCTGCAGGCTGGGCCAGCCACGTGGGGTACCAGAAGGAGCGGATTTCCCGCTTTGCCTGGTAGCGTGAGCCAGCACCGCCATCAAAGCCATCAAAAGATGGGGGCTGCAGAAACAGTGTTCTCAACATGAACGGACACTCCTGATAATGTCGGGCCTGTCAACGCCGGTTTCGTTGACGGGAAAAGGGGCACACAAGGTTAATTGAGCTTGTTATAGGGACTTCGGAAGTTTTTTGCCACGGGAGATGTGCAGCGACTGTCCCCGCCAGGTCACCTGCGTGCCACGGGCGCTGCCAACCATGACAGCGGCCGACAGCCAGTCCCGGAAGATGAGATGGGGGAAAAGGCCGGGCATGGCGCAGTTTGTCAGCCGTCCGATGTGGCACGTCATGGCACTGCGGCAGAGCAGCCCCCCGCCCAGCAGTGCCCAGGAAAAAAACCGGGCTGGTGCAAAAAGGACACAGAGACTGCCCCAGAAGAGTGGCAGCTGGAGGGCGGAAAGACCATAACCGACAGGCTCCACACTGCGGACAGTCCGTCCCCAGCGCAGTTCATGCTGGAAGAGGGCCCCCAGGCCCGTTTCGGCAACGGTTGTCTGGCAGATGGTGGATGCCAGGGCAATTCTGCCGCCATTGTGGCGGATGAGCTGCCCCAGCACGGCGTCATCAGCCACATGCTGGACAAGAGCTTCCAGTCCGCCGATGTCTTCCAGATGCTTGCGCCGCAGGGCCATGGTGGCCCCCAGGCAGTCCTGCCGCCCCATGAGGCGGGACATCATGACACCGGGCAGGAAGTTTGTATTTATGCCACATGCCCCCAGCTTGCGGACGAGCGTATTGCTGGCGGGCAGGCCTGCATAGAGGGTTGTGGCAAGCTGCACGCCGTCTTGCTGGAGTGCCCGTACGATGCTGGCCGTGTAGTCTGCGCTGACATGGATGTCGGAATCAGAAATGATCAGGACATCATGTTTACAGGCAGGAAACATGTTGATGAGATTGCCCACCTTGCGGTTGGGGCCGTGCTCTGTCTGGTCGATGACGACAGATATGTCCCGTTCGGGGTAGCGCTTCTGGAGGCGCCGGACGACGGCCAGTGCCGGGTCGTGTTCATCCTGAAGGCCGAAGACGATCTGATGGGGCGCCGGATAATCCTGCCTGAAGAAACTTTCCAGAGCCTCTTCCAGCAGCGGCTCGTCCCCGTGAAGGGGTTTCATGATGGTTACGGCTGGCAGGGTGCCATCATGGTGCAGGGGGCTCAATGTTTCATCGGGAATATGGGCTGTCCGGCGGAAACGGTGCAGCAGCCCGGTGCCGATGGCCCCCTGGAGATGCCCAGCCAGTGAAAAGATGCCGCTTACGGCAGAGGCGATCGCAAGCAGTGAGGGCATCAGCAGGAGTGTCCGCAGGAATGATGGAACTGGTGTGGAAGAGCTCCGCAGAGGGGTATCATGGTCGTCTGCCTGGCTGGCAGAACAGCTCTGCCAGCCATGTCATGACGTTTCTGATGGCCTGATACGTTGTCAGAGAGAGCTGGAAAGGAAAAAGCCATGCAATCCGGTTTTAGTCTTGTAGAAAATCATCCGCTTTCTTTGTCAGCGTACGAGCCAGGCCATTGGCGCCACTCTGGCTGAAAATGGTCTTGAAGTCGGAACGCTGGGCGGCAACCTGGCTGATATGGCCATCCAGCAGGATGTCCACGATGCGCCAGCCATTCGGGCCTTTGACCATCACATAGTCAATGGGTGTGGCTGATTCGGCAGAGTCATTCCTGTTGCCGATGGTCGTGTGGACGATGGTGCGTCCATCTTCTTCCGTAGTCTGGCTGACAGTGAAAACGGCATTCGTCCCAGGCTTGAACGTGGAGGCATAGCGGGCCACGGTGAACCGCTTGAAAGCATTGATGAGGGCACTGCGTTCATCAGCGGAGAGCTGGTCATAATGCAGGCCGACCGAACGCTTGAGGATGGCATCCATGTCGAAGGCCTGGTCAACCAGCGGGGCGATCATGGCGCTGCGCTTGCCGATGCCAGCCCCGGACTGTTCGGACTGCTCAAGTGCTTTGTAGAGGCCACTGATCGGGGCCTGTGGTGTGGCTGCCCCTGCCGGGGCGGCGGCGGGGGTGCGCCCGGCCGCATGGGCGGAGATAGGGGCGATGGCGGCGGGGACGCCTGCCAGCAAGGCCATCATGCTGATGGAAAACATAAGACAACGTTTCATGTGCATGTTCTTTCCTCCTATGTTCCTGTCCATGCAAGAGGCCATGAGACTCTTGGCACGGGGTCCCTGTAGGATGCCGCGTCACTGTGGTGAATCTGCTACAGTCGGGGCGGCAGTATAGCGCATTATCATTGAATGAACGAGTCTGTCGGCGTTATAGCGGGTGCATGTGGTGCCGGGAGCCTGTGACAACCAGGGAAGGGAGCTTCTCTTGTGCTTGCAATTCCCGGCTGCTTCTGCGAAGGAACCGGCAGGTTTCGTGGTGGGTCCCGGTCATGGAGGGATGTTCCATGGCTGGGCACGGGTGTCCTGATACCGTGATGCAGCCCCGATGGAGAGAATGATCAGAGGATTATAATGGCCGTACCATTGATGCAGGCTGTCCGAGTTGGACGGTACGTTCTCAAGCAGCACCTGACAGGACGCAAGCGCTATCCGCTGGTGCTGATGCTTGAGCCGCTGTTCCGCTGCAATCTGGCTTGCGCAGGTTGTGGCAAGATTGATTACCCCGCAAAGATCCTCAATCAGCGCATGAGCTATCAGGAGTGCATGGATGCTGATACCGAGGCGGGCGCCCCTGTGATCGCCGTGGCCGGTGGCGAGCCGCTGCTGCACAAGGAGATGCCGCAGATCATTGAAGGTCTGGTGGCCCGCAAGAAGTATGTCTATCTCTGCACCAACGCCCTTCTGCTGGAGAAGAAGATCGACGACTACAAGCCGTCTCCTTTCTTCTCATGGGATGTCCATCTGGACGGTGACCAGCAGATGCACGATTCGTCCGTCTGTCAGGAAGGCGTGTACGAGCGTGCGGTCAAGGCCATCAAGCTTGCCAAGTCCAAGGGCTTCCGTGTTTCCATCAACTGCACCCTTTTTGATGGTGTGAAGCCCGAGCGTGTGGCTGCCTTTTTTGATGAGGTCATGAAGCTGGGCGTGGATGGCGTGATGACGGCTCCGGGTTACGCCTATGAGCGTGCGCCGGATCAGGAACACTTCCTGAACCGCCAGAAGACCAAGACGCTGTTCCGTGACATCTTCCGCCTTGGCAAGGGCCACAAATGGCGGTTCACGCAGTCCCCGCTGTTCCTGAACTTCCTGGCCGGGAACGAGACCTATCACTGCACGCCGTGGGGCAAGCCGCTGCGTACCGTGTTTGGCTGGCAGCGCCCCTGCTACCTGCTGGGTGAAGGCTATGCCAAGACCTTCAAGGAGCTGATGGACGACACGGCCTGGGACCAGTACGGCACAGGTGCTTATGAAAAATGCGCCGACTGCATGGTCCATTCCGGGTACGAGTCCACGGCCGTGATGGACGCGGTCCGCCGCCCGCTGCACTTCATCAAGGTGGCTCTTCAGGGGCCGGAGACGGAAAAGCCGATGGCTCCGGAAATCTCTCTGGCCAACCAGCGTCCGGCCTCTTATGGCTACGATGATGAAGTGGCCCGCCAGCTCGAACGTATCGAAGGCGAAGAAGCCAAAAGCGGCAAGAAGCCGGCCCGTGGGCCGCGTGTCCGCATCAATGGCCGTATGGAAGGCCCGGCTGCTCCGGCTGCCAAGTAAGGCACGCCCTGTCTTCCTGCCCTGACTGTCCCGTCTGTCCTTGTGGCATGGGGCAGATCAGGGCAGGATGGCCTCATGATGATTCCTGTCCTGACAATTGTTCTTCTGATTTTCCTTAATGGCGTTTTCGCCACGGGGGAGCTTGCGCTTATTTCGGCCAAGCGGGCCCGGCTCTCCAATCTGGCACAGAAAAAGGTTGCCGGTGCGGAGCGGGCGTTGAAGCTGGCTGAAAACCCTCAGAATTTCCTGCCGACAGTGCAGATCGGCATGACCCTTGTCTCCATTCTGGAAGGTGCCTTCGGGGGCAGCCAGCTGGAGGAGGGAGTTCAGCATTTTTTTGAACATTTGGCCATTCCACAGCCTTTTGCGGGGGAGCTGGCCATCATCAGTGTCGTGGCGGCGATCACTTTTGCCATGCTCGTCTTTGGTGAGCTTGTGCCGAAGCAGATAGCCCTGCGGCGCCCGGAAACCATTGCCATCCATCTTTCATCCACCCTGGTGGTGCTGGCCTGGTGTACGAGGCCGGTCGTCTGGCTGCTGAGCAAAACGACGGACATGGTCCTGCGGCTGATCGGCCTTGGCTCCATGCCCCGTGTGACGGTGACGGAGGAAGAGCTGAAGGCTGTCCTCCAGGAGGGGATGCAGGCCGGAATACTGGAAACGGAGGAGCGGGCCATCATCGAGCGTCTGCTCCGTCTGGCGGATCGCCCCGTCCGGGCCATCATGACTCCCCGCAACGAGCTGTTCTGGGTCGATCGCAATGCTGATGAGGAAACACTGGCCAGGAAACTGCGCCAGTCATCTTACGGGCGCATTGTGGTCTGTGATGGTGATGTGGACCATCCTGTCGGCGTCATGCTGGCCAAGGATGTGATGGACAGGCTTCTGCTGGGTCTGCCCCTGTCCGTGGACGCTGTATTGCGGACCCCGCCTGCCATTCCGGACAGTCTGACCGCACAGGGGATGATCGAGCGCCTCAAGGGGATTTCCCTCGGGATCGTGTTTGTCTTTGATGAGTATGGCTCTTTCGAAGGGATCGTGACCCCCTCTGATGTGTTCGAGGCCATTATTGGTGATGAGGCGCTGGACGTGGCCGCACAGAAAAATTCTGAATCCGGTGGCAAGGAGGAATATATCCTTGATGGCACCATGCCGATTGATGATGTCTGTGTCCGTCTGGATATCGCCGTACCACCGGATGATGGCCGTTATCATACTCTGGGAGGGGCTCTCATGGCCCTGTTGCGTCGGGTGCCTGCCAAGGGGGACAAGGTGGTTTTCTCTGGCTGGCTTTTTGAGGTGCTGGAAATGGAGCGGCGGCGTGTTCTGCGGGTCCGGGCCAGCCGTTGGGCCTTGGCGAAGAACTGAAAAATCCCCCTTAATATGCTGGGGAAAATCAGTTAATATGGATTAAATTACAAGTATAATTTTTGTAAATTCACAATGAATATCTCTTGTGAATTATATTTCATAAAATAGGGGAAGGAGGAATCTGCCAATATTCTGGGGGTGACAGGGAGTATCCATTTAAAAAAAAGCGGTTCTCTGTCTTGGCGTTATCTGGTGGGGTCGATATAACCCGGGCATCCGACTTCTCTGCCCGTCTCGCTTTGGAGCGGTGAGGTGAGGGAAGCTCTGCGAGAGGGAGTTCTGCATGATCACGCTTTCACCTGACTATCGCCCTTCCGATGATGAAGAGTTCATGAATGAACGGCAGCTTGCCTATTTCCGGCAGAAGCTGCTGCATTGGCGGATGGACCTTCTCAAGGAGGCGGGGGAAACTCTGGCCAGCCTTTCCGAGGGTGGGATACGTGAGGCTGATCTGACAGACCGTGCCACCGTGGAGACGGACCGGGCTTTCGAGCTGCGGACCCGGGACCGTGCCCGCAAACTCATCATCAAGATCGACATGGCTCTGGCCCGGATTGAGGATGGTTCTTACGGTTACTGTGAGGAAACGGGTGAGCCGATAGGGCTCCAGCGTCTGGAGGCCCGTCCGATTGCCACCCTGTCGCTGGAGGCGCAGGAACGGCACGAGCGGCACGAAAAGATTTATCGGGACGACTGATTAGGGGTTGCATGGCGGGGGCGAACAGGTTAGTTAACCCGCCATGGGACAGCAGTGCTGCTGTAGCTCAGTGGTAGAGCACTCCCTTGGTAAGGGAGAGGTCGCGAGTTCAATCCTCGCCAGCAGCACCATTCTTCAGTTTTTGATGAAGCCTCTTATCTGTCTCCTGTTTTTTCCTGATAATATGATGTCTTCTGTTTCCTTGCTGGAGAGGCACGGTCATTATGGTTGATACGGTTGTCCTGTACGGGATCAAGACCTGTTCTACGGTGAAGAAGGCCATGAAGTGGCTCGAGGACCGGGGGATTCCCGTCCGCTATCATGATGTTCGCAAGGACGGGCTGACAGCTGCCCTGCTGGAAGGTTGGGTTGAAGCTGTAGGGTGGGAGAAGCTGCTCAATCGGTCCAGCCTGACATTTCGCCGTCTTGATGAGGCACAGAAGCAGGACCTGACACAAGCCCGTGCCGTGGCGCTGATGCTGGAGCATCCAACCCTGGTGCGTCGCCCCGTGCTTGAGAGCGGAAAGACCGTTACGGTGGGATTCCGGCCCGAGCTTTATGAAGGGCTGTTCGCTCCGACAGCCTGACCATGGTTTTTCAGGCATGCAGGGAAGGCTCTTCGCCGTTCCGTTCATGAGATGATAGAGAAGGCTCCAGTTTCGGGGCCTTTATTTTTGAGAAGGAGGTGCAGTTATGGAGGTGTTTTCACGGCGGTCCTCTGTGGCTCCTTCGGTGAGGCCGGAAAAGGGTTTTCCTGTCATGGCGCCCGAGCAGGTACAGCTCCTGTTCCGACGCCGCCTTTCGGAGATATGCGCCCGTTTTGAAGACTGGCAGATGCCCGTTACTGTCAGAGGGGTGATTGGGGAGGTGCGGCCGGACCATTGGCGCCGTCGGGAAAGTACGCCCCTGCTGGATGAAAAGACGGGCACGGCCATTCTGCTGGACATCTCCCCTTCCCTGCTGGAGGGAGACGGGCTTCATGCGGGAGAACGTGTGCGTGTCTGCGGCCTGTTGAGGGCGCATCTGCATCAGGGACAGGTCATGCCCCGTTTTGAGGTTCTGGCCGTCGGGCGGGATGCAGAAGAGAAGGCCGACAGGCAGCGGGAAGAGCTGTTGCAGTTTCTGCGAGGGACGCCGCCCCAGCGGCGCAGCTTTCCAACCCGTGAAGGGGCGCGGATGCTGCTGCTGGGTATTGGTGTCGGGGTGGACCGGCTGAAGAGCATGGAGCAGGCCCTTGGTGGTTTCTGGACAGAACGGAACGTGACATTCCGTGCCGTGCAGGGTGATGGGGCAGCAGGCCAGTCTCTGCATGGGGTGGAAGAGGATATCGTTTTTCTGGTCATTGCCGGTGCACAGGCGGTGGAGACGGAGTCCGCCATGTTCATGAAGGCGCTGCTGCACTGTCCGGCCTATCGTGTTCTGGTCTATGACGCCGCAGCAGATGATGGGCTGCCTTCTGCCATTCTGCCGCATATGGTCGACTGTTTTTTCCGGACGACTGTGGAGGCGGCGACCTTCATAAGGCAGCAGAGCAGCGTGGTGCGGCAGCATCAGGATGAAGAGCGGGCACATCAGGAAGAGCTGGCAGCCTTGCGGGCCAGTCTTGCTGCCCTGGCAGAGCGTCCCGGGGAGACCAGTTCCCCATCACCACTTTTTCTGTTTCTGGCAGGGCTGTGTCTCGGCGGGGGGCTGGTTGCAGCCAGCCTGTGGGGCCTGCACCATCTTTTTCAGGGGGGCTGAGCCCCCCTTTCCTGTGGGGCCTCAGGGCAGGAATTCAGGCCGGGGCCGTAATGGAAGAAATTCCCCCAGCATGGGAGCCAGATTGTGCAAATGTTGAGCAGAATCCGGAGATAGCAGAAGCAGTGCCCGTGCCAGGTCATGTGGTGGAAGGCTGGGGTGCCCGGCAAGCCATGTGAGCAGCCCGTGCACGCTCAGGCCCTCCGGCTCATCAACGGGGGGTAGCGGTGTGAAGAGGCAGGCAGGCGCTGTGCTGGTCGGTATCAGCTCCAGCGGCATGTTGGCATGGCCTGTTTCGTGTGGCAGGTAGATGGCCTGCCTCTGTGTGTTGAAGGTGATGCGCAGGCTGGCCATGCCAAACGGGCAGGGTGCATCTCCAAGTGTGAAGGATGACCTGTCCTGCTCATGGAGAGTGAGAAGATGCGGAGTGCTCTTCAGCCAGAATCCGATGAGTGGTTCGTGGTGGTCCGACTGGTCCCCCGTCAGGAGTCTGCCCTCAGGGAAGCGGAGAAGGACGGTCTGTCCGGCTTCATAGCGGGCTGAAAACTGGTTGTTCAGCAGCAGGCCACTCTGGGTGGAGGGGCGTATCCGCTCGTACTGGAAGGTTCCGTGCTGCACAAGGTCCCGGATGCCCAGTGCTGTGGCATCTTCCTGATAGTGCAGACGTGCTTCTTCAAGCTGCGGCTCCACGAGCTTCTGCAAACGGGAGAGCCCCGCCTTCAGTGCGCTTTCCCGCATCCGGTTGGAGAGCACGCGCATGGCCCGGAGGTCACGTTCCTGTGGAGGGGTGACCTGCTCGTTGCGGTTGTAGTGGGCCCGCATGGGTGGAGGCAGTTCGTCCTCACCATGGGCCAGTGCGCAGATGTAATGCTGGATGCAGCCACCGGCCCAGGGTTTTTCTGGAAGGGTTTCCCTGTCGGGCTGGTAGGGCTCTCCATCCGCCCGGATGATCTGCTCTGGCAGCAGGCCCAGCATATGCGCATCGGTCAGTCTGGCTGGGGTGGGCAGCTGGTCCAGCCGGGCCATGAGCCGGACGAACCGGTGATCGGCAAAAGAGGGCATGGCGTGCCAGAGATGGTTGGCCACCACATGCCCCGGAGGAGGCTGAACATGCCCGGCGCTGCCATAAATCCGCCAATGTATGGCCATGGCAGCGATTTCATCCGTGGATGGGGGGAACAGGCGTGCCAGTTCGCGGGTAGGAGACAGATATTCATCCGCATCCAGAATGATGATCCAGTCCTCCACGGGAATGGTGTCGCCCTCCGCTTCCTCCTGGACGTCCCGAGGCATGTTCTGGGTGATCTGCCGGAGGTGGGTGATGGCCTGCCGGGTCAGCTCAAGGCGCCGTCCTTCCGGGCTCAGCTCTTCCCGGAGCTCCACCGGGTGCCATGAGAGGGGCCAGTCCTGCTGGAGACTCTGGACAATCTGCCGCACATTATCAAAAGCGCCAGCATCAATGATGGCGATATGCTCAATCCCGAGGGCCAGGTGCCATGCCAGCCACCCCGGCAGGGTATGGTCTGCCTGCTTGAGAAGGACGGCACATGTGAGACGAGGGTGCCTATCGGACATAAATACGGACCATGTTGTTCTGGACGGTCGGGCTGGAGCCGACTTTCATCTCCAGCTGGATGGGGCGGGCACCGGCTGCCAGAACATGGCTGGCGACCGGGTTGACGAGCGTCTCTGTCAGCTGCTGGAGGGACTGCCTTTCGGCCTCAGGCGTCTGCTGCATGGGAGCCATGCCCTGGATGATGAACAGGATGTTGCTCTTGCGGCCCAGTGCAAGTTTGGTGGCTTTCTCCACCGCTGGCCCGTAATCCCGTTCTGGCGTGCCGCCAGCAATCTGGAGAAAGGCCGGTTTTTCCGGGGCGGGAGCAGGCAGGGCCGGGGTGGCCGTTCTGGGAGGCCTGCCAGCCTGCGCATCGAACGTGCGTTGATCGATGGGATTGCAGCCGCAGAGGGACGCCGTCAGCAGAAGCAGGGCAGTGGAGCGGAATCGCAGAAGAGAGCGGGGGACAGAGAGAGCCATCATAAAACAACAGGTTACAGGAAGCCGGGCATGACGCAAGAGGGAAGCAGGGCTGCTTCAAAAACTTCATTTTCCCTCTGTTGCTCTCTGGCAGTGGTGCTATGGATAAGGAGTCCTTTAGCTACCAATTACGGAGGAAGCGACCAATGGCCGTTAAAATTGCAATCAACGGGTTCGGACGTATCGGGCGTCTGGTTCTTCGTGGCATCATCGAAAGCGGGCGCACTGACGTCGAGCCGGTTCTGATCAACGATCTCGGCTCCGTGGAGGCCAACGCTCACCTTCTGAAGTACGATACCGTTCATGGTCGTCTGCCGGCTGAGGTCGAGGTCGTCAATGGTGATCTGCTCATCAAGACCCACCAGGGCCGCACCATCGGTCCGATCAAGGTGACAGCCCAGCGCAACCCGGAAGAGATTCCGCTCCAGGGTGTTGATGTGGCCATGGAATGCACAGGCCTCTTCACGGCCCGTGACAAGGCTTCTGCCCTGCTGAAGGCTGGTGCCAAGCATGTGCTGGTTTCTGCTCCGGGCAAGGATGCCGACGCCACGATCGTGTACGGCGTGAACAACGACGCCCTGAAGCCGGGCATGCAGATCGTCTCCAACGCTTCCTGCACGACGAACTGTCTCTCCCCGGTTGCTTCCGTGCTGGATGAAAAGTTCGGCATCGAGCGTGGTTACATGGTGACCGTCCATTCCTACACAGGTGACCAGCGCACCATCGACACGCTGCACAAGGATCCCCGTCGTGCCCGTGCCGCTGCTGTCAACATCATTCCGACATCCACGGGTGCTGCCCGTGCCGTTGGTCTGGTTCTGCCGCAGCTCAAGGGCAAGCTGGACGGCACGGCCATCCGCGTGCCGACGCCGAACGTCTCCCTCGTCTCCCTGGACTTCGTGCCGAAGCGCAAGCCGTCCTCCGTCGAGGAAGTCAACGAGGCCATCCGTGAGGCTTCCGAAGGCCGCCTGAAGGGCATCCTCGGCTACAACACGGAGCCGCTGGTGAGCCACGACTTCAACCACGTTCCGTTCTCCTCCACCTTTGATGCCACGCAGACAGCGCTGGTTGATGGTGGTGAGCTGGTCCGTATCTGTGCCTGGTACGACAATGAGTGGGGCTTCTCCAACCGTATGTCCGACACGGCATCTCTGTTCGGGAAACTCTGATCATGGCTTTTCGCACGCTTGATAAGGCGGAGGTACGTGGCAAACGCGTACTTCTCCGCGCTGACCTGAATGTCCCCATGCATGAGGGTGCCATTACCGATACGACCCGTATCGAGCGTGTGCTGCCGACCATCCGTGAGCTGACTGAGAAGGGGGCCAAGGTCATCCTTCTCAGCCACTTCGACCGGCCCAAGGGCAAGGTCGTTCCCGAGATGTCGCTGGCACCGGTTGGCAAACGTCTGGGTGAGCTGCTTGGCCGCCCGGTCGCCTTCGCTGCGGACTGCGTGGGCCCCAAGGCCAAAGAGGCTGTGGATGCGCTGAAGGATGGCGGGGTTCTCCTGCTGGAGAATACACGTTTCCACGCTGAGGAAGAGAAGAACGATCCCGAATTCTCCAAGGCACTGGCTGCCAACGGGGATATCTATGTGGATGATGCTTTCTCTGCTGCCCACCGTGCCCATGCTTCCACAGAGGGCGTGGCCCATCTGCTGCCGGCCTATGCTGGTCGCCTGATGGAAGCTGAGCTGAAGGCTCTTTCCGCTGCGCTGGAAAGCCCGAAGCGCCCTGTCGGCGCCGTGATTGGCGGGTCCAAGATTTCCACGAAGCTGGACCTGATCGGCAACGTGCTGGACAAGGTGGATGTTCTGTTCATTGGTGGGGCCATGGCCAACACCTTCCTCGCTGCTGAAGGCGTGAAGGTTGGCAAGTCCCTCCAGGAATCCGACATGCATG
Organism: Bombella sp. ESL0380; assembly: GCF_009725805.1. Classification (NCBI taxonomy): domain Bacteria; kingdom Pseudomonadati; phylum Pseudomonadota; class Alphaproteobacteria; order Acetobacterales; family Acetobacteraceae; genus Bombella; species Bombella sp. ESL0380. The sequence goes on along the minus strand of NZ_WNIH01000005.1, from coordinate 296,786 downwards.
AGACGGCTCGCAAGATTGCCGCCCGCGCCAAGGAAAAAGGCTGCAAGCTGGTCCTGCCGGTGGATGCCGTCGTGGCCCGTGAGTTCAAGGCAGGTGCCGCCTCCGAGGTTGTGCCGGTGGACAAGGTGCCGGAAGACACCATGATCCTTGATGCTGGCCCGAAGACAGCCGAGCTGATCTCCAAACATCTTGCTGACCTGAAGACTCTTGTCTGGAACGGTCCGCTGGGTGCTTTCGAGATCGAGCCTTTCGACAAGGCAACCGTGGAAGTGGCCCGTGCCGCTGCCAAGCTGACCGAAGAAGGCAAGCTGCTGACAGTGGCTGGCGGTGGTGACACCGTTTCTGCCCTGCGTCACGCTGGCGTGGCTGACCGTATGAGCTATGTCTCCACGGCTGGCGGTGCCTTCCTCGAATGGCTGGAGGGTAAGACCCTTCCGGGTGTTGAGGTGCTGCGCGCCAAGTAAGATCGGTTTCGCTGGTTTTACGGAAGAGGCGGTGTCCTTCGGGACGCCGCCTTTTTTGTGTCTACTGTTTCTTCCTGTTGCATGAAAAAACGCAGCCAGGGTATGGCCCCGCTGCGTTCTGTTCAGTGCAGTTCTGAAGGAGGAGGTGGGGATCAGGCTTTGACTTTTTCGGCCACCTCTTCTTCGGAGAAGCCCTGTTCCCTGCGGCGTTCCTTGACGGCGGAGGCCATGGCTTTCTGCAATTTTTCCATGGCACGGGCTTCAATCTGACGGATGCGCTCACGGGAGACACCGTAATGATGGGAGAGTTCTTCCAGCGTGGAGGGGTCTTCCTTCAGGCGGCGTTCTGTCAGAATGTGGCGCTCACGGTCATTGAGCGTCTGCATGGCTTCGGCAAGCAGAGCCTTGCGCCCGCTCATGTCCTCGCTTTCGGCCAGTGTATCTTCCTGATTCTCGTTCTGGTCCACAAGCCAGTCCTGCCATTCCTGCTCGCCATCTGCACGGAGCGGGGCGTTCAGGCTATGGTCAGGTGCCGTAAGGCGGCGGTTCATGGAGATGACATCCTGCTCCGGCACGCCCAGTGTTTTGGCAATATGATCAATCTGCTCTGGCTGCAGGTCGCCTTCCTCATAAGCCTGCATCTGCCCTTTCAGGCGGCGGAGGTTGAAGAAGAGCTTCTTCTGGGCAGCGGTCGTGCCCATTTTCACCAGAGACCAGCTGTGCAGGATGTACTCCTGAATGGCTGCCCTGATCCACCACATGGCATAGGTCGCCAGCCGGAAGCCTCGCTCCGGGTCAAAACGGCGGACAGCCTGCATCATGCCGATATTGCCCTCGCTGATCAGTTCGCTGACAGGCAGACCATAGCCCCGGTAACTCATGGCAATCTTGGCAACAAGGCGCAGGTGGGATGTTACCAGTTCATGAGCCGCCGTGCTGTCGTGTTTGTCACGCCAGCGGCGGGCAAGAGCGAGTTCCTGCTCGGAGGTGAGAAGGGGGAACCGCCGGATTTCCTGAAGATAACGGGAAAGGTTGGTCTCCGGGCCGATGGCGGGAAGAGTTGAGGGAGACTTCATGCGACTTCGACTCCTTGCACCCGACTGGGGAAGAGGCGGGCAGATCATACCAGCCTATCCCTTACAGGAACGATGAGACCAGCGCCTGCATCTTAACGCCGGTCAGGCCGTATCTCCATCGCAAATAAGGCAATAGAGACATGTCCATTCTTTATAGGACTTTTTTCGTCCTATTATTCTTTAATTGATTCCTGCCGAGAGTCAAACTTAATAAAAAGTCAGGTGGTTCACCCTTCCGAGAGAGCTTCAATCAGGGTCTGGAGATCATTAGGGAGAGGGGCGGAAAAAAGCAGTTCTTCCTTTGTTCGTGGGTGGGTAAAACCCAGAGTGGCGGCATGAAGGGCCTGACGGGGGAAGTCGAGAGCCTGATGGCGCACGTTCACGGGCAGTTTGCGGGCCGCTGCCGGGACACGACGCAGATAGACCGGGTCGCCCAGCAGGGGGTGGCCATTATGGGACAGGTGGACACGGATCTGATGCGTCCGTCCCGTGGCCAGCCGGCACTCCACGAGCGATACCCCCGCATGAAAAGTTTCTTTCGTCGTGAAGCGTGTCAGGGCGTGTTTGCCGCCATTAGGGACGACGGCCATGCGCTTGCGGTCCCGCTTATCCCGTCCGATCGCCCCTTCAAACTCGCCTGAAGGCGGAAGGAGACCCCACGCCAGGGCGAGATAGGCCCGTTCCATCGTACGGGTCGCAAAGGCTTCGGACAGGGCTTCATGGGCGAGGGGGGTTTTTGCAACGACCATCACGCCGGATGTGTCCTTGTCCAGCCGATGGACGATGCCGGGGCGTTTTTCCCCGCCAATCCCTTCAAAGTCCGGCCCGCAATGGCCAAGAAGGGCATTGACGAGTGTACCTGTTTCATTGCCGGGGGCGGGGTGGACGACCAGCCCGGCTGGTTTGTCCAGCACGATGAGGTCCCTGTCCTCAAAGAGGATGTCCAGCGGGATGCTTTCGGCCTGCGGGCGGGCCGGTTCTGGCGGGGGCAGGCGCAGCTCCAGCGTCATTCCCTCTCGCAGGGCGAAGGCGGGGTCTCGCCGGGGCGTGCCGTTGCAGGTAAGGTGGCCCGTCTCAATCAGGGCTTTGACACGGGAGCGGGAGAGGGTACCGATGGCGTCTGCCAGCATACGGTCGGCCCGCTGCCCTGTCTGCTCGGGCGTGATGGTGAATGAGAAGAGAGCGGGCGCATCCGCAGGGAGAGAATCGGAGATGAGTGAGTCGGACATGGCCCCCAATCTAGTCGAGCCGGGACAAAACAGCGAGTCGAACCCGCCACGCACGCCCAGGGCTCTGGTGGCGGCTGTCATCATCATGGGGGTGATGATCATTCTGGGGACGGTCCTGCTGGTGGGAATCATCATTCATCGGATGATGAACCACTCTTCGGCTTCACCCGCTCCGGCGGCTTCCGGGCTTTCACGGGCAGCGGCAGGGCCTGCTTCTCTGGCAGGGCCAGCCCTGCTGAAACTGCCCAGGCAGGCGGATGAGCAGGTCATGGCCGTCACGGCCCGCCCTGATGGCCTTCTGGCCGTCACGCTCAAGACAGGGCAGGGCGATGCCCGCATCCTGCTCTGGCAGCCGGAGCAGGCCCGCCTTGTGGCGGAATTGGACCTGACGGGGCCTGCCGCTCATTGATGGGGACGGCCTTCGTTGGAGGGTCAGTCTTTCTCTGGAAACTCTGCCGGACATTCCCGCAGGATAGAGGCCATCAGGCCGGGGAAGCGGTCCTCCAGCACGTCAAGACGGAGCGTGTTGCGGTGCTGGACCCCTTCCACACGGGTATGCAGGATGCCGGCCTCCCGCAGGACCTGAAAATGGTGCGACATGCTTGATTTTGGCCTGCCACGCAGAAGGGTCGTGCAGTTGGCTTCCTTCAGGCCGTGCAGGTGGCAGATGATGCCCAGACGGACAGGGTCCGCCACGGCCCGCAGAAGGGGCAGGAGGGTGATGTCTTCCGGGGCGGGGTGATGATACAGCGCAGCCATGAGATCGTGTATCGGGAGTCGGGGGGCTGTTTGTCAAGGTTTCATTGTTCTATGTTGATAGAACAAAAGGGAAGTGTTAGCGTTTGAGAAGAACGGGCGGTGACACCATGTGTCCCCGTCATCTGTCTGGTCATGTTTTTCAGGAGAAAACACCATGCCAACACTTTTCGATCCCATTTCCTTCGGAGCCATCAAGGCGGCCAACCGTGTCGTCATGGCACCGCTCACACGGGCAAGGGCAGGCAAGGATGCCGTCCCGACCCCCATCATGGCGGAATATTATGGCCAGCGGGCCAGTGCCGGTCTGATCATCTCCGAGGCGGTGGGCATTTCCCGTCAGGGGCTTGGCTGGGCCTATGCCACGGGCATCTGGAATGAGGAGCAGGTGAAGGGCTGGAAGGCCGTTACCGATGCCGTGCATGAAAAGGGCGGCAAGATTGTCTGCCAGCTCTGGCACATGGGGCGGATGGTTCATTCCTCCGTTACAGGCGAGCAGCCAGTGGCACCGTCTCCCTCAACGGCACCGGGGCATATTCATACTTATGAGGGCAAGGCCCCTTATGAGGAAGCCCGTGCGCTGCGTCTGGATGAGATTCCGGGGATTGTGGAAAGCTATGCCCATGCGGCCCGCAATGCGATGAAGGCCGGGTTCGATGGCGTGCAGATTCATTCCGCCAATGGCTATCTGCTGGATGAGTTCCTGCGGGATGGCACCAATCACCGGACGGACGCCTATGGCGGGTCTGTCGAGAACCGTCTGCGTCTGCTGCGTGAGGTGACGGAAGCCGTCATCAAGGAAGTCGGGGCCGAGCATGTCGGCGTTCGCCTCTCCCCGAACGGGGAAGTGCAGGGTACGATTGACAGCAACCCGGAGGCCGTCTTCATCCCGGCGGCAAAGATGCTGAATGATCTGGGGGTGGCATGGCTGGAGCTGCGTGAAGCCAGTCCTACCAGCACATATGGCACGGCGACTGACCAGCCCAAGCTGTCCCCGGAAATTCGTAAGGTCTTTACTCGTCCGCTGGTGCTGAATCAGGAATATACACGGGATGAGGCTCTGAAGGCCGTAGCGGAGGGCAAGGCTGATGCCATCAGCTTTGGGCGGCTGTATATTTCCAATCCTGACCTTGTACGCCGCCTGAAGGATGATCTGCCGCTTCAGGAGGATGATATGGAAACACGCTATGGCCCACTGGGGGCCAAGGGCTATACGGACTATCCGTTCGCCAAGTGATGGCCGATAGTATCGCTTGAGAGCGGGGTGGTGACCGGGTTCTCCGGTCCCACCCCGTTTTTGTGTCTGGGATCAGTCCAGCGGGCGGGTCAGCTCGTACAGGGCAACGGCGGAGGCGTTGGAGACGTTCAGGCTCTCCATCGGGCCGGACATGTGGATGGAGGCAATCTCATCGCAGGTCTCCCGTGTCAGGCGGCGCAGGCCGGCCCCTTCGGCCCCCAGAACCAGAGCCACACGACGGTCGCCGAGCTGGTTGCGGTCCAGCCTTGTGCCGCCTGCATCCAGCCCCACGACCCAGAACCCGGCTTTCTGAAGGCCCTGTAGGGCACGGGAAATGTTGGTCTCCCGGATGATGGGCACGACATCCAGCCCGCCGGAGGCCGCCTTGGCCATGGTGCCGGTTTCATCAGGTGTATGGCGGTCCTGCACCAGAAGGGCAGCGGCCCCGAAGGCGGCGGCCGAGCGCAGGATGGCCCCGATGTTGCGGGGGTCCGTGACCTGATCCAGCACCAGAATGGGGCCGGGGCGGTCGATGACATCCACGATGGCGGGATTTTCCAGTGGTTCGACATTCAGGCAGACGCCCTGATGCACGGCGTCTTTCCCGCAGAGGGCATCCAGCTCTTCCCGGCTGACGATGCGGGGCTGATGGGCCGTCTCGGGCAGGGAGTCGGCGGCTTCCTTTGTCGCCAGAAGGCTGTAGATGACCCGTGCAGGGTTGAGCAGGGCGGCCTCCACGGCGTGCTGGCCGTAGATCCAGTAGCCCTTGCCCGTGGCGGGGGCACCGTGCCGGGTCGTGCTGCGGCGGGAGCGGTTGCGGGAGAGATTCTGCGCCTCGGGCAGGGCCACACGGCGGGAGGATGATTTTCTAGCCATAAGTCTTTGTATAATCTTTCTGGCTCGCATTGACATAGCAGTAAATGCATATTATCACACGCACATCCTGAGTTCGGAGGGGTGCCCGAGTGGCTAAAGGGGGCGGACTGTAAATCCGCTGGCGTACGCCTACGTTGGTTCGAATCCAACCCCCTCCACCAGGTGGTTTTTTCCTGAAAAATTTGGTTAACTGGCCTCATACTGTCATGGATGAGGATATTTACCTTTTTTAGGTTGTTTTTATCCGGTCATAGAGGGTTAGCGCATCACGTTTCAGTGTTTCTCGGTGTAGCGGGTGTGTATGTTTGTGGTTTATCAGTTCTATTAGTTTTTGATGTAGTTGTTCAAACCATTCTTTTTCGGGATGAAGAGGGTTTGACGTATTCTGGGACTGTTTGAAACGGTGGTTTAGTGTTGAAAATGCCATGTCTCTACTATAACCAATAAGGTCATTAAGAATTTCTAAGAAATATGATGGGTCTATTTTATTAAGAAAGGGATTTTCTGTAAGGTAGTTGTAGTTATTATATTTTATCATACCAAGAAGTTCTAACGCTTTTTCTTTTTTAATTTTATATTTTACATAATTTTCTACATTAATTTTGATGAAATGATTCTTTTCTTTTGAGAAGAAAAGTAGTATCTCCTTAAAAGATTCACTACCTCTTTCGATATACATTAGACTGTGGCTGTGTTCGTTAAGAAAAATTTTGTCAGCATAGTCTTCTATATCTTTTTCCTGATTAAAGAGGCGTTTTTTGAAGTATCTCTTTATATTTTTTTTTAGTGTACTGATTGGTTCTTCATTGAATGGTGAAATGTTAAGGCGTGCCAACATAAGGTAAATATCACACATTTTAATTAATTCGTAGTCATCTTGTACATTTAATTCATGAAATTCTTCTAAAAATTCCTCTAATAATCTGTCGTACTCATTTTTATCATATTGCTGATAAGAATGTATTTTCTTATAGGTTGGAATGTGAATTTCATTTGATATGATATTTGAGAGATATGAGCGTTCATCAGGATTTAATATGCCATTTTTTATGAATTGATACATAATGCGAACTGTATTTTGTTGATCTTTCATCATAGGAAAATAAGGTTTTTCTCTTATTTTTGAGTGTTTTTCTTTGATATTTTCATAATATTCGTCAGAAAATATATCTTTTGCAAATTTTTCATCGAAATCAAAAAGCATTATATGTTCAATATTATCAAATGTATTTTTATTTATAGAATTTTCTATTAGGACACCGTAAAGAATAGATACAATATTAAGAATATTTCTATTGTATATTATATTATATTATTAATTTATTCATATGTGTATTCTAAGAGGTATTCTCCAAATGTCATGAAAAAATCTACAATTCTTAAATTGCTACAGGAAGATTTAATAATTAAATTATACATATATTCTTTATTTTCTTCAATAAATGAAATAAATATACCATTTTCATTTTCTGTAATGAATTTTTTGAATGTTTTTCCTATGTCAGGCGTCAGGTGTAAAGAAAGATAGATAGTTTTCTCTTTTACACGTTCATATCGGTCTCTCTCTACCTCATTATCGGCAGCAATGTCTTTCTCATTGGCCACAAGAATGACACGGTCTTCGTGGGATTCCACCAAAGGCTGAACAAGGGCCAATATGTCGGATACGGGCATTTTTGCACGTTCCACGTCATCGAAGACGAGAATGCGGTTTCTGAATATCCTGTCTTTGTTTCCTGTATTGTCCGGAATCCCCAGAACAGCTGACAGGTCAGCCTTTCCGTTTTCCAGATGATGAAGGTCAATCTTCAGTGTGCTTTTCAGAAGTCCTTTGAAAACGACTTTTCCAAGCTCTCCTATCTTGCCTCCCAGTATGGGATGCATGGCCGCATAGATGGCTTTGGTAATTTCTTCGGCGTCCTGAATCCCGTAAAGGGATACATAGATCATGCCCAGTTCACTGTCTGATATGCGGTTTTTTTTCTTTTCTTCAAAAAAGCGTTTTATGAACCACGTTTTGCCGCAGCCCCATGCGCCATCCAGCATAAGTGCGAAGGGAGGTCTGCTGGCTCCGTAACAGTATTTATCAAGCACCTTGGCTATGTTGGCATTCGGACCAGCCCATTCGTAATCGTCAGTCATTCGGTGAGGTATTCCTTAACAGTGTAAACTTTACCTTTTTGTGCCGAAGGTAGGAGAAAAAAGATGTCCAAGCACGGAGCCGGGCGTCATTTTGCAGGCATGAGGCCGGTGTTAGATATGCTAATCTTGCCACTCTGCTAACGAACGGTCGGGAGGCTGTCATGGCCGGAACATCATCATCAGATCATCATGTCAGTTCCCTGCAAAGTCATGGATCGGAGCCGCACGACATGATCCGTGTGGAAGGCGCACAGGAGCATAACCTGAAGGATGTTTCCTTGGAGGTTCCACGGGGATGTCTGGTGGTGTTCACCGGCGTGTCCGGGTCGGGCAAGTCGTCTTTGGCGTTCGGGACGCTCTATGCCGAGGCGCAGCGGCGGTATCTGGAGACGGTCGCTCCCTATGCACGGCGGCTGTTCCATCAGCTGCCTCCACCGAAAATCCGCAGCATCGAAGGGCTGCCGCCCGTCATCGCCCTTCAGCAGCAGGCGGGCACGAGCAGCCGGTCATCCGTGGGCAGCGTGACGACCCTCTCCAATCTGCTGCGTATGCTCTATTCCCGGGCAGGGACGTATCCAGCCGGTGCGCCCATGCTGGAGAGTGACGATTTCTCCGCCAATACGCCGCAGGGGGCCTGTTCGCGCTGTCAGGGCACGGGATGGCTCTATGATGTCGTGGAAGAAAAGATGGTGCCCGACCCGACGCTGACCCTGCGGGAAAAGGCCGTGGCCGCATGGCCCGGTGCGTGGCAGGGGCAGAACCTGCGGGACATCCTCATGATGCGTGGGGTCGATCTGGACACGCCGTGGCAGGACCTGCCCAGGGAAACACGGGACTGGATTCTGTACACGGATGAAACCCCGACAGAACCGATCTACCGGGGTCTGAACTATGCCGAGAGTCAGGCGGCCATGAAGCGGGGGGAGCCGGCGACCTATCAGGGCACCTTTGCCAGCGCACGCCGCCATGTGATGCAGAGTTTTCACGGCTCCAAGAGTGCGAAGATGCGTGCCCGTGCGGCGACCTTCATGCAGGCGACACGCTGCCCGGTCTGTCACGGTGCCCGTCTGAAGCCTGAAGCCTTGGCCGTGACGTTTGCGGGGCAGGATATTGCGGCCCTGTTCCACCTGCCGCTGGAACGGCTTCATGCCGTGCTGAAAGACCAGCTGGCAGGAGAGCGGCGGGATGATGCACAGGGGCGTGTGATTGAGGAAATCGGCACGGCCCTGCTCCGGCGGCTGGAGATCCTGCTGGAGCTGGGGCTGGGCTATCTTCAGACGGACCGGACCGTGGACAGTCTTTCCCCCGGCGAATATCAGCGTCTGCGGCTGGGGACGCAGGTCCATTCCGCCCTGTTTGGCGTGGCCTACGTGCTGGATGAACCCGCCGCCGGACTGCATCCGGCGGATATCGAGGCCCTGCTGAACGTGCTGGCCCGTCTGCCCCGGGCCGGAAACTCCCTGCTGGTCGTGGAGCATGATCCTGTCGTCATGCGGCGGGCGGACTGGCTGGTGGATATTGGTCCCGGTGCGGGCAGCCATGGCGGGCAGGTTCTTTACAGTGGTCCGCCGGATGGCCTGCGGCAGGTGGAGGCCTCCCGCACAAGGCCTTATCTCTTTGCCCCGCCGCCTCTGGAGCGTGGTCCCGGCCGACAGGTGGAGCGGTGGCTCCAGCTTGAGGGCATCACATGGCGGAACATGAAGGACCTGTCCCTGAAGCTGCCACTGGGTGTTCTGGTGAGCGTGACGGGTGTTTCCGGTTCCGGCAAGTCCAGTCTGGTCAGTCAGGCTCTGGTGAGCCTTCTGGGGCGTGCGCTGGGCCAGAAGGTCGAGGAAGCGGACGAACCGCAGGATGGTGACGACACCACGCCACTGGCGGACGAGGCCGTGGAGGCCCAGCCGGAAGGGCGTATCGTGGCAGGGCTGGAGCATGTCCGGCGTCTGGCCATCATCACGCAGAAGCCCATCGGGCGGACGTCACGCTCCAATCTGGCGACCTATACGGGCATTTTTGACCAGATACGCAGGCTCTTCGCCGCAACGGAAGCCGCCCGCAGGGCGAAGCTGGATGAAAGCTGCTTCAGCTTCAATGTGGCCAAGGGGCGGTGCCCGCATTGCGAGGGGTTGGGGACGGTCTCGGTCGGTCTGCTCTTCATGCCTGGTGTGGAGGCTCCCTGTCCGGTCTGTCACGGGGCACGCTACAGGGATGAGGTGCTGGCCATCACGCTGCGGGAGAAGAACATTGCCGACGTGCTGGCCATGACCGTGGAGGAGGCCTGCACCTTCTTTGCTGGAGAAGGGGCACTGGCCCGCGGGCTGGAAACGCTGGAGCAGTCCGGCCTTGGCTATCTCCGTCTTGGCCAGCCTGCACCGGAACTGTCCGGCGGTGAGGCGCAGCGGCTCAAGCTGGCAACGGAACTGCAGAAGCGGCGGCCCGCCCCCATGCTGTATGTTCTGGATGAACCCACGACCGGCCTGCATCCTTCTGATACGGACAGGCTGCTGGGCCAGCTCCAGACATTGGTGGAGCAGGGGCACAGCGTGGTCGTGACCGAACATAACATGCGTGTGGCGGCGGCGAGTGACTGGGTGATCGATATTGGCCCCGGCAGCGGGGAGAAGGGCGGCAGGATCATTGCCTCCGGCCCGCCGGAGGAGGTGGTCAGGAACCCTGAAAGCCGGACAGGGCCATATTTGCGGGAGGTGCTGGCCGGAGCGTGACGGGGTGGCCCCGCCGGGGTTCGGTCCCGGCGGGGGTGGTCGGTCAGTCGGTCTTCAGTGTGGTCATGTCGATCACGAAGCGGTAGTGCGTGTCGCCCTGTTCCAGCTGGCGGAAGGCCTCGTTGATGTCCTGCATGGCGATGGTCTTCGTATCGGGCAGGATGTTTTTGCGGGCACAGAAGTCCAGAAGCTCCTGCGTTTCACGGATGCCTCCGGCGAGCGAGCTGGTGATGTTGCGGCGGCCATAGACCAGCGGCAGGGTTGAGAGTGCCGGTATGGGGCCGACCTGCCCGACAAGGGAGATCGTGCCGTCCACATCCAGCAGGGACAGGTAGGGGTTGATGTCATGCTCCACCGGTATGGTGTCGATGATGAGGTCAAAACGGCTGGCCGCTTCCTGCATGGCCTTTTCATCGCCAGAGGCGAGGAAGCTGTCTGCCCCCAGGGCGAGGGCTTCCTGTTTTTTCTTCCCGCTGCGTGAAAGGACGGTGACTTCCGCTCCGAGTGCGGAAGCCAGCTTCACGGCCATCTGGCCCAGCCCGCCAAGGCCGATGACGGCAACCCGTGATCCGGGCCCGGTACGCCATGTCCGCAGGGGGGACCATGTGGTGATGCCGGCACAGAGCAGCGGTGCCGCCCTGGAGGCATCCAGCCCTGCTGGCACTTTCAGGACGAATTCCTGCCGGGCGACGAGGTGCTTGGAATAGCCGCCCATGTTGGGAGTTCCGTCCACGGCATCAATGCCACCATAGACCCCATTCATGCCGATGGGATATTTCCTGCCCTCCCGGCAATACTGTTCCTCACCTTTGCGGCACTGGTCACATGTCATGCAGCTGTCCACCATGCAGCCGACGGCAACGATGTCCCCGGCCTTGTGGCGGGTCACCTCCGGGCCGACCTCCAGCACGCGGCCGATGATCTCGTGGCCGGGAATGGCCGGATAGGGCGTATGGCCCCAGTCATTGCGCACCCAGTGCAGGTCGGAGTGACAGACCCCGCAATAGAGGACCTCCATCACTACGTCATTGGGGCGGGGATTGCGGCGGTCAAAATGGAGGGGGGCGAGAGGGGCCTCGGCAGAGGTGCAGGCAAAGCCAATGGTGCGCATGGGATCATCCTTCCCTGAAGAGCGGCGATTGAACGGGCCAGCTGCGAGCCTATGGAACGTTAACCTTCTGTTCAATCTTTCAGGAGGGATGGCAGGTCTGCTTCAGAACCACACATCTTCATGCTGGGCCGTATAGGCATCCACGCCCATGCGGCGGATGTGCTGGAGGTCGGCCTGGGGCGGGCGGCCGAAGGTTTTCCTGTACTCACGGCTGAACTGGGAGGGACTGTCATATCCTACCTGAAAGCCTGCGCTGGCAGCGCTCATCTCTTCATGCACCATGAGGCGGCGTGCTTCCTGCAGGCGCAGCTTCGTGCGGTACTGGACGGGCGTCATGCCTGTCAGCTCTCCGAAGCGTTTGTAGAAGCTGGACTGGCCCATCCCGGCGATCTTCACCAGCGTGCCGATCTCGAACCGTTCCTGAAAATGGTGGCGCAGATGGATGATGGCCCTGTTGATGCGGGAGAGGTCACTCTGGAGGTGAGCCGTTTCCTGAAGGACATGGCCTTGTTGGCCATGAAGAAAGAGATAGAGGAGCTCCTTCTTGTAGAGCTGCGCCAGAAATTTCTGGTCGCTATTCCGGGCGAGCAGCCCTACCAGGCGCAGCAGGGCATCCAGCAGGTCGTCGGTGATCCGGCTCACTCCCATGGCGGATATGGGAGAGCTGTTCTCCTTTCGGAGGGCCAGTTTCCGGGTCTGACGGCTGAGGGCGGACTGGCTCTCCCGGAGGAGCTGCTCCATCTCCGTGGAGGAGAAGCTGATGCACAGGGCCAGATAGGGTCTTTCCGCCGAGGCCCTGGTGATCTGGCCGGAAACGGGCAGGTCCAGTGTGGAGATCAGATATTCGCCCTCGCCATAGGGCAGGGGCTGGTCATGGAGGTGAAGGATTTTCTGCCCCTGCACGACGATGTAGATGCGGGGTTCGTAAACGACCAGAACGGGATCGGTCACGGTCCCGGTGCGATAGAGGGTCAGGAAGTCGAAAGCCGTATGGGTGACTTTTTCCGGGCAGTGGCGGCTGACAGCCGCCTGGAGGGCGGCGAGTCGGTCCTGTGGCATGGTGCAGTCTTTCTCTGTGCCGGTTGTTCCTGATCCGTGGAGCCGGTCAGGCCATGATGATGACCTGCTCGATATGCCGCCGGTAGGCAGCCTCCATGGCTGGGACATCCGGGTTCTTCATGACATCCGTTGCCAGAAAGGTGGGCAGGCGGTTCATGCCGAGAAAGGCATGGGCCCGATAGAACGGGAAAAGCACGGCATCAATGCCACCGCCGCCGAAGAACTGGTCCCTGTCTTCGAAGGCTTCAAGTGGGGCATTCCACGTGGTGGATACCATGAAGCGTTTGCCCTGTAGCAGGCCGCCAGAGCCATAACGCTTTGAGGGGTCGTGCCGGCTGCGGCCATCGTTGTTGTAAAAAAGGCCATGTGCCTGTGTGAAAACCTCATCCATATATTTTTTCAGAGGCCACGGCGTGCCCATCCACCATCCCGGAAACTGGTAGATGACGATGTCCGCTTTCTGGATCGCCCGGATCTCGCTTTCGACATCATAGCCTTCATCAATGACGGTCTGGCTGACGGACAAACCGTGTTCCTGAAGGCAGGTTGCGGCAAGATTCTGGAGGGTCTGGTTCAGTTTTCCGGCAGAGTGGGCAAAAGGTTTCGCCCCGTTGATGAGGTGGATGTGGGTCATTGGGGGACTTTCATGAGGGTTGTGAAGATGTCCAGTTCATTAATCGGAACCGCTGGTGTCAAGGGGAGAAAATGGCCTTTAGTGCTTTGTAAAAGGCCATGGAATTGCCATAATCTCATGGGCTTTGTGGCAGCATTTTAACGAATTTAAAGGAATATTTTGATTGCATTTAAAAGATGGAAGGATATTTTAATGTCGCGTTAGCATTATGTCTTGATAATGAGGAGTACGAAACGATGAAGAAAAGGAAAACTTCCATGAGGTTGATCTGCGTTGGTGATAGTCCAAAGAATATGGACGGACGGCCTTGCTCCACTCTTTCTGAAGCGGTTTCTGAAGGAGGAATCTTTCTGCGCATTTCTGGCAGGGAAGGCGTGCTGAGCGCCCTGCGCAATGATCAGTCCGATGTGGCCGTCATCCAGCAGACCAACCCGGATCCGCTTCTGATCAGAACGATTCGCAACAACCGCTTCAGCCTGCCGATTCTGGTCATTGCCCGGAATCTGACAGCCCACAACGTGGCCGAGGCCCTTGCCGCTGGTGCTGATGACTGCGTGCCCATCACGGTAGGGCCGGTAGAACTGCTGGCCCGGCTGAAGGCGATTGTCCGGCGTGTCATGGATCATGGCGTGACCAGCCAGATCATCACGGTCGGCCGTCTGACGGTGAAGGAAGACACCCGTGAGGTGCTGGTGGATGATGACCTCCTGCCGCTGACACAGGGTGAATATGACATCATGTCCCTCATGGTGCGTCGTCGGGGTAGCCTGCTGAACAAGGCCGCCATCCTGTCCACCCTGTATGCCGGGCGGGAGAAGCCCATCAGCAAGACCATCGATGTCATGGTCTGCCGCATCCGTCAGAAGCTGCGGGCAAGAGGTATCCAGAAGCCCTTCATCACGAGCTGGGGCATGGGGTATCGGCTGAATGAGGAAGCCTTCCTGCCGCTGGGTGCCCGTGCCGAGGATGAGTGCAACCCTGTCCAGCAGGCCATCCGTGAGGCCAGCATGCCCGTATCGGCGGGTCTGGGTGTGACAGCCATGGCAGGCGAGGCGGAAAGCCGTCGCACTGTGGAGAAAGCCGCCAGACAGCCGGTTCATCAGGACTGATAACGGAGCGCAGCGTCATGAGTGATGAGACCAGTCCAGACGCCGGAGGTGATGGTACAGCCGCTTCGGCTGATGGCAGGAAGGGCATGTCCAGGAAGAAAATGGCCATTATGGCTGCCGTGCCTCTGCTGCTGATAGGTGGGGGCGTGGGTGCCTGGCAGGCCCATCTTCCACCATTCGGCGGTGGCGGGAAGCCTGCCCCCAAGGTTGCCGCAGCGGAAGGCGGGGAGGCGGGCTCACATCGCCTCCTTCTGTCGGTTCCCTCTGCCACGGCCAATCTGGATAACGGGGCCGGGCGGACGGTCTATGTAAAGATGACAGCCAGTGTCGAGGTGGAGGGAGCTGAGACACTGGCAGCTCTTCAGGGGCGTATTCCCGAGGTGCAGGACATTTTCCAGACCTATCTGCACGAAAGCCGCCCGCAGGACCTGCATGGCAGTGGCTTCTATCGCCTGCGTGAGGCCCTGCTGAGGCGCCTGCGTGTGGCGTTTGCCCCGCTGAATGTCACGAACATTTACATTACGGAACTTCTAACCCAGTAAGGTGGATTTGGACCCAATGGCGGATGAAGAGGAGCAGGCACAGGCTGACCAGCCTGACCTGACAGAAGGGCAGGGAGCGGAACAGCCCGGCCCGGATACAGAAGACAATGCTGCACGGACTGAAGCCCCGGAAGAGGAAGGAACATCCTCCTCCGGGGTCGCTGCGCATGGGGGGGATGATGGTGAGGCGGATGGCCATGCGCTGGACCAGTCTGCCATTGATGCCATGCTCGGCAATGCATTTTCCGGTTCTGCCATGCGGGAAGAGAGCGGGATGGAGCGCATCATCAAGGCCGGTTTTGTGGCCTATGAGCGTATGCCCATGCTGGAGAACGTGTTTGACCGGCTGGTGCGTTTCCTTTCTTCGACCCTGCGTGGTTTTACCAACGACAATGTCGACATCACCATGGAGAACATGCGGTCCCTGCGTTTTGGGGACTATATGGGAGAAGTGCCGTCTTCCTCCCTGTTTTCCGTCTTCCGGGCAGAGCAGTGGCGCAATTATGGTCTGGTTGTTGTGGATTCGTCGCTGTCCTATTCCATCGTGGACATCCTGATGGGCGGAGAGCGCGGTGGTGGACCCAAGATCATAGAGAATCGGCCCCACACTGCTCTGGAGAGAGCCCTCATAGAGAAGTTGATTGTCATTACGCTGGCGGATCTCTCCGAGGCTTTTGCGCCAGTGGGCAAGGTGGATCTCTCTTTCGAGCGGCTGGAGATCAGCTCCAGCCTGGCGGTGATTGCCCGGCCCTCCAATGCGGCCATTGCGGCCCGCTTCCATATTGATATGGGCGACAGGAGCGGGGACATGGATATCGTCATTCCCTATGCCACGCTGGAACCGGTAAGAGAGAAACTCTCCCAGCAGTTCATGGGGGACAATTTCGGCAATGACTCCATATGGGAGAATCATCTCATTTCCGAAATCATGGAAACGAGCGTGACCGTTTCCACCGTGTTTGAGACGGCGTCTTTCCCGCTTTCCCAGATTCTGGAGCTGAAGGAAGGTAGTGTCCTCCATCTGCCCAGCAAGGGCGAAGCGCCGCATCGTGTGCGGATGGAATGTGACGGAACGCCAATTTTTGAGGGCACGCTGGGGCGGCTGCATCGGATGCAGGCTGTTCGGATAGACCAGCGCCTCATCCCGCTGGAGGAAGATCTGACGCCGGAACTGCTGGCGTCTCTTGGTTCTGCTTCGGTGGATCAGCAGTCAGCAGAGCAGAGGGGACATCATGCTTCTGAAAAATAGCCAGCTCATCATTGAGATTCTTCTGATGGTCGTCCTGATAGCCGGGATTGTCAGCTCCCGTCTCATTGTCCGGCGGCTTGGGGTCATCCGGGATTCCTATACGGCACTGAATGAGATGGTGGCCACGCTTGATGCTTCGACAGAACAGATGAACCATATGTTCGAGCGGGTCCGGCATGAGGTCACCCAGGGGGACAGGCGCCTGTCTGTCCTGCTGGAGCGTGCCCGCAATGCTGAAGAGGACCTGATGGACCAGCAGAAGATGACGCAGGAGACTGCCGATTCGCTTTCTGGTGTTCTGGAGCGGTCGGAAAAGCAGGAGGCCGGGTTGAACCAGGCCGTGGAGTCGGCACAGGCCATGCTGCAACAGCTGGAAGAACAGCTGGAAATGCAGAAGAAGGCGCTGGAACAGAGCAGGGCCGCCGCCGGGCCTGCCCCGGCTGAGGGCGATTCTGCCCCGCATTTCTCCGATGAGATTGTCATGCCGGTTCCGGGCCGCCTGCGTAGCCCAAGGCCTTATATGAGGCAGAATGAGGCCGATGGTTAAGGCAGGCATTTTCCCATGCCTGTCATTTTGAAATGTCCTCTGTAAGAAACATGTAAGGGTTCTGTGTTTCTATCCATCTGTCAACGATGAGTTCGTTGGTTTCTATACAGATGTGCAAGGAGAGAAGACCATGAGTCTTTCCATCAATACCAACCAGTCTTCCATGGTTGCTCTGGAAACACTGAACACCACACAGGGCGATCTGGCCAAGACGGAAAATGCCGTCTCCACCGGCAAGAAGGTCGCCAATGCTTCCGACAATCCGGCTGCTTTTGGCATTTCCTCCCAGATCGGTGGTGACATTGCCGGCCAGAGCGCTGTCAATGATGGCCTGAGCTACGCTTCCCAGATTGTCAGCTCCACAAATTCTGCTGCCAACAGCATCATCAACATCCTTCAGAACGTCCAGAACGCTGTGACCACTGTCGGTAACAACCTGGGCAACTCTTCTTCCCTCGGCCAGCTCGACAAGGAGCTGACAGGTTACATGAAGAGCATTGACACCATCGCCCGTAACGCCACGACCAAGGGGATCAACCTGCTGGCCGGTGGTACGACAGGTGGTACAGCCGATGGTTTGGGCATCACGGCCAGCAGCCTGACCTTCGTTACGGGTCTCCAGGGTGATACACAGACACTGACCGGCTATGGCGCCCTCGTTTCCGCCACGACAGGTGCCAAGGGTGCGACCCTGACCGACGTTCTGGGCCTGACAACGAATGGTGTGGCCGGTTCTGACCCGACCTCCAACGTCTTCCTGAACGCCAGCGCCACGGGTGCTTCCCTGGCTGACAGCTCCAGCGATCCGAAGAAGGCTGTTGCCGACATGATCGGGCGTGTTCAGAAGGCCATCGTTGCCATGACGAACGTCACGTCTGATCTCGGTTCCAACCAGCAGACCATCGACTCCATGAGCTCCTATGGTCAGAAGTCTTCCGACTCCCTGACAGCTGCTTCCGGCGCTCTGACGGATGCTGACATGTCTGCCGAGTCTGCCAAGCTGACATCCCTGCAGACCAAGCAGTCCCTGGGCATCAAGTCCCTCTCCATTGCCAACGGTCAGTCCCAGAACATTCTGTCCCTGTTCCAGTAAGGGGAAGTATCCGGCCCTGTTGTTGGGCCGGAGCCTTCGGGCGACCATGTGCCAGACGCCACCGTATTTTTACGGTGGCGTTTTTTTATGCCAGAAGGGCTTTCCCCTCGGGGTCCAGATGGCGTTCCGTCATCTCCCATGAGGCCCCGCACAGAAGGCGGGGTGCCACATGAGAAATATCCTTCATGACGGCAGCCAGAGCGTTTTTGTAATTCTGCACATGGTATCTGAATTCCGGGCAGTCTCCTTCCTTCAGGAAGAGGGCGCGCTCGGCCTTGGGTAGCCACGGCTTGGAGAGGAAAAGGAAATGCTGGACCTGGATGTCCAGTCTGCTCTCTTCGACATCTTTCCGTATCTCCGGCTGGAAGGGGACAACATCCTTGGCGATGTGCGTCATGGCGTAATTCCAGCGGACTGAAAAAAACTGCACGGAATCATGGAAAACGACATTGAGGATGCTTTCGGCATGGCCCTTCCATCTGCGGGAGATGAGCTGGAGGCAGCGTCTGCCATCCTCTGGTCTTATGGCTTTCATGTTGAAGAGCATGAGACCGGCATTGAAATACCGGCTTGTGTCCTTCAGGCCAGTCCTGAGTGTCTGATCATGCAGGGGGCGGGGTACGTTGGGAGGCAGGATGGTGTTGCGGAAGAAGCAGCGGACAGCCCCTATTTTCTTGTCTGCGGGCATGGCGTGGATGAGAGACAGCAGATCGCCCGTCACGATCATGTCGGCATCAAGGAAAAAGACAAAATCATGCCCTGCCATCAGTCCCGGTATGAGCAGTGCATGGTACATTTCTTCTTGTTTCAGGTTATGGCCTGCAAAATGCTCCTGCACGTTGATGAAGGTGATCCGTCCCCCCGAATCGTTCACCAGAGTGGTCATGATCCTGATGGCAGCTGGTGAGAGCTCCTTGTGGAAGATGACGAATTCTATGCGGTTCCTGTCGGATATCGAGTTGAGAACGGACCGTATCGTGGCGATGGCGGGGACGACATACGCCTGATTCAGCGACATGACGATGGGAATGGTCTGCATGATGTGGGACAACTTGCGTGCGTCAGGGGATGGGTCGGACAGTGGCAGGGATCATGTAATGTTCTGCAAGGCGGTCCATATGGGGTCGAAGAGGAGAGGTGGCATCCTGTCCTGTATCTGACGCATGAGGGAGGCGGCGATCTTTCTGTAATCCCGGGCGTGGATGTTGGTCTGCTCCAGGGCTGCTGTCATGTCATCAGGGTCGAGATGGCTGGCGAACTGGCCGAGGTTCATGTTGTTGCGGGCGGAGGTAATGGCTGTCCGTATGGAAGGGATGAAGGCCTCATCCGGCTGCTGGAAGAGCGGCATCTGGAGATTCCATGACTGCGGGAACAGGTGCAGTGCGTGGCGGAAGAGGTAGTTAAGGATGGTTTCGTCCCGTCCCGGCCATTCTTCGTCCAGCAGCTGGATGCAGGCCTGCCCTTCCTCCGGGGAGATGGCCTGCCGGTTGAAGAGAAGCAGGTTGCGGCTGAAATGGTCCTCCGACCTGACAGGCCCGGAGTCGGGCTGGTCCATGAGGGCATGATACATGCAGCGGACAGCCCCGATCTTTGCTCCGGTAGGGAAATCGGACAGAAGGGACAGAATGTCCCCCCGGATGAGTGAACCTGCCCCGATGCTGAGTACGAAATTTCGTGATGTGAAATATTGGGGAATGAGCAGGGGATAAAGACGGTGGGTGCAGATGGTGTCTTTGTAGGTGAAGCCGGAAAGGATGCCGGGCATGTTGATGAGGGAGAAAGCGACGCCATACGAGTTGAGCAGCCCTTTTATCAGCTGTTTCACATGGTCATCGAGTCCCGTATGGAAGAGGGCAAAAGACAGGCGGGACTTGTCCTGCGCATTGCTGATGGTGGACTGTATGGTGACCAGAGCAGGAATGAGGTTGTTTTCATCCAGGCCCGTCGCAACAGTGAGGTGGGCCTTCATGAAAGGGCCGTCCGATCCGCTGAAAGTGATTGTACGTCCATGAACATTCTGATTTTCTTAAAGAAAGTTTGTAAGTTATTTATTAACCAATATGCATGAGGGAGAAAAGAGGCCGTTGTGATGGTTTGGGCTGTCCTGGCCGTGCAACAGGCAGACAGGCCATCCCTCCGGTTGGAGAGATGGCCTGTCTGGCAGGGATGGAAGTGGTTTTCAGGCGACCTCGAATCCCAGACTGTTCAGGGCCTTTTCAGCCAGGTCCCGGTCCTGCTCGTAGGTACCGCCGGAGACGCCAATGCCGCCGATCAGCTGCCCCCCGGCAAAAATGGGGCATCCACCGCCTACGGCCACAAGGTGGGGTCTGCTGGCGAGGGGGGCCATGTGGGGGTTCTGCACGAGCTGGTTCCAGACATGGGTCGGCTGACCGAAGGAGCAGGCCGTCCATGCTTTGTCGATGGCGATCTCGACCGTCAGGAAGGCTGTTCCATCATGGCGGGCAAAGGCCTGGAGATGCCCGCCTGCATCCATGATGGCGACAGAAACGGGAATCTTCTGTGCAGCTCCTTCTTTGAGGACAGCCTGCACGAGGCTGTTGGCGGCCTCACAGGTGATGGTGGCCTGTGAGACATGGTGTCTGGTAGTCATTTCTGAGGACTCCTTGCTTTTGACTGTTCCCATGCCTGTTCATGCCATGATCCGGGTCACGGCGGCCATGATCTGCTCCGCACCGGGGATGTAGGCTTTCTCCAGCACGGGCGAGAAGGGCACGGGCGTGTGTGGGGCACTGACCATCTGCGGAGCGGCTTTCAGGCTGGTGAAGCACTGCCCGGTGACCTGCGCCACGATGTCGGTGGCCATGTTGCAGCGGGGATGGGCCTCATCAGCCGCTACAAGCCGACCTGTTTTCTGTACGGACTTCAGGACCGTGGCAATGTCCAGCGGGGAGAGAGTTCGCAGGTCGATGACATCGGCTTCGATTCCCGTTTCCGCCAGCCGGGTGGCGGCCTCCAGTGCCCGGGGGACCATGGGCCCGTAGGTGACGATGGAGACGTCATGTCCTTCCCTGGCGAGATGGGCCTGCCCGAAGGGAATGGCGTAAGGAGCCTCGGCAACGGGGCCGGTCGTCTCATAGAGATATTTCGGCTCGCAGAAGATCACGGGGCCCCGGTCCCGGATGGCCTCGATCATCAGCCCCTTGGCATCATGCGGCGTGCTGGGGCAGACGACCTTCAGGCCCGGAATGTGGGTGAACATGGCCGTCAGCATCTGGGAGTGCTGTGCTGCACCATTGATGCCCGCCCCGACCATCGTGCGGACGACAAGCGGGATTTCGGCCGTGCCGCCGAACATGTAGCGCATCTTGGCAGCCTGGTTCAGCAGCTGGTCGAAGCAGACGCCCATGAAGTCGATGAACGGGACTTCCGCCACGACGGGGAAGCCGGAGAGGGCGGCCCCGACGGCAGCCCCGACATAGGCCATCTCGGTGGGGGGCGCATCAATCACCCGGTCACCATAGCGGGTATAGAGCCCCCTGGTGACACCAAGCACGCCACCCCATGTATCCGTTTCTCCCCCAGCATCGACACCACCGGCGGTGTCCTGCCCGCAGATGAGCAGTTTCGGGTCTCTGGCCATTTCCTGATCCAGAGCTTCGTTGATGGCTGATTTCAGCGAGACATGTCTGGTCATGACAGATTTTCCTTCAGATGATGGGTTCAGTAGGAGACGTACACGCCGTCATGGAGTTCATTCAGGGCAGGGTGCGGGGCCTTGAGGGCTTCCTGCACGGAAGCATCGACCAGCTGCTCCACGTCCCGGTCCACTGCTTCCAGTTCCGCCGGGCTGAGGCCTGATGTCTGGGCGAAGCGGCGCAGGCAGTCCCGTTCCTCCCAGGCGTTCTTCACGTCTCCGGCAGGGCGGTAACGCTGGGTATCTCCCTCAAAATGGCCGTAGAAACGGACGGTCCGGCATTCCAGAAGAACAGGTCCGCCTCCGGCCCGCATTCTGGCGATAAGCTCCCCGGCAGCACGGTAGACGGCAAAGAAATCCAGCCCGTCCACCGTGACGGCAGGCATGCCGAAGCCTCTGGCCCGGTCCTCATAGCTGCTGACAGAGGTTGTCCTGTGCTGTGGTGTGGACTGGGCATAACCGTTGTTCTCCACGACGAACATCAGGGGCAGCTTCCAGACGCTGGCCAGATTCATGCTCTCTAGCACGGCGCCTTCATTCACGCCGCCATCACCACCGAAGACGACGGCAACATGGCCCTTGCCCTCCAGCCTGTCGGCGAGGGCGGCACCACAGGCCAGCGGAGCTCCGGCCCCAAGGATGCCATTGGCCCCCAGCATGCCCTTGCTCAGGTCGGCAATGTGCATGGAGCCGCCCTTGCCCTTGCAGATGCCGCCCTGCCGCCCGTGAATTTCCTTCATCATGGCCATGACATCGACACCTTTGGCGATGCAGTGGCCGTGGCCACGATGGGTGCTGGCGATCTGGTCCTGATCGGTCAGATGGCTGCAAATGCCGACGGCCACCGATTCCTGTCCCGCATAGAGATGGGTGAAGCCCGGGACGATGCCAGCCTTGAAGTCCTCATGCAGACGGTTCTCGAACGTACGGATCGTCTTCATGCGCCGGTAGGCGGACAGAAGGATGTCATGGGATATGTCTGTTTTTCCAGTATGTTGCATGACTGTCTCCATAGTGACCTTGATGCGGTTCAACGCCTCGTCTGGTCTGGCGTTACAGTCTTTTTCTAGGGTTTCATCATGGCGCAGCGGTAGAAGGATCCTGCGCAAAGCTTGCCTTATTTTCCATAAATGGAGGGGCGTTCCGTACAGGCTGGGATAAAGAACGGGCCGCCTCCCGGTGGAAGACGGCCCGTTATCAGGCTGGTATCGTGCTGGAAGGTACGGTCAGAGATAGTCCGCCAGAGACATGTTCTTCATGTCGGCGATGAGCGAGAAGGAGGCCTTCAGCTGGAGGCTGAGGTCCGAGGAGCGTGTGGCCACCTCGGCCAGATTGACGTTCAGGCCGTTGGAGAGCTGTTCTTTCACCATCAGCTGAAGGCTGGAATAGATGCCCTGCTGGCGTGTCAGGGTGTTCTGCGTCACGCCGACGCTGGTGTTCATGTCGATGAGCTGGTTGGCTGTTGTTCCCAGTGAGGTATGCAGCTGGCGGACGAGATTGGTGAAGCCGGGTGTGGTCGTGTCCATTCCCTTCATGGACGTCATGATCATCATGTCCCGCATGAGGTCCCGGATGGGGGAGCCGGTGGACGTGCTGCTGGCCTGCCCGCCCTGTGTGGCGACCGGGCCGGTCTGGACGGTGGAGCCGTCCGGCCCGATGATGGCGGAAGCCTGAAGAGCCCCTGCCTGTTCGGCAGGTTGTGACAGAGCCTGAGAGAAGACGCTCATGCTGGCACTGTTGTCCGCACTGGCGGCGGTGGCCTGGCTGAAGACTGTCCCGCTGTTGCCGTCCTTCAGGCCGGAAACGATCTGGGAGATGGTATGGGCCAGCGTGCTGTCATTCAGTGTTGAGGGGGAGGTGACGGGCGCTGTGGATGTGTTCTGTCCAGCAAAGATGAAGCTGCTGCCATCGGATGTGTTGAGGATCGTTCCCAGGCTGCCCAGCCCTGTCCGGGCGCTGTCAGCTGCGGTTGTGGTGGATGCTTTTTCTCCGCCCTCAGAGGAGAGCATGCTCAGCAGTTGGGAGTTGAGGGACTGTGCCAGATCAGTGACCTGCTTGAGGGCTGTGGAGCTGAGAGAGAGGCGGTTCTGTACCGAAGACAGGTTGCTCTGATAGCCCGTCAGCTCGGCCAGTTTCGGGCTGAGGGACAGGATGGTCTGCCGGTCACTGCCCAACCCGGAAATGCTGGACGATGTCGTCCCCTGTGAGGTCTGCCACGCAATGTCTGTCTGCTCGGATTCAATCTGTCTGATGCCTGTGTTGAGGATCAGGTTTGCACCGGCGGCGCCATATTGGCTGACATTCATGCTCATGGGTGGCACTCCTGTGATGGTCTGTAGGGTGAGGGGGGCAGGTCAGGGTAGGGCCTGCCCGGTTTCATTGCCGGGCAGGCTGCCATGTGGGGGCAGTCCGTCAGTGGACGGCATCCAGCAGCGTGCTGAACATGGACTGCACCATGGAGACGACCTTGGCATTGGCTGCGTAAGAGTTTTTCAGGGACACGATGGCGGACATCTGGCTGTTAACATCCACACCAGAGACATCGGCAACCTTTGTCGTGAGGGATGTCTTGATGGATGTTGCCGTGGAGAGGTCACTGCTGTTCTGGCTGATCACCCCGGCCTGGCTGCTGGTGAGGGAGGTTGCCAGCTGTGTAAGCCCTTGCGTGCCGTCATAGCCCGTGGCCTGTGTGCCATCTGGCCCGAGAGAGGTGGAGGGTGCCGCCAGGGAGCCGGATGTGCTGGCGCTGGCGCTGCCCATGGCTTTGTTCAGTACGGCATTGGCGAGGGCGCTGGTCTGTCCACCATCGCTGTTGGCTGTCAGCAGGGACGGAGTCTGCTGATAGTCCGTGGAGACGGCAATCCTGGAGGAGAGCCCGACCAGCCCTGCTGGTGCTGTTTTGGTCGGATCGCTGGAGAGGGGCTGCGTCCCGCCATTGGTGAAGAGGGGCACTCCGGCCGCCTTGAAGCGGTTTATCAGCGTGTATGAGAAGGAATCGAGCTGCGCCTGCATCTGTGGATAGCTCTGGTCCCGCAGGGTCAGGTTGGCACCCAGCGTGCCATCGGTCAGGTGGGAGGTGATGTCTTTTCCGGCCAACATGATACCGGCAACACCCTGATCGCTGCCATCGGTGGCGTGATACATGCTTGGTGTCAGCGTGGCAGGGGACTTCGTGGAGAGAGGCCATGTTGCCGTGGGCGCCTGGAACTGTCCGTTGGGCAATCCGGCCTGATCCGGGCGGGTTGGCAGGCGTGTGCCGTCCTGCGTGCTGACCAGCATGTCGCCATTCGGTTTTTCGGTAAAGGTAACACCCAGCTTGCTGGAAAGGCTCTGCATGGCTTCCAGGCGCTTGTTGGCGAGGTCTGCCGTGTCAGCGTGGGAGCTGCGTGCCAGCATGATCTGCTGTGAGATCTGGCCAATGGTTGTCAGGTCCGTATTGATGCCGGAGACCGTGCTGGTGATGGCATCCTGTGCGCCCTGGCGCTGGGCCTGATAGACCGAAGAGAGGGTATGGATGTTGCTGACAAGGGTCTGCGCAGCCGAGATCACGCCCTGCTGCGAAGCACTGTTCTGCGGTGTGTTGGAGAGGCTGATGAAGGCCGTACTGACATTCTGGAGGTTGTTGGTCAGCGTGCCGATGGTATTGGCTCCATCAGAGCCTGTCGTCGTTCCCTGTACGGCAGAGACGGCCGCAAGGGAGTTGCTGGTGGCCGTCAGGCCGGAGACACGGGCATTCTGCTGGTAGAGCGCATCCTGAAGAGGCTGGGAAATGTTCAGCTGGTTGGCCGCTGAAGTCGCACCGACTCCAGTGCCGGAGACGACCGTTGAGGATGTGTTGGCAGTCTCTGACACATAGCCCGGGGTGGATGCGTTCGTGACATTGTTGGAGGCTGTTGAGAGTTCGTTCTCAATCGTCTTGAGGCCGGACGTGGCGATATTGAGGGACAGGCCAAGATCCATGGTTTCAGTCTTTCTCCGGAATGAGGGACTGGCCGAGGCCAGACAGGTCTGGATGACGGTCCGGCGACCTCACCCTAAGGCCATCCTAAGGTCATGAGTTTACAGGAAGTTAAATGGAAAGCCTGTATTTGATGATTTGTCCTTGATCTGGATCAAAAACAGCTAGGCTGTGACTTCCGTCGCAATCTTGTCGATGGCGTTCAGACGGCGGGTGAATTCGGTCTGGAGCAGCTGGAAGTTGAGATCATATTCCCGCTGGGTTTTTATCATCGCCGTGGTTTCCTCCACGGGGTTCACATTGCTGGATTCCAGCATTCCCTGCCGGATTTCCTGGGCAGGAACGGCCCGGAGGTCATTCTCGTTGGCTGGCCTGAAAAGATGGTTCCCCTCAGCATGGAGTGTATTGGGGTTATCGACTGTCGAGAGGCCGAGGCGGGTGATGTCACCTTTTTCTGTCGAGATGATGCCATCAGAGCCGATGCCAAGGGGCAGCACCTGATCATCAGGGGTCAGGGTAATGGGCTGGCGCTGGTCGTCCAGCAGGGCATTGCCCAGGGAATCGACAAGAGTGCCATCTTCACTGCGGTGGAACTGGCCGTTGCGGGTCAGCCGGATTCCCTGCTGGCTGCGGACCATGAAATAGCCCGGCCCGTTTATGGCGAGGTCCAGCGGATTTCCCGTCTGGCGCAGCTCACCCTGTAGCGTGTCCAGATAGGTGGATCTGTCCTGGTTGTAGGAGAGCGTCTTCTCGCCATTGGCCAGCTGATCGCCCTTCTGGTGGGACAGATAGTCGGAGAAAAGAACCCGCTGTTCCTTGAAGCCATCCGTGCTGCTGTTGGCCAGATTGTTGGCCGTAACCTCAAGCCCCCGTGTCAGCGCATCAATGCGTGAAAGGGCGAGATAACCGGTCACATCCATGGGAGACTGTCCTCAAGGCTATATCATGGTAGGTTTTGTTATAATGTCATTTGTTCATGGTTATTGGAAGAGAATATAGGGCTTGAACATTAACAAACGGCTCAATTCATATCATATTCTGATAATTAACCTTGATAATGTTTTTCGTGTCGGTTTATGGGAGGGCACAGTCAAAATGTTTCGGTGCCTGCCATCATCAGGGTGGCCTTGCGTTTCTGGGAGCGTGGGTTGTGGCAAGTCGTGAGGATGTTCATTTATGCTGAGATCATTGGATGTTGCATCAACGGGCATGCAGGCCCAGTCCACCAATGTGGAGACCATCTCCCACAACATCGCCAACATGACGACAACCGGGTACAAGCGCCGCCGGGCTGAATTCCAGGACCTCATCTATCAGGACCTGCGTCGTGTCGGGACGATGAGTTCCGACACGGGGTACCGTGTGCCTGCCGGGGCTCAGGTGGGGCTTGGTGTGCGTACGGCGGCCATTTACCGCATCAACGAGCAGGGAACCCTGTCCCAGACCGGCAATGCGCTGGACCTCGCCGTGGAAGGCCGCGGTTATTTTCGCATCCTGCTGCCCAACGGGGAATATGCCTATACCCGCGACGGGACATTCTCCCTCTCGCAGGATGGTACGATCGTGACGGCAGACGGGTACCCGCTGACACCGAACATCTCCATCCCGAACAATGCCGAAAACATCACCATCGATCAGACCGGGCAGGTGCAGTACACGCTCTCCGGTCAGCCCAACTCCCAGGTGGCCGGGCAGATCCAGCTGACGACCTTCCAGAACGAGAATGGTCTGGCAGCCATGGGGCAGAACCTGTTTACGGAGACCACGTCCTCGGGTGACCCGATCATCGGCAACCCGGAGACAACAGGTTTCGGGACCATCCGTCAGGGGTTTGTCGAGGAATCAGCCGTCAATGCGGTGACGGAAATCACGGATCTCATCACGGCGCAGCGTGCCTATGAGATGAACAGCAAAAGCATCACCGCCTCTGATGAGATGCTCCAGACCCTGACCAACCTGCGCTGAAGGCGGGCAGCATGGCACTTCTTGGCATTGGATACCGGGGTACCGGGCGTAGCTTCCTGCCAGCCTGCTTCTGGCTGGCGGTCGGGTTTGTGCTGGCTGGAGAGCCCGCTGCCAGTACGGCCATGGCGGCGACTCTGCGACCTTCCGGTGTGGTGCATGGTGCATCGGTCTATCTGTCCGATGTTTTTGATGGGCTGGATGCCGGACAGGACCGGCTGCTTGGCCCGGCTCCTGCGCCGGGCAAGACCATCACCATCGGGGGCAGTCAGCTCATTGCACTGGCGGACCAGTACGGTGTGGACTGGGATGACCAGTCATCATCCACCAGCCTGTCGCTGACCCGGGCCGGGCATGTGCTGGGCCGGGACGAATATGCCGCTCTTGTCCGCAAGGCCATTTCGCAGGATGGTGAGACGGGCAGTGTCGTGGTGGATGTCACCAGCTTTACTCCTCTCGTTGCCGGTGAGAATGAACAGGACCCGGCAACCCTCCTGAATCTGAACTGGGATCATAAGACCGGTCTTTTCTCGGCAACTGTACAGCCTGCTCATGCAGCAGGAGGCGCCGGGGCGGACAGGTTCCCGCTGCGGGGCAGCATCCGTCCCGTGCAGCCGGTGATGGTGTATGACCATGCCCTGCCGTCCGGTCACATCATCCAGCCGGACGACATGCATATCGACCCCGCTTTTTCAGGTACGGTGCCACCGCTTGCCCGTTCTCTGCCAGAGCCGGAGCGGATGATCGGCATGGCACTTGTCCGCACTGTCGGGGCCGGACAGCCCGTGCAGGGTACGGACCTGCGGCGGGCCGTGCTCGTGCATCGGGGGGACCCTGTCCTGCTCAGCTACAACAGCACCGGCATCCGGCTGACAGCCACAGGCCGGGCGCTGGAGGATGGTGGAAGCGGGCAGTTCGTCCATGCCCTGAATCTGGGAAGCCGGATGGTCCTCATCGGCAAGGTCACGGCTTCGGGCGAGGTGCGGGTTGATGCCTCTTCCACAGCCATTCCGCCGGATTCGGAGGAAGTGAAACGTCTGGGGATCAACAGCCTGATGCTTGGTGACGGGAGCCATCCATGATCCATCTTCTTCAGAGGAGTGTCTGCATGGCAGGGCTCGTTGTGGTCCTGACCGGGCTGGCAGGCTGCATGGGCGCTGGTACGCTCAGTGAGCTGGGACATCCACCCCGCATGACACGGACGGCCGACCCCACCCTGGCCCCGGATTACCGCCCCGTGACGATGCCAACCCCGCCCCTTCAGGCTCCGCCGACTGAAGTGGGCAGCCTCTGGCGGCCGGGTAGTCGGGCGTTCTTCAAGGACCAGCGGGCTGCGCAGGCGGGTGACCTTCTGACAGTGAAAATCCAGGTGGCAGATACGGCCAACGTGACCAATAACACGACAGCCTCCGGCAGTGGTGCCGAGGCTTTCGGGATTCCAAGTTTTTTCGGCTTCAAGGGCCGCTTCATCTCCCATCTGACCAGTGCTGATGCTCTTCAGACCAACAGTTCCAGCTCCAATAACGGGGCCGGGACCATCAGGCGTATCGATACGGTCACGCTGACGCTGGCAGGTGTCATCACGCAGGTTCTGCCCAATGGCAATTTTGTCGTCGTCGCACGGCAGGAGGTCAGGGTGAATGGCGAGCTGAGGCAGATCATGGTCAGTGGTGTTGTGCGGCCGCAGGATATTTCGGAAGACAACATCGTCACACATGACCGCATTGCGGAGGCCCGGATTTCCTATGGCGGACGGGGGCAGCTCTCGCAGTATCAGCAGCCCCGTTATGGGCAGAAAGTGCTGGACAGTGTTCTTCCATTCTGAGTTGTCATGGAAGCATGGTTTGAACATTGAATGTTTTCAGGTTATGAAGATTTTATCTTGAAAATAGCCTTGTTGTGTCTGTGCTACGATGGCCATTGTGGCGGTGTAAAAGTGAGGGGGTAGTGAATGTCTGATTCAAAACAGCCGGAAGGCTTCATTCCTGGCGGCCTGGTCATCGACCATCTCTGCGGTACGCTGGAGGGTGCGCTGACCATCGCCGGTGAGGTGGAAAATGTCGAGCTTCAGGCCGGGCATCTCTGTGTCACGGAGACAGGCGTGATGAAAGATGGTCAGGTGGAGGCGGACTCCATCGTCATTGATGGCAGCGTGTCCGGGGTGACCTTCACGACGCCACGGCTTTCTGCCGGTGCCGGGGCCCGTATTTCGGACTGTGTGATCGAGATGGGCAGCCCGACTGGCTGCGCCATTCACGAAGATGCCTGTTTTGAAGGGGATGTACGCATTTCCGTGTCCCGCAAGGGCGGGGCTGGGGGCTCTGCTTCCGGCAGTGGTTCCAGCAGAACGAACAGCACCAGTTCTGCCACGCCACAGGCCAATATCCCGGCTGGAGATGATGAGCCAGACCTGCATTGGCCGGCCCAGACGCCGGACATCAGCGAGGCTGATCAGGATGCCGACATTCCGCTGGGGGGCTGATGCTCAGGAGATGCTTCCATCAGCATGACGGCTGGTTCGCCGTCTTTCTGTCGCTTGCCCTGTTTTGCGGGGTGCAGGTTGGCTGTCCTGCGGCTGTGGCGGAGGACGTGGCCATGCCTGACGAGGGTATGGCCCAGCAGATGCAGGAGCAGCAGCGCATTCTGGGGTCTGCCCGCAAGGCGCTGGAAATGCGCTTCCATCTGCTGAACCAGTCCATGGCTGTACTGTCGGACCATGTGGACAATCACAAGCTTGTCCCGCAGGAGGCAGCAGCCCGGCTGGTGGGCATTTATGAGGCCATGCGCCCCCGTGAGGCCGCAGCGGTTTTCAACGTGATGGACCCGCACGTGCTGATCGCCATCGCAGCTTCCATGAATATCCGCAAGCTCTCTGGCATCATGGCTCACATGTCGCCGGACCGGGTCAATCTGGTGTCGCAATATCTGGGGGGAGTGCGGCATTTCCATCATGCTGTTCTGTCCGTTCCCGTGGCACTGGGGGGCTCTGGTGTGGTTCTTCCGACCGGGCAGGATGATGTGCCGACTGATACGTCAGTGGAACATCTGCACTACGAGACCATGTCCCAGCACGGGCCCCTGTTGCCCTCGCGGCAGTAATGGGGCTGGGATGAAAGAGAAACGAATGATGAGGCGGTCTTTTCCCGTTCAGGTCCCGTGGCGGCACATGCTGGTTCTGTTGCCTGTTCTTGCGGGACTGTCAGCCTGTGCCCCGGATTATATTGCCAGCAAGCTGACAGGGCGGGACTGCCAGGCCGGTTATCTGGAGGAGGGGGAAGACTGGTGCAATCCACCGGAACGTGTTCTGCCTCCACAGCCTTACTGCACCCAGAGCTGGAATGGCGTGGATTGCTGGGCCCGTCCTGAGTTGACCCCGAACATGGCCCATGAAGTCTATGAAGGTCCCCGTGGCCTGACGACCCAGCAGAATGCCAACCGCCTCATGATGCCGGAAGCTAAAGTTCCTCCCTCCAGCCAGTATTATGCACCATGATGAAATTGTTATGAAATAGGGCCATTATTAACCTTGTTATTGGCTTTACACATGCTCTTCTCAAGGTTAATTGATGGCCGGTCGGTTGTCCTCTTCCGAGCAGGGCAGAGTATGGTGAATGACCGGAACCAGCATGTCTGACGTCCGGGGTGAAAGCAGCAGGTAGATACCCTTCATATGCAGTTTGATAAGCTCCGTTTGCCAAATATCATGGAAGGGCTGAAGAGTCTGGGCCGCATGCGGCTTGTGGCCCTCGGGGTTGTCGGCGTGCTGCTGCTGCTCTCTCTCGGCGTGATCGCCTTTCACAACCGGTCAGAACCCATGGCGCTGCTCTATGGGGACCTGGAGCTGAATGAAGCGGCGGAGATGGTGGATGATCTGGCCAAGGCTCACATCCCCACGACAACAGGGCCGGATGGTCGCAGCCTTTATGTTCCGGGGAATGATGTGGCCCAGGCCCGTCTTCTGCTGGCCAAGGCTGGTCTGCCCGGGGGAGGGGCCGTTGGCTATGAACTGTTCGACAAGAGCGGCACGCTGACCAGTACCCAGTTTGAACAGGGCATTGATGAGACCAGAGCGCTGGAAGGTGAGCTGGAGCGTTCCATCCGTCTGATCCATGGTGTGCGGAATGTGCGGGTCCACCTTGTCCTGCCACATAGGGACCTGTTTTCTACGGAGACGAATCCTTCGCAGGCCAGTGTCATTCTGGATGTTGGCCGCTCTGGTGCTGTGTCCGAGGATGCCATTGCGGCCATCCAGAATCTGGTATCAGCTGCCGTACCGGGGCTGCGCACGCATGGGATTTCCATTGTCGACACACGGGGCGATGTTCTGGCCCGTCCGGGGGACCCAGACAGTCTGGCAGGGCAGGAATCCTCGCTGGAGAAGCAGCGTCATTCCGAAGAGCAGCGCCTTGCCCAGGCGGTGGAAGATATCCTGACCCCCACGCTGGGCCTGGGTCATGTGCGGGCCCGTGCTGCCGTGACAATGAATACGGACATCATCCATGAAACGGATGAATCCTACGATCCCAACCAGCAGGTCCTGCGTTCCCAGAGCACAAGCACGGACAAGAGCGCCAACAGCGAGGCGAACCAGAACACCAGCGTTGGCAACAATCTGCCCAATGCCAATGCAGGGCAGAACAATCGTACTGGCTCCAGCGAAGAGCGGACGGACGAAACAAACAATTATGAGATCGGCAAACGGACCCGTGTCATCAACCAGACCCGGCCCCGTGTCTCTCGCATCAGTCTCGCTGTCATGGTCGATGGGACCGTCACGACAGACCAGGCTGGCAAACCTTCGTGGAAACCGCTGGATGAAGCTGAGGTCAAACGTCTGACCCAGCTCGTGCAGACGGCCATCGGGTATGACAAGACCCGCGGGGATGAGGTCAATGTGGTGTCCATGCCGTTCCGTGTGGATGGTGGGGCAGATATGCCTCATCAGGATACGCCTTTCTTCACCCGGGAGATGATCATTTATCTGGCGGAATGGATTGTTCCCATTCTTCTTCTTCTGGGGGCGGCGGCCATGCTGCTTGGGCCCATCCTGCGGCGTGCCCGCAAAGGGGCCGGGGCAGAAGGGGCTGTTGCCGGGGCCGAAGCTGCAGCTGATGGCAGCTCTGCTGAAGGTGGTGAGGCAGGCCGGAGTGATCGCATCAGTGTGGACGGTGTGGAAGGGGAAATGCGCCGTGAGGCTCTGGCCCGTGTGACGCAGCGTGTTGAAGAAAATCCTGATGATGCCATCGCTGTCGTCCGCAACTGGCTGGCAGAACCGGAGCCCCCCAAGCAGACAGCAGAAGGCTGAGGAGACGCAATCATGGCAGAACAGGATATCTCCGCTGAGACAGCAGGCAATGAAGCGTCATCATCCGGCATGGTTCCGTCCGGCCTGACGGCCGGGATGAGTGGCAGCCGGAAGGCCGCCATCCTGATGCTCGCCATAGGGCAGGAACATTCCGCCCGCATTTTCCGGTCACTCCAGGAGGATGAGGTGCGTGACATTTCACGGGCAATGTCTTCCCTGGGGTTGGTCAAGGCTTCCGTGGTGGAGGCTGTCTGCAATGAATTTTCGCAGAAATTCGCCAGTGCAGAGGGTTTCGTCGGCAGTTACGAAACAACGGAAGATTATCTGAAGAAGGCCCTCCCTGCCGAAATGGTCGAGAAGATCATGGAGGATATCAGGGGCCCCTCCGGGCGCAGCGTCTGGGCAAAAATGGGCAACATGCCGGAGACCGCTCTGGCAAACTATCTGCGCAACGAGCAGCCACAGACAGTGGCCGTCATTCTCAGTTACATCTCACCGGCGCATGTCGCCCGTGTCCTGTCCCTCTTCCCGGAAGATTTTGCTACGGATGTCATCATGCGCATCCTGCATATGAGCCCGGTGAGCAAGGATGTGCTTGAGAGCCTGGAGACAACCCTGCGCAAGGAGTTCATCACCGCCTTTGGCCGCTCCACGAAGCGGGACAGCTATGCTTTCGTGGCGGAGGTCTACAACAATTTCGACCGCAAGACCGAAGCCATGCTGACAGAGCATCTTGGCCGCCGGAGTGAGGAAGACATGGAGAAGGTGAACAAGCTGAAATTCACCTTCGATGACATCAAGCGTCTGACACCGGATGACATGATGCGTGTCATGGCAGCCATCAATCGTGATGGTGAGGCCAAGAGCAGGCTGCCCCTGGCTCTCAAGGGCAGCAACGAGAGCATCCGGCAGCTCTTCTTCGGTTGTGTTTCCAAACGTGCGGCGGGTTTGCTGGAGGATGAAATCCGGGGGCTGGGTGCCGTGCGTCTGCGGGACGCCGAAGCAGCCCAGATGGAGCTGATCACGCTCATCAAGACCATGGCCAATGATGGCGAGATCGATATTTCACCTTCTTCTTCTGACGATGAGATCATTGAGTGACGCCAATGGGACAGGATGTGCAGCATAGGGCAGCGCAGGCGTCTTCCCGGTCTGGAAGTCAGGCCTTCAGTGAAAGCCTGGAAGATTTTGCCGCTCATGACTCGTCTCTGGCCGCTGGAGCGGAGCCGGTGGCTGACGAGGATGCGGCGGATGAAAGCCCCGCTCCAGAGCCAGTTGTCACGCTGCATCCTGATGAGCTGGAAAGACTGAAGCAGGAGGCCTGGCAGCAGGGCCATGAGCAGGGGGAAATGTCAGCCGGGCAGCAGCTTTCCAGCCAGATGGCCGCTTCTGTGAAGCAGGTGCTTGCTTTCATGGAGGAGGAGGAAAACCGGCGCCATGACATCGTGAGCCGGATGGCCGATCTCTTCGTGCAGGGTGTGTGCCAGACGGTGGAAGAGCTGGTGGCGGGCGATCTGTCCCGGACAACACTGGGGCGGGACTTGGCAGAGGATGCGGCGGCCTTGGTCCGGCACTGTAGTGGTCCGGTCAGTCTGACCTGCGCTGCGGCGGATGAGGCCTCTCTGCGCCACGCCCTGTCCGGGATGGCGGCCGTCTCCCTGCATGTGGAGGCGGCGCAGCAGGCCGGGCATCTCACGATTGCCGCAGACAGGACACGGATTGTTCTGGACCAGGGAAAATGGGCGGAAACGGTCCGCCAGCGGGTGGCCGATGCCATGGTGGCCCTGACCCGTCCACCGGCCCCGGAGGCTGATCCCGCTACCGACCAGCCCCAGGGTGAACAGACAGCACAGCATGAAGGAGAGTGACGATGGCAGAGGATATGAACACGCCGGAGACAGCACCAGAAACACAGCAGACCAGTACGCCGGAGGTCGATCTGGCCGATTTCTCCTCGGAGGTGCCGGAGGAGGGCGCCACCCAGCATGATGGTCGGCAGGACAGGGAACGGGAGCGGGAAGCGATTCTGGATGTCCCGGTCAAGATCACCGCTGTGGTGGGAGATGTGAAGATGCCCGTGCGGGACCTGGTCCGTCTTGGCCGTGGTGCCGTTGTGCCGCTGAACCGCAAGCTTGGGTCTTCCATCGATATTTACGCCAATGACAGGCTGATCGCCCGTGGCGAGATCACCATCATTGAGGATGACAACATTGCCGTGACGATGACGGAGATCATGTCCTCCTCTGCCAGTACATGATGGCACCTTCTGTGGGAGAGAGGCACGGCCCGGATGCCATGATGCAGGCTGTCACGGGCCTGCACATGAATCCGCTTCTGGCTCTTCTGCTGGTCGTGGGGCTGATCTTTGTCACGCCCTGGTGCCTGCGGCGGCTGAAACACCGGATGCCAGCCCTGTTGCGGGATGAGGGTCTGAAAGATCGTGCCCTGAAGGTGCAGGACGCCATACCGCTCGGTGGCAAGCGGACCCTTTTTTCTGTGGCTGTCAGGGATGCAGAGGGGCGGCAGGCAACAGCCATCATTCTGACAGGTGGGCCGTCCGACCTGTGCGTGGGCTGGCTGGGGGCCGGTGCTGCCTCCAGGCTGGCGAAACAGTGCGGGCAGGTGGCGGAAGAGAGGCAGGAAATGACATGAGGGCAGATCGTATCATGAAAGGCCGTTCGGGTACCGGAATGGTGGCAGACATGTCAGCCTGCTGGAAACGCCTGCGGCGCGCCATGGTTCTGGGAGCGGTGGGGCTGTGCTGTCTGGCTGCTGGCATAACGCTGCTGTGTGTACTTTCCCATCCGGCCACAGCCCAGTCCATCACGCTGGATATGGGCAAGGGGGGTGGAATTGGTGAGGCCGGAACAACAAGCCGTCTGATCCAGCTGACGGCCCTTGTGGCGTTTCTGTCCCTGGCACCAAGCCTGCTGGTGATGATGACGGCCTTCACCCGTATCATCATCACGCTCTCATTGTTGCGGAGCGCCATCGGGGCGCAGGGGACACCGCCCAACATGGTTCTGGTGGCCCTTGCGCTGATCCTGACCCTGTTTGTCATGCAGCCGACGCTGGAGCGCTCATGGCAGCAGGGTATTGAACCCCTGATGGACGGTCGGGTGGAGGAGATGGCAGGTCTCCAGGCGGCGGCTGAGCCGTTCCGTGATTTCATGGTCCATAATGCCCGTCCGAATGACGTGGCCATCTTTTACCATCTGGCAGGGCTGAAGCCCCAGCCTGCACCAGCCAATGGAGCAGCTGCTCCGGCTCCACCATGGCGGGTCATTGTTCCGGCCTTCATGGTCGGTGAGCTGAGCCGTGGGTTCGAGATGGGCTTCCTGCTCTATCTGCCGTTTCTGGTGATCGACCTTGTCACGTCCAGTGTGCTGATGAGCCTGGGGATGATGATGCTGCCACCCCCGACCATTTCCCTGCCTTTCAAGCTGATTTTCTTCGTGCTGGTGGACGGGTTCCAGATGGTGTCGGGCGGGCTGGTCCGTAGCTTTGGCGGGGGGTAGCCCCGCCACCTTTCACCCCGGCAGGACCAGAAGTCTGCGGGCCAGAATGGTCGGGGTCAGCTGGGTGAATCCTTCATTGATGCTGCCGGAATAGCTGCCATAGGTCAGCGGCAGGCCGCAGGCGGCGGCGGTGATGATGCTGCCGATCCGTCCGGACTGTTCCATGCGGCTGGCGATCATTGATTTTGCACCACATTGCAGGAAGGCGGCAGCAATATCCGTGCTTTCCTCCGGGTCCATCCCTGCGGGGATGACGAGAGACAGGCTGGCCTCCGTACGGGCCACGACATCCTTCATTTCGCTCATGGCCTTGGGGGAATAGACGCAGAGCCCCGGCAGATCTACCAGAATGATGCGGTTGTAGCTGTCGATGAAGCGGGGGTTGATGCCGCCATAGGCTTTCATCAGATCAATGTCGCAGCCTCGCAGGATGGAGGCCAGCTTGATGTAGCTGCCCGGCGTGCTGTCGCAGGCCAGGACGAGCGGCCGTCTGATCCTCCCGCCGGACTGCCGGGCCTGTCGGGCATAGCGGGCGGCCAGTTTGGCCAGTGTCAGGGACTTGCCAGAGCCAGAGGCCCCGCCCAGTGCCATGGGCACGCCCAGCCGTAGCGGGAAAGGGGAAAAGTTGATCACACGTTCCAGCCCTGCCGCCAGGCTGCTGCCTGCCATGGCATTGATCAGTTCCTGCGGGATGGAATGCCACGCCAGAATCTCCGGTATGCTCAGGGCATTGGCGGGCAGGGCGACATCTCCGCCAGCCATGCCGGAAGCACCTGTGGCGGTGTGATGCTGGGGAGATGTCTGGGTGGAGGAAAAGCTGGTCATGGGTCAGGTCCGGTGTTGGAGGGGTTTCAGTCTGTCGGGGCCAGTCAGTTCACTGTGGCGACGGTACGGATGCGGGTCCGGGGATAGATTTCCGCCTGTGCCATGACGGCAACCGAAGGGCGGATTCGGTCCACGATCATACGCACGGAATCCCGTGTGGCGGAGGTCGTGACAATGACGGGCATTTCCCCCAGTGTGGCTGTCTGGTCGAAGGCACGGCGCAGGGCCGTGACGAAGCGGTCCAGCATGGCTGGGGGCATGGCCAGCGTGCGGTCATCCCCCTGTCCGACCGTGTTGTTGAGGATGTTGCTCTCCCAGTCTGCAGAGAGGGTGATCATGGAAATGCAGCCAGAGGGCCCGACATAGCTGTTGCATATCTGTCGGGCGAGGCGGATGCGGACATGGGCTGTCAGGGCCTTGATGCCCTTGGCGGCCAGGGCGTGGCCTTCCTGTATGCTTTCAAGAATGGTGGGCAGGTCACGGATGGAGATGCGCTCCTGCAACAGGGACTGGAGAACACGCTGGACCGTGCTGAGGGACACCTGTGAGGGGATGAGGTCGTTGACGAGCTTCTGCTCTTCCTGCGGCAGATCATCCAGCAGGGACTGCGTGGCGGCATAGGTCAGCAGATCGCCCAGATTCTGGCTGATGGATTCCGTCAGGTGGGTGATGATGACAGTGACCGGGTCCACCACTGTGTATCCCTGGTCTGTGGCCTGTTTCTTCAGGTCGGGATCAATCCATATGGCAGGCAGGTTGAAGGAGGGTTCGGTTGTCTTCTCACCCGGCAGGGGGGCCTGCCCATTCTTGTGGGACGGGCATATGGCCAGCAGGTGGTTGGGCCTGACCTCACCCGAGGCAATGTCGATTTCCTTGAGCTTGATGACGTAACGGTCCGTCGGCAGCTGGATGTTGTCCTGAATCCGCACGGATGGCGTAATGAAGCCCATGTCCGCTGCCATCTTGCGGCGCAGGGCCTTGATCTGTTTGGTGATCTGGGCATTGTCCCCGCTGGCCAGCGGGAGCAGGCCATAACCGATTTCCAGCCGCAGGAGGTCGATTTTCAGAAGGTCGGAAATGGGTTGCGTGGTGGGAGCGGCGGGCTGGGTGAGGGCTTCCTCACCTTCATCCTGCCGGGGAGTCCTGTAGCGGATCCACGCCCCGATCCCGGCCACGGCGGCAATCATGAGGAAGGGGAAAGCCGGCAGGCCGGGCATGACGGCAAACAGGGCTGACAGGGTGGCCGCAATGGCCAGCGGCTTGGCATTGCCCGCCAGCTGGCGGAAAAGTGTTACGTCTGCCGAGCCATCCGTACCGCCCTTCGTGACGACGATACCGGCGGCCAGCGAGACCAGCAGGGCGGGAATCTGGGAGACGAGACCATCACCGATGGTCAGGGTGGTGAAGGTCTGTGCCGCCTCACTGATGGGCATGCCATGGCGCAGCACGCCGATGGTCAGACCGCCCAGAATGTTGATGGCGGTGATGAGGATTCCGGCAATGGCATCATTGCGGACAAATTTGGCAGCACCATCCATGGCTCCGTAGAAGGAGCTTTCCTCTTCCAGTTCCTTGCGTTTGGAGCGGGCACCACGCTCATTGATGGCCCCTGAGGCGAGGTCGGCATCAATGGCCATCTGTTTGCCGGGCATGGCATCGAGGAAGAAGCGGGCCGAGACCTCCGCAATGCGGCCCGACCCCTTGGTGATGACCATGAAGTTCACCACCAGCAGGATGCAGAAGACGATCCCGCCGATCACCACATCATTGCCCATGAGAAAGCCGCCAAAGGAGGCGACAACATGCCCGGCTGCATAGGCACCTTCATTGCCATGGCTGAGGATGAGCCGTGTTGTCGCCACTTCCAGCGAGAGACGGAACATGGTCGTCAGCAGCAGCAATGTGGGGAAAGACGTGAAGTCCAGAGGCCGTTCCAGAAACAGCGCCACCATGAGGATCAGCACGGATGAGGTGATGGACAGTGAAAGCCCGACATCCAGGATCAGCGTGGGGAGCGGTACGATGAGGATGGAGATGAGCAGGATCACGCCCAGTGCCAGCAGGATGTCGGTGCCGGGCAGGCGGGCGGCAAGACGGGAGGCCGCTCCGTTGGGGGTGAAGAGGTCTGCCGGGTTTCGTATCAGCGTGCCCAGCCTTCCGCCCAGTCCGCCAGCTCCCCCTGCACCGGGAGCCGCCTTGGGGGCGGGAGAACCTGACCGTTGCGGGGAAGAAGAAGGAGCGGGCATTGTCATCCTGACTGATGATGTGCTGCCTTCCCCGGCTTGGGTGACGGGTAGGGAAGGTGGCAACAAGGTTTATTAAGGCCTGTTATCTATGAGTTTGCAATTTAGCCATTAAAGTCTTGCCCATCAAGGTTTATGGGGACATGTTGTTTTGCCATGAACATGACCTGTCAGGTCATTGATGGTTCAAGGCATGAAGAAAGGCAGCATGATGGCAGGAGCAGAGCAGCATGGCAGGGTGGAAGATGGCAGTCATGAGGCTGGTCAGACTGCACTGACCCCGCAGGAAGTGACAGCCTGCTGCCAGCAGCTTGTTGCCCGTGGTGAGGGAGACCAGGCTGTCGGTCTGGCCATACAGATTGCCCAGGGGACGCAGGATGTGGCGCTCATTCTTGCGGCGGGCCTTTTTCTTGTCCGTTTCACCCCCCGGCATGAGGTGGTGATTGCCGTCTTCCGCAAGGCTCTGCTTTTGATGCCGGAGGCGGAACCCGCCATGGCCTCCATGCGGGGCGAGGTGAAGATTTTTCTGGCAGGGGCGCTCATGGTGGCGGGCGAAAGGGAAGAGGCCATGGCCCTCTTCATGGATGTTGCCCGGACTCTGCCAGAACATCGGGTGCTTGTCGGGGAGCATCTTTCAATGGCCCTGCTGGAGGCGGGGCTGGCGGATCAGGCTGAGCAGGTGCTGTTGGCCTGGCTTGCGGATGGACCGCCCTCCGTCTCGCTGTACAACAACATGGGTTGCGCTCTGGGACGGCTGAACCGCTCCCGGGATGCCCTGGCCTATTATCGCCGGGGAATGGAGCTGTCCTCCCGGCATGAGGCTGTTTCCTTCGGCTATGCCATCGCCCTGTTGAAAGCCGGTGAGTATGAGGAGGGCTTTGCCCGCTATGTAAGGCGTGTGCCCCGTATTCCGAGCCTGAACTGCTGGTTCTATCAGGACCTGCCCAGACTGACGAACGATGTTCCGCTGGAAGGGCGCCACCTTCTTTTCTATCAGGAGCAGGGGCTTGGCGATACGATCCAGTTCATTCGCTTCCTGCCGGAGATCGTCCGCCGGGCAGGGCGGGTCACGCTGGCCGTTCTGCCATCGTTGGCCCGGCTGCTGAGGGAAAGCTACCCCATGGTGCAGGTCTGCCTTATCACGGAGCTTCTGGACCATCCGGAGCGTGTGGCAGAGTATGATTTTTCCTGCCCGATACCGGACCTTCCCTATCTCTGTCATCTCAGGCACGTGGCTGATATTCCGGCTTTCAGTCCCTATCTGGAAGTTCCGGTGCGGCGGCGGGAGCATTTTGCCCGACTTGTGGAGCAGGCCGTGGCACAGGGTGGCCGGGCAGGGGGGCGCAGTCCTGCCGGGCGGCGCCTGCGTGTAGGGCTCGTCTGGGCAGGGGATTCTCGGTCCAGCGCACAGGATGTGGCTGCAGACAGGCGGCGTTCCAGCAGCTTTGCGGAGATGACGGAGGCCCTCGGGCCGGTGGAGGCTGATCTGTTCAGCCTTCAGTATGGTGACCGGCGGGGAGAGCTGGAGCCAGTGGAGGGGCAGGGAGCGGTCGTGCATGATCTGATGGGACACGTGCAGGACATGGCGGATACGGCTGCCCTGATGGAAAGTCTGGACCTTGTCATTTCCGTTGATACGGCCCCGCTGCATCTGGCGGGGGCACTGGGCCGGGAAGTCTGGCTGGTCAGTCGATGGGATGCCTGCTGGCGGTGGGGTGATGAAGGTGACCGCACCCCGTGGTACCCGACCATGCGTATTTTCCGGGCGCAGGAGCTGTCTCTTGCCCCTGTTCTGAAGGACGTGGCCGTCTCCCTGAGACGGCGGATTGCGGAGGGCTGAGCCATGTCATCTTATAAGGTAGCCATCCTGCTGCGCACGAAAAACCGTCCCGTTTTTCTGCGTCGGGCTCTGGAAACACTGAGGGCGCAGAGCTTTCAGGACTTCCGTATCCATATCATCAATGACGGGGGAGACATGGCCGCCCTGCGGGCCTGCGTTGCAGAGTGTGGCCCATCATGGGGGGAGCGCCTTTCCTGCGTGGACCTGCCCCGGTCTGTCGGACGCAGCAAGGCACTGGCCCTTGCCTTGGCCGTGTCCGACGAGCCTTATATTCTCATCCATGATGATGATGACACGCTGGAGCCTTCTTTCCTGGCAGAGACGGTCGCCTTTCTGGAGCGGGACGGGACGGGTTTCTATGCTGGTGTCACGACCAGCAATTATGACGTGTATGAACGTATCGAGGATGGACGGATCATCACGGACAGGAAGACGGACCAGTTTGGCCGCAAGAGTGGCTCGCTGGTGGATTACGGCCTGTATCTCTCCCACATGTATGTCATCATGCCGATCACCTTCCTGTTCCGCCGGGCGGCCCTGGCGGTGGCGGGTGGAGTGGAAACGCGGCTGGATTACGTCGAGGACCACGATCTCTTCCTGCGTGTCATGATGGCGGGTGAGGTCGGGATTCTGGAAGAGTGCCTTTGTTCATACCATCACCGTCTTGCGACTGGTGACGCCAATGATGCCAGCCAGCATGAGGTGACCCATGATTACGTGCTGGCCTACAAGAACGGCATCATCCGGAAGGCCATGCAGGGGGGAGACCGCCTGAGACAAATGCAGGCCGGTTTCATCCAGGGGAATCATCTGGGGCGTTCCCAGCTTGGGCAGCTGTCCCGGCAGGTGGCACAGCTTCAGGAGGGCTTTGCCAGCCTGTCACAGGTGATGGTGGAGCTGCTTGGTCATATCAGGCGCTGAGGGCCACTCCTGTCGGAATGGTCAGTAGGCCGTGGCGTAAGGGACATTGCTGGCAGCGTGGACGGGCATGGCCCGGTAGGCGGCAAGACTCCGGCCATTCTGTGAGTTTTTCATTCGCTGGTGCGGTGGTGGGGGCATGGCAGGGCGGAAATAACCCCGGAAGGGACGGAAAGGACGATGCCCCTGTGAGGGAGCCTGTCCCGGTGTGGCCGCAGCAGCAGGCTGCGCCACAGGGGGCAGGGGGCGTGTTGTTTCCTGATGGTGGAGAGCGGCCAGAAAACTGGCGGGCCCTGTAGTGGCGTGGGTTATGCCGGTCCCTGATGGGGAGGCTGATGCCGGCCTGATGACGAAGGGCCGGTACGGCCTGGTCGTCTGCACCGGGTGGTTCTGACCAGCGCCAGAATGATCGCCAGTCATGACAGCCGCCACAGCGGGATGTGGCGATGTGGAAAGAGGGGGGTGTGGCAGAGGAGTGTCCAGCGGTGTGGCCCATTGCTGGAGAACCTGTTGCAGGTAGGTCGTGCCCAGGGTGCCTGTCTGTGAATGATAAGCAGCAGCGGCCCGTGGCCAGCTGCCGGTCTGGTCCTTCATTTTCTGGAGAAACAGGCCAGCATAGCGGGCATTGCTGTAGGGGTCGAAGGCTGTATCCAGAGAGGGGAAGGCTGTTGGATGGTGGAGGAGATTGACCTGAAGGCAGCCGACATCAATGGACTGTATGCCCTGCTGCTGGAA
Source organism: Bombella sp. ESL0380 (assembly GCF_009725805.1). NCBI lineage: Bacteria > Pseudomonadati > Pseudomonadota > Alphaproteobacteria > Acetobacterales > Acetobacteraceae > Bombella > Bombella sp. ESL0380. The sequence goes on along the minus strand of NZ_WNIH01000005.1, from coordinate 253,983 downwards.
GGCTTTTACAGCCTCTACCGCTTCCTGGCGTGAGGCATAATAGTGACCTGTCCCGGCAACATTGATGCTCCATGGCCATGGGGTGAGGGTGCCATTGCCATCCGGGCGGCCTGTTTCCACCCGGCTGATGGCCGAAAGGAAACCATCCGGCAGTCGCAGGGCCCGTTCTACCTGCTCCGTGGCAGTGCGGCAGAGGCGGGACTGGGTGGGGTCCATGGGGGGGAGTGAAATCTGGGCCATGGCAGGCGGGGTCAGGAACATGCCCAGAAGAAGCCCCGGGACCCGCCAGAGGGCGAGGTGGAGCCAGCGCCCGGGTTTGTCATGCTGAAAGATGGAGGTCATGGGTCTCTCAAGGCTTTCTTTTGGCGGACTTTCAGGGTAACCAAGGAATACCATTAAATAATTTTCCTTGTATAATCCATATATAAGGTTAAGTTGGAGCGTAGGAGACTATGCTTGATGTTTTTGAAGAGCTGTTGCGCCTGGCTGTCCCGAAGTCTGGATGGGATTCGGCCTGCCTGTCGCTGTATGATGCTGGCGATCTTCGGATGCGTGCTGTCTGGCATGTTTTCGGGTGGCTCAGCCCATGCCTCTGCGGTCCGTATCAAGGATATTGTGGATTATGAAGGAATCCGGGACAACCAGCTCGTCGGTTATGGGCTTGTTGTCGGTCTGAACGGCACCGGGGACCGGCTGACCAATACGCTTTTTACCCGTGAAACCCTGGTCGGCATGCTCAACCGTCTTGGTGTCAATATCCGGGACAAGGCCATCCAGCTGCAGACACACAACACGGCCGCTGTCATGGTGACAGCCAGTCTGCCGCCGTTCTCGCATGGTGGCAGCCGGATTGACGTAACGGTTTCTGCCGTGGGTGATGCCCAGAGCCTGACAGGCGGCACGCTGATCGTGACGCCTCTTCAGGCTGCAGATGGTGAGGTTTATGCCGTGGCGCAGGGGTCGCTGGTGACGAACGCCTTCACGGCCAGAGGGCCGGGGGCCGTCGCCACCCGTAATGTGCCAACCAGTGGGCACATCGCCAATGGTGCCGTGGTGGAGCGGGAAGTGCCCGTTCTGCTGGGGGCTGGTGGGGTGATCCATCTGTCTCTCAAGAATTCGAATTACACGACGGCGGTTCGCATTGCCGATGTCATCAACCGGCACATGGGCCGGGGGACAGCCCGGGTGGATGATCCCAGGACGGTGGCCGTCAACCTGGCCGGGCGCAACGTCTCCGAGGCCCTGTATGAGATCGGGGATCTGACCGTCACGCCGGACACGATGGCCAAGGTCATCGTGGATGAAGCCGCTGGGACCATCGTCATCGGGGATAATGTCCGTATCACCACGGTGGCCATTGCCCAGGGGAACCTGACCGTGCAGGTGACCAACAGCCCTGAAGTTGTCCAGCCCAACGCCTTTGGTGCAGGGCAGACTGCTGTCGTGCCCAGGACGCAGATCAATGCCACGACCGATCGTGAACACAGGATGGGCATTCTTTCTGATGGCCCCTCCCTGGCCAATCTTGTAACGGGCCTGAATGCCCTTGGGGTTGGCCCCAGAGACATGATCAGTATTCTCCAGGCCATCAAGGCGGACGGTGCCTTGCAGGCTGAGCTGGAAGTGCGCTGATCGCAGGGATGAATCCAGTCTGACTGTCTGTCGTTTACAGGAGAAAATACCGGTTCATGAGTATTTCGTCAGTCTCACATGCGGCGTTTGCGCATGTGGCGGCCCCGTCTGCCGGAAAGCAGGCAGACCGGAGCCATCCCATGTCTCCGCAGGATGAAAACAGGGTCCGTAAAACGGCCCGGGATTTTGAGGCCATGGCGCTGGGAGAAATGCTTCAGCCCATGTTCGATACGGTGGACAATTCCGCAGCGCCCTTTGGGGGAGGCAATGCCGAGAAGCAGTTCCGCTCCATGCAGGTGCTGGAACTGGGCAAGGAGGTTGCCCGTAGCGGGGGGATAGGGATTGCCCATCAGGTTTATGGCCGGATGAAGGCCATGCAGGAGCAGGCCGCCCAGGCCAGCAGCATACATCCCAGCAACAGGACAGGAGGATACAGACCGTGACATTGCAGAGGCTTGGCAAAGCCGCACGTCGGCTTGCCGGGCATTTTTCCAGACGGGACGAGGATGAACTGGACGGCTCTTTCCTGCCCCATCTGATGGGCAGTTTTGCCCGGGCCGCGGACATCATGGCGCAGGAAAACCGCTTTCTTCAGGATAATGACGTGTCAGCTGCTGCAGCACTTCTGCCTGAAAAGACAGCGACCATGGAAGAGCTGACAGCCCTTGTGGCCAGGGCACGGAAGCATGATGTACGGGTGGAGAATCTTTCTCCTGCCTTTCGGCAGGTGCAGAGGCGTTTTACTGAAATTGCTGCCCAGAATGGGGAGCTGTTGCAGCAGGCTCTTGTCACGCAGGAGGCCGTGATGAAGCTGCTCATTGAAAGTGCGGTGGAGGCCAACCGTCATGGCTATGGCCGGACGGGCGAGGTGGGATCTGATACGTCCTGCGGGTCACTTTCACTGAATGACCGGGCCTGAGCAACGGGCCAAAGGCCCGTTGCGTCTCTTTTACCAGTATCCGCCGATCATGTGGCGTGGCTGGTTGTTGTCCGGGTCTGCGGCCGGGCTCCAGACGGTCCAGTCCCATGAGGTTGTATCCCGGTAATTTTCAGCCGTCATGGCGGGCAGGGGCGGGTCCTGCGGTGGATGATGGGCGTGTTTGCGCTGCATGATGGCCTGCATGTGGGCCTGAAGGGTGCCATAGGCGGTTTCATCCCCCATATACACACAGCCACAGGCCAGTGGGTCAGCATAGAGGTAGATGCGCTGCCCGCTCGGGGCCATGCGGTAGGTCAGGCTACCAGGTGGCAGGCTGTTCATGAGGGCAAAACGGGCGGTCGTGTTGGCCGGGTGGGCGACAAATCCGGCATGGCTGAGCAGGCTGCCTTTCTCCAGATAGGGGGTGGCCGGTCGTACGCAGCCAGCCAGAGCCAGGCCGAGCAGGGCCGTGCAGGCATGTCTCGCCATGGCAGAGGGTGAGGGGATGGTCAGGGCCATGGTTGTCACTCCCGGTTCAGGCTTTTGGCTGTCTGATTGTCCGTCAGAACCAGGGGTGGCACACAGCAATAGGCCTTCATGTCGGCATAATGGCGGTTCATGAGATGGTCGACACTGGTGCTCATCAGGGTCCTGTTGCCCAGTGAGGGGTAATTGATGGGCAGTGTGGTCATGGGCAGGCAGCGTTTCATGAGGGAGACGGCCCCACGGGGAGACAGGGCGTAACCACAGATGCCAAAGGCCTGCTTCAGGCGGAAAGGAAGTGTCTCGACCGTCTGGTGCCGGAATTCCTCAATGCCGCAGCGAACATCATCCTGGTTGAAATAGGCGAAACAGTCTGTCTGCCCCGGCAGAACCTCATAATGGAGAGGGGCATCCGAATTCTGTCCCCACAGGATGATCTCCCAGTCTTCCGGCAGCTGCTGGATGATCTGCTGGCTCTTCTGTTCAAAATTCTGGCAGAGAAAAGCGTCATCTTCAAAGATGTTGGCAGGCTCTCCGCTCTGGGCGACTGTTCCCCACAGGGCAACATGGGTCAGCCCCGAGCCAATGGCTCCGGCCGTGAAGTGGCAGTCCTGTGCCAGAAGGCCGGCCTGTATGGCATCCTGTTTGTCCAGCGTTTTGCCATCAATGCCGGGCGCATGAGTGATGTCAGGGCCATGCCGGTTGACCCGCCGGAACCTCTCAAGCCGGTCTGGTGTTCGGGCGAGGCTGATGACGTAATGTTTCATGAATATCCTTCTTGTCATGACAGGCCTGTTTCATGTCGTGTTGCGAAGATATGGCATGTTTCCAGGTCATGCCATATCTGTTATGGTTAAAACATGATCATTTTAGTCTTGCATTAATCATTCGTGTTTTAATGTGAGGCCAGATGCTGGCAGATGTCGTGCCAGCCTTATGGTTTTATGGAGGAGGCGGCTTATGGGGCTTGGTGGCATTTCACCCGTGGCACAGTTTCTTATGGCCCAGAAAAATGAGGTCCAGACAGCAGCTGACAGCGTGAAGGGCGACAATACGGCCAAACGCATGGTGTCGGACTTCCAGGACAAGGCACCATCCATCACCACGGCCAAGCAGCTCATGAGCAACTACTCTGCCAATCAGGTGGTGCTGAAGGCCTACAATCTCAGTTCCCTCAGCGGGCAGCAGGCTGTGGAAAAGGCCCTGCTGACGCAGGACCCCACCTCCTCCTCTTCTCTGGCCCAGACCTCCCGGAATGCCAGCTGGCTGGCCTTTGCTGATGCCTTCGCCAGCATGGGGGCGGGGCATGGCACGGCCAGTGCAACGCCTTTTACTTCAGACATGATGGCATCGACGGTGAGTGCCTACGAGCAGCGCCAGTATGAGACAAGCGATGCCCAGCAGAAGAATGGCGTGGGGGATGCGCTCTATTTCACCCGGAGGATGCAGTCCGGCAAGATCAAGACGGTGGATGACCTCATGGCGGACCCGACCCTGCTGCGTGTGGCAGAGGTTGTCAGCGGGTATGATCCGGACCAGTTCGGAGCTCTGGATTTCGACCAGCAGAAGCGCATCATCAGCAACAAGGTTGACATGAAGACCTTCTCTCAGCCGGAGAATGTCCAGCGCTATGCTGAACGGTACCTGACGCAGTTGCAGATTCACCCCAGCTATAACAGTGATGACAAGCCGGCCAGCATGATCGATCTTTTTGGTGGGGATGATGGTGGAGACGGCATCCTCGCTCTGTTTGGGGGTAGCGGTGATGGCGGGACTTCGTCCTCCGGTCTCTTCTGATGCCCGGAGCCCTCACCCTGCCGGATATTGAAATCCAGTGCCGGGCCGTGCGGGAACGCCATGTGATGCTCTCCGTCCAGCTTGCCCGGCAGAAGGATCTCATGGAGACCCTGACAGGGACCATCCGCCCCGCTGCGGAGGATGCCCCCATAGGGGAGCTGACCGGGCATGTGGTGGATGTCTCTGGCTTGTGCGTGACGGTGGATGGTCTGGCATCCTTTACGGCCGTAGGGGACCAGATACGCATCAGGACGCTGGATGGCCGGGACATTCTGGCGGAAATCATTGCCTTCCGCCATGGTCAGGCGCTGGCGATGACCTACGAATCCATAGAAGGAATCGGAGCCGGCTGTCCGGTCTTTCATGAGCTTCACGGCCAGGGGCGGCAGGGTCTGTCTGGCGGGTTGGCGGTCAATGAATCATGGATTGGCCGTGTTGTGGACCCGATGGGGCAGCCGCTGGACGGTAGAGGGCCTCTTCTGCCATCGGCAGCCCGGCAGCAGCGTCATGCCCGCCCGCCGGAAGCCGCCGGACGGGCCCGGCTGGGGGCAAGGATTGATCTGGGAATCAAGGCCCTGAACCTCTTCACGACCTGTCGGCAGGGGCAGCGCCTGGGGCTTTTTGCGGGCTCCGGTGTGGGCAAATCCACGCTCATGGGGATGCTGGCCCGGGAGACGGCCTGCGATGTCACGGTCATTTCTCTTGTGGGGGAACGGGGCCGGGAAGTCCGGGAGTTCATGGAGGATGACCTGGGGCCGGAGGGGTTGGCCAAGTCCGTGCTTGTTGTCGCTACTTCGGACAGTTCCGCCCTCATGCGGCGGGAGGCTGCCTATAGCGCCATGGCCGTGGCGGAGCATTTCCGCAATCAGGGCAAGTCCGTCCTGCTGTTGATGGACAGTGTGACCCGCTTCTGTCAGGCCCTGCGGGAGATAGGTCTTTCAGCCGGAGAGGTGCCTGCTACCCGTGGTTATCCGCCCAGCGTGTTTGCAACTCTGCCTCGCCTGCTGGAGCGTGCTGGCCCCGGTGCATTGGATGAACAGGGCCAGGCAGGCCAGATGACGGCTTTCTTCTCCGTTCTCGTGGAAGGGGATGACCAGAACGAACCGGTGACGGACACGGTACGGGGGATTCTTGATGGTCATGTGGTGCTGGAACGCTCCATTGCTGAATCGGGCCGGTATCCGGCCATCAATGTTCTGCGGTCATTGTCCCGTTCCGTACCGGGTTGCAACAGCGAGAGTGAAAATGAGCTGACAGTCCGGGCACGGCGTCTTCTGTCCCAGTGGGATGAGGTGCGGGACCTTGTCCGGCTGGGCGCCTACAAGGCTGGGAATGATCCGGAAGCCGATCTGGCCGTACAGCTTGGCCCGCAGCTGGAAGAATTCCTCATCCAGAAAAAGACGGAGCGTGTCTCCCTTGAGGACTCTTTTGCCGGTCTGCGGGAGCTTCTCTCACAGGGTGAGCGTGTAGAAGCGCACCCCGCCTGACGTGTGAGGAGGGAACGTCATGAAACCGGCACGGCTCAAGGCCCTGACATCTCTGCTTACCCTCCAGAAGCGTAACACGACTTTGGCCCGTACAGAGCTGGCCCACTGTCTGGCCGAGGAAAAACGCCTTGAGAACAGCATAAGCGAGCTGAAGGCCCAGATGCAGGAGAACCGGATTCTTGTCAGTCAGGCCCGGGAGGAAGAAGCGCAGGACCTGACCCTGTGGAACGGATACCGGTACTGGCTGCCCATCGCACAGGAAGAGATGGACCGTCTGGAACAGGCGCTGGACAATGCCAGGGCGGTAAGTACTGCAGCCCGTGGCCGGGTGATGGACTGCGTGCGTGCACAGGAGGCGACGGATGGCCTGCTGCGGCAGGACAGGCTGGAGCAGGCAGACAGGCTGCGACAGCAGGAACAGGTGGCTCTTGATGAACGGGCGCAGCATCAGAAGATGTTGGAAGAGTTGGAACTGTAAACAGAACATTTCCTTCCCATGACGAAAAGGCTTCCATCTGGTTCCATCAGGATTACATGGGCGTGGTTTTGGCAATCATTTAATATTATTCCTTATAAAATCCTTGAGACTCAACAATTCGCTGCGGTATTTCCATGATTAAACTTATTTTTTCATGTCCTTTTCGCATGGGCATACTTCATGGAGGGAATCGCAACGATGCAGATGGGGACCACGCCTTCAGGCAAGATCATGCTGGCGACGCCCTGCTTTGGCGGGATGGTGACGACAGGCTACATGCTGTCCGTCATCGGTTATGCCTCCAGCGGTCAGAGCATCCCCATGACGGTCATGCATGTCGGTGATGATGCCCTCGTGACACGGGCACGCAATACACTGCTTTCCAATTTCTATTTCCGGTCAGACTGTTCGCACATCCTTTTTGTCGATGCTGACATCAGCTTCCCCGCCAATGCCCCGACACGTCTGTTTGAAACAGGGAAAGATGTGGTGGCCGGGATGTACCCACTGCGTGAGCGGTTCTGGGACGAAGAAACAAAACACAACATTCTTGCCGGGGAACGCCAGCAGACAGCCTCTTTGCGTTATGTGGGCGAGACGGCGGCCATGCATGAGACCTATGAACGTGGCCCGCTGTTGCAGACCGCCTATGCCGGGACGGGATTCATGATGATCAGCCGTCATGCGGTCAGCCGCATGATCAAGGCCTATCCCGAGCTGGAATACAGGCGCATTGATGCCCCCGAGGGTGAGGATGGCCGACGGTTTGCCCTGTTCGAGGGCAGCGTGGATACCGAGAGCGGTACCTATCTCAGTGAAGATTACACGTTCTGCAAACGCTGGCGGGAGATTGGTGGAGAGGTCTGGCTGGATACGTCCATTGAGTTGACCCACACCGGCACGGCGTCTTTCTCCGGCATGCCGTCCGTACGTGTGGGCATCGCCCATAACAGGGGCCGTTGATGATGGCCAGGACTGTTGGTGGCCTGCCGGTGATGGGTGGCCCGGGGGCGTGGTGGTGCTGCCATGGCTGACCGGAAGAATGCCCGACCCATCATCATCAAGCGGGAAGAGGTTGTGGAGGCAGGGCATCATGGCGGTGCCTGGAAGGTCGCTTATGCCGACTTCATGACAGCCATGATGGCATTCTTCCTGCTCATGTGGCTGCTGAACATCACCACGGATGAGCAGAAGCGTGGCATTGCCCTGTTCTTCAATCCGATGGCGGACAGGACGGGCAAGGCGACATCAGACCAGGCGCTGCTGGAAACCTCGCCCCTTTCGGCACCTTCCTCCCTGCGTACGGTGCACAATTCCGATCATGAGCCGCCGCCGAAGCCGGATTCCTCGGAGACTCACCCAGAGGATCAGGGCTCAAGAGGCGGCCGGGCAAGTGAGGGTATCCTGACCGCCAGTGGCGTCAGCATCCTTCCGCCCGGTATGGCGGACCGTCCGGATGAGGATGAAGCCAGTGTCGGCCGTCCCGAGATCATTCCTCTCGGAGGGCCGAAGAGTGGGGCGGCAGAGAATGTTGGCCAGGTTGGCCAGGGCAATGCCGCTGCTGATGGCAGTGCCGGGGGACCAGCCTCTGCTGCTCAGTCCACCGGGGCTTCTGCCGACCATGAGAGCAGCCATGAAGCTGGTACGGAAGGCGTGGCGGCAGGTCTGCATCAGGCCGCCCAGGAGGATGCCCATCTCCGTCAGACCGTGGAAGGGCTGAAGGCCAGCCTGGCCCATCAGGCCGGACTGAATGAGCTGAAGGATAATCTCGGCTTCAGGATGGGGGCGGATGAAATCCGCATCGAGGTGCAGGATACGGCCCACAGGCCGATGTTCGACAATGGCGAGACCATGCCCAACAGGGAAGGCATGGCCCTGCTCGGGCAGATTGGTTCCTGGCTTGGCAGCCTGCCGGAAGATATCTCCATCATCGGGGAGACGGATGGTGTTCCGTACCATCTGCGGCAGGTCAATCCACATGGCCTGTCCAACTGGACACTCTCCGAGATGCGGGCCGACCGTGTGAGGGAGCTTCTGGTCCGGGCGGGTTATCCAGACCGGCGGATCAGGAGCGTGGAAGGGCGTGCGGACCGCAGTCTGGCCAACCCCGCCCACCCGGAGGCACCGGAGAACCGGCGGATTGTTCTGCTCATCCATCGTCTGCATCCGCTGCCGGCATCCTTTCAGGCCGGTACACAGCAGGCCCCGCCGCAGGGGGCAGCACGATGAACAGGCAGGAAGAGATGATGGATCATGATGTCAGAGCCGTTTTGAGAGGGGAACAATAGGATGCTGTATATCGGTGGGCTGATTTTTGCGTTGCTCTGCGTGTTTGGTTCCTTTGCGGCTTCGGGCGGGGCACTGGCCCCGCTTCTGGCATCCATGCCGTTTGAGCTGCTGACCATCCTGGGCGCTGCCGTGGGCGTGTTTGTCATGAGCAACAGCATGGCAGCGCTGAAGTCGGTTTTCGGCTACCTGATGCTGGTCGTGAAAGGCCCCCGGCACAGTCAGCAGAGCTACATGGACCTTCTGGCCCTCATGTACCGCCTGCTGCGGCAGGCCAACATGAAAGGCATCGCCTCTCTGGAAAACGATTTTGAAGAGCCGCAGGAAAGCAGCATTTTTGCCACGTCTCCACGCATCAAGCAGGATGAGAAGACCCGTGACATGATCTGCGACTACCTGCGGCTCATCAGCATGAATCTGGATGAAAGCCACCAGCTGGACGAGATCATGGGCAGGGAGCTGAAGAAGAACCTGCATGAGGATCTTCACGTTGCCGAATCACTTTCCGGCATTTCCGATGCCCTGCCTGCTCTTGGCATTGTGGCGGCCGTGCTGGGTGTGGTGAAGACCATGGCTGCCATCAGCAAGCCGCCTGCCGTGCTGGGGGAAATGATTGCCGGTGCCCTTGTGGGAACCTTTCTCGGGGTGCTGCTGGCCTATGGTGTGGTCGGGCCGCTGGCCTCGCGGATGCAGGCCATCGTGAAGATGGACAATCGTTATTATGAAACGATCCGCACCGTGCTGGTGGCGTACCTGCAGGGGCAGCCGCCGCAGGTGTGCATCGAGATTGGCCGCAAGGACATCCCGGAAGAATTCATGCCCGGCTTTGCAGAAGTCGACAGCATGTTGAGTGAGCTGACCTGACAGACATGATGCTGCCTGAATGAATGTGAGAACGCCATGGTAATGCCCCGTCCTTCACTCTCCAGCCTTCCCCTGCCTTCTGCTGGTGGCAGCCGGTCTTCGGCGGCCATGTCCGCTGGGAGGGGCGCCGTGCGCTCTTCATCGGGCGGGAAAGGCTTTGCCGGAGTTCTGGCAGGGCAGACACCGTCCGATCATGACGGGGCGGATGTGCCGTCTTCTGATCAGGACCAGCCCAAGGCGGCCGCCCCTCATACAGGCGGGACGGATGGGACAGATCGTGGAGACAGGTCGCAGGGCAGGTCATCTGCTCCGGCCGCCGGGGCTCACGAGGATCAGACGGCTTCTTCTCCCGCCGACAGGGGGGACGGAGCGGACGGGTCGCAGAAGGCCGATACATCCGCAAAGGCAGCGCCTCATGCTGACCGGCAGATGACAGGGGATCAGTCGTCCCATGATGGGGTAGCGCCAGAGGGGCTGGCCACGCAGAGTCTGTCTCTGGCAGCGCTCATGGCGTCCCCTCAGGTGTCTATGGTCACGATGGAAGCGGGACAGCCCCAGTCTGGCCCGGCGGGTGGTGGGACGGCCACGGCCATGCCGTCTTCCAGCCTTGGGCAGATGACCGGCGGGCGGAGTGATGCCGGAGTGGCAGCGCTTGCGGGGCTGGGTACGGTTCCGGCTGGTGGTGAGGCTTCCATGGCGTCAGCTCATGCTACGGCCAGTGCCACAGCCATTTCCTCTTTCTCATCCATGGAGCATCTTTCCCAGGCTTCTGCTGCGGCGGGTACTGCTGGAAGTTCTGCCATGGTTTCGACATCGGATCTGATGCGCCTCGTCAGCAGGTCCGGTGATACGGCGTCTTCTCATGGGCAGGATACCGGGGTGCGTGATGACGTGTCGTCCCGTCATGCTGCCGCCGGACGGATGATGGATGCAGCCCTGCTGGCCCGGCAGTCTACACAGGTTCCCACAATGGTGAATGCCGCCACACAGGGCCCGAAAGACAGGGCACTGTCGGCTGTGCAGGCGATGAATTTCCAGTCCGGCATGGCGGGTGTCCTGTCCGGTCCGTCTTCCATGGCAGGAAACACGGTGACTGCCTCCCGGCAGGGGGATTTGCGCAGCGGGCCTGAGGGCCAGACAACAGACAGTCTGTTCAGCCTTATGGTGAAGGCTTCGTCTGGAGAATCGGAGGCGTTTTCTGCTGGTCATGGCGACCAGGGCGCTTCCGGTGAGGGGCAGGACATGCCCGGGCATGAGAGTGCCGGGGTGACGGGAGGCTCTGGTGGGGATGGCGGGCAGGAGGTGCAGGGCAGCCTGTCGTCCTTCGCTGGCCTTGTGACATCCTCCGAGGGGCACATCATCCAGCCGGAAACCCGTGGCGTGACAGCGGGCGTGACATCGCATGAAGCACGGCAGGCCGCTGCAGAAACAGGTCTTTCTGCCCTTCAGACAGGTGGTTCCGCAGCTGGTGTGCTGGCAGGGCGGGCGACTGCCGGGCAGGCTGGGACGCTGACCATGACCGTCATGACAGCGGATTCAACGCCGGTTCATGTGCAGCTGGACCGCTCCGCAGCAGGTCTGTCGGCCCTTTCCTTGCAGGGGCAGGATGATGGCACGACCGAGGCCCTTCAGAAAACACATCATGTTCTGGCCAGAGAGCTGGATGAGGCAGGCCTTCATGCCAGCCTGATGAAGATTGATGTCCTGCCTGCCGATGCCGGCCATATGGCCGGAGGCCAGGAGCAGAACATGCCGCAGCATCAGTGGCAGGGGGGGCATCAGTCTTCAGGGCAGCAGGCCGGTGCCTTTTTCTCTGGAGGGGAAGGCGGCAGCTCCCAGGAACAGCGCTCCCGCTCGGGAGATGATGTGCCTGCTCCAGCCCGGCAGGAACCGTCTCTTCAGGCAGAGGAGAGCGCCGTCACCCCCGCCACGGTCAGGCCCGCACGGATGGGCCATCTCAATATTTCAGTCTGACATGCATCATCTCGGAAGGAGAACCACATGGTGAATTCACTGTCTTCCAACAATCTTCTGGCCTTGCAGCAGGCGACAGACAGCGCCGCCCGCAGTGGGGCAGCGTCCCTCTCCGGCGCTGGGCAGAGCGGGTCATCCGCAGGGACCACGGAAGGTGCCTTTGCCTCGATGGCAAAGAATGAAAACAACTTCCTGACCCTTCTGACAGCCCAGCTGAAGCATCAGGACCCCAGCAGCCCGATGAATACGGAGAACATGGCAGCCCAGCTGGCGCAGTTCTCCAGTGTGGAGCAGCAGGTCCAGACAAACAGCAACCTCAACACCCTCATTTCTCTGAATGAGACAGCCCAGTTGACGCAGGACAAGGGGCTGGTCGGGCGGCAGGTCAGTGCTTCCGGGTCCACGCTGCCCCTGCAGTCCGGTTCGGCTGGTCTGTCCTTCCAGGCAGGAGCGGGCCAGATGGTTGGCATTTCCGTGGCCAACAGTGCCGGGCAGGTGGTCTATCACGACGTGGTGCGGGCGGATGGCGGCCAGACATCCTGGAACTGGGATGGCAAGGACGACAATGGCACGACCCTCAGTGATGGGGCCTATAGCGTGGCGGTGAAGAGTGTGGACAGTCGGGGCAATACGGCTGACGTGCCCTTTACCGTGCGTGGCACGGTCACGGGGATGAAGAAGACCAGCACGGGCATGAATGTCATGATGGGTGGGGCTGAGGTTCCGCTCTCCAGCGTGCAGGCCACAAGCTGAACCACGCCTGATGATGCATGAACAGGGCAGGCAGCCACGACGTATTGGCTGCCTGCCGGATGGAACGGGAGGTTGTGAGGGAGCATGTATCAGAACAACGCCATGAATGCTTATCGTATGGCGGCCAGTTCGTCTCTGTCGGACAGGGAAGCGGATGCGGAATGTTTCCGCAGGCTGATTGCCATGCTGGAAAGCGTGGCCCATGAGACGGATGTCATCACGCGGAATCAGGTCATCGCGAAGAATCAGCGTCTCTGGTCGCTCATCCAGCGTGCCAATGCGGTGGAAGCTGGCATGGTCGAGACGGAAGACAGGCTTCTTTTTGCCCGGATGGCCGATCAGGCCCAGAAGTATGGCATACGGGCCATGCTGGACCCCACGCTCAGCCTTGCTCCCCTCATAGAGACAGCCCGCAACGTGCTGGACGGGCTGGAAATGGCCATTCAGGAGGGCTGAAACGCCTTCCCGCCCTTCAGAGCGGATTGGTGAAAAAGACTGGCAGTGGCCTGCCCTCGGCGAGATGGTCGTCCATGATCTGGCAGGCCGCAAGAGCCTCACCAATGGTGACATCCATGTCCAGATAACGGTAGGTCCCCAGCCGCCCGAGGAAAGAGACGTTTCGGGCAGTCATGGCCGTGCGGACATAGCGGTCCAGCATGGCTGTCTCGCCTGCCAGCCTTATGGGGTAATAGGGGGCATCTTCCGGCCCGGCCAGGCGGCTATATTCACGGAAGCAGACTGTCCTGCTGAAGCGTGCGGCCTCCCAGGGGGCGAAGTGCTTGTGCTCGCTGATGCGGGTATAGGGGATGGATTCGTCGCAGTAATTGATGACCGCCGTCCCCTGATAGTCACCTTTCGCATCGATTCGTTCAAAATTCAGCGTGCGATAGCCAAGACGGCCATGGCAGAAGCTGAAATAGCGGTCCAGCGGGCCAGTATAGAGTGTATGGTCCATGCTGTTGCAGGACTGGAATGTTTCGAAAGATGTGTTCAGCCGTACGGTGATGCGGGGATGGGTGAGAATCGTTTCGATCAGGGTGGTATAGCCTTCCACCGGAATGCCCTGATAGGGATGACTGAAATAGTTGTCATCGTAATTGAAGCGTACCGGCAGTCTCTTCAGGATGGCGGCGGGAAGGTTCGCCGGGGGCAGGCCCCACTGTTTGGTCGTGTAACCTTTGAAGAAGGCCTCATAGAGGGCAGGGCCGATCATGTGCAGGGCCTGCTCCTCGAAATTGCGGGGTGAAGCCATGTCCTGCACGGCCTGCTGCCGGATGAATTCCCGGGCTTCTGCGGGCTGCATGGTCTTGCCGAAAAACTGGTTGATGGTCAGCAGGGTGATGGGAAGGGTGTAAACCCGCCCCTGGCTGATGGCCTTGACCCGATTGATGTAGGGGGCAAACCGTCCGAAGCGCTGCACATACTGCCAGACCGTTTCCTGTGCGGTATGGAAGATATGGGGCCCATAATGGTGAAGCATGATGCCCGTCTGCGGGTCCCGGGCTGTATGGCAGTTGCCACCATTGTGTGGGCGTTCATCAATGACAGTGATGCGGTGGCCTCGCTCAGCCAGATGACGGGCCGTGACCGCCCCGCTGAATCCGGCACCGACGATACAGAAATGCATGGCAGGCTGGTCTCAGGGGCCAGTACAGTTCTGGTCTATGCAGCTCCGGCTTGGTGGGGCTGGCGGATAGGGCAGGCCGGGATAGGGGGCCTGGGTCTGGATGTAGGTGTTCCATGGCATGAAGCCGGGTTCGTCCCAGCCATTCTGGCGGGAGTAACGGGGTGTCTGGTACGTTCCCCAGAGCGGCGCTGCCCACGGTGCCGGTATGCCCTGCTGGCGGTACTGGTCCTGCTGCCATGTGCCGGAAAAGGATGGCGGCGGCGGTGGGGGCGGTGGCAGATGGGTGAATTCCCCGGTGGGCGGCGGCGGAGGAGGGGGCGGGCTGAGCAGGTATTCACTGCCGCCGTAGAATCCTTGGGCTCTGGCAGGCAGGATGCCCCCGCCGGCCAGGGCAAGAAGAATGATGGCAATGGATGGACAGTGCAAACGGGTCATCTCACGGTTCCTGCATCATGTGGCCACTTTGCTGGCAGCCAGTCTATGACCTTCTCATGTCATGATAGCTTAGAAAGTATTAAATGCTGGGAAATCATGGTGTTATTTTTGTTCTGGCCTTTTGTGATGGTTATGTGATGCTTACTGTGAGTGCTGTTTAATATATATTTAACGATAGTAATGTATATGAGCGCTCCCGGTTAGCTTTGCACGCAAAGACTTCTGGCTGGTTTTGCTGATTTCTGTGACATGATCGACCTATGTACCGTGTTCTTGGCAACGTGATATGAGGACAAGGTCTGCCATGACAAAACTTTGGAGAAGGATTACCTGATGCCTCGTATAGCTGGTTCTTCCTGTCCTGCGGAAACCGAGGGACGTATGAAGGATTTTCTTGCCGATATACGTGCGCTTGCTGAAGGGAGCATGGTGGATTCAGCTGACCGGCAGGGCAGAAGGCTGAGACGCTGCGGCCCTCCGGCCATGTGTGTTGCAGGGTATGAGCAGGACAGGGGCCTTTATGAGCGGGCTCTGGATGCTGGGCTGGGGCTGGCAGGCATGGTGGCCTTCAGTGTGGATGGCATGGGGGGATGACCTTGTATTTGCCTTTGTGAGTGGCATCATCCCTGTTTGGGGGTGAATGGTCATGGGAGGCTACTTTTTTCAATCTGTTACGGGGAGACCTGCCGGGGGATTGTTCCGGCAGGTCTTATTTTTTTAAAGGCCATTTTCGGAAAATGTTCATATGGCCATTTTTTTGGCTTTTTCCGGCAGTATGGTCATGACTGTCCGATTGATGGGCATTGTCTGTTTGAAATAGGATCGTATTGATCTTATTAATGTGATGGCCTTATGAAAGGTCTTGTAGGCAAGGCTGCAACAATCATTTAATGTGGCGTTAAGGAATAGGCCGGAGAAGGGAGTGGGATATGACATCACAACCAGCCAGTACGTTTATTGAAAAAGGGATTGGGCGCCTGCTGTCACGGTTTCAGCAGGAGTTTTCTCCTTCCCAGACATTAAGCGATATTGTTGGGCAGGCAGAGCGTCTGCGTGGGATGACAGAAACCTTGCTGGGACTGTCCCACCATTATCCGGACCGGGCGGGTGCCGTGCTGAATGTCCTTTCTGGCCTTGCAGATGTCGGTATCATCCATGACATGGCCAGTGCCGCAGATGAGATTGCCATCATTGCCCGCAAGATGGAGGCAGGGCTGGCGTCGGAGAAGCGGGAAGGCAGCCATTCTTTTGCCGGTTTTTCCGCTCTGGCTGCACAGCATGAAGGCCACGGCGTGAACGGGTTTGGCGGTCATTTCGTGCAGGGCATGTCCCCGGAAGTGAAAGAAAAGCCCGGCCAGTGGATCGCAAGCCGTGATGAACCTTACTGTGCCCCGGAAGAATCCATTTTCAGTGACGAGATCATCTGTCTGCATTGTGGTGGGGCCTTCAGCATGCTGAAGCGCCATATCGAGCGGCAGCATCGCCAGAGTCCGGATGGCTATCGTGTCTATTGGGGGCTGTCCCCGGATTATCCCATGGCCTGTGAGAGCTATTCGGCCATGAAGAAGCTGGAGGCCTCCAGGACCGGTCTTGGCCATTATGACCGCAAGAAGAAAGGCCGCTCCCGCATCAAGGCATGAGGATGTCACGCCAGGGCCATGCAGAAAGGGCGCAGGGGGATGAACCCTCTGCGCCCTTTTCCTGTGTGAAGTCTTGCAGATGTTACTGCTTCATGGCGATGGTCTGCTGGAGCAGATTGTCTGCCGTCGTGACGGTTTTTGTATTGGCGCTGTAGGCTTCCTGCGCCACGATGAGGGCAGAAAGATCGCCTGTCAGGTTTGTTGTGGAGGATTCCACATACCCGACGGCGAGTGAGCCCGTTCCATTTTCGCCAACAAAACCGGTCTTGGGTGTGCCAGACCGTGCCGTGGCCAGATAGGCCTGACCATCGACGGCCTGAAGCCCGTTGACGTTGTTGAAATTCGTCAGAGCCACCTTGCCGATCAGCTGGCTGTAACCGTTGTCGAACTGCGCCATGACAGAACCATCGCTTTCAATCTCCGCACCCTTGTAGGTCCCAGAGGTGATGCTGTCGTTGCTCAGGGCACTGGTATCGGCTCCGGTGGAAGTGCCGGTTGTCAGAGAAGCGTTGGAAAGGTCCAGGCTGTAGCTGCTGCCATTGATGGTCAGATTTGCCGTGACCGGGCTGCCCTTGCTGACAGGCTGGCCATCAAAGCTCTGCATCGTGCCATCCTTGTTGAAGATGACGGAATGGGCTTTGTCCATCTGCACGGCAGAGGAGGCGGAGCCGTCATAGGGATTTACAGCCTGCACGGACCATGTGGGCGGGGAGGCGGCTGTCTGTGTCCATTTCACGGCAACAGGCGTGTTGGTGGCCGTGCCGTTCTTGTCCGTGCTGCTTACCGTCAAGGGGGAGCTCATGTAGCTCTGTCGGCTGTCGGTGGTGGTGCCGAGCGTGGTGGCCGGCATGGTGAGTTTCGTGCCGGAAAGGGTGAGGGGGTTGGCCTGGTTGGTTGCAGCCGAATTGTTGGATGTCACCATGGTCGTACCGCTGGTTCCGCCAATCGTGCCGAGAGAGAGCGTCATGGTCTGCTCTTCATTGTTGGCGTAATGGGCGGTGACGGGGATTTCCGCAGCGGATCCCGCCGTGGTGGAGCCAACGGCCTTGCCTGTCTGCATGTCGGTGATGGAGGCCAGGGAGCCGGAATGGTCGAAAGCGACCTGGTAGCTGTTCGGAGAGACGGTCCCGTTGCCATCAGCATCATAGGCAGAGACGGTCCAGATGAGCGGATTGGTGTCGCTCTCCTGCCACTGCACGGCGATCTTGTGTGGATTGGAGCTGGAGTCGTATGTCGTGGTGGGAGCGGTGGTATAGCTCTGCGGCGTGTAGTTTGTGGAATCGGCCGGCAGCTTCCCGACGGCCGCATTCAGTGTCATGGTTGTTGTGGCCGTGGGCTTGAAGCCGATGTTGCTGACATTGATGGGTGTGAGGGTATTGTTCAGCGTACCGGTGGAATCTGCCATGTAGCCATCAAGGTAATAGCCTGATGTGTTGACCAGATAGCCTTTCTTGTCCTGCTGGAAGTCGCCATTCCTCGTGTAGAATTTCTGTTCGGAGAAGTTGGTGACACCGGCATTGGCCGTCCCGGCGCCTGTCGGCTTGGAGGTGACGAACATCCCACTGCCGGAAATGTCCATGGCCAGACCATTGGTGCTGCTGGTGGCTGTGCCGGAATTGTCGACATGCTGGACAGTAATGGCCTGGACAGTGTTGGATTCCGCCTGCGAGGCGGAATTGCCGGTGATGTTGCCGGCCACGAAGTCGGCAAAGGATGTCGTGTCGGCCTTGTAGCCGACGGTCTGGCTGTTGGCGATGTTGTTGCTCAGGTTGGTAAAGGCGTCTGACTGGGCATTGATGCCGCTGACAGCCGTCGTAAGTGCATTGAACACACCGGACATGATTCTATCCTTGTCTGTGACCTGATGATTAAGGCTATTTGTAGGCAAACCCTAGAAAACGCTTTTTATAAAAGCAAATATAACCTGCTTATTTCATGAACAGGCTGTTAAAGTCAGGAAGGACCTGCTTCTGCAGGGCGTGCTGCACGGGCACCAGGGGTTTTGAGCCGTACGACGTAGGCAATGATGGTGGCGACAGGTTTCCAGAATTCTTCGGGGATTTCACTGTCCAGCGGCAAGGCATGCAGGGCCCGTGCCAGTGGCGGGTTGGACATGACAGGAATCTTCGCCTCCCGGGCGATGTCACGGATGCGGAATGCCAGTTCGTCCGTTCCCTTGGCAACGATCTGCGGAGCCGTCCCGTCATGCTGGTCATAGCGTATGGCAACTGCATAATGGGTCGGGTTGACCACGATGACCGTGGCTTCCTGCACGGCTTTTTTCATGTGGCGGCGGGAGCGGCTCAGCCGGAGCTGCCGGAGGCGGGCTTTCATCTGCGGGTCACCCTCGCTCTGCTTCATCTCATCCTTGATGTCCTGAAGGCTCATCCGCAGTTTGGAAAAGCGGTGATAGCGGGACCAGACCTCATCCAGCCCGGTGATGATGCACTGTATGGCCAGCACCATGAAACCTGCGTAGATGAACCATGACTTCATGGCGTTGACGAGCTGCCAGGTTGTCCATCGTTCTGTCTGTGGGGCCAGAGACACGGTCTGAAGGGCAACCTTGTAGAGAATCAGGCTGAATACGGTGATCTTGGCAATGGTCTTGAGCAGCTCGATCAGATTATTGAGGCCGACAATCCGCTTGATGCCTTTCAGGGGAGAAAGACGGCTGATATCCGGCTTCAGGGCGGCGGGGCGGAAGAGGAACCCTGTCTGGAGCACGCCGCCCATCAGGATGGCGCAGGCCCCTGTGCCCATGAGCGGGGCGATGAGGTGCAGGCCCGCCATGATGGCGTGGAGGGTGAAACCATACAGGGCAGCCGGGTCGTTGGGGACAAGGCCGAAATTGAGAAGAAGGCCGTTCATCTCATGCATGAACTGGCGTGCCGAGGCCGGAATGCTCAGGGCGAATACGAGGAGAAACGTCCCCAGGGCCACAAGGATCAGCAGTTCCTTGGACTGGGCAACATTGCCTTCCTCACGGGCTTTCTGGAGGCGCTTTTCTGTTGGGGCTTGTGACTTTTCACCACCGCCACTGCCATTCTCTTCCGCCATGGGAGGTCAGACCGGAGGACTGGCGGGAGCGATGAGACCTGGCAGGGTGGAGAGGTGGAGCTGCATCTTTTCGGCCCATGTGCCTGTCAGAATCTGGATCAGCAGGGCCAGGAGCAGGATGCCTCCCAGAATCTGGGCCGGAATGGCCAGGGAATAGACCTGTATGGAGGGCATGAGGCGGTTCAGCACGCCCAGCATGGCTGGCCAGAGGGTGCCCAACAGCAGATAGGGGGCTGCCAGCTGCATGGCAATGAGAAAGCTGGTGCTGACAGCCCGTGTCATGTCGGTGGCCATGTCTCCGACGATCATGGCTGTGACATGCCCCGCCGGGAAAAGCGTGTAGGAACCGGACAGCGCCAGCAGGGGCAGGGCGTACAGACCGGTGGAAAAGAGAATGATGGGCGCCAGAGCGCTTGTCATGTGGCTGACGGCTGTGCTGGAGGCCCCAAGCTGGCTGTCTGTCTGGATGACACTGGCCATGCCGGTGAAGACGGCAATGATCTGCCCGGCGATGGCAAGCGACATGGTCAGCAGTCGGGCCAGCATCCCGAGGAAGAAGCCACAGAGGAGCTCCCCGGCAATCAGTCGGAGAGCCATGGCGGGCATCCGCAGGGCCTCCCCTGACACGGCTACCAGGCGCTGCTGGAGGACGGGCAGAAGCGCCAGCGTGATTACCAGGCAGAGGCCGGCCCGTACCCGTGCTGGTGCTCCGCTTTCACCCAGCCCTGGTGCCAGCATGACAACCGCACTGACACGGCAGAGAATGATGGCAAACATGCCCGTCAGTACGGCCAGCGATCCGTGAGGGGCAGCGAGGTCAGGCGAGCCGAAAAAGTCGGAGAGGGACAGCATTCACACTCCCCCGGCCTTGATGAGCTGGTCGAAGATCATTTCCGCATAGGCATGGATGGTGGCATGCATGAAGGAAGCTGTCAGGATCAGCGTGGCCATGGCGGCGATGAATTTCGGCACGAAGGACAGCGTGGCCTCACTGACCTGTGTCATGGCCTGGAACAGTGAAACACAGAGCCCGGCCAGGAGGGACGCCAGAAGAGAAGGAGCTCCCAGCTTGACAGCAACCAGCAGTGTCTGACGCAGGATCTCCTGAACATCAACAGCGTGACCCATGGGTGTCCTCCTGTTTCCTGCCGTGCCGGTCAGACGGACATCCGCATGACATCCTGATAGGCGCTGACAAAGCGGTCCCGCAGGGTGGTGACCGTCTGGAGTGTCAGTTTGGCTTCTTCGACAGAGGCGACGACATCGGACATGTTGCCTTTGCCGGAAAGTGCCTGGGCGGTCTGGCTCTCGGCGACTTTGCCTGTGTTGATGGCACCCCGGATGGCGTTGTCCAGCACGTGGCTGAAGCTGGAAACGGCATCGGTGCTTTCTGTTTCGTCGGCAGGGCCTGCGCTGGCGGGGCTGCTGGTCTGGCTGAGCTGCTGTGCCCGGCCATAGGCCTGCCCGGCATCGAAGCTCTGTGCTGCGGAACTGGCAATGCTGGATAGGGACATGGGCTGGTTATGGCCTCCTTTCCGTCATGGGTATGATGGTGGCCTGTTTGTAATAGCCATTTCGGCATAACGCCATGTTTTTTCTTTTAACAGAAGGTTTATGTAAGGTTATTTTCATATATACGTCTGCAAATGGCTTTGTTTTTCCTTCTGTATTCGGTATCAGAATGGCCATCTGAGTGTTGCAGAATGAAATATCAGGGAGAAAAGAATCATGTCAGACGCATCAGTGGCTTCCGAAATCGCTTCAGCCATGCGGGTCAAGACAGCCCAGCAGGCCAATGAGATGCGTAAAGCTGCCATGTCGGAGAAGGCAGGCCGTGTGCAGGTTTCTTCCCAGCGCAGCAATGGGGCGGAGGCCTCCATGCAGTTCGATGCTACGGGTCAGGTCGTGCCCAGTGCCAAAGGAGTCCGTAAAAACTCTGCCACGGCCAGCTTCGTCAATCTTCTGGCCTGATGGCCGGTCATGTCATGCGGGGCGGTCTCCGCTCTGCGTGAAAATAGGGGATGCGGGAACGGATCAAGGAGCATGAAGGGGTGCAGCACCATGCTATGCGCTGTTCATAAGGCTGTCTCTAAAGCCATGGCAGGCGATGGAATCTGGCGCAGGGCCGGCTGTGGTGTTGCCGGTCTCATCATGCTGGGTGGGCCTGTGGTGGGCAGCCAGATGTGGCTGTCGGGTACGGCGCTGGCTGCGCAGGGGCCCGCCAGGACGTCTTCACCCTTCATGGATGAGGCCTCGGCTGGAGCTGGTCCGTCACACTCTCAGCCAGCATCGGAGCACAGGCAGTCCCAGGCGAATCCCCATCATGGCCATCCCCGTCCCGTTTCTCCGCATCATCAGGTGCGGGGGCGCCCTGCCGTGCCGCCGCCCCTGCAGGTGCAGGACCATGTGAAAGCAGGCGATCCGCTTTTGCAGGGGGTTCCTGCGGGGTGGGGGGCGCATGTGCTTGGTGTTGGTGCTGCCCAGGGTGGGGCGCCCCCGCAGAAAACACCTCCAGAGGCGCCTTCAGCTGATCACAGGGCGGAGCACAGGGATCAGTCCCTTCATCAATTTTTACAG
This sequence comes from Bombella sp. ESL0380, assembly GCF_009725805.1. Classification (NCBI taxonomy): domain Bacteria; kingdom Pseudomonadati; phylum Pseudomonadota; class Alphaproteobacteria; order Acetobacterales; family Acetobacteraceae; genus Bombella; species Bombella sp. ESL0380. The sequence goes on along the minus strand of NZ_WNIH01000005.1, from coordinate 231,971 downwards.
GCGGAGGGGCGTGAGGCAGATGCTGCAAAACCGGGGCTGGCTGTGCCTTCCCAGCCAGCGGGAAACGAACCGGCTGTATCTGCGCCGTCCCGCAACAGGATTCTGATTCCCGTGCCCGGGCAGATGGGCATTGCGGCTTATCAGAGTGGAGACCGCTTCATCATTCTGGTGGATGCCCGTCAGCCCATGGATGTCTCTGCCCTGCGTGGGGATGGCATGTTCAGCCGCCTGGGTGTGACAACCCTGCCTGACCTGACAATGATCAGCCTGCCAGTGCCTGATACGCGCCAGCTTTACCTTTCCCAGCAGAGTGATGGATGGGTGCTAGGGGATCAGCCACCGCCGGGCATGGATTATACGGACAGGCCGGAGATCACGCCCCGGTTACGGGGGGATGGCCTCCTGTTCCCCATGCGGCGGCCGGGACGTGTCTTTTCCATCAAGGACCCGGCATCAGGCACGTCTCTGGTCGTGGGGACCACGACACTGGATGATGGCGGCCTGCTCTCCCTGCGCAAGGGCAGGGATTATGATGTCTGGCCTTCCATGGAAGGCGTGGTGATTGCCCAGCATGAGCCGCCGCAGGTGGTCATGCGGGCCATCATGCAGGGAGACCTGCTCCAGCGGGCTGATGACCGCCCTCTGGCTGATATGGACCGGGCCGTTTACGCCAGTGATGTGGACCTGAACTGGCTTGGCCTGAAACATCTTGCCGCTCCACAGGCGCAGGAGCGTTATCGTCAGGCTCTTGTGGCGGCAGCGGATTCATCTCCTGGTGAACGTTTTGGTAAACGGCTGGACGCAGCCCGGGCTGCTCTGGGTGTTGGTGCCTTCCCCGATGCACGGGCCATCATGGATGTCGCTCTGGAAGATGACCCGGAAGAAGCTTTCCGGCCGGATGTAAGATTTTTTCTGGCGGCGACTGACCTGCTTGCAGGCCGGATGAAAGGTGCGGCCCAGCTGATGCAGGAATGGCCGGAGCAGGCCATGCGGGCCACAAAACTGTGGCAGGGCCTGTATGAGGCCGCCGCCGGGGGGAATGACGCCGAGGCGGCCCGGCTGCTGGCCCGGGACATGCCACGTCTGCTGAATTATCCGGAGCCGTTGCGGGCGTCTCTGCTGCCCATGGCGGCGGAACTCATTGCCCGCCGTGGCACGCCAGCGGACCGCAAGGCGCTGGATTTCCTGCCAGAGGGCAGTGAATTCCGTTTCATTCAGGCCGTGCGTGCTCTGCGGGATGGGGATGAGAAGAAGGCCACCAGCCTGCTGGAGGCCCTCTCTGTGGATCATGACCCTGTCATTGCCGAGAAGGCGATGGAAGAGGGTGTGGCCCTGAGCCTGCGGGACGGGCACCTCCCGGCAGAAAAAGCGGCCCGGCAATATGCGTCGCTTTTGCCAGATGCCCGGCTGTCTGGTCGTGATGGGATTGTCAACATGCTGCGGGCTGGGGCCGATATACGGGCCCATCAGTGGGAAGCTGCTCTTCAGGCGCTGGATCAGGCCCGTCAGGCAGCACCGCCTCATGATGAAGCAAGGATGCAGGCCCTGCTGTCCGCAGCGCTGTCGGGCGTTGTTCAGGGGCTGCCCGGGCCTGATGGTGGTGGGTCGCAGAATGAGGCCACCCTGCTGCATGAAGCCGCCCTGCTGAAGGCGCACATGCAGGATCTCCCGGCCAGCGCAAAGAAGGGCAACCTGCTGTTGGCCTATGGGCGGCTGCTTGGCCGGCTGGGGCTGGAGGAACAGGCCGGGAATGCCATGAACACGGCCATTCCCATGATGACAGACCCGCAGGACCGGGCTGCTGCCGGGGATGCCTTGGCCGAGAATGAGATCAGACGGGGGCAGCTGGACAAGGCCTCGGCCACATTGGCGGATACGGGTGGGGCGTCCCTGCCCCCACAGGAAACGGCACGCCGGACCCGTCTCATGGCCAGCATGGCGGCTGCCTCGGGCAAGCCGGAGGTCGCCCTGTATCTTCTGGGAGCGGATCAGGACCCGCAGGCAGCGGACATACGGGCCCATATCCATGAGAATCGGGAAGAATGGTCTCCTGCCGTGGCGGATCTGCGCAGCATGGTGATGCAGCTTCTGCCACCGCAGGGAGACATGACGGTGTCTCAGCAGCTTCTTGCCCTGCGGCTGGCATCGGATGCTTCCCGGGCCGGAGATGCAGGTGCGCTGGAGTGGATACGCAATCGTGTGGGGGATCGGCCTTTTGAGGGTGATGCCGGACGGATGTTCCGTCTTCTTGTATCGGCCCAGCAGGCACAGTGAGCGCATGAGGAAGGAGTGACGTGGGATGAGTGTGACACATACGGGCGGGACGGACCTTCTGAACCTGGCCGAGCGGCGGATGAGCTGGCTCCAGAATCGTGAATCCGTGCTGGCGGGCAACGTCGCCAATGCCAACACGCCTCATTACAGCCCGAAGGATGTTTCGCCGTTTCAGGGTGTTCTGGAGACTGCCCATGCCGTGGCGCTGACGCGTACACAGCCGGGGCACATGCTGGGGCCTGCGGGGGAAACACATGCCCGCAGGCAGGGCGGTCGGGCCTCGCTGGATGGCAACCGTGTGGTGCTGGAGGACGAGCTGGGGAAAATCGCCCAGACGAGTGATCAGCAGCGTTTCGCCACTACCGTATATGGCCGGTACATGGGGCTTTACGGCATGGCCCTTGGCGGTAGTGGCCAGTAAGTCGTGGTGCGGTAAAGGAGAGAGGAGGAGAGGATGGATTTTTCCGACACGATTGGTGTTTCAGCGGCCGGGATGAGAGCACAGACAGCCCGCCTGCGGGTTGCTGCCGAGAATCTTGCCAATGCGGAGACGACGGGCGCATCGCCCGGGGCTGACCCGTATCGCCGCAAGACAGTGACATTCCGGGAAGCACTGGACCGTGCGAGTGGTGTTTCCAGTGTGTCGATCCGCTCTGTCGGGGAGGATCAGTCCGACTTCCAGATGCGGTATGACCCGGCCCATCCGGCGGCCAATGAACAGGGCTATGTGAAGATGCCAAATGTCAGCTCCATCGTGGAGATCATGGACAGTCACGATGCCCAGCACTCTTACGAGGCCAATCTCAATACGATGCAGGTGACCCGGTCCATGCTGGCACGGGCCATCAATCTGATGAAGGATTGAGGAAGAACGCCATGAGAGGGAATGTCAGATCCATGAGAAAAAAGGGATTCTCCCTGAGCAGGATCACCAATCTTGCCTCCTGCCTGATGACGGTGCTGCTGGCGTTGAATCTTCATTCCCTTGCGGCACAGATCAGCAGTTCTTCTGCCCAGACCGAGACAGCTCATGGAAAGTCGGGGGAGGCCGCCCCGCAGGGCAAGGCTGCAAAGGCGGTACCTGCACCGCCGCCTGCGGGTGTGAAAGCGCCAGAGACAGTGCGGCCCAGCAGGCAGCGCCTGTTTCTGAACCACCTCCAGGGCTGGACGCCAGCCAATGGTCTTGCGGATGATGATCCTGCCACCGGGCAGGTTGATGAGGAACAGCCTGATTCCCGTGTCCGTCTGGCTGAACGGGGGCTGAATGACGACCTTGCCTCGCATCGGCAGGCCATGCAGGGAGAGGCGGAACGTTTCCAGCACCAGCAGAAGGCTCTCGAGCAGGAGCAGAAGGAGCTGGACGAAAAATTACAGGCACTGGGCCGGAATGCTTCCGAACTTTCTGCCCAGCAGGAGCAGCGCCGGCAGGATGTCGAGCAGAGCATTGCTCGCCTGGCCCATATCTACGAGCAGATGCCTCCACGTGATGCGGCGGCCATGTTCAATATTCTGGATATGCGGGTGCTGGTCCCTGTGGCCCAGCACATGATTCCCCGCCGGATTTCGGATGTTATTGGCAACATGCAGCCCGACCGTGCCAATATTCTTTCCCAGTATCTGGCGGGCATCCGCAAGCTCAGTCCCGATACGATCAACCGTATGAACAGTCCGATCGATTCCAACATCGCACCGTGAGGTTCGCTCCCTCCGTGATCATTGGGAGGGAGCTGTGATGTGTCTTACTGGCCCTGCATGCAGCCATCGGGTGCTGTGCCGGGGGGGAGAGGCTGTTTGAGGAAGGAGGCCAGAGCTACCGTGCTGTTGCAGTATCCGCCCATGGGCAGGGTAGCGATTTCCTCGAAGTAGTTATTTTCCGGCGTGGCCCCGTCCGTGTCATGGGGAGCCAGCCTGAAGAGGCTGACATGGGCTGTTGTTTCCGTTTTTGCGTAGGTTGAATCCCCCAGAGGCCGTTCCATGCGGATCATGAACAGGTTCCATCGTCCCTGTGCGCTCTGCACTGTGTAGAAACCAACGGTGGTCAGGGCATCTTCACCGTCATGTGGTGCATCTCTCAGGCTGTACTCCTTTCCCTGCGTGTCCCGGAAAGGCACGGCACAGAGAAGGGCTGCTTCGCGGGGGCAGGGTTCAAAGGCGAGATATTCGTTCCATGACCACGCATTGGCATTGTCGTGATAGAGTTTGAGAAGTTTCAGGACTTCCCCTTTCTGGATGGGAACCTGCGCTTCCGTGTCCAGCTTGATGGGAATGACCCGGACCGTATCACGGACATCCTGAATTGTGGACCCTGCACGGCCTGCGCCGGGCAGGAGCAGCAGCGCAAGGGCCAGAATGGTGCAGAGGGGTTTGGGGAGGCACTTTTTCTGTTTTTTCATGCTGGTCTCAAAAGATGGATTGGTGAAAGGCTGATCCCATATCGTAAAATTCTGAACAACATCAGGTCATAAAGCAGTTGTGATGGTGTTCTGCAGAAAATACGTCCGCACGATTTTACAGTTCCTCGGGGAGGTGTGCCAATTCAGCAATCTGAAGCTGTGGGATCATGACCGGAGTCATGTGATCTTACAGCTGTCGATAGTAAATAAAATACAGATTTACCCTTAAAACAGGTTAAGTTTTGATAGTTTATTCATTGTTTTCAAAAAAATGTCTTTTATTCCGTTAAAAATTTCATCATGTTTTGGGCATAATCAAGTCTAAACCATGCATTTGTATGGTCTTTTTTAGAATTCATGTCTTGAGTCTCTGTCATCAGCCAAGCCTTTGGTCATGTTGACGGAAGGAATGAAATTTCTAGAGGGATGGGACGTTTTCATGTTCAACTGGTTGTATAAGTCAGCCCCGTTCCGCGTGCAGGTACGGGTGGCAATGCTGGCCATCGAGCTCTATCTCGCCGTGCAGCTTCTCGTGGAGGGTGTCGGTTATGTTCAGAGTGGCATCTTCAGCCGTGTTTCCATCATCAATATGGCAACACTTCTCTTTGGGATGGTGCTTGTCTGGACCGTATGGTTTTTCCTTACCAAGGCCCTGACCGAACCCATTGAAAAGCTGACGGCAATGGGTATGGGCCTGAGCCGTGGTGAAAGTCCTGATCTCAGCCTGTATGAGAACAGGACAAACTGTGTTGGACGCGTTGGCCGGATGCTGGCCTCTTTCGCCCTGAGCCTCCAGGAGCAGAAGGCAGCAGAAAAGGCGCACAGCGAGGCTGTGAACAAGGCGCTGGAAACGACGGAAAAGCTCAAGGAGCGTGAGGCCCGCACACATGCCGTCGTGGAAGAGCTGAACCGTGTCATGCAGCTTCTGGCACAGGGCAATCTGTCCATCCGCATTACCAGTGCCCTGTTTGATGGTGAATTCGGTCCCGTGCGGGAGGCTTTCAATGAATCCCTGACAGGCCTTGGCGGCGCTTTGTCCGTCGTGGCGGAAAGCTCCAACATGATCGCCAACGGGGCCAGTGAAATCTCCACGGCATCAGATGATCTGGCAAAGCGTACGGAGCGTCAGGCCGCAAGCCTTGGCCAGGTAACGGCTTCTGTCAAATCGATCGCTTCCGGCTTCAAGGTCACGGCCAGCAACTGTTCCCATGCCAGCAGCGAGACCAAGGCAACGCTGGAAAAGGTCAAGACGGCCTCTAACGGGATGGAACAGACCAGCGTGGCGATGAACTCCATCAAGACCTCGTCTGATGATATCGTGCAGATCACACGCTCTGTCAGTGACATTGCGTTCAAGACCAACGTGCTGGCACTCAATGCCAGTGTGGAGGCGGCCCGTGCCGGTGAAGCCGGACGTGGTTTTGCCGTGGTCGCCAAGGAGGTCCAGTCCCTGGCAGAGCAGTCCGCCAAGGCGGCTGACATGATCCGTGACGTGCTGGAAACCGCCACAGCCCATGTGCAGGAGGGTGTCCGCCTTGTGGCCCGGACCAGCGGTCTGCTCAAGGATGTGGAAGAAGGGACGGAAGCTCTGGCGGATCGGGTGGAGGTTGTCTCCAAGGCGACTGAGGAACAGGCCCGCAGCCTGGCAGAAGTCTCCGATGCTGTGAGCAGCATGGATGGCATGACCCAGCAGAATGCGGCGATGGTCGAAGAATCCACGGCAGCCAGCCATAACCTGACCACCCAGACCGTCAAGCTGCGTCAGACACTGGCAACTTTCACCATTGGTTCCAGCCAGAGCCTGAAGCTTTCTCATGAGCGTCCGGCCCTTCCCAATGAGACAGCTGCCCAGACACAGCCGAAGAGCAGCACGCCAATGCTGAGCAGCCAGCGTGGTGAGATCCAGCAGGATGGCAAGATATTGCCGACCCACTCTGATGATGAAGCAGGCTGGGATCATTTCTGATGGCGGCGGCAGTACAGGAGGGAATCCCCCTCATTTCTCTGCCGCAGCGTCTGGATACCGGTGCGGCGGCAGGGCTGAAGGCTCTTCTTCTGGAGGAGATCGGAGCGGCAGAAGGGACGACGCCACTGCTGGATGCTTCCGGGGTCGATTATGTCGGGGGGCTGTGCCTTCAGCTCCTTCTGGCCAGCGGGCTGAAAGTTGGCCCGTGTTCTGACAAGGCAGCGGAAGCCTTCACGCTGTTTGGTGTCCAGCAGCAGCTTCTGGAATCGATGGATGAGAAGGAGAGCCGCCATGACGGATGAACCGAAGGTGAGAGTCCTGACGGTTGATGACTCCCGCACCATGCAGGGTGTCCTGCGCAAGGCCCTCAGTGAGGCCGGTTATGATGTCATCCAGGGGGGTGATGGTGTTGAAGGGCTGGAGGTGCTGCAGCAGGCGGACCCCATGCCGCAGGCCATCATCACGGACATCAACATGCCCCGGATGGACGGTTTCCAGTTCATCGAGGCGGTGCGGAAACTGGAGGCTTTCTCCAGTATTCCCATCATCTGCCTGACGACCGAAACGGATGAGGAGAAGAAGAACCGGGCCAGATCCCTCGGGGCTACGGGGTGGATAGCCAAGCCCTTCAATGCCGAGAAGCTCGTATGGGCCATCCGGCGGGTTACAGCGTAAGGGAGCGTGGATATGGGCGACGTCATGGATGATATTCTCAAGATATTCTTTGAGGAATGTGATGAGCTGCTCCCCGAGCTGGAAAGCGGGCTGGGTGAACTTTCTGCGGAGGAGTCCAGTCAGGAAACCATCAATGCCATTTTCCGGGCGGTACATTCCATCAAGGGTGGAGCGGCGTCCTTCGGTCTGGACCGTCTCGTCCGTTTTGCCCATGTCTATGAAAGTGCGTTGGATGGTCTGCGGTCCGGTCAGGTGGAGCCGGACCCGGCCATCATCAAGACGTTCTTTCTGGCGATGGACCTTCTCAGTGATCTGGTGGCCGAGGCGAAACAGGCCGGGGATGAGGTTGATGGCGGGCGGATAGACGAGACTGTCCGCAAGCTGGAGGCGATCATCGGTCAAGGGGGGGATGCCCCCGCTGCTTCTGACGTGGGGGAAACCCCTGTTCCGGAAGATTTTACCCCCGTGACGGTAGATCTGGGTGGCTTCGATTTTGATGAGCCAGCCGAAGAGGGCGGTGAATCTTCCCGGCCGAAGCTGGTCGTGACCTTCCGGCCACAGGCTGAACTGTACAGCCGTGGCGATGACGCCCGGAATCTTCTGCTGGGCCTGAAGGAGCTGCTGCCGGCCGAAGATGCCGGGGCCATGGATGTAACGTGCAACACGCAGGACCTGCCCGTGCTGTCAGAGCTGGCGCCTGAGGAGGCTTGCCTGGGCTGGACGGTCCGTCTGCCGGAACCTCCGGGCGGCACGGCCGAGGATGATATCCAGGCCGTCTTCGACTGGGTTGGTGATGTCTGCGATTTTCAGATTGCCCGTGAGGAGCAGACTGACGATACGGTCGAGGCGGATGCTGTGGAAAGTCCGGCTGTCCAGGAGATGGCTCCGGCGGTTCCCGTGCCTGCCGAGACCGTGGAAAGTGAGGCACAGGCCGCCGCTCCTGCTGCTCCGGCAAAATCGGGGCGCAAGCGGGAGCAGAACGCTTCCATCCGTGTTGATATCGGGCGGATCGGCATGTTGATGGACATGGTCGGGGAGATGGTCATTGGCCAGGCCTCTCTTGAATCAGCCCTGACACGGGAGGGAGCCTTGTATGACCCGGAACTGCTCAAGCGGCTGGCTGTCATCAAGACACTGACACGGGATATTCAGGAAGCCGTCATGGCGATCCGTGCACAGCCTGTCCGCAACGTGTTCCAGCGGATGCAGCGTGTAGTGCGGGAGGCCAGCAGCCTGGCGGACAAGGATGTGGCGCTCGTGCTGGAAGGGGAGGAGACAGAGGTTGACCGGACCCTTATCGAAAACCTGACGGATCCGCTGACCCATATGCTGCGCAATGCGGTGGACCACGGGATTGAGACCCCGCAGGCCCGTCTTGCGGCAGGGAAACCGGCTCAGGGTACGATATGGCTCTCCGCCCGTCACCGTTCCGGGCGCATTCTCATCGAGATCAGGGATGATGGCGGTGGGATCAATACCCAGCGTGTCCTTCAGACAGCCATCAAACGGGGGATTGTCCCCTCCGGGGCATCGCTCGGGGAAAATGAGATCAACGAGCTGATCTTCGCTCCGGGCTTTTCCACCGCTGAAACCGTATCCGACCTTTCGGGGCGGGGTGTCGGGATGGATGTGGTCAAGCAGGCCATCCAGAATCTTGGTGGGCGTGTGAACATCAAGAGCACGCAGGGCAAGGGGACACTCTTCACCCTCAGCCTGCCGCTGACCCTCGCCGTGCTGGATGGGATGCTCATCGAGTGCCGTGGGTCCACCATGGTTGTGCCGGTATCATCCGTTGTGGAACTTGTCACGGTGCAGCTGAAGGATGATGTGTACACCATTCCGGATGGCAGTCATGTCGTTTCCGTGCGGGGGCGCTGCATCCCGCTGATCTATCTGGGAGACGAGCTGACCCTCCCGGAGGTTGAGAGTGTGCAGGAAGAGACCCATCACATGGGTCGCGCCGGGGAAGAGGGGCAGCTGATTGTCCTTGTCGTGGAGAACGAGGCTGGTGCCCGGGCAGCGCTGGTGGTGGATGGTGTCCGCGACCAGGCTCAGGTTGTCATCAAAAGCATCGAGAAGAATTACCGCCAGATCAAGGGTGTTTCGGCTGCAACCATTCTTGGGGATGGCAGCGTGTCTCTCATTCTTGATGTTTCAACACTGATTGTTTCCGCAACGAAACGTGTTGATACCCGTGCGCTGGAAGCCATCGCAGAGCGGGCAGCATAACAGGCAGGTCAGGAAAGAAAGTCATGGATCTTATGTCTCTGGAAGAAAAGAAACAGACAGACGGACAGGTGAACGGGGCTTCGGCCCTTCCCTCCGGGGGACGGGAGCAGATGATCATCTTCACCGTGGGGGACCAGCGATACTGCATTCCCATCCTGAGCATCAAGGAAATCAGGGAGTTCGAAGACCCGACCTACCTGCCGCATTGCCCTGCCTATGTGGAAGGGGCCATCAATATCCGCGGCAATATCGTAACGGTCGTCAATCTTGCCAACTATCTGGGGGCCGTGCCGGAGGCCGACAATGAGCGGCGTGTGGTCATCATCATTGAGGATGGCCAGAACCGTGCTACATGCGGGCTGCTTGTGGACAGTGTGATCGGCATCACGGAGATTGCCCTGGATGAGATACAGCCCATTTCCGTTGATGGTGGTGCAGCTGAGCTGAGTGGTCTTGTCAGCATTGGGGAGCGTGTCATCCGCATCCTGCGGCTGGATACTGTTCTGACCCGCCTGCTGGGAGATGGGGCCGTCGGTACGGCCGCAGGATGAGGGCAGGCCGATGATAAACATGGAGCCACAGGGCGGTTTCTCCTACTCGGAGGCTGATTTCCGGCGTGTGCAGGAGATCGCCCGGCAGGAAGCAGGAATCAGTCTGCCCATCTCCAAGCGCAGTCTCGTGTTTTCCCGTGTGTCCCGGCGCATCCGTGCTACCGGGCGGGCGTCCTTCCGTGATTATCTGGATTACGTCAGCATGAGGGAGGGGCAGGAGGAGCTGAAGGAGCTCATCTGTGTTCTGACAACCAATGTGACGCAGTTCTTCCGGGAGAAAAGTCATTTTGAACATCTGGAGACGCATGTCCTGCCCCAGCTGGGGCAGAAACTGCGTGCCGGAGGGCGGGGGCGTTTCTGGTCGGCAGCCTGTTCGACAGGGCAGGAGCCATGGAGCATGGCCATGTCCATCATGGCGGAGCTGCCGGATGCCTTGCGGATGGATCTCAAGATTCTGGCAACGGACATCAACCACGCAGTGGTGGAGACAGGGCGCATTGGCCAGTACCCCGGCGAGGAGGTGCAGAGTGTGCCGCAGCGCTGGCGGGATGCCTACATGGAACCCGTGGAGATGGCGCAGTTCAGCATGGCACGGGAGATACGGCGCCTTGTCACGTTCCGGCAGCTCAACCTGAATCGGGACTGGCCTTTCAAAGGTCAGTTTGATGTCATTTTCTGCCGGAATGTCGTGATCTATTTCGATGACGAAACCCGCAATGCCTTGTGGAAGCGGCTTGCCGAACGGCTGGTGCCGGGCGGATTTCTCTATGTGGGTCATTCCGAGCGGGTGGACTGCATCAGGGAGTGCCATCTCGAGGCTGTGGCGCCGACAATCTACATGAAAAAGGGTTGAGGCCATGAAAGAACGGGTCAAGGTTCTTGTAGTGGATGATTCAAGAACCGCCAGAGAGCTGATAAGGCGCTCTTTTCTCAAATATCCCGAGATTGATGTCATTGGCATGGCATCGAACCCCATCGAGGCACGGGACCTCATCATCGCCGACCAGCCTGATGTCATCACGCTGGATATCGAGATGCCGGGCATGAACGGGCTCCAGTTTCTGGAAAAGATCATGCGGCTGCGGCCGATCCCGGTGGTGATGGTGTCCAGCATGACCACACGGGGGGCCAATACGGCGATCACGGCTCTCCAGATGGGAGCTTTTGAATGTTTTCCCAAGCAGGGCGGGGCCGGGGAAGCCTTTGCCGGGTTGGGGCAGATCGTGCTGGAAGCCGCCCGCTATCAGCCCGGCCACCGGCAGGCGACCCCGGGCCCCCGGCCTGTACGGACAGAGCCTGTCGCAGGCAGCGGTACGGCGGCGTGGCGGACACCGTTCGATGTGGTGGGGATTGGCTCTTCCACCGGTGGGGTGGAAGCTGTTGAAGAGGTGATAAAAGACTTCCCGGCCAAGAGTCCGCCCATCGTCATATGCCAGCATATGCCTTCGCTTTATACGTCCAGTTTTGCTGCCCGTCTGGATAGCCTGATCCCGCAGCTTTCCGTTGCCGAGGCGCAGGATGGGGAGATGCTGGCTCCCGGCATGGTCCGTATTGCTCCCGGTGGGGAGGCCCATCTCGTGCTGGAGGGACATGCCCCACGGCTTTTCACAAGGTTGCGGTCTGGGGAGCCTGTTGGTGGTCATCGGCCATCGGTGGACAGGCTCTTCCATTCCATTGCCCAGACGGCAGGCAGGACCTCACTGGGGATCATCCTGACAGGCATGGGGCAGGATGGTGCAGAAGGGTTGCTGGCCATGCGGCGGGCCGGGGCACGGACCATAGGGCAGGACAGGGCCTCCTCGGTCGTCTATGGTATGCCCCGTGTCGCTGCCGAGCTGGGAGCTGTGGAAAAGGTTGGCTCCCTGATGGACATTCCCGGCCTGGCCATGGGCCTGCACTAGGAAAGATGAACGCCTGGCGTGGCGTTCCTGATGTCAGGCCATCCTGACAAAGAGTGATTATCAGAAGGCAGAAAGGTTCATAAATGCCGTCCGCATCTCAGATTCGCGCTTTAATTGTAGATGATCAGGCCTCCATCCGGCAGGTTCTGGCCAGCCACATGGCGGCGCTCGGCTTCAAAGGGGTCGTGCAGCGTAAGGATGGAAAGGAGGCTCTGGAATATCTGGAGGCCAACCCCATCCATCTCGTGATTTCAGATTTCAACATGCCGGGCATGGATGGGCTGGCCCTGCTGGAGGCCGTGCGCTCCAACCCGAAGACAGCCAAACTGGCGTTCATCATTCTGACAGGTGAGGCAAATGCCGGGCTGGTGCAGAAGGCCGTTGCGGCGGGGGTCAACAATTTTCTGGCCAAGCCCTATACGGTCGCCAAGCTGAAGGAAACCCTGGAGAAAGTTTTCGGGCCTATCAGGTGACGGACCTGCTGAAGATCACGACTGTTATCCAGGGCGAAATCGCCATTTCGGATGACCCCGGCGTGGTGTTCGGCACGTTGCTGGGGTCGTGCATTTCAGTCTGCATGTATGATCTTCAGGCAGGGGTAGGGGGTATGAACCATTTCCTTCTGCCCGGAGAGGACTGCATGGGGAGCATGGATGCAGCTGCCTATCTGTACGGGGTAAACGCCATGAAAGGGCTGGAAACCGGGCTCATGAAGGCAGGGGGCGTGCGGGAGCGTTTCCAGTGCAAGGCGTTTGGTGGAGCGGCCGTGCTGTCCATTGCCAGTGACATTGGTCAGGAGAATGTCGGTTTTCTTCTGGATTATTTCCGGCGGGAGGAGATCCGCTGTGTGTCTTACAGTTTTGGTGGCAACCAGGTGCGGCGTATCCGTTTCTGGCCAACGACAGGAAAAGTTCTTCAGAACCTGTGCTGACCGGCGACCGGTCGTGATGATGGGAGAGGCCGGTATGGAGAGAGAAAGATGATGCCCAAAGATACAGGAACCCAGCCTGTCGGGGAGGCAGACAGCATAAGGGCCTCGGTGTTGATGAAGAGGCTGGGGGCCATTCTGGATGATGTCTGTGGTCGGCTCTCGGATGTTCAGGATGTCGTTTCAGATTATGTCGGCACGGGAGAGCTGGATGCCGGGCAGATGGAACGGCTCCAGAGTCTTGATGCCCTGACACAGGAGGTTGAAGCCGTCCGTACCGTGCTGGAGCAGGTGGAACAGGCGGCTCCGGAGATCGGCAATCCCCGTTATGGGATGGGTACCGTTCTGGCGGGTGTAAAGCTTTCGCAGATAAGGGATATGCTGCGGTATGGCCAGACGGCGGACCTGAAAGAAGACAGGGGCAATTTTACCTTGTTCTGACCCTGACCTATGTTCTATGTGCCAAGTAGGGCAAGGTTATCCGGTGTGGTACCGCAAGCTGTGGCTGGCCGCATCGGAGCATCTGGAGAGAGCTGATGGCAGGGAGGGAACAGGGGGCGAATCTTATTGGCGTCATTGCCGAAACCGCCCGGGGTGCCGTTTTTCAGCCGCATGGCCACGTTGCGGGGCCGGCCAGACGTTTTCTGGCCGGGTATCATGAATCCGCAGGGCTTGTGGGGATGGGTGTACAGATGCTCCCTGTCCTTCTCGAGGGGCAATGGCCATTTCCCGGCACGGGCGGGCTGGGGCAGGAGAAACGGTGTCTTGTCGGCCAGGGAGATGGCAGCGGCAATGACAGTGTCTATGATTCGATCCTGCGTCATCACCCTCCCCTGGTGCGGGAGGTGGATGAGATTGTCATTTCTTTCATCCCTGCCAGCATGTTCCAGCGTTGTTCCATAGGAGAAGCGTTGAACATCGGGCGGCTGGCAGCCTGTTTTGACCTTGCTTCATGGTTTGTGGATACTTTGCCCGGCCAGACCAGCAGCGGCTTTTATGAGCTGACGAAGCTGGATGTCAAAGCGCTTTCCCTGGGTGTCTGGGTCAATGTTCTGGTGACGTGGCTGTATGGAATGGACGTCCTGTCAGCCCGGGCGTTGCAGAAGATGCGTCTGGCCATCTGTGGCATCGTCATGGAAAATCTGGCACTGCTGAAGCTTGGCCCTTCAGCCCCGGCCTGTAGCAGTACGGCGGTTCTGCCAAAGAAATGTCTGGTGGAGGCCTATATGGGGCTGTACCCTGGCATGATGGGCAGGGTGGCGCGCATGCTTGCCTTCTGTCCGGAGGAACATATCCTCAAGACAGCCGGCTGTCCCGAGCGGGTGTGCCGTGATGTGCTCAGCAGGTCACTTGATTTCTTTCAGAGCAAGCAGGCTGTATGAGCTACTTTTTTTCGTCAGATTTTCCCTATAAGAAGTGACGGGGCCACTTTTGCGGTGTGTTTTGTGCAATCGGGCCAGTTGTTGGGGAGAAGTGGGAATATGGCAGCGTTTTCCATGCTGACTATTCTGCGTATTTTTTTAAACAGGTCCCGTGTGGGGGCCTGCTCTGTTCTGCTGCCATCCGTGGCGGCAATGTCTTTTGGGGCATCGCCTTCGATGGCCGCTGATGGCAGCCGGGCAGGTCAGCCTCTGCTCTATTCGGCCCAGGGTGCCCTGTCTCATGCCATGCAGACGCCTGCCGTCGTAAAGCAGACAGAGAAAGCACCAGAGCGACAGGTCATCCTTACACGGGACGGAAAACCTGTCCAGCAGGTATCCGTGGTGCAGAAACCGAAGGTAGTGGATGCCGAGAAGACGGCGGCCCATTATATCCATGACATGGGGTTGCGGCGTCGGCCATATTCCAATTATCCGACGGAAGAATTCGGTGTGTTCGGTGAGAACGGGCGTGAGCTGCTCGAGCGCGTGAACATTCCTTTGCATGAAGGGGATCCGACCAATAATGATGGGCCGCCGCTGCCCCGGCCAGAAGCACTCTTCCAGAAAATGCGTTGGAATGAGTGGCTGCGGGATCGTGGTGTGGTCGTCCTGCTGGACAACACCAACGAATTTTCTGGTGCCATCACCTCTCCGAGGAAAGGACTGGGGTTGAGGCAGGGGTCCTCCAATACGGGACAGTATGGTTTCGAGAATGACATTGACTGGTACAAGCTGGCCGGGATCCCCGGGTTCCAGACCCATGTCATCGGTGTAGGCCGTTACGGTATTCCAGCCAGCAGGATGTTTGGCGACAATGTGAACCCCAGCCAGGAAATCTATGGTGGTGGTGGTAACGTGGCGTTCCATCTCGTCTATTTCTACGGGGAAGAGACCCTCTGGGGTGGACGGCTGAACATCGCAGCAGGCCGCATGTCCATGGATTCGGACTTCGCCATCAGCCCGATCTACTGTAACTTCATGAACAACGCTTTCTGCGGAAACCCCAAGGCCGTTACGGATACGTACACACGGTCATCCTATCCGGGGTCAAGCTGGGGGGCCCGTATTCGTGGCCGTCCTACAGACAGTACCTACATCCAGGTCGGTGTCTATTTTCCCGAGCGCGGTATTTATGGCGTGCAGCAGAATCGCAGCGGGTTCAAGTTCAATGGCGGGACCATCAGCGGGGTCGTGACCCCGATCGAGGTTGGCTGGGAGCCTGAGTTTGGTAAACAGCAGCTGCCGGGTCACTACAAATTTGGGTTCTCCCCGGATACGTCCGACCATTATCTTGGTGTGTATAGTCCTCCCAATCGGCGCAATGCATGGCGGACCCGGATGACCATTCCCAACTGCCCGACCTGTCAGGGGGTGGGCGATGAGGTTCCCGGTACGGGTATCCGTCGTAATTTCAACTGGAGCATGTGGTTCCTTGCGGACCAGATGATCATGAAGAACAAGACACAGGACACGCCAGAAGGGGGACTGGTGGCCTTCTTTGATGCATACTGGAACAAGCCAGCCACAGCCATGCGTGGCAAGCTGTATGCATTCGGTCTTGTGGATACGGGCTTCTGGCCAGCCCGCCCGCTGGATACGGTGGGTGTTTCCTTCTCCTATACCGGTTCCAGCAGCTATACCCGTGCTGCGCAGCGGTTCCAGGTGGATCATGGGATGGCTCCGGAGGGGGCGACCGCCTATTATGCGAGTGGCGGGGCGCCGCTCCTGTGGGGGTCTTATGGTGTGCAGCGCTGGGGCAGCACGCTGGAGGCCACCTACCGCATCCATGTCATGCGGGGTGTGACCTTTGCGCCGGATTTCCAGTATTACTTCCATCCGGGGATGCAGCGTGTCCTGAAGGACGCCGCCATGCTGGGCTTCAAGTCCCACATCCAGCTCTTCTGATGACGCTTCCTGCTTCCCGATGCAAAGGGGAAGCAGGAGGTTCGGGCCCCTTTCCAGCCACAGGCCGGAAAGGGGTTTTTTTATGGGCTTACTGGTTGGATGGAGGAGGCTGAGGCGTAGGGTCCGTGCGGGTCATGGCTTTGCCACGGACGAGCCAGTAAGCGGCGGAGAGTGACAGAACAGCGGCTGAAAGCGCCAGAAGTTCACGGACATTCACGCCATTCAGGTCCAGCACGATGAACTTGCGTACGGCTGCCATCATGCCGATGAGCAGGACGGACCTCATGCGGATCATTCCCTGTGATTCCGAACCGGGAAGAACGAGGATGGAGTGGCGGAATTCCAAGGCGATCAGGACGGTGAAGAACAGCCCGAAGACTTCCTGCAATATGGCAGGCTCCGTGGGGCTGAGGCCGGCATGGATGATGAGCTTTGCCACTGCCACCACGACATGCAGCAGCCCCAGGCAGGCCACCAGCGTGATGCAGATGGACAGGATCAACATGGCCGCTCCTTCAAACATGTCGAACAGGCGGGACAGTGTGACGAAGCCGGGCAGGGTGCTTTTCATGGAGTAGGGGATGCCTTTGATGTGGGGATGGATAATGTTGTGCTGCTTTTACTTCATTCTGATGGGAGGGAGAAAGGTAGGTGCAGCAGGACGCTTCCGCCTCCTCTGGCATGATTATGCCGACGGGGCGTCTGCCTGTGCGTCGCGGGGGGCCCGGTTTCGTGTCGGGTAGGGGACGGAAAGCAGCGTCTTACATACTACATGCGTCAGGCATGAAGCACTGGGGAACGGCCTATTTTCAGGGAAAATCGTGGTGCCGGATGAGAGATTCGAACTCCCGGCCTTCGGTTTACAAAACCGCTGCACTACCACTGTGCTAATCCGGCAACGGGGCCGTACATCTCATTTTTCCCTCCAGAAATCAAGTGGAAAATCAGGGGAGTGGGGAAAAAATCCCGGCCAGGAAACAGCCGGGCAGGTCAGCGGCCCGTGGTGGCGGGCTTCTGGTGCTGCATGAGATGGGTTGGGGGCGCAAGGACAGGGCCATCCTGTACAAAGCCATAGCCATCAGAAGAAAGGCCACGATGGCCGATAGCCTGGCTGGGTCTGTTACAGCCCCCCATGCTGAGCAGGGAGAGCACAAGGCCTGTCAGGAGGAAGAAACGGGGATGGCAGAAAGTCGGCATGGGCTTCCGTGGGTTGGTCAAAGAGGTGGGCAGGATTGCCGGTCAGCACGAAGAGGGAAACAGTCTATCCTTCAGGGTGCGGGCAATGGCTCTGTAAGCCTGTGATGCAGGATGATCCGGGTCACGCAGGACAAGAGGGGTCCCTTCATCAGCACTGCATCTTATATCCCGCAGCAGGGGAATTTCCCCAAGGAAAGGAATGTTGAGGGCCTCGGCTTCCTTGCGGGCCCCACCATGGCCGAAGAGGTCAGTCCGTTCCTGACAGTGCGGGCAGCAGAAATAGGACATGTTCTCGATCAGCCCCAGCACGGGCGTTTCGGTCTTCTCAAACAGCGTGACACCCCGGCGGGCATCAAGCAGGGCAATGTCCTGCGGGGTGGAGACGATGACGGCCCCACCGGCCTTCAGCTTGTCCGAGAGTTTGCGGGTCAGGGTCAGCTGGGCATCTCCGGTGCCGGGTGGCAGATCGACCACCAGTACATCCAGCGCCCCCCAGGACACATCACTCATGAGCTGGGTCAGGGCGCCCATGACCATGGGACCACGCCAGATCATGGCCTGTTCCTTGTCAACCAGATAGCCGATGGACATCGTCTCCATGCCCCAGCGTTCCAGTGGGCGCAGCCTGCCATTCTCGACAACAGGTTTCTGGGTTTCACCCAGCATGTGGGGAAGAGAGGGGCCGTAAATGTCAGCATCCAGCAGGCCGGTCCGAAGGTCCAGCCGGGCCAGGCTGCATGCCAGATTGACGGCTGTGGTGGACTTCCCCACGCCTCCCTTGCCGGACGCCACGGCAATGACGGCCCGCACATCGGGCAAGCAGGCTTCCGGGGGGGCGGAGCGGCCTGTGGGTCGCTTCCCGAGGGCCAGAGGCCGGTGCCCGCTTTCTGCACCGGCCTTGCGGGGGGCGGGGCCTGCCGGGCGATGAGCTGTGAGGGACAGGGTCAGAGTGCTGACAGCGGGGTGCTGCCTGAGCCTGTCCTCCAGTGTCGTCTGAGCGTCCTGGAGGAACGCCGCACCTTTAGCTGTTGTCCGCAGAATGAGGTGGAGATGGCCCTTTTCCAGTGTCAGGGCTTCTATGCTGGTCTGATGTGCAGGCTCTTCTGCTGTGAGAAAGTCGGAGATGAGGTCTTTCAGGGAAGAGATGTCGGTGGCTGTCATGGGGCAGGACCTCTCATGCAACGCCCCTCATGAGGCAAAAAAACACAAACTTGCAGGCTGGAAGGATGACGTCCGGTCCGCCGTGGAGTAGATTCTACAGCATGAGCCGATTCATGTCTTCTTCTCTTCTGTCTTCCTCCCGCATGAGGGTGGCCCGCTGGCTGTCCTGTTTCGTGCTTTCTGGTATTCTTGGCCAGTCCGGTGGAGCCTGGGCGCAGGATGATGTGCCGATGCCGACCCTGCCGGGGGAAGAGCTGCCGCAGGGGGGGAGCGTGACAACCCGTGCTGCGCATGAGGCGGCCATGATGCCCGGTTTTGCGGCACTGGTGGAGCGGCTCCTGCCTGCTGTGGTGAATATTTCCGTCTCCAGCGTGATCCACCCTGATGAACAGCAGCCGGACGGGCCGGATGGCAGTATACCGTCCGGGCCGCAATCATCCCCTTTCCCGCCAGGGTCACCGCTCGAGAAGTTTTTCCATGATTATCTCCACCGCCGTCATGCCGATGGGCACCCTGCCCGTCAGGTACAGGCGCTGGGGTCCGGCTTCATCATCGATCCTTCTGGCGTGGTGGTGACGAACAATCACGTCATTGACAATGCCCAGCAGGTGAGCGTGACCCTGTCGGATGGGACGGAATATCCGGCACGGATTGTCGGGCGGGACAGCAAGGAGGACCTTGCCGTCCTTCAGGTGAAGGCAGACCGGCCCCTGCCGTCCGTCCCGCTGGGGCATAGTGACGATGCCCGCATCGGAGACTGGGTGCTGGCCATCGGTAATCCGTTCGGTCTGAGTGGCACGGTGACAGCTGGCATCATTTCGTCCCGCAAGCGGAATGTCGATCACGGTTTGTATGACGACTTCATCCAGACGGACGCAGCCATCAATCACGGCAATTCAGGTGGCCCGCTCTTCAATCTGAAGGGTGAGGTCATCGGGATCAATACGTTGATTTATGGCGGGTCTGGTGGGGATTCCATCGGCATCGGCTTTGCCATTCCTTCGGATGATGCCCGAGGCATCATCAACCAGTTGCGGCAGACAGGCCATGTCCGGCGTGGCTGGTTGGGTGTGCGCTATCAGGATGTCACCCGCAACATGGCAGAAGACCTTGATTTCTGGAAAGCGGATGTGCCCGGAAAAGAACGGGGAACGGGGGCCATCGTTGCCGAGGTCAGCAAGGATGGGCCGGCCCGGAAGGCAGGTTTGCAGGTTGGGGACATTCTGACAGCCCTGAATGGTCAGCCGGTGACAGGCCAGACCCTGCCCCGGCTCGTGGCGGGGTATCAACCGGGAGAGACGGTGCATTTCACCTTTTGGCGGCGTGGCAGCTATCAGACGCTAGATCTGACCCTGGGGCGCAACCCCGATGAGAAGGATCCCCTTCCTTCCGACACGCACCCGCCGGAACATCCGGTAAAGACCCTGAAAGAACTGGGGGTGAAGCTGGGCGTGGTCGATGAAGCGGCCCGGACGCAGTATGGCCTGACTGACAGCCAGAGGGGTGTGCTGGTGATGCGTGTCTATGAGGGTAGCCCCGCTGCCAGCCGTGGGTTGACGGAAGGGAATCTGGTGCTTCAGGTCGGGCAGCAGGAGGTCAATACACCGGAGGCCCTGCAGGCTGCGCTGGACCGTGCCCGTGAGCTGAAGCGGACGGATATTCTTCTGTTGGTGCAGGATGGTGAGGGGCTGCGCTGGGTGGCTGTGCCATTGGGGGGACAGCAACCCCAGCCGTGATGGGGCAGACCCGCCTTACAGGCCGCGGTCCCGCTTTATCTGGTCCCATGCGGCATTGATGCGGGCCACACGCTCCTGTGCTGCTTTCCGTTGAGCATCGCTCATGGGGCGCTGGGCAAGACGGTCCGGGTGATGTTCACGGATCAGCACACGCCAGCGTGTCCGGACTTCGCCATCCGTTGCCGTTGCACTGATGCCCAGCACACGATAGCACTCTGCCGTTGATGATGTGGAGGCAGCCCGGGGCTGGCCGTCCTCGGCCCGCTCCCAGGCCCGTTCTGAAAGGCGGAAGGCTTTGTGCGTCCGGCGGAGATAGTCCATTTCTGCCGGATGCAGCGGGGCCCCGGCAGGCAGGTCTGCCTTGGCAATGCGGAAGAGGACGCTGAGCAGTGTTTCCAGTGGCTCCGGCTTGTCGGCAAAGGCACGCCCCAGCTCACGGGCATAAAGTTCGAAATCGTCCGTCCGGTTCCGGGCCCGATCAAAAAGCAGGCCAACCTCTTTCTGGTTGTCTTCAGGGAACCGGAAGGCCGTCTTGAAGGCTTCAATCTCGGCCCGGTTCACGGGGCCATCGATTTTGGCCAGCTTGGCGGAGAGCGTGACGACACCAAGGCCGTAGAGCTGATCCGTCTTTCCCAGCAGGGCAGAGAGTTTTGCGGCGGTGAAGAAGGCGGCATTATGCGGGTCGGGCTGCCCCCGTGCGGGGAAACGGTCGCCCCATGTGCCGGAGAGCGGGGTCAACAGTCTGTCCGTATCGCTCATATGGCCCAGAATGGCCCCGAGAAGACCGCCGACCGGCCCCCCGGCGGCAAAACCGGCAATACCACCAAACATTTTCCCCCAGAAAGCCATCGATGCCCTCCCTGTTCACATGGTTGTAAACTCTATCACGGGGACAGGGGAGGGCGGAACAGGAATATGCGGTCTTTCCAAGACGGGTCACACGGGGTCTGACGGGGCCTGGTTCAGGGCAAAGCGTAGTGCCGTGAGGCGAAGCAGGGAGGCCAGCGTCTGTTCCGGGGGGCGATGCCTGTCCAGCCGGGCGATGAAGGCTGCCAGGGCAAGCTGTTCGGCACGGGCCATGGTCTCCAGAACCTGCCAGAATTCGGCTTCCAGAGCGATGGAGGTTCTGTGCCCGTACAGGCTGAGGCTGCGCTTCTGCAACTGTGGTGGGGGTGGAGGAGGAGCGTGCATGGGGGAAGTGTGGCAGCTGGCATTGTGTGTGGAAAGGGATTTTCTTGTCAGCTCCGGCGCAGGCCGCCATCATGAGGCATGAGATTCTTTTGTCCTGCTGTTTTTGCCTTTTTTGTCTTTCTTGCTGGCCAGACAGGTCGGGTGTCTGCTGACCCGGTGGCGGCCCCGCCTTCCGTGGCGACCCTGTTCGAAAGGGTGAAGACCGACCCTGTCCGGCTGGAGCTGTTCCTTAGGGCCTTCCCCAAGGGAGCGGACCTGCACAACCATCTTTCCGGGGCGGTCTATGCCGAGAGTTTCCTCAAATGGGCAGCGGGGGATGGCCTCTGCGTTTCGCTGAAGGAGCGGACCATTCTGGCCAGTCATTGCTCAAAGCCGGGGGAGGGGCAGGTCCCGGCAGATGGTCTGCCAGGGAATGAAACCGGCTGGAATGAGATGGTCAATGCGTTGTCCATGCGCAATTTCATTCCTACGGAACATGACCGCTCCGGCCATGATCATTTCTTTGCGACCTTTCTGCGGTTCATGGCGGTGGAGTCAAGGCATCAGGGGGACATGCTGGCCGAGGCTGCCGAGCGGGCTGCCCGTGACAATGTGCAGTATCTGGAATTGCAGATCGCTCCCATTACCTTTGATGCATTGGGGGAGATGATGAAGGCTGCTGCCCTGCCTCCCTTGAGGACGGAAGCTGATTTCAGTCGGGCTTATGAGGCTCTGAAGCCCGCCCTGGGGCGGATGGCAGCCCTGTCCCATGTGGCCATTGATGAGATGGAGGCCCGTGCCCGAACCATCATGAAGTGCGGCACAGCGCAGGCTTCCGCAGGGTGTGGGGTGACGGTGCGCTATCAGTATTCCGCCCTGCGGACATTTCCGGCACCGTTTGTCTGGGTGCAGCTCGTGGCGGCGTATGAGAGTGCCCGCCAGGATACCCGGCTGGTCGGCGTCAACATCGTGGCGCCGGAAGATGATCCGGTGGCCCTGCGGGACTATGACCTGCACATGCAGATGTTCCATACTCTGAACCGGCTGTATCCGGGGACGAATCTGAGCCTTCATGCGGGGGAGGTGACACCGTCTCTCGTGCCGCTGGGCGATCTGGACCATCATATCCGGGCGGCGATTGACGTGGCGGGGGCCAAGCGGATCGGCCATGGTGTGGATGTTCTGTGGGAGCATGACCCGGCCTCTCTGCTGGAAGAGATGGCACGGCGCTCCATTCTGGTGGAGATCAATCTGACCAGCAATGATGAGATTCTGGGTATCCGGGATGGGCGGCATCCTTTTTCGCTTTACAGGCAGGCCGGTGTGCCCGTGGCGCTCTCGACAGATGATGAAGGTGTGTCCCGTAGCGATCTGACGCAGGAATACATGCGGGCCGTATTGGCCTACCATCTGGCTTATCCGACACTTGTCCAGCTGTCCCGTACGGGGCTGGAATATGGGTTCATGCCGGGGCAGAGCCTCTGGGCCGGGCATCATCTGGGGCAGGCTGTGCCGGCCTGTTCGGGCATGGTGCCGGGTGGAAGCGCCGCTCCGGCCTGCGAACGGTTTCTGAAGGACAATATGAAGGCACGGCTGCAATGGCAGCTGGAGGCCCGTTTTCAGGCTTTCGGGCAGGATGTGATGAAGAATCCCCTGCTGTGGTCCGTGCCCTGAGACAGGCCGGAGAGAACGATGGGAAGGAAAGGCATGTGATGAGACAGGCAGTGAAGGCGGGCTGGATGTATGGTCTTGGTCTTCTGGTCGGGCTGGTGGCAGCGGGGGCGGGGTCTGCCCGTCCGGCACAGGCTGTCCCGCTGGAGGTACACGTCGTGGTGGTGACAACCTTCGAGCTGGGGCAGGATAGTGGCGACATGCCGGGAGAGTTCCAGCACTGGGTGGAACAGTACCCGCTGGAACAAACACTGCCTGCACCGGGGACGGAGCACGGTGTCCTTCGCTATAATGCGCAAGACCATGTGCTTGGGCTGGTCAGTGGTGAGGGACCGGGCCATATGGCAGCGGCCATTACCGCTCTGGCGCTGGACCCCCGGTTTGACCTCCGCCATGCCTATTTCGTTCTGGCAGGGATTGCCGGTGTGAATCCCAATAAGGGCAGCATCGGGTCTGCCGCCTGGGCGCTGCATGTCGTGAATGGCGGGGCAGCCCATCTGATTGATTCACGTGAAATTCCGTCCGATTGGCCGGATGGTTTTACGCCGTTGCAGGGCCATGTACCGGATGAGCAGCCACGGCCACCGCTCCATTCCATCGCTGGGGACATGGCCTATACGTTGCGACCTTCCCTTGTGCGCTGGGCTTATGAAAGGACACGCCATATCGCTCTGCCGGACAATGAAAAACTTCAGGCCCATCGCCGGGCCTATCAGGGTTTCTCCGAGGCACTGAAGCCGCCGCATGTGATGATGGGTGATACGATCTCCGGTGAGACATTCTGGCTTGGAGCACTCATGAACCGGTGGGCGGAACGCTGGGTCGCTTACTGGACGGACCATCAGGGCGAGATGGTCACGACGGCAGAGGAGGACATTGGCCTCTGTCAGGCACTGGCGTTGCAGGCCAGAGCAGGACGTGTGGATGACCGGCGCCTCCTCATCCTGCGGACGACCAGCAATTTCGACATGCCGCCCAACGGTGTGGCACCGGCCACCATGCTGGCCAATGCAGCGCATGAGGAAAACCTGCCGGGCCTTTATGCCTCCACCAGTGCGGCCTATCAGGTGGCCAGCCCAATCGTGCGGGAGCTGGCCACCCATTGGGGGAGCTATGAAGGACAGGTGCCCTGAAGGAACGACCTAGCCCTGCTGGTAGCGGGGCATGGGCCATTCATCCTCGCTCCAGTCGCCCCTGGCCCAGTTCTGGCGGAGCTGGGTGGCGGTCTGTTCCAGCGTTCCTGCCACGATGGCGGCCCGTATCTGGCGCATGAGCCGCTGATAATAGGCGAGATTGTGGAGGGTCAGGAGCATCGGCCCGAGCATCTCGTTGGCCCGGAAGAGGTGGTGCAGATAGGCCCGGCTGTACCGGCCTGCCATCGGGCTGTCATCTTCGGGGGAGATGGGGCGGGTGTCCTCGGCGAAGCGGGCATTGCGGAGATTCAGCGTGCCCCGCTCCGTATAGGCCCGGGCAGTACGGCCTGCACGGGACGGCATGACGCAGTCGAACATGTCGCAGCCCCGCATGACGGCACCCAGCAGGTCATCTGGCGTGCCGACGCCCATCAGATAGCGGGGCTGGTCCTCGGGCAGCATGGGAGTCGTGTAATCCAGCGTGGAGAACATCAGCTCCTGCCCTTCGCCTACGGCAAGCCCCCCGATGGCGTAGCCCTCGAAGCCGAGCTCCCGCAGGGCAAGGGCGGAGCGTTCCCGCAGGTCCTGTTCCGTGCCGCCCTGCACGATGCCGAACTGCCCATAGCCGGGGCGGGCGATGAAGGCTTCACGGGAGCGGGCGGCCCATCGCATGGACCGCTCCATGGAGGCTTCCAGCACGTCCTTCGTGGCGGGCAGGGCCGGACATTCATCAAAGGCCATGGTGATGGTGGCATCCAGTTTGTACTGGATGTCCGTCGAGCTTTCAGGCGTCAGACGGTGGGAGCTGCCATCAATGTGGGAACGGAAGGTGACGCCATCTTCATCCATCTTCCGCAGCGGCCCCAGAGACATGACCTGGAATCCGCCGGAATCTGTTAGGATGGGGCCGGGCCAGTCCATCATGCGGTGCAGCCCGCCGAGACGCTGGACCCGCTCTGCCGTGGGGCGCAGCATGAGGTGATAGGTGTTGCCCAGCACGATGCCCGCCCCGGTGGCCCGCACATTGTCCATCGTGATGCCCTTGACGGTCCCGACGGTTCCGACCGGCATGAAGGTCGGTGTCGGTACGCTGCCATGACGGGTATGCAGCCAGCCTGCCCGGGCCCGCCCACACTGGGCGTCTTTCTGCCAGTGCATGCGGTCGGATGGGGTAAGGTTGGGGCGGGTGGAGTCGGTCGTCATGGGGCACGTTCCAGAAGGCAGGCATCACCGTAGGAATAGAAGCGCAGCCCTTCGGCAATGGCGTGATGATAGGCATGGCGCATGGTCTCCGTACCGGCAAAGGCACAGACCAGCATGAAAAGGGTGGAGCGGGGCAGGTGGAAGTTGGTCAGCAGGGCGTCCACCGCCCGGAAGCGGTAGCCCGGCCGGATGAAGATGGAGGTTTCGCCTGTCCATGGATGAACGATACCCTGTTCATCCGCCGCACTTTCCAGCAGGCGCAGGCTGGTGGTGCCTACGGCAACGACACGGCCGCCATTGGCACGGGTCCCGTTGATGAGACGGGCCGTTTCCTCATCAATATGGCCCCATTCCGCATGCATTTTATGTTCGGCAATGGTGCTGCGGACGGGCAGGAACGTCCCGGCTCCGACATGCAGGGTGAGGGTCTGTTTTTGTATGCCTCTGGCCGCAAGGGCCTCCAGCAGTTCTTCCGTGAAATGCAGTCCCGCTGTCGGTGCTGCCACGGCCCCACGAAAGCGGGAGAAAATGGTGCGGTAGTCGCTGTTGTCGGCTTCAGTCGGACCATTGGGGCGGGCAATGTAAGGCGGCAGGGCCAGGGCGGCCCGGCGTTCCAGAAAGTCATCGAACTCATCGCCTTCGACCGAGAAGCGGAGGGTCACGGCCCCATCGCCCTCATTGGTCAGGACGTCCGCCGTGACGGGATCATCCTCGAAGTGGAGCCGGTCGCCGGGGCGGAGCTTGCGGGCATTGCGGGCGAGGGCATGCCACTGCCCTTCCGGCAGGATGCGGTCCAGCGTGATGCCGATTTTTGCCTCACCCCGTCGGGCCTCCATTTTTGCCCGGATGACTTCCGTATCATTGGCGACGAGCAGGTCGCCTTCCTTCAGCAGTTCGGGAAGATTGCGGATGCGATGGAGGGAGAGGGTTGCATCATCAGTTCCTGCAAGGGCCGGTGGGACGACATGCAGGAGCTGTGCCATGTCACGGGGGCGGGCAGGTTCTGTGGCGATATGGTCACGAGGGAGCGTGAAATCGAAGAGGGAGAGGTCGTCAGTCATTCCGGGGACATGGTTGGAGAAACAGGCCAGTCAGCGAAAAGGGGGCTTATGGCCCCCTCCACGTTGCTGATCCGTTGTGAATGGAGAGATCAGTGACGACCCAGCTGATGCTTGAGGGCGTCGATCAATGTCTGCACCTGCCCGCCATGGCGGGTGAGGTAGGTCGTGTAGTCGCTGCGCTGTGTCAGGCGCATGCTGGCACCCTCACCATACAGGTCCACCACCTTGGGCGGTTCGCCATCAATGACGGCCGTCATCAGGATGGGGGGCTGATGCGGACGGGAAATCTGAAGGGTCACCTTCTGGCCTGCCGGGGAGGGCACACTGTCCACCAGGCGGACGGAAATGTTCTGATATTCCCCCACGCGGGCCGTGACAGCATTCAGCAGTACGTCCTGAAACAGCTCAAGATAAAGCTTCTGTTGTTCCGGCGTGGCGATCCGCCAGTAGCGGCCCAGGCAGTAGCGGCCGATTCCTGGTACGTCCACATTGGCCCGCAGGAGGGGCAGAAGGGCTTCGCGCTTTTTGGCCAGCGAAGTGTCGCTGTTCAGGACGGCCACCAGTTTCCCGCCAAAATCATTGACAAACGCCTTTGCTTCATCACTGGAGGGAGTGGCGAAGGCCAGCGTGGGAATGAGAGCGAACAGGCTGGCAGCTCCCAGAATGGTGCGGCGTGTAAGCTGACGGAGCATCATGTTTAGGGATCCTTCCGATAAAGGCTGTCCTCATGGGGACGGAATGGTCAGTACCAGTCGGGGGTGGTGGCGCGGTGATCAGCCTTGAGGGTATCGATCTGGCTCTGACGCTGCTGCTGCCATGCACTTCGCATGAAAGCATAAGGGTCGAGACTTTGGTGTTCCAGCTGGTCCAGCTGGTCTGTACTGTCTGCAAAGGTATTGAAGGTGCCGAGAATGTTGTAGCCCCAGTTGAAGCTGATGAGGCCATACCCTCTGGGCACGTAGTTGATGGGTGTCAGCCCCTGGCCGATGGCATAGCCTGCGGCATCACGGAAATTGGTAGGACCAAGCCCGGGCAGGAAAATGTAAGGCCCGGATTTGACCCCCCACAGCGCCATGACCATGCCAGGGTCTGTCTCATGCTGCTTGTAGCCAAGATGCTGGGCAACGTCATAGAAGCCAGCCGTCGTCATGTTCAGCAGGAAACGCATGAAGGAATCCCCCGCACGCCGCGGGCGCCCTGCCCCCACATCGGAGAAGAAGACGGCGGGTTGGCGCCATGTCTCGTTCAGCGTGGCGACAGAGGTGCGGATGGGCTGGGGAATGTTGTTCTTCCAGAACCGTCCTACCGGCCGCAGGGCCTTGTGATAGACCCACATGTTGAGGCTGAACATCTTGCGGTTGAAAGGCTCGTAAGGGTCGTTGACCGCCTTGTAATCCGCCAGATCGTCCGGGTCGGTCGGCGGCTTGGCGTGGAGGGAACCACACCCGCCGAGCGACAGCAGGGCCAGGCAGCCGACCAGTGCGGAAAGTGCAGTGAGTCTGCCTCGATGATGCTGTTTTGTGCTGCCTGTGCACGCCATGCTGCTGCCGCTCCTGTTTTTTTCTTTCTTCAAGGCCCGGCTATGCGGCTTGCCACGTCATCCACCAGGAGATGGCAGCGGCATACCTTTAACGGGAACGGGCCGTAACATACGTCTGATTCCACATGCGCAAGTCATGAAGACCAGTGAACTCAAGCATATGGTACTTGCTCCATGCTGCCTACCCCTTTCGAATATCAGGCATGTTAAGAAAAAGAAGTATTGCATTTTTGCATCGTTAGGTTTTCTGATGGACACCAGCCCTGAAGGGGACGCTTCCTGCCCCCTCCCGGGAGGAGCGCAGCCCGTCGTCCTGGCGGGTCCTGTATTTCGTGGAGTGCGAGAGATTTTATGTCTTTTCTGAAGAGTCGCAGCTGGCTTCTGTCTGCCAGCGCTTTGGTTGCCAGTGTGGCCCTGTCTGGCATGGCTGCCGCAGCGCCAACGGTCCAGACAAAGGACTGGGGTCGTCTTTCCACTGGCAAGAAGGTGCAGGCAATCACCCTGACCAATGATCATGGGGTGAAGGTTGTCGTGCTGACCTATGGCGCCATCATCCATGAGATGGACGTGCCGGACCGCAATGGCCGCCTGGGGAACGTTGTTCTGGGCTTTCCGAACATTGCCGGGTACGAAAACCATAACTCCGACCCGCACTTCGGTGCCGTGCTGGGGCGTGTGGCCAACCGTATTTCCGGTGGTGTCTTCACTCTGGAAGGTGAGAAGTATCATACGAGCGTCAATGAGGGGCCGAACACCCTCCATGGCGGTGCTGAGAGCTTTGACCGCAAACTCTGGAAGATCGTTCGCAAGGGCGTGGACTCCCAGGGGGCCTATGTTGTGCTGAAGATGGTCAGCCCCGATGGTGATCAGGGCTTCCCGGGTGAGCTGAAGACGCAGGTTACCTATCGTCTGAGCGGCAACGACACGCTGAGCCTGAAGTTCAATGCGACGACCAAGGCTCCGACGGTCGTGAACCTGTCCACGCACAACTACTGGAACCTCAATGGCGAGGGTTCCGGGAGCATTGCTCCGGAAGTGGTGCAGATCTATGCCGACCGTTTCCTGAGGACAGACGAGCACTCCATTCCGACGGGTGAGCTGGCCTCTGTTGAGGGGACGCCGTTCGATTTCCGTCAGCCCCGCACGGTGGGTGAAGGTCTGGGCAGTGCAGACCCGCAGATGGCTCCGCAGGGTGGCTATGACAAGTGCATGGTCCTCATCGGCCCATCCCAGCCGGGCAATACGGAGCGTGTCGTGGCCCGTGTGACGGATCCCCGTTCCGGCCGTGTGATGGAAGTTGCCACCAACATGCCGGGGATGCAGTTCTATTCCGGCAACCATCTGTATGGCAATTATCAGGGGCCGTCTGGCCGCCCCTATGGCAAATGGGAATCTCTGGCTTTCGAGCCTGAATTCTTCCCGAACAGCCCGAACATGCCGAACTTCCCGAGCATCGAGCTGAAGCCGGGTCAGACCTATGATTACGGGATGAGCTTCCATTTTTCCCGCCAGTAAGGGCTGAGGCTTTCAGGAGCTGAATCCTGGGAAAGGAGCCGGGCCGGTGCAGTCATGCATCGGTCCGGCTTTTTCATTGGTGGGTGTTCCGGCTTTGTGGTGAGCTGAAAAGAGGGCCGGAACAGATCATCAACAGTAGAAGAGGGCGGTTTTCTCAGGAGTCGCCTGATTCCATCCACATTCTTCCCGTCCCGGCACACAGGATGATGCCCCAACCTGTCCCCTGAACTGGGGATAAGTCGGGGCGTGCCGGTCATATCTGATAATTCGTGAAGTCCTGGTCCATGTCGCCAAAACGGACGATACGGGCGGGGTTGCCCACGGCGGTGGAACGGGGCGGGACATTGCCCAGCACGACAGAAGCGGCTCCGACACGGGCATGGGCACCGATTTCCAGATGGCCCAGTATTTTGGCACCAGCGCCAATCATGCAGCCCTGCCGGATGACAGGATGGCGCTGCCCGCTGTTTTTGCCGGTTCCCCCGAGCGTGACCCCCTGAAAGAGGGAGACGTCATCCTCAATGATGGTGGTTTCCCCGATGACGATACCTGTGCCGTGATCGATTGTGATGCGCTGGCCGATGCGGGCGGCAGGGTGGATGTCGATACCGAATTTCTCGTTCACACGGCTCTGGAAGTGATAGGCCAGTGGTCTGCGGCCAGCCAGCCAGAGATGATGGGCAATACGGTAGGATTGCAGGGCATGAAACCCCTTGAAGAACAGGAACGGCGTAGCAAGGTCCGGGCAGGCGGGGTCCCGCTGGAAGGTCGCCACGATATCCGATGCTGCAGCCCGGACGATGTCGGGACTGGCCTCCAGCGTGGAGGCGACAAGGTGCATCAGGGCGGCTTCCGACATGGCCCGGTCTGTCAGCTTGGCGCTGATCAGTGATGTCAGGGCAGAGGCAAAATCCGCATGGTTGCAGATATTCACTGCAAAAAGCCCCTGGATCAGAGCATCGGAACAGCCGCAGGCCTGCGCCCGCATGGTGGTCCAGAATTCTTCCAGAAATCCGGGCTCTGATGAGGAGTGTGGAAACCTGTCGAGAAAAGTGGCCATAGCTGTTTTCTTATAGCCCCATGGCACGTTGGACAAAACCATGACGCAGGGATGGCAGGCGCTTCAGGGCCATGAGTCCCGCATGGCGAGCATGACGGATGAGGGGCATGTCGGTGCTGAAGAGCCGCTCCATCATGTCGCAGCCTGCCAGCATGGCGAGATTGCCCGGACGGCTGAGACGCTGATAGCGTCTCAGCAGTGCAGGGTCTCCTAGATCCTGTCCCTGCGCATGGGCATCTCCCAGAAGGTCATTCAGGGTGCGGACATCACGGAAGCCGAGATTCATGCCCTGACCCGCCACGGGGTGCAGCCCGTGCGCTGCATCCCCGGCCAGAAGCAGCCGTGTGGCGCAATAGCGATGGGCATATTGCGATGCCAGAGGGTACGTCCAGTGGGTGCCTGCCTGCTCCAGCGCACCAAGGTCTTCCCCACAGAGACGGTCCTGAACCAGCCGGGCAAAGCTGCGGGCATCAAGCCGGGTGAAATGGTCGATGCGCTCGGGCCGGTCTGTCCAGACGATGGCGGAGCGGTGAGGGTGGGCTTCGGTGGCAGGAAGAGGGAGCCGGGCGAAAGGCCCCTGCGGCAGGAAGTTTTCCAGAGCACTGCCGTGATGGGGTTTCTCATGGGCCAGAACGCTGACCAGGGCAACCTTGTGATAGGGAATGCGGGTCAGCCCGATGCCGGCCTGCTCGCGGAGGAGGGAGCGTCGCCCGTCTGCGGCAATGACAAGGGAGGCCGTAACGGTGTCCCCCGTATCCAGGGTGATCCGGGCGCTGTCGGGCGAGAAGGTGAAGCGGCCCGTTGCTGGTGCCCGGACATCCAGCCCCGGCTGGGCCATCAGGGTACGGGCGATGGCTGCCAGAAGGTTGTGGGCTTCCACCATCCAGCCGAAGGGGCGGCCTTCTGGGGCATCATCACCGGTAAGGCTCAGCCCGTCTGCAATGCTGCTGCGGGATGCCGAGGGAATGCGCCCCTGACTATCGGTGACATGGATGGTGGTGATGGGCTGGGGAGACAGGGGCAGGGCCTGCCAGATTCCCGCTTCTTCCAGCAGGGGGCGGACGCCTTCAGCAAGGGCATACGCCCGGCCATCGGGATTCTGCGCCGGGGTGGGAGAGAGGGGAGCCCGCTCCAGAAGGAGGATGCGCAGCCCTTTCTGCGCAAGCAGGCAGGCCAGTGTCGCCCCGATGGGGCCACCACCATTTATGCAGAGGTCGTAATCCGTGCCCATGGCAGATGTTCCTTCCGGCCCGGTGAATGGCAGGATGCTCCCGTCATGGCGGTACTTTCCGTCAAAGGAGCAGGTCTATCGTGTCTAGCCCTATCCTTGCGGAAAAGAAAGTCTTGCAGAAATCGTTATGAAGGTGGCACGATTTTGTCTTCATGCAGCAGAAGAGCCATGGGAGAGGGCCGCAAGGGATGAAACTTGTAACGGCGATCATCAAACCGTTCAAACTGGACGATGTGCGGGAGGCTCTTGCCGAGCTTGGCGTGCATGGCCTGACAGTGACGGAGGTACGGGGCTTTGGGCGCCAGAAAGGCCAGACGGAAATTTACCGTGGGGCGGAATATACGGTCAGCTTCATTGCCAAGATCAGGGTGGAGACAGTCGTGGCGGATGAGCGTGTGCCAGACATCATCCAGGCCATCACGGAGACGGCCCGGACAGGCCGCATCGGTGATGGGAAGATCATGGTTACCAATGTGGAACAGATGGTGCGTATCCGTACTGGGGAAACCGGCGAGGGAGCTCTGTGATGCGTGCGATTGATACGGGTGATACCGCCTGGATGCTGGTCAGCACGGCGCTGGTCCTGTTGATGACCATTCCTGGTCTGGCTCTTTTCTATGCCGGGATGGTGCGGCGCAAAAACGTGTTGTCCACCATGATCCAGTCTTTTGGCATATGCTGTATTGTGAGCATTGTCTGGATGGTGCTGGGCTACAGTCTGGCCTTCACGACGGGCACACCCTGGATTGGTGATCTGTCCCGTTTCTTCCTGGGGGGTGTGGCAGAGCATATCCATCAGGGTGCGGACGGAGCCTTCACGCTGGGCGCCGGGACTTCGGCTGAAACCCCCATGACCATCCCGGAAAGTGTCTATCTGATGTATCAGATGACCTTCGCCATCATCACGCCAGCCCTGCTGACAGGCGCTTTTGCCGGGCGAATCCGCTTTGCGGCACTTTGCGTGTTCACGATCCTCTGGTCCCTGCTGGTCTATTCTCCCATTGCCCATTGGGTCTGGAGTCCGCTGGGCTGGGTGGCTGGTCTTGGTGCCGTGGATTTTGCGGGTGGAACGGTCGTGCATATCAATTCCGGGGTGGCTGGTCTTGTCTGTGCCATCATGATCGGCCGTCGGTATGGGCTGAAGCGGGATGATATGTCCCCGCACAATCTGGCCTATGCCATCATCGGGGCTTCCCTGCTCTGGGTGGGCTGGTTCGGCTTCAATGCCGGGTCGGCACTCGGTGCGAATGGCCGTGCCGGCATGGCCATGCTGACAACGCAGATCGCCGCTGCTGGTGGTGGTGTTGGCTGGATGGTGGTGGAATGGTGGCGGCATGGCAAGCCGACGGCGCTGGGCATCATCTCCGGTGCGGTGGCGGGCCTTGTGGCTGTGACCCCGGCTGCTGGCTATGTGCTGCCCGGTGGGGCTCTGGCCATCGGGCTGATAGCCGGTGGCGTCTGCTTCTACAGCGCTGCCGTGCTGAAGAACAGGCTGGGCTATGATGACAGTCTGGATGCCTTTGGTGTGCATGGTGTTGGTGGCATTGTCGGAGCCCTTCTGACAGGTGTGTTTGCTTATGGGCCGCTTTCAGCGACGGCAGCCAGTCCTGCCGGTGTGAGCGGCGGATGGAGCCAGCTTCTCCGGCAGGCTGAGGCTGTCGGTGTCACGATTGTCTGGTCTGTCGTGCTGACGGCCCTCATTTTCTGGGTTGTGGACAGGCTGATCGGTATGCGTGTCTCTGCCGAGGAGGAGCAGATGGGTCTGGACCTGACCCAGCATGGCGAGCGACTGAACTGAGGCACTGGCAGGGCTGTTTTGTCTCTTGCCGGAGGCAGGGCAGCCCTATAAGGCTGGTAGGCAGTACGGTGAGGCCGGGCTATCCGCCCGGCTGACTGTGGCGTTCTGCCCCTGTGGCTGCGCTATCACGAACGATGAAAAAGGGGTGAGACTATGAAACTGTTGCGTCTGTGCCTGCCCATGGTGGCCTGTTCCGTACTGGGTGTTCAGGGCGCTCTGGCTGCTCCGTCTCCAGCGGGCAAGATGTCTGCGGCGGCCTGTCGTCAGGCTTTCAGTGATGCGAAGAAGGCCGGTACGCTGAATGGTCAGAAGTATGCCGATTTCAAGCTGGACCATTGCACGGGCAGCGCTGCGGCGGCTCAGCCCCAGTCTCCTGCTGCCTCCACGCCGGTCGCTTCTGCCCCGGCTGAGACAGGCAAGCCGGCTGCGCCAGCCGCAGCTGCTCCGGTTGCCAGTGGGAATGTCCTGTTCCCGGCTCGTGTTTCGCCGGAGTTTGCGTCTCTCTCACCGGGTAAGGCGCGTATGAAGACCTGCCTGGCACAGTATAATGCCAATAAAAGCAGCGGGCGTAATGGCAGCCTGAAATGGATCCAGAAGGGTGGCGGTTATTACTCCGAATGCAACACCCGGCTGAAGAGTGCAGCACAGTAAGCTGGTTCTGGTTGTTCCTGATATGGAAAAAGGCCCGCTCTTCCGCAGCGGGCCTTTTCTGTTGCAGGGCATTCTGAATGCCGGTGGGTTCAGGGCAGGACCGGTCCTGCCCAGTGCCACCATGCCTGGGCTATGTCCCTGTCCATCAGATGGTCTGCGGCCCTGATGGCCTGGTCAGCTGTCTCGAACAGGGCGAAACAGGTCGCTCCTGACCCACTCATGCGATGGAACCGCACCTGCGGTAGGGTTGCCAGAGTTTCCAGTACGGTTGCAATGACGGGCGCCTGAGCGATGGCATGGGGTTGGAGGTCGTTTTCCGTCTGCGCCAGAAAGGCGATGAGAGCGTCCAGCGTGGGCCAGCCTGCTTCCGGGAAGGCAAGTGGCGGGCGGGGGGTGATGCCGCCTGTTTCTGCCAGACGTCGGAAAATGCTCGGGGTGGAGACACCGACCCCCGGATTGACCAGAAGCATCCCCATCTCTGGCAGGGGCGGGGCTGCTGTCAGGATGTCACCAATCCCTTCCATGCGTGTGGCTTTTTGTGCCAGACAGACTGGGACATCCGCCCCCAGTGTTGGGGCGACATGGGCGGCCGCTTCCATTGGGAGGCTCCAGTGACGGGTCAGCAGGCGCAGGGCGCAGGCGGCATCGGCAGAGCCCCCGCCAATGCCGGATGCCACCGGTAGCCGTTTTTCCAGCGTGAGGGCAGCGGCGGGCTGTCTGGCTGCTTCCTCCCCCCGGGTCTGGCGCAGGGCCCGGGCGGCCTTCAGGACAAGGTTGTTTTCATCCGCTTCCAGCCCTTTTGCGAAAGGACCCTGTAGCGTGAGGCTGTCTGCCTGACCCTGTGGTCCGGTGGAGAGGTGGAGATGGTCACCCGCTCCAGCAAAGACAGCCAGACTGTCCAGCAGGTGGTATCCGTCTTCACGGCGCCCGGTGACGTGGAGGAACAGATTGATCTTGGCGTGAGCCATATCCTGATGCAGCGCCATGGCAGGGCATCCTTGCAGAAGAGGCCGGGCAAGGCGGGAGACTGATCTGCTCTGGCACCATGTCCGGGGGAGGGGTGTTCATTTCCGATGAGGCTATGTAACAAATTGAAAGCTCAAAGACCATGAGGGGGTGCAGCCGCCCCTTCATCCCGTGGAACTGTAGAGAAGAGATCTCGCTCATCATGGCATCTTTCCCGGCCTGCTCTGCTCAGGATGCTCTTGCTGCCCTCCGTCTGCATCAGGAATGGGGTGTGGATGCTGTCATGGAGGACATGCCGTGGGATGTCTGGGGTGAGAGCCCTGTTCTGCCGGATCGTGTGCGGGCCCGCCAGAAGGCTGCTGCTCCAGTGGAGAAACCTTCCGCGTCCCGTCGTGTTGTCAGGGGGCGGGACGAGGTGTTGGCTGATGTCGCTGCGGCCCGGGATGTTGCCGCCCTGCTGAAGGCCAGCCAGCAGCTGCCGGGCGTTGGCCTGATGCGGACGGCCAAGCATCATCTGGCACCTGTCATCGTGGAGGGAGCCCCATTTCTGCTGGTGGGGGATGTGCCAAATGAGGATGAGGACCGGCATGGAACTCTTTTCGCTGGTCCCATGGGGGCCCTGTTGGACAGGATATTGGCCTCCATAGGGTTGAAGCGGTCCCAGCTTTCCATGGCGCCGGCCATCCCCTGGCGCCCGCCGGGAGGGCAGCGTGCCTCACAGCGTGATGTGGAAGCCTGCCTGCCCATTCTGCACAGGGCAGTGGCACTGGCACGACCTCGCCGGATTGTGACGATGGGCAGTACGCCCGCTGCCATGCTCTTACAGAATACCTCCCGGCTGAGTCAGTTGCGGGGGCGCTGGCATGAGGCTCATGTGCCGGGGCTGGAGGGGGGTGTGCCTCTGTTACCTCTCTGGCACCCGGCCCAGCTGGGGGAAACGGCGGGACGACGGAAGGCGCTGTGGGCTGACATGCTCCTGCTGGATGCGACTCTCTCACAGGAAGCAGCGCAGGCTGCCGATTCGTAGTCGGGAACAGGTGCTGATGCAGGAGGCTGAGGGCCGGAATGGGAGTGAATTTCATAATTTCTTAATTCTATCGCTGACCAGATACAGAAAAAAAGCTAACAGCGTGTAAAATCAGAAGAATATTCTGGATTCCTGGCTAGGGAGCCGTTACTATGAAAGGCACACTGGAATTGTCTGGCTTGACGTCAAGGGTTGCCAGAAAAATAAAAGCGGGTTACGTCCCTCGGCATTATGCGATGGATATTGCCATGTGGGTCTCCCGCAGTGTGGCGTGGTGCCGTTCTCGGTGCTGCCATTCTGGCGGGAAACACTGTTTTTCCGGCGCAGGGGCAGGCTCTTTCTTTTCCGTCCCACGCGCCGGAGTATTCAGACGGTGAGGGCCACGATGCACCACCTTCTTCCATGGCGGGGGTTTCCCTGCCTCATCCTTTGCCGGCCACGGTGGCCGGACACTACAGGGCGCTTTTTGCGGCAGTCCGCTCAGGTGATGCGGCCCGTCTCGGGGAATTGACCCATGGCTCGGGGACGGATGGCACGGCGGGACAGCTCCTGCTGCCGGATTATCTGGCCGAGCGGTACCTGAGTATATATTTCACTCCTTCCGAGTCCGAGCTGGACAGCTGGCTCCGTCGTTATCCGGCTCTTCCTGATGCCCCGCTGCTCAGGCAGAAGCAGGAAGAGCTGCGTCGGGGGGTGTCTGCTGCTGCCCCGTCTGCCGGGTACCGGAATGTTGCGGATATCCAGCAGTCCGACCGGGCTACGCCCTTTTCCCAGACACTGGTCCGCAATGGTTTTCTGGAGCGGGACCTCATGGACAAGGCCTCCTCCGGGGAGGAAGGTGTCCGCAGGGCACTGGCCCAGCTGCGTGTCACACCGGGGATGTCTCCGGCTTATGCCGCTCAGCTGTATGGCGAGATTGCCATGCAGGCTCTGAGCCAGGGTGATACACGGACAGCGCTGCGTGTTGGTTCTGCCGGACTGGAGAAAGGGCAGTACCGGGTTGGGCTTCCTGCTTTTGCAGCTGGCTTGGCTGCCTGGCGGGAGGGCCAGCTTGATGCGGCCTACAGCCTGTTCGAGACGGCGGCCAATGCCGAGCAGACGGATGGTGACGTGCAGGCTGCGGCGTCTTTCTGGGCCGGACGTGTGGCGGAGCGGCACGGCAAGACAGCCCTGTATCGTACATGGCTGCGCCGGACATCCGTGCAGAGTGAGAGTTTCTATGGCCTGCTGGCCGGGCGCCTGCTGCATTCCGAGAAATCACAGGCTGCTGCCGTTTCCGGCGCCCTTTCCACGATCGGGCGGGCTGGTGCGAAGCAGGCATCCCTGAGTGAGGTGGACATTAATGTCGTGGCCTCCATGGGGGAGGGGGAGCATCTTTTCGCCCTGATCCAGCTCGGTGAGCAGGGGCGTGCCGAGATGCTGGCCCGCCAGATGTGGCAGGATGCGCTGGCTGACCCTGTTCGGGCACATTCGCTCCAGCTCGTCGTCAGAAAGGCCGGGATGCGTGCTCTGGCTGACCAGATGGAGCAGGCGCTGGCAAAACTGGATCATAAAGAAGAGTTCAAGGATGCTCTGGGGCCATTGCCCGACCTGCGGCCCCATCATGGTTTCCGTCTGTCGTCGGCGCTCGTTTATGCGGTGGCCCGGATGGAATCCAATTTTGACGCCACGGCATCATCGGCTGCCGGGGCGTACGGGATGATGCAGGTGAGGCCGACGACGGCCAGCTTCGTAAGTGAGCAGTACCACCTGCCTCAGACGGTTGCAGCGGCCTCCAGTGATGATTTCAATCAGGAAATGCAGCGCCGCCTGCGGGAGCCGGGCTATAATCTGGAGGTCGGGCAGCTCTATATGCTTTATCTGGCCCACAGCCTTGCCCAGGGGGAACAGAGTGATGGGGCGTCGCTGCTGAAAGTTCTGGCCTCCTACAATGCGGGACCGCAGGCCATTCTCCGATGGGAAAGCGGCCAGAAGGGTCTTCAGGACCCGCTGATGTTCATAGAGTGCCTGCCCAGCCCGGAAACGCGCCAGTATGTACGCAATGTTCTGACCAATGACTGGGTATATGGCCGCCGTCTCCATGTGGCCACGCCGTCTCTCGTTTCTCTGGCTGATGGCCAGTGGCCGAGCTTCCGTGAGGAGGAGCAGGGGCGTGACTCGCCCAGCTGAGCTCTGATCCGGCATGCCGAGGGGTTCGTTTCACAAAGCCCAGACTGGAGTTTCATGCATGGCAGCATGAGGCTCCAGCTGGGTTTTTCTTTAAAAACCCACCGGAAACTGCCCTTTTTCGTAAAATGGACTTGCCGTAGGCGAGATGATGATGACTGAGATGTGCATGGGTGGCCCGCTTGCCCGGTGAGACGTCTTTCCCTAAAAAAGGCGATGCATGCTTTCCTCGATGAGAGTGGAAAGCGAGCGATGATAATATGATGCCGTGTCTCTCAGGGGGAATTATCCGTCTGTCTGTGGGGTGTCCAGCCGAACAGCGAGTGCTTCAATGTCTCTGAATTCCGTTGTTGAGAGTGTAACGTCCAGAATTATTGAGCGGTCCAAGACGTCCCGCCGTCGTTACCTCACTCTTATGGAGCGTAATCGTGAAAAAGGTGCAGACAGGTCCCGGCTGACCTGTGGCAACCTAGCTCACGCCGTCGCTGCCTCCAGCGCTGCTGACAAGCAGGAGCTGGTGTTTGAGCAGCGTCCCAATCTGGGGATCATTACGACCTATAATGACATGCTCTCCGCACACGAGCCCTATGGCCGTTATCCAGAGCAGATGAAGGTTTTTGCGCGTGAGGTTGGTGCCACGGCTCAGGTTGCTGGTGGGGCTCCGGCCATGTGTGACGGCGTTACGCAGGGGCAGGAGGGGATGGACCTCTCCCTGTTCTCCCGTGATGTGATCGCCCAGTCCACGGCTGTCGGTCTCAGCCATGCCATGTATGATGGTGTTGCTCTGCTTGGCATCTGCGACAAGATCGTGCCGGGCCTGCTGATGGGTGCGCTGCGCTTCGGCCACCTGCCGGGTATGCTGATCCCCTCCGGCCCGATGACCTCCGGCCTGCCGAACAAGGAAAAGGTCCGTGTCCGTCAGCTCTATGTGCAGGGCAAGATCGGCAAGGATGAGCTGATGAAAGCCGAAATGGCTTCCTATCACAGCGAAGGGACCTGTACTTTCTATGGTACGGCCAATACCAACCAGATGATGGCGGAGTTCCTTGGGCTGATGATGCCGGATTCCTCCTTCATTCCGGTTGATACGCCACTGCGTCAGGCCATGACACGTGCCGGTGTGCATCGTCTGGTCGAGATCAGCAACAAGGGCAAGGATCCCCGCCCGATGGCGGAAGTTGTCAATGAGAAGGCCATCGTCAATGCGATTGTCGGCCTGATGGCAACAGGTGGTTCCACGAACCATACCATCCATATCCCGGCCGTGGCCCGTGCTGCTGGCATCATCGTGAACTGGGAAGATTTCTCCGATCTCTCTGCCGTCGTGCCGACACTCTGCAAGGTCTATCCGAGCGGTCCGTCCGATGTGAACAAGTTCAACGAGGTTGGTGGCCTGCCGACGGTCATCGCCGAGCTGTCCGATGCAGGTCTGCTGCACCGTGATGCTCCGACCATCTCCGAAAACGGCCTTGAGGACTACGCCAAGCGTGCCCTGATGGGGAATGACAAGAACGTCGTCTACACGCCGGCCAAGCCTTCCAGCGATCCGGAAATCCTGCGTGGTGCGAAGGAGCCGTTCCACCCGGTGGGGGGCATCCAGCTGCTTCAGGGCAATCTGGGCCGTGGCGTGTACAAGTCCAGCGCCGTGGCAGACAACCTGCTGACCATCGAGGCTCCGGCCCGTGTCTTCCAGTCCCAGACCGCCGTGAAGGAAGCCCAGAAGGCTGGCGAGCTGCATCGTGATGTCGTTGTGGTCGTCATCGGCCAGGGGCCCCGCGGCAACGGGATGCCCGAGCTGCATAACCTGATCCCGTCCCTCGGCGTCGAGCTGGACCAGGGTTTCAAGGTGGCTCTGGTGACGGATGGCCGTCTCTCCGGTGCCAGCGGCAAGGTTCCGGCCGTGGTGCATGTTGGTCCAGAAGCCCAGGTGGGCGGACCGCTCGCCAAGGTGCGTGATGGCGATGTCATCCGTGTCTGTGCCCGCACCGGCAAGCTGGAAGCTCTGGTGGATGAGAAGGAATGGGCCGCCCGCACGCCGACCAAGCCGCACCGTGCGACAGCCGGTACGGGGCGTGAACTGTTCGCCCTCATGCGTGAGGTGGCTCCGTCCGCCGAAGAGGGTGCTTCACCGATGCTGTTCATGATGGATCGTGAACTTGAAGAAATCGGTGACGATGTTGAGAAAGGAACCGAGGTATGAGCTACATCGAGAGACTGGATGCGGTGATGGACCGCAGCCCGATTATGCCTGTTCTGGTGGTTGAGGATGTGGCCAAGGCCCGTCCGATCGCCGAGGCTCTGGTCGCTGGTGGCATCTCCACTCTGGAAGTGACACTGCGTACACCGGCTGCTCTGGATGTCATCTCTGAGATGTCCAAGGTTGAGGGAGCTCTGGTCGGTGCCGGTACGGTGCTGAATACCGAGCAGATGGACAAGGCCATCAAGGCCGGTGCGAAGTTCATCGTCAGTCCCGGCATCACGCCGGCTCTGGCCAAGGGTGCGCTGGAGCGTGACATTCCGTTCCTGCCCGGCACGGCCAATGCCAGCGACATCATGATGGGTCTGGACCTGGGGCTGCGCCGCTTCAAGTTCTTCCCGGCCATGACCAACGGTGGCATCCCGGCCCTCAAGGGTCTGTCCGCCGTGTTTGGCAACCTTGGCGTGCGTTTCTGCCCGACAGGCGGCATCACCGAGGCTACCTACAAGGACTGGCTGGCCCTGCCGACCGTTGGCTGTGTCGGTGGTTCCTGGCTGACAGCTGGCGATGCGTCTCCTGAGGAAGTCGCCAAGCGGACCAAGGCTCTGGGCCTGCGCTAAGACTGGCGCTGCATGAACCGGGGGGAGTTCCCCCGGTCTGAAAGATGGCGGGCTGTACGGCATGGCTGTACCCCGCCATTTTTGTATCTCGCTACAGGAAAGAGTGTGGACGGGGTGCCTGTTGTATTCAGGTAACAGACTGGTCGGATAATCATGAAAAAGTGATCTTTCAGTTAAAATGTATCCCGTTCCCTGATACAACTCTGACCAGTCAGTCAGGAGGGATTGTTGCAGGCTGTTCGTACTCATATGACGTCAATCATCGGCCTGTCCGGTGTGCTGCTGACGGCCATCATGACGACACTGAACGAACAGGTCTCGGCGCAGGGTCTCAATGACATCATGGGCGGGATGGGGCTGAGCCATGATCCGTCCCGCTGGTTTGTCAGTCTCTATACGTCAGCACAGGTCATCGGGGCCGGACTTTCGCCGTGGATGGCCATTACTTTCAGCCTGCGGCGGTGGGCCTTTTTCGTGCTGGGACTGGCGGTGTGCAGCATCGTGCCCACGGCGTTCTGCCAGACGCCGCTCCTGCTTTACATCCTGCGGAGTGTGCAGGGGCTGGCCGGTGGTTTCGCCATCCCGCTGCTCATGTTTTCCATTCTCAAGATACTGCCCTTCAACCTCCGGGCCTATGGCCTGGTGGCCTACACGCTGGTTTCCACCTGTTTCCCCTATCTTGGGACAATGCTTGCCGGATTATGGACGGACCTGCTCAGCTGGCAGTGGATCTTCCTTCAGGCCATTCCGCTGGGAGCATTGGCCGGGCTGCTCATCTGGTACGGGATGCCCGTCATGGAGCCACAGCATCACCGGCTCCAGATTTTCAACGGGTATGGCCTTCTGTTCTTTGCCGTGGCGGCCTGGTGCCTGACGACCGTCCTCTCCCTTGGGGACTGGCTGGACTGGTTCAATTCACCGCTGGTCTGTGTGCTGGGCGCCATCGGGCTGGCAGCCGTGCCAC
This sequence comes from Bombella sp. ESL0380, assembly GCF_009725805.1. Taxonomy (NCBI): domain Bacteria; kingdom Pseudomonadati; phylum Pseudomonadota; class Alphaproteobacteria; order Acetobacterales; family Acetobacteraceae; genus Bombella; species Bombella sp. ESL0380. The sequence continues at coordinate 189,661 of NZ_WNIH01000005.1, read as the reverse complement.
TGCTGATCTGGAATGAATGGAAGCATCCTCTGCCGTTTTTCCGTTTTCAGCTGCTCAGCCGGAACAATTACATTTACGGGGTCGGGGGGATCAGCCTGTTCGTGGTGGTGTCCCTTTCGGCCTCCGCCGTGCCCTTGCAGTTCCTGACGAAGGTTGTGGGGTACCGGCCCGAGCAGAGCTATCTCGTGACGCTGGAAGTCGCCGCCGTGGAGATCGCCATAGCCCCGCTGGTGGGTTACCTGCTCAACCGGCGGGATGTGGATTGCCGGATTGTCGGCTTCTTCGGCATGGTCTGCATGTTCATCGCCTGTTGTGGAGATTCACTGGTCACTTCCGTGTGGCAGAGGCCGGAATTCTATCTCTGGCAGTTTCTTCAGGGGATTGGCGGTGTGATGGTGCTGTCCTCCCTTCTGCTGATGTCCACCAATGCTGTGGTGGCGGAAGAATCGCCCTTTGCCGTGGCTCTGGTGAACATGCCACGGGCCTTCATGATGGTTGGTGGTACATGGCTGATGGAGCTTGTGGGCCGCTGGCGGGGCGGGCTTCATTCGGACAGGCTGGCGGATCATCTGGGGCAGTATCGTTATGCGCTGGTGCAGGGCAGCAGCCCGCTCATCCAGAGTCCGACACCGCTCCTGCCGGACGGACGGCCCCGCTATCGGGGAAGCATGGGGTACCTCAAGGAGCAGTTCCATCATCAGACAGCCGTTCTGACCCTGTCGGACCTGTTCTGCGTTCTGGCCGCCCTGCTGGGGGTATTGATGGTTTTCATCCTGCTTGTCCCCGTGCGGACCTATCCGCCATGGGTCGTGTTCGCTCCCCGTGGAGCAAGGAAATCCCCTGACCATCCGGCAGCTCATCACAAGGAGACAATCAGGGCATGAGGGAAGAGCAGAGACACGGGATGATGGGCATGACAAGGCGGGGGAGATGGGGATGACGCAGAAATCAGACAAACAGGCCGGAGATGCCCGCCCGCAGGCCAGTGTCACCAGAACGGTTCCGAGTGACGGGGCTGCTCTGGCACGGGAAAGACGGCGACGCTGGCCGTTCCTGCTGGCCGGGGGGATCATCCTTGCCTTCATCATCAGCGTGCTGGTCATTGTTTTTGTGCCCGCAGCGCATGTCTGGACGAATGATGCCTACGTGACGGCCCATTACAGCGTCATTGCTCCCCGTGTGCCGGGGCAGGTCGTGTCCGTCCCGGTGGATGACAACCAGACCGTCCATGCCGGGGACATTCTGGTGCAGCTGGACCCACGGGACTATCAGACGGCCCTGGACCAGGCCCGGGCGGTGGAAGCCCATGACCGTGCCCTCGTGATGGATGCCGCTGCCAGCGTGGCCCGCCAGCCCGCCATCATTGCCGAGGCAAAGGCACGGGTGGCCCAGCTTTCCGCCCAGCTCCTGTTCGCACGGCAGAATGCCAGCCGCTATGCCCATCTGGCCCTCAATGGTGCAGGCAGCCGGGAAGAGGGTGAGCGGACCCGGGCCAGTCTGGATGATCTGACGGCGTCCCTTCAGGCAGCGGAGGCCCAGAGGGATGCCGCCGAGGCGCAGCTCCGTGTGCTGGAGGCCCGGCAGGATTCCAGCCGCCGTCAGGTGGACGTGGACCGGGCACGGGTGCATCAGGCCGAGCTGAACCTGTCCTATACGGCCATCCGTGCGCCCTTTGATGGCATGGTCGGGGAGCGCACGGTGCAGAGCGGCAACTATGTGCCTGATGGCGCAGCCCTGATGGTGGTCGTGCCGATGGACCAGCTCTGGATCGAGGCGAACTATCGGGAGCTGGCCCTCCAGCACATGCGCCCCGGCCAGAAGGCCCACATCCATGTGGATGCGTACGACATCGACCTTGATGGTGTTGTGGACAGCGTGCCTCCGGCCTCCGGTGCGGCCTTTGCGCCTCTGGCCCCGGAGAATGCGACCGGCAACTTCACCAAGATCGTCCAGCGTCTGCCCGTCAAGATCACGCTGGTGCCGGGGCAGCCTCTGGCCCGCCTGCTGCGGATGGGTTTCTCTGTCGAGACGACCGTGGATACGGGGCTGAGTTCCGTGGTCAGGGCGCAGACCCGGACGGACCGGGCGGTGACGGACAAATGAGCATGAAGGGTCTGTCTGTCTGCGGTCGGGGGAAAGTGGCCAGATGGGCCATGCTGGGGCTGGTCTCTCTGGGTGGATGTGTGCGGATGGGGCCGGACTATCATACTCCGAAGGAGAACGATCAGCCTGCTGCCTGGCAGAAGGCGGCGGATGTGCGGGAGAGGCGGAGCCGTGGTTTCACCAGTCCGGCCACGGTGGATGTCAGCTGGTGGCAGCAATGGCATGACCCGGTCCTGAACCGGCTTGTGGAGCGGCTCTCCCGGGAGAATCTGGATATCCGGCAGGCCGCCACCCGTGTGCTTCAGGCCCGGGGGCAGCTGAAGGTCGTGGCGGCGGAAGGTGTTCCCAGCCTGAACTGGGCCGGGTCCTATACATGGACACAGCAGAGCCGGAAGGGCTTCCTGACGCTCGCCCAGCCAGCTCCGGGCTCCAACCTGCAATATGAGCAGTATGCCAATATCGGCTCGGCCTCGTGGGACATGGATGTGTTTGGCCGCATCCGTCGCCTTGTGGAAGCCGGAAAGGCCCGTGTGGACGAGCAGCAGGCCTATGCCCGTGGCATTGCGCTGGCCCGTCTGGCCGATTTCGTGGAGGCCTATCTGCGCCTGCGGGCGGTTCAGGCCCAGATAGGCCTGACAGAACGGCATCAGGCCCTCGTGCGGCATGATCTGGCCCTCGTGCTGGCCCGCCAGAAGGAGGGGGCAGCCAATGATCTGGAAGTGGCGCAGGCCCGTGGGCAGGTGGAGCAGACAGACAGTGCCCTGCCGCCCCTGCGGGACATGCAGGCCGCCCTGATCAACACGATGGGGGTCATGCTGGACCTTCCGCCCCGTGCGCTGGAGGAGGACCTTCTGCCGGTCCAGCCCCAGCTGGATGTGCCCGTTTCTGTCGGGGTGGATGTGCCCTCCAGTCTGGCGCAGCGCAGGCCGGACATCATGGTGGCGGATGCCCGCCTCCATGCGGCCACGGCGGAGGTCGGGGCAGCGAAGGCGGCCTTCTATCCGGATATCAATCTGGCGGGCAATCTGGGGACGCAGAGCCTTTCGGCCGGGGACTTCTTCATGCCTGCGGCCAAGTATTTCACGCTTGGCCCGACCGTGAACGTGCCGATCTTTGAGGGGGGGCGCCTGCGGGGCACGCTGTCCCTGAAGAAGGCCGAGCAGCAGGAAGCTGCTCTGGCGTATCGGCAGACGGTCCTGAATGCGTGGCGGGATGTGGATGATGCCATCACGAGGCTGGCCCAGATTCAGCTCCGCTATCAGCATGTCACGGAACTTGTGGCGCAGAACCGGAAGGCTTACCGGGCTGCCCGCCTGCAATATGAGGATGGGGCCGTACCTTTTCTGGAAGTGGACCGGGCGGAGTCCATGTTGCTCTCCAGTCAGGTGACGTTGGCGGATCTGCGGATGGAGACGACACTGGCCGCTGTCAGTCTTTATCGGGCACTGGGTGGGGGCTGGCAGCCCGTGCTGGCTGCCACCGAGCAGCGCATGACGGCAGAGGCTGGAGGAAGGAGCGGGGAAAGATCGGTCCGGTAGGGCTGGGGAGACAGAAACGTGGCTTTTTTGCGAGGTCGTGATGTGAATCTGTCTTGCACAGCCGGAAGGTGAGGGATATGCCACAAGCATGACTGATACACGCTTTTCTCCCCGTCGTGCCCTTCTGTCCGTTTCCGACAAGACAGGGCTGGTTGATCTGGCCCGTGCCCTCGTGGCCCGGAATGTTGAAATCCTCTCCACGGGTGGATCGGCCCGCACGCTGCGTGAGGCTGGCCTGCCGGTGAAGGAAGTCTCCGAGCATACGGGCTTCCCCGAGATTCTGGATGGCCGGGTCAAGACGCTGGTACCGTGGATTCATGGCGGTATCCTTGGGCGGCGGGACAAGGAAGAGCATAAGGCGCAGATGCAGGAACATGGCATTGCGCCGATCGATCTGGTCTGCGTCAATCTGTATCCTTTTGCGGCCACGGTGGCATCCGGTGCGGATGCAGAGCAGTGCGTGGAGAATATCGATATTGGTGGTCCGGCCATGGTGCGGGCTGCCGCCAAGAATTTTGCCTCCGTGGCCATCCTGACAAGCCCGGCCCAGTATGCGGGCTTTCTGGCGGCTCTGGAGCAGGGCGGCACGACGCTGGCCGAACGCCGGGGCTGGGCCGCTGCGGCCTACACCCATACGGCAGCCTATGATGGCATGATCTCCGCCTGGTTTACCCGCCAGGGTGATGAAGAGGGCAAGGTCGCCCTGCCGCCGGTCCTGACACTCTCCGGCCAGCGTGACGAGCTGCTGCGCTATGGTGAGAATCCCCATCAGGCAGCGGCCTTCTATCGGGATGGCAGTGCCCGGCCCGGTCTGGCCACGGCAAAGCAGATTCAGGGCAAGGCTCTGAGCTACAACAACCTGAATGACACGGATGCTGCCTTCGAGGCTGTGGCCGAGTTTGACGAGCCGACGGTGGTGATCGTCAAACATGCCAATCCGTGTGGTGTGGCTTCTGCCGCCACGCTGGTTGAGGCATGGAAGGCTGCGCTGCGCTGCGATCCGGTTTCAGCCTTTGGTGGAATCGTGGCCCTGAACCGCACGCTGGATGAGGCTACGGCGGAGCAGATCAGTGCGATCTTTACCGAGGTGATCGTGGCTCCTGATGCTGATGAGGGGGCGAAAGCCATTCTGGCGAAGAAGAAGAACCTGCGCCTGCTGCTGACTGGTGGTGTGCCGGATGCACAGGCTCCGGGCCTGTCCTTCCGGTCCGTTTCTGGCGGGTTCCTTGCCCAGAGCCGGGATAACGGGCATGTCACGGAGGACATGCTGAAGGTCGTGACCAAACGCAAGCCGACAGCGCAGGAAATGGCGGATCTTCTCTTCTCCTTCCGTGTTGCCAAACATGTGAAATCCAACGCCGTGATCTATGTGAAGAATCAGGCTACGGTGGGTATCGGTGCCGGGCAGATGTCCCGTGTGGACAGTGCCCGGATCGCCGCCCGCAAGAGTGAGGATGCCGCACATGCAGCCGGGGAGTCCGAGGCTCTGACAAAAGGGTCCGTTGCTGCTTCCGATGCGTTCTTCCCCTTTGCGGACGGGCTGGAGAGTGTGGTTGCCGCAGGGGCCACGGCTGTCATCCAGCCCGGCGGGTCCATCCGGGACCAGGAAGTGATTGACGCAGCCGATGCTGCCGGGATTGCCATGGTCTTCACGGGGATGCGCCACTTCAGACATTGAGGTTCCATGATGATCACCCGATTTTCTGCTCTTTTCGTCCTGATGGGGAGCCTGCTGGGCGGGCTTCCTGTGGTGGCTCAGGCAGCCGACTGCCAGTATGACGTGAAGCCCGTTCCGGTCTTCACCGGTACGGTCAGTCGCATTACGGGTGATGGGGTCCTGTTCGCTGATGGGCGGGATGTTGTCATGCCGGAATCCCTGCTGCCGTTCGTGCGTCTGGCCAATGAGGTGAAGGTGCACGGGCTGGTCAGCCTCGATGGGCGGAAAATCTGGGTACTGGCACTGTACGACAAGGACAGGCTGGTCTGTCCTTCGGTCCTGGATGTCCGCAAAGGGGCCTACCCCGGTTCAGCTGCCTATGATGTGATCGAGCATCAGGGTGGCGGGTCTCCCTGAGCCGTTCCATGAACATTGCCTTTGTTGCTGCTTCCACCGAGGCTGCACAGGAAGCCTTGGAGCGTTTTACTGAGCGTTATGGCAATGTCCCGCTGGACCAGGCCGAGGTTCTGGTGTGTCTGGGGGGGGATGGCTTCATGCTGGAGACGCTGCTGCATATCTGTGGCAGTGATATTCCTGTCTTTGGCATGAATTATGGGACAATCGGTTTCCTCATGAACAGCCCGGCGGAGGATCACCTGCCCCAGCGGCTGGCTTATGCCCAGCATACGGAGATTGCTCCCCTGCACATGTGGGCCCGGACAAAGTCTGGCGAGCTGCATGAAGGTGTTGGTTTCAATGACGTGTTTCTGTATCGGGAGACCCGTCAGACGGTTCATATAGGCATTGAGATTGATGGCCGGGTGCGGATGTCCCGTCTGATCTGTGATGGCATCATTCTGGCTACGCCGGCTGGTTCAACAGCGTATAACCGGTCGGCCCATGGGCCCATCATTCCCCTGGGGGCGGAGCTGCTGTCTCTCACGCCCATTTCTCCGTTCCAGCCCCGGCACTGGCGGGGGGCTCTCCTGCCTGCAGGCGTGACAGTCCGTTTTACGCTTTATGACACGGACAAGCGTCCCGCTTCGGCTGTGGCCGGGCCTGAGGAGATCCGTGACGTGAGTGAGGTCATCGTCAGGCTGGACGATGAAAAGAAGGTGACGCTTCTTTTCGATCCTGATCACAGCCTGTCCGAACGGATCATTGCGGAACAGTTTGCTGAATAAATCATTACTTTTTAAATACCAGTGGAGCAATTTTCTGTCTGGGGAGGAATTCTGACAGAAATGTTCCTTTATGTCTGATCGAATTCATTTTAATGTTTTGGCCAATCAGTAAAAATGGAGACATGAGATGCGCGGGACGATCCTGAACTATGATATACGCAATGGTGAGGGCATCATTAGCGGGAACGATGAAAAACGTTACTCTTTCAAGGGGGCCAGCTTCGGCTCTGAAGGTGCCTTCCTGAAGAATGGTGCAGTTGTCGATTTTGATGTGCAGGGTGATGAGGCCCTGTCCATTTTCATCGTGCCCGGGTCTGGCCAGACGCCAGCAGGAAATCTCTTTGAAGAGGTGGGTGGCAAGTCCAAAACGGCTGCCGGGATTCTGGCCCTCTTTCTGGGTGGGCTGGGCATCCACAAATTTTATCTGGGATACACCCGGGCAGGTCTGATCATGCTGCTGGTGTCGGTTCTGGGGTGTATTCTGGTGCTCCCTCCCGTCATCATCGGGTTGATCGCCTTCATCGAGGGAGTGATTTACCTGACAAAATCTGATGAAGATTTTTATCGGATCTATGTACAGAACCGCAAGGAATGGTTCTGAGCCTGCCTGCTCCAGCAGGGTGAATTTTGCAGCCCGGGTACCCGTCTGACGGGGCCCGGGCTGTAATGTTTCGTAGGGGTCAGCAGGCTGGTGTAAGCAGGGGTTTCCCGCTGAAGTGAGCCAGCAGGTTGTCGATGATGTTCTGCCCCATGGCCAGCCGTGTCTCGATGGTGGCGGAGGCCTGATGGGGCTGGAGCACGACATTGTCCAGCGTGGAAAAAGCCGGATTGATGGTCGGTTCATTCTGGAAGACATCCAGCCCCGCCCCGGCGATCGTCCTGTTCTTCAGGGCGGCCAGCAGGGCTTCTTCGTCAATCACGCTGCCCCGGGCTGTGTTGATCAACACACCATCCTTGCCAAGTGCTGCCAGTATGTCGGCATTGACGATATGTTTTGTGGCAGTAGTGGCAGGAAGGGTAATGACGAGCACATCCGCCCATGCGGCCAGTTTTTCAAGGCTGGGTTCAAAAGTCAGAGGGCTGCCTTCACGGGGGTGGGGGTTGAAGTAGGCGACCTCCATGTTGCTGGCCTGTGCCCGCCGGGCTACGGCCTGACCGATGCGACCGAAACCGGCGATTCCCAGTTTCCGACCATTGAGAGAATGAGCCAGAGGGGGCAGTTTCCCAGCCGCCCAGCTGCCATTCAGCAGGAACTGCTCATTGCTTCTGAGATTGCGCTTCAGGGCCAGCAGGAGGAGCATGGCCATGTCGGCCACGTCATTGGTGGAAATGTCCGTGGTGACGGTAACCCGGATATGCCGCCTCCTGGCTTCTGCAAGGTCAATCCTGTCCAGCCCGACGCCATTGACGGCGATGATCTCCAGATGGGGGAGGGCGGCCATGACCTCCGGTGCCACACCATAGGACCCGCCCGTGGCAATGGCCCGGATTTCCGGTGCGATTTTTTCTAGCTCATCCATGGTGCTGAAGTGATGGATGACGAAATGTTCCCCCAGCGTTGCCAGTGTGGGTTCCGGGAGCGGTTCCAGCAGGAGAAGATGCTGCTGTGTCTTTGGTGTTGCCGTCATGATGCGCACTTTCAAGAGGTGGGGAGCAGGCGGGGATCAGGTCCAACCTGACCGCTGCCTAGCAGGTGGAAGGTCTGTCCAGAAAGCGGGCAGCCAGAGCCTTGCAGCCCGCTTCAACATCCCGCCACGTAGTTTCAAAGCCTTCTTCAGGACCGTAATAGGGGTCGACCACATCATCCCCCCGCCGGCCGGAAACATGGTCCAGCAGAAGGCTGACATGGGCCTTGCTACCAGCAGGCTGAAGCTTTTTCAGGGCAGCAAGGTGGGACCGGTCCAGTGCGATGATATGGTCGAAGCGGTCAAAATCCACGGTCCTGACCTGGCGGGCCCGGAGCTGGTTGCCATCCAGACCATGGCGCCGTGCCGTGGCACGGGCACGGGGGTCAGGCCGGTCGCCTTCATGCCAGTTTCCCGTGCCAGCGGAATCAATGTCGACCATCAGGCCGCGCTGTTCCGCCTCTCGGCGCATGGCCAGCTCTGCCAGAGGAGAACGGCAGATATTGCCGGTGCAGACAAAAAGAAATGAAGGAAAGGAGGATGAATCTGTCATGCGTTTGTCAGCCATATGAAGAATGCCAGAGTCAATATGGAGCTGATCGTACCGAAAAAAAGGACCGAGGCGATTTCACGCTCCATCATGTGATAGCGCATGGCGAGAATGACATTCATGGCAGCGCTGGGCATGGCCATGGCGAGGACACCTTCCTGCAAGGTCAGAGAGGGAAGGCGCCAGACAAAGGCCAGCATGCAGACACCAAGAGGGATAAGGACATTTCGGCCCAGCACCATGAGTCCTACAGGCAGGCTGAAGCGGACCTGCCGGGCGCAGAGGACAACCCCGGAGGCAAACAGCGCCGTGCCGCCCGTGGCGTGTCCCAGCAGCTGGAGTGAACTTTTGAGGGGGAGGGGCAGGTGAATATTGGCCAGAACCATCAGGAAGGCCAGCATCGGCGCCCAGACGACGGGTTCCCGGCAGGAATGGAGCAGATGGCCCCCCAGCTCTCGTAGCGTGGTCTGCCATGTGGGGTTTGTTTCGGCATCCTGTTGCTGCCGTTGTTGGCGCTGCTGGTCGTGATTCATCAGGATCAGTGTCAGCGGAATCTGGCAGAGATTCATGATGAGCGAAGCGACGGAAATGGGAACGGCGCTGGTTGGGCCAAAAAGCTGCCCAAGAACAGGAATCCCGATGAAGGGAACAGAAGGGCCTGTCACGGTCATGGTGATCAGGGCTGCTTCTCCCTGTCGGCGTCCCAGCCCCCAGCGCAGGATGGCAAAGAGGACGACATACACGCCCAGCATGGCAACAAGGATCAGCGCAGCCAGCGGGCCCGCAGAGAGGACCCGCTCCCGTGGAGTGCTGAGAATGGAGGCCAAGAGGGCCAGCGGCAGGGCATAAAGCATGACCAGGCGGATGAGGACACCCGCCTGATGGGAATCAAAATCCCGCCGCCATGCTGCCAGATACCCCAGCCCGAGCGTGACCAGTATGGGCAGGATGGCTTCTATGATTGTCAGGAAAAGGCCTGTTGTCATGGGCTGCCATCAGTCCTGCGTTGGAAAGCGATGAAACAGCCTATGACGTTTTGGAGCCCGGGGAAACCATCCTGCTTCCCCGGGGTGTGGTCAGACCTGTCGGTAGGGGCCGCCAGCCTGTACTTCAATGCTGAGCATGTTCTGGCCAACACTGGCAGCGGGGGCATCATGCAGGAGAAGTTCTGCTTCACCCTGCGTCCAGCGATGGGGACCGGCTTCAATGACATCCCAGCCTTTCAGGTTCTTTTCTGTCAGATGGCGGGTGATGATGTGCTCCTTCTCGCCAACCCAGAGGGAGACCTGCCCGACCAGAATACCGAGCTCACGTCGGTCATCCACGTGTGGGCCGATACTCTCAGAGGGCCGGAATGTCCGGGAGCCCAGCGTGACCTGGCGGGCATGTGCCGGGAGGGCAAAGAGGTAGCGCCCGGCTTCATGCCGCTGAGGCCGGATGGTCCGCCCGTCTGGCAGACGGATATAGGGAGCAGGATCGGCTGTCATGCCGTCATGCGGCGTACCGTGCGACGTCCCGGCCTTGGCAATGCCGAGTTCAACGGCCCGTGCGGCAAATCTGTCATGTAGCGGCTTTACGAAAGTCTGGGAGACATCCAGCGGCGCAGCGGCGTGGTCGTCCCAGTTGAGCTGATGACGCTCTGCCAGCTTCAGGGTATCTTCCGAGGAATCGTCTTCCGGTTTGTACAGATCTTCTTCATCCGTATCCAGCCAGCTTTCCGTCAGGACACCATTGGCCCAGATGACAGAGTGCGGTTCCGTCTGCACGTGGTAATAATCGTATTCAACCTGACTGTGATCATACCGGATGGACGTGCCGTTGACGAGCATACGGGCAGGGACAAAGCGGTCCTCAAAGTAGAAGCAGTGCTCCGGCGTGACGGAAAGGTCCTTGTTGGGCAGCCCCTCACCAAAGGCATCCTTGGCGATGAGAACAGACCAGCCAGCCATGTCTTCAGGTCTGGATGTGTTGACACGGGCACGACGCTGGATGACAGCCGTAATGTCACGGATCTCTTCCCGGCCATCCACAAAGACATTGATCTGTTCGCCCTTGCGCAGGCGCTCCACGGCTTTTTCGCCTTTGGGGGTGCGGATCATGCTGCCTGCCAGGAAGCACTTCTGATAGGCGATGATGGTGTTGCCCTGTCCATCGTCATTCAGAACGAATCCGGTGGCGTCATAATTGCCCTGGAGACCGACCGCCCAGGTCTGCCCATTTTCTGTAACTGTCAGGGTACCATTCCTGACGGTCACATTCCCGGAATTGCTGTATTTCAGCCCATCAACCTTGATGCGGGCGTTATAGCCCATGGACGTGTTGAGAAGCACCGCCCCGGAGGCCACAGTCAGCAGTCCCCCCAGATTGTTTTTGTTGATGGCCCCGGAGGCGCCGATAATGGAGGCCCCGGAGAGGGTCCCGCCGGATTGGACCATGGTGTAGGAGGCACCAGAATGCTGCCCCGTACCGGCATCGAAGGTGACAAGTGTCTGGAGGGCTGTCCCGCCGGAGGAAACAGCCAGTTCACTGTTGTTGGCGATGCGGGCCCCGCTGACCCAGCCGCCATTGGCTACCTCGACATGCTGGACGGAAGCTCCCGAGTTCAGAACGCCAGAGGCGCCACTCATGATGGTCAGGCGGCTGATGAAGGCCCCGGAGGTGACAGTTGCCTTACCGGATGAGAGGAAGACGCTGTCGATCCGGGCGCCGGAACTGATGATGCTCGTAGCCCCATTGAGGGCAGAAAGAAGCGTGATCCCTGCTCCGCCCTGAGGGACGGTGAGGTTGACGCCATTGAGCGTGACATTGGAGACGGACGCCCCACTGGCGAGGGCGAGGGATGCCCCCGGGCCAGCGCTGAGCGTGTTGACCAGCACGCCAGAACCAATGCTGTTGACACCGCCTGTGACGTTGAACGTATTGATGGAGGCCCCGGCGGCGAGATTGTTGGTCCCTCCTGTGGCCGTGAAACTGTCGACAGTTCCGCCGGAGATGGTGCTCAGCCCGCTTGTAGCCGCAAGAGATGTGACAGATGCCCCGCCTGTAATGGTGTCGGTCCCACCGCTGCCGATCGTGAAGGTACCGACAGTACCTCCGTTGATGGTGGCTGTGGCTTTGCTGCCAACGTCAATTTCCGTGAAATTGTAGCCGGAGTCGACATAAAGGGCGGCACCAAATGTTACTGTGTCGAGCGGTGCTCCAACCCATGTCCCCATGGGCACGGAAGTGCTGATGCCTGAAACCTGCAACGGCGTGATGGTATCCATCTTGCCGCCGGAGAGGAACGAGCCCGTCCCCCCGAGGAGGCTGAGAGTACCACCAACTGTCCCGCCAGAGCCGAGAATGACAGCCCCACCCAGCTGGACCGTGGCAGCAGAGAGAACACCTCCGTTGCTGACAGCGATGGTCCCGCGGCTGGCCAGGCTGCTGTTGGGGTTGAACCCGGCAAGGGCCGTCCCGATGGTGGCACCGGAGCCTGAGAGGAGGGTTGTACCACTACCGGTAGCGTACACGACATTGTTGAGGATTGTGGCCCCGGGAGTGATGAGGGTCGTGCCATTGTTGGTCACGACATAGTCCGCTGTCGCCCCGGAAGGGAAAACGATGCTGGTATTGGGGCTGGCATTGATGGTTGCCCCGTTGGAAATGACGGCACCAGAGGCAATGGTCAGGGTACCACCGCTATTTACGACAGGATGGCTGACTGAAGCGCCACCATCAATCTGGATGGTGCCGCCATTGCTGGCAGAGAATTCGGAGCCGATGCCTCCGGATGTGACCTCAGCATAACCCTGGCTGATGTCCACGCTGGAGGCATAGCCCCCGGAAGAGACAAAAATGGAACCGTTATTGCTGACAGTTCCTGTGCTGAGGATACCACCGGACCTGACAGTCTCCGTTCCCCCGGCGATGTTGGCAGAGAGGGAGGTCCCTCCACCGAGGATGGTCCCGACCGCCCCGGAGGAAAGGACGGAGCGGTACACGGTTCCGTCACTGCCGACCACCTCCGTAGCACCGGAGGTGATGGTGTCGTCATAGGAGGTCCCCAGCCCGTAACTGCCAGCTACACTCTGATAGCCTGCATTCAGCCAGGTGACGTAGGTTCCGCCCGTGATGCGTATCTGCCCGCCACTGCTGATCGTGGCACCGGATGTGGTTCCACCGGAATTGAGAAGCGTCCCGCCTATGATGGTCGCTTTGGAGGAAAGACCATTGCTGACAACTGTCTGCACGGCATTCTTGCCGACAAAGATCTGGTTCTGTGAGAATCCGTTGGAGAAAATGGATTGACTGCCGAAGATGGTGCCTCCGGTTCCCGTTCCCCCATTACCAATTCCGTAGAGGCTGCCAGGATTGAATGTCCCGCCAACCATGAGGCCACCCGTCCCGTTGACCTGGAAGCCTTTGACGATGAAGTCGGCACCACCACCGCCTACGAGCGCATATCCACCAGAGCCGACGCTGGGATTGATGGCCGTGCCGGGCCCGTTGACGTAAGGCGCATTTTTGTCGTTGGCGCTGAGGCTGACGGCCCCCGCGAAGACGGCCCCTGACGAGCCGACAATGCCATTCAGAACGGTTCCCTGCCCCACAGCTTCGATGGACGCCCCATAAAGTGCCGTGGAGCCCGAGAGGATACCGCTTCGTCCGACGGCAGCCAGAGAGCCGCCGTTTACGGCGATACCGTTTGTCAGGGTCTTCTGATAGACATAGGCGAGGGAGTTTGAGATGTTGTTTCCAACACCACTGGTCCCGGCTACGTAAATATTGTTGAGGTTGCTCTGTGCCTGTGTGGTGCTGGTCGTGTTGCCGCCCAGGATAAAGGTCCAGTTCCTTTTTCCAGTAACCTGGTTGGTTCCGATGGCTTTCAGATTGTCGTAGCTGGAGTTATAGGAGTAGGTGGCCATGGCGGATAGTGCCCCTCAGCGTCTGTTGGCGGCGGGTAATGTTAACCAATTATAAATCATCATGTTACGAAATGCCAGAAGAATCAGGGTCCTTTTTCCGCGATCATGTGCAGTTGCCGGATAGTGCTGGCCATCTCTCCTTCTTTGTAAAAACTGAAGAGAAGGACAACGCCATCTCCCTCGGGTGATGAAAACACGACCCGGCTGGGCGCACCGTTGGTCAGGGCAATGGTGCGTATGTCTGTGGATAGTGACAGGCATGGGTGTACCTGTTCCATCTGCGGGGCGTGGGTATCAGGCCCTGTCTGCTCCAGAAACCTGTCTGGCAGGTAGGCCCGGCCAGCCGGGTCTGGGAAACCCGGTACGGTGGAGGGATCACAGTCAAACGATCCACCAAGAAAGGACAGGAGGGCATATTGCCCCTCAGGGAAGGAGATGGCGTATCGCCTGCCTTGTGGAATGTAGCCCAGTTCAGCCTGATAGCCATTGCGCCGGTACAGGGTAATGGCGACCATTCCGTCTCTCTGGCAGGTGGGCTGATGAAGGGGAACACGCATCAGGCCCGGGCCGGCAAGAGAGACAAACCATTCCTGGAAAGTCCGCAGGGCCTCGAGGTCTCTCTGGGTCATGGGGTTTTCCCTGCTGTCATTCCATCGGCAGTACGGTTGTTATCGGTGCTGCGTGGTGTCCGCGGGGGGATTCGAACCCTCGACCCCAGGATTCATGCCACTTCGGCTTTCGCCGCCGGAACCCGTACCAGGGCCGTTCGTGGTCTGGACTGTCTCTTCACCACAGGCTTATGCCTGCCATGGTGTCGCCCGTACAGTCTCTACACCTTCCTGCCCGTATGGGCAGGCTTGGCTCGGGATTGGCCTGGCCTGATGAGGGCGTTAGCGTTCCCCGAATTTGAGCGAATTCACCGGGCGGTTTGCCATCCCGGTGCCCAATTATCTTAGGAATCCTGTGCTCTATCCTGCTGAGCTACGCGGACACGCAACGCTTAGCTAGCGCTTTTTTTACGGTTTCGCAAGCCTGTCATCGTACCATGTCCCTTGGCCTGTGAGGGTGAACACGATATGAAGGACCTGTTCTGACAGTTGATGCTTCCACCCCTGCCATGCTGGAAGCCTTGTTCAAGACCGGCCCTGGCACGGCCTTTGCAGGTTTGCCCATGTTCCTTTCATCATCCCGCCCAGTATCCCGTTCTTCCATTCTCCGGTGCAGCCTGCGCCGCCCCATGGTACTGTCGCTGCTGGCGGTGATGGCTGTCGGGGGGCTGGCGGGCTGTGGTGGCAAGCCAAGGGATCCGTCCTCGCTGACGCTGCCCCGCAACCATCTGCTGGGTGTGGACCGTGGCGCACAGGGTGGTGATGACCAGCTCCGTGGTGGGGTGAATGCCTATCTCTGGCGGGGGGCGATCGATACGCTTTCTTTCATGCCCATGGCCTCTGCCGATGCCCAGGGGGGTGTCATCCTGACAGACTGGTACCAGCCCCCGGGAACGCAGGATGAGCGTTTCAAGATTGCGGCCTATGTGCTGGACCGTCGCCTGCGGTCGGATGCCATCCGGCTGAGCGTCTTCCGCCAGACACGCATCAATGGGGGAGAGTGGCAGGATACCCCGGCTGCTCCCAATACGGCGGCGGATATCACGGCCCGTATTCTGGAGAGGGCCCGGCAGCTGCGTGCCGAAAACGGCGGTGGGAAATAACATAATCCGATGAGTGACATGACAGCCAGCAACGTTTCTGACTCCTCCAGTTTCGACTTCCACGCCCGTGAGCCTCACTGGCAGGCCCGGTGGGCGGAGGCCGACATCTTCCATGTGCCGGACGTGCCCCCGGCCGACAGACCGAAATATTACGTGCTGGAGATGTTCCCTTATCCGTCTGGGCAGCTGCATGTCGGGCATGTGCGCAATTACACGCTGGGCGATGTGGTGGCCCGGTACAAGCGTGCCCGTGGCTATGCCGTGCTGCACCCGATGGGCTGGGATGCTTTCGGGCTGCCGGCAGAGAATGCCGCACGGGAGCGGGGCGTGCATCCGGGCAAATGGACCCTCCAGAACATCGCCACCATGCGGGGGACGCTCCAGCGGCTCGGTTTCTCGCTGGACTGGAAGCGTGAGATTGCGACCTGTCTGCCAGACTATTACGGCCAGCAGCAGAAGCTGTTCCTCGACATGCTGGCTGCCGGGCTGGTGGAACGACGTGATTCGTCCGTCAACTGGGACCCGGTGGACCAGACCGTGCTGGCCAACGAGCAGGTGGTTGATGGCCGTGGCTGGCGGTCCGGTGCGCTGGTGGAGAAGAAGACGCTCTCCCAGTGGTTCCTCAAGATCACTGATTTTGCCGAGCCTCTGCTGGAGGGGCTGAAGAAGCTGGACAAGTGGCCGGAGCGTGTCCGCACCATGCAGGAGCGCTGGATTGGCCGTTCCGAGGGGGCCCGGGTCCGTTTCAGCCTGCATAACCCGCCGCAGGGTTATGACGTGGATGAGGATTCCATCGAGGTCTTCACCACACGGCCTGACACGCTGTTCGGTCTGAGCTTCATCGGTATTGCGGCGGATCATCCGCTGGCCCGCAGGATTGCGGCGGACAACCCGGAAGCGCAGGGCTTCATTGAAGAATGTCAGCGTGTTGGCACGTCTGAAGAAGCCCTGAGCACGATGGAGAAGCGTGGTTTCGATACCGGGCTGCGTGTGGTGAATCCGCTGAACCCGGAACAGACGGCTCCGGTCTGGATCGCCAATTTCGTGCTGACGGAATATGGCACGGGTGCAGTGTTCGGTTGCCCCTGTGGCGACCAGCGTGATCTGGACTTTGCCCGCAAATATGGACTGGACGTTCCTTCCGTCCTGCTGCCTGCAGGGGAAGAGGAAGCCAGCTTCAGCGTCGGCAAGAAGGCCGTTACGGGTGAGGCCACGCTCTACAATTCCGGCTTCCTGAGTGGGAAGAGTACGAAAGAGGCCATCCGGGCTGCCATCGAGCGGGTGGAAGAGTTGGGCGTTGGCCGTGGCGTGACCAACTGGCGCCTGCGGGACTGGGGCATTTCCCGTCAGCGGTATTGGGGCTGCCCGATTCCCATCATTTATTGCGAGTCCTGCGGTGCTGTCCCTGTGCCGGAAGATCAGTTGCCGGTGACGCTGCCGGAGGATGTCACGTTTGACAGGCCGGGCAATCCGCTCGACCACCATCCGACATGGAAGCACGTCTCCTGCCCGAAATGCGGTGCAGCTGCACGGCGTGAGACCGATACCTGCGACACGTTCGTGGACAGCTCATGGTATTTCGCCCGTTTCACGGCACCAAAGGCCGCAACGCCAACTGATCGCAAGGCGGCTGATGGCTGGTTGGCCGTGGACCAGTATATCGGCGGTATCGAGCACGCCATCCTCCATCTGCTTTATGCCCGGTTCTTCACCCGGGCGATGAAGAAGACGGGACATCTGGATGTCAGCGAGCCATTTGCCGGGCTGTTCACGCAGGGCATGGTCACGCATGAGAGCTACCGGGATGGTACCCAGTGGCTGTACCCGGATGAGGTCGAGCAGCGTGGGGATCAGGTGGTCCGCAAGGACAACGGCAATCCCGTGACGGTCGGACGTTCGGAGAAGATGTCCAAGTCCAAGCGCAACACGGTGTCTCCGGTGGAGATCATTGAACGTTACGGTGCCGACACGGCCCGCTGGTTTGTCCTGTCCGACAGCCCGCCGGAGCGTGACATGGAATGGACAGCAGCTGGTGTGGCAGCGTCCGGGCGCTTCATGCAGCGTCTCTACCGGCAGGTTCAGACCGTTGCGGCAAGGGATGGAGCAGATGCCGCCCACGGGGCTGCCGGGGAGGAGCTGCGGCAGGTGACGCACCGCACCATTGCCGCCGTGACGGAGGCTCTGGAAGGGTTCACGCCGAATGTGGCCGTGGCCCGTTTGCATGAGCTGTCCTCTGCGCTGGGTGAGGCTGAGGGCCGGGATGGTGAGGGCCTGCCTGCTGCCCGCCGTGAGGCCGCCCATGTTCTGGCCATGCTGGTCTCTCCCATGATGCCGCATCTGGCCGAGGAGCTGATGTTGCTGCTGGAGCCGGAAGGCCCGATGGTGGTGGAGCGGAGCTGGCCGGAAGCGGATGAGAGCCTGCTGGCGGTGAAGAAGGTGACCATTGCCGTGCAGGTGCTGGGCAAGCTGCGTGGTACGATTACCTGCGCCCCTGATGAGGCGAAGGAGACTGTGCTGGCACAGGCCAGGGCCGAGCCGAATGTGGCGAAAGCGCTGGAAGGCAAACGGGTCGTCAAGGAGATCCATGTGCCGAACCGGATCGTCAATTTTGTGGTAGCGGGCTGAGCGGGAGAGGCTGGATGAACGGAAACTCCCGGATGAAGAAAGTGGCTCGCCGGGGCCTTGGCATCCTGCTGGCCGGGGTCGGGCTTGCCAGTCTGGGAGCGTGTGGTTTCCAGCCACTTTATGGCAGGCAGGCTGGGCAGAAGGATGCTGCCGTCAATGCCCAGCTGAAGGATGTTTATGTAGCGAACATTCCGACCCGTTTCGGGCAGGAGCTGCGCCTTGGCCTGCAAAAGGAAATGGCGGGGGATGGGCCCGAACGGCCGGAGGGGTACATCCTGCGTGTGAATGCCACGGCTTCTCTGGAGTCGATCGATATCCATCAGGACAATACCTCGGGTCGTACCCGTGGTGTTGGCTGGGCTGACTGGCGGCTTTATCGTGTCGGGGATACCAGCAAGGTGCTGGCACGGGGCTATGCCCGCACTCTGGACGGCTTCAACATGAATATTGAGCAGTATTTTGCCCAGACGCTCAATAACGAAACGCTTTACAAGCGGATCGGGGAAAGCCTGGCGCATGACATCACCATGCAGGTGGCTGTCTGGTTCCGGGCGCATCAGTCTCTGGGAGAGGAGAAGTCCATCCGTCCGGGGCGTGATCCCTATCTGGACCGTCTGCCCGGCACGCAGCGGACGGACATGCGCTATATTGGTGTTGATGGCTTCCCAGCCAATGCAACGGGGCGCAGCAGCAACAACGCCTCCACATGGACGGGTGAGGACAGCCGGAATCTGGAGGACGAAGAGGATAACGGTCTGTGAAGATCAAGACGCAGGCTGCCAGGCAGACTCTGAAGGAGGCTGGCAGCTGGCGTGTGATTCTTCTCCACGGAGATGATGGCGGGTTGATCCGTGAGCGGGCGAGGGAGGCTGTCCAGACCATACTGGATGATCTGGATGACCCGTTTCGTCTGGCCCGGCTGGAAGCGGAAGAGCAGGACAGGCTGGAGGAGGAGGCTCTGGCCCTGTCCCTGACAGGGGGGCGGCGTGCTGTCTGGTTGCGTGGTGTGCAGGATGGCGCTCTTGGCCAGCTGAAATCCCTTCTGGAGCATCAGAGCGATACATTGGTCGTTCTGGAAGGGCCGGGATTGGGAAGTCGCTCCAAGCTGCGGCAGTTTGCAGAAAAACACAGGCAGGTGGCGTCCATCGGGTGTTATCCGGAGGAAGGGCGCAACCTTGCCCGGACGGTGAGCGATATTCTGGCGGAAGATGCTATCCGGCTGGATCGTGATGGCATGGCGTGGCTGCTCGGTCATCTGGGGCATGATCGGACGCTGGTCCGTAGTGAAGTGGAAAAACTGCGTCTTTACGGTGAGCCGGGTAGCACCCTGACCGTTGATGACGTCCAGGCCTGCGTGGGGGATTCGGGGCAGGCGTCCCTTGATGATGCGGTGTATGCGGCCCTGGCGGGGAACCGGCTGGAGGCTGACCGGGCGTTTGAGCGGGCCATGGGGGATGGGGCCAGCCCTGTTGCTTTTGCCCGTGTGACACTGTCCGTGCTGGAGCGCTTCCAGCGGGCGTTTTTTCTGGTGCAGGAGGGACAGTCCCGGCAGGAGGCCATGGCTGCCCTGAAGCCACCTGTCTTTTTTCGTCACAAGGATGCTTTTCTGGCGGGCATGAGGCGCTGGTCTCAGGTTGCTCTCTCCCAGGCAGCGGAGGCAACGCAGGAGCTGGAGCTGGCCTGCAAGCAGAGCGGGGCCCCGGATGATCTGCTCTGTCGTCGTCACCTTGTCAGGCTGTGTCATCCCCGTTCTTTTGATCGGGAATAAAATAAATTAATTCACATAATAGGTTATACCTTTCACTGTGTCATTGTGACTGGTTTCATTGACTGTTCCCATCTGCTTTTTTTAGAAAAAACATGAGTTTCCTGCCATTCTTCTGTTGGTGAGGAAGGGTGTGTGTCCGATCTTTAAATTAAACTTTATTATATAATGATAATTATTATCACCTAGAACGGCTTCTGAATAATGTTGTTTTTCTGGTGGTATATATGAGTCGTTTCATCCGTAGTGGTCTCAGGCCGTTATCTGCAGTTCTGACAATGGGGGGTGTTGTAGGGGGTGCCCATGCAGAGCCGGGAGCGGCAAACAGGGTTGCCCAGGATGTAACGTCTCCTGCAGATGGAACAGATGATTCCAGAGGAATTCAGGCCAAGGGGGTTGAGCAGATTCATGTCATCGGCCACCCGTTCAACACGATGCATGCCAGCAACGACATGGGCCGGATGCCGCAGGATGTCATGCACACGGCCCAGACGATCGATGTCGTTCCCCGGGAGCTCATCAAGCAGCAGAATGCAAAATCGCTCGAGGAAGCCCTGAAGAATGTTCCCGGCATCACCTCTTCCGTGGGGGAAGGGGCTGGAGGAATGAGTGGCGACCAGTTCCTCATCCGTGGCTTCCCGGCGCAAAATGACATTTATGAAGATGGTTTGCGGGATTTTGGGGTTTATACCCGTGACAGTTTCTTTCAGGATTCCGTCAATGTCATCAAGGGGCCGTCCTCCGAGGTGTTCGGTAACGGAACGACAGGTGGGGCCATCAATATCATCACCAAAACCCCGACACTGAAGGATCATTACGGAGCCGATTTCAGTGGTGGGTCGGGGAATTTCTACCGTGGCACGGTGGATGTGAACAAACGCATCGGGGATACCTCGGCCTTCCGTCTGGAGGGTATGGGGAATTCCAATGATGTGGTGGGGCGTGATTACGCCTATTCCCACCGCTGGGGTATTGCGCCGTCCATCGCTTTTGGCATCGGCACGAAAACGACGGTCGTGTTGCAGGTGATGCACCAGACCTCCCGCAACGTGCCGGATTATGGCGTGCCGGTCGTCAAGGGCCATCCCATCACGGAGCAGTCGTCTCTCGGTGTGCGCCGGGGCAACTGGTACGGCAAGACGCAGGACCATGACAACAGCGATGACACGATGGAGACATTGCGGCTGAAGCATGTCTTCAACCGTCATTTCACGTTCCACAATGACCTGCGCTTCGGTGAATACAGCCGGGACTTTGCGGCCTCCACGCCGCAATGTGCCAATGCGTCCTGCTCCGAGATGCAGATATACAATCCGGGGTACAAGAAGGTCGATCCGGCTGCCGGTGTGGGCCTCAATGGCGGGCCGATGCCGTACAAGCAGTCCAGCTGGTCCTTTCAGGACGTGGCCTCCCTGCAGGCGGACTTCAATACGGGATTCCTGCGCCATCAGGTCGTGACGGGATTCGACATGGAATATGTGCAGGATTCCCGCCGCCAGTATGCGTATGATGCCGTGGGTGCCCACCGGGCCATTCCGTGGCAGAACACCTACCATCCGCAGCGTGACGCTTATGGTTATGCGACCTGCCGGGCGGATTCCGGAAACTGCTGGAAGAACACCAATTACAGTCTGGGGCGGCCGGATTCCCGTGGCTATGGATTCGATACGGGTCTTTTCCTGTATGACCAGATCTGGTTCACCAAGTGGCTGTCCGCCAAGGGTGGGCTGCGCTGGGACCGCTGGCAGACCATGTACAGGACATGGGGAGCGGACGGGCAGGAGAGTGCGGCGGCCCGTGGCCCGTTGGGCAAGGCGCCGTCTGCGGCACTGGATTATCATGACACGAAGGGCGTCATCAATCCGACGGCCAGCCTGCTGATCACGCCCAACAGCTGGCAGACCTTCTACTTCACCTATGCAAGCTCCACGACGCCGATGGGCATGTATGTGACCAACGGTGCCCTGCCGATCCGCCCCGTGAACGGGCAGGTGGCCACCCAGCCTGAACGCTCCCAGCTCTATGAGGTGGGGTCCAAGATGAGCCTGCTGCATGACCGTCTCGGGGCCACGATCTCGCTCTTCCGTCTGGACAAGAGCAATGCCCTGACGACGGACCCGGTCGCCGGGCAGGTACTGGCCACGGGTGTGAAGGAACGCAACCAGGGGCTGGAACTGTCCCTGGGAGGCATGATCCTGCCGGGCTGGAACGTGACGGCCACATATGCCCTGTATGACCCGCGGGTGATGTCCGGTCCCAATCATGGCCGGAACATCCAGTACGTGCCGCACAATCAGGCGACGCTGTGGTCCGCTTATGAAGCCTTTCCCGGCAAGCTCTGGAACTTCACCATCGGTGGGGGGCTGACATGGCGGCAGGGCGTGTATCTGGACCTTGCCAACACGGCGAAGGTGCCCGCCAACGTGGAGTTCGATTCCTATATCTCGCACCGCATCAACCGGCACTGGGTCGTGTCGTTGAATGCCTACAACCTGTCCAACCGTCTCAACTACAACTCACTCTTCACGAACCGGGTAACACCGGCTCCGGGGCGGGCCTTCCTTGGGCGGTTGAGCATGGATTACTGATCTACCCTTCAGACACGGATCATCTGCTGGATTCTGCGCCTTTCCTGTTTGGGAAGGCGCAGTTTTTTTATGGGAGATCGCAATGGTTAATATTTAATTGTTTAAATATTAACAAAAATCATGAGAGGAACTGTGTCTTTCTTACAGATAATAAACAAAAGATTAAAATAAATGTGTTTTTTACGACACATTCATCAAATTTCTGCAAAGGACAACAATTTCTTAAAGTTAAAATTAAGAATTAGTCGCATTTATGAGCGGCTATCCCGCTGGGGATGTGCGTGACCCTTTCAGGACAAAGGTTGTTTCCATGAGTCGTTTTATCCATCAATGTCTAAAACCGGTCTCAGCGGTGCTGACTTTAGGGAGCATGGCAGGGGGGGCTTTGGCTGCTTCTGCCTCCCATCAGGAAGAAAGCACGCCAACAGGGCAGGAAACGACGACACCAGCGCCTTCTGTCAATGATGCCCAGACGCAGGGCGTGCAGGCGACGCAGGTGGAGCGCATCCATGTCATCGGTCATCCGTTCAACACGATGCATGCAGGCAACGACATGGGGCGTCTGCCGCAGGATGTCATGCACACGCCGCAGACCATTGATGTCGTCCCTCGGGAACTGATCAAGCAGCAGAACGTGAAGTCTCTGGATGAGGCCCTGCGCAACGTCCCCGGCATCACGGCTTCCGTCGGGGAAGGGGCTGGCGGCCTGAATGGGGACCAGTTTCTCATCCGTGGGTTCCCGGCACAGAATGACATCTACGAAGATGGCCTGCGGGACTTCGGTGTCTACGCTCGTGACAGCTTCAATTATGATTCCGTCAATGTCATCAAGGGGCCATCTTCACAGGTTTTCGGTAACGGAACGACTGGCGGCGCCATCAATGTCGTGACGAAGACGCCGATGGCCAATGACCATTACAACGTGGATTTCAGTGGCGGGTCAGCGGATTATTTCCGTGGCACGGTGGATGTGAACAAGACCATCAATAACAGGACGGCCTTCCGTCTGGAAGGCATGGGAGCGTCCAACAATGTGGTGGGTCGGGACCATGTCTGGGATCATCGCTGGGGCATTGCGCCTTCCGTGGCCTTCGGGCTGGGGACGAAGACGACCGTTGTTCTTCAGGTGATGCACCAGACAGATAACAGCGTGCCAGATTTCGGGATGCCGGTCATCAAGACAAAGTGGTCGGCTTATGGGCGGCCTTTGTCTGAATATGGCGTGCCGCGGCACAATTTCTTTGGCAAGCAGCAGGACCATAATCACACCGACGACACGATGGAAACATTGCGGCTGAAGCATGTTTTCAATCGGCATTTCACCTTCCACAATGATCTGCGCTTCGGTGAATACAGCCGTAATTTTGAAGCTTCGAAGGTCGTGTGCCGGGCTGGCTGTATTGATGCGATCAATGGCGGTGATTTTGGCAAGGGGCTGGTCAATCGCACGACGCCGGGCAACAGTGTGCCGCTGCCTTACAAGCAGAACAGCTGGTCCTTCCAGGACGTTGCGTCCCTGCAGGCCGACTTCAAGACATGGTCTCTCCGGCATCAGGTCGTGACAGGGTTTGACATGGAATATGTCCATGATTCCCGTCATCAGGACGTCTATGCCGGGACCATTCCTGCGGCCAATCTGCTCTATCCCAATCCGCATGAGGTAACGGATGCACAGGCCCGTCGTGTGCCGGGAGGGGAGAATCCGAAGAGCATGCCGTACATTGCCGGGCTGGGCAGAAAGCCGGACAATCATGGTTATGGGTTTGATACGGGCATCTTCCTGTATGACCAGATCTGGCTGACAAACTGGGCGTCCATCAAGGGCGGGTTCCGTTGGGACCGCTGGCAGAGTGGGTACACCGTAACAGGTGGGCCAGAGACGACCCTGAATGAGAAAAACCGCCCCGTCCCGAATGAGGACAAGCGTTTCCCGCAGACGAAGAATACCTTCAACCCGACGGCCAGCCTCGTGCTGACACCGACCAGCTGGCAGACGATCTATTTCACCTATGCCAGCTCCACCACACCAACGGGCATGTATGTGACCAGCGGGGCCGTGCCGGTCCGGCCGGGCAAGAATGGAGGAACGGTGGATAACCGGCCACAGCATGCCCGCCTGTATGAGGTCGGCAGCAAGTTCAGCCTGCTGCATGACCGCCTGGGGGCCACCATCTCGCTCTTCCGTCTGGACAAGGACAATGCCCTGACGACAGACCCGGTCTCCAACTCCACCATCAACACGGGGGCCCAGCAGCGCAACCAGGGCATGGAACTCTCCCTCGGGGGGATGATCCTGACGGGTTGGAACATCACAGCCACTTATGCGCTGTATGATCCGAAAACATCTTCCAACAATGGCGGGCCCATGCATAATCAGATCCAGTACGTGCCGCATAATCAGGCGACTCTCTGGTCCGCTTATGAGGCCTTCCCCAACCTGCCATGGAACTTCACGATCGGTGGGGGGCTGACATGGCGGCAGGGTGTGTATCTGGATAACAACAATACCTCCAAGGTGCCCGCCAACGTGGATTTTGACACCGTCATTTCCCATCATTTCGGGCGGCACTGGCAGGTTTCTCTCAACGGATACAATCTGGCCAACCGGCTGAACTACAACACGCTCTTCAGTGGCTATTCTACCCCTGCACCGGGGCGGACATTCCTTGGCCGTCTGACCATGGATTACTGAGCTGTTTTTTCAGGCCGGACATACTGTCCGGCCTGAAGGTATGGCTCCGCATTGGGGCTGGGGAACGGGCTCTTGTTTTTGTGTTCGGTTTATCCTGTCAGTTCTAGGAAATAATCGGGAATACCTGTTCACAACATGGGAGTGGAGGTAGCAACATGCTGAAAAACATCAGGAAACAGCCATTATGGTAATGGTGTGTCATATTGTGGCAATTAAGACACAATCTTATCTGTAAACGATTTGGTATGATTTTTATGGTTTGAAACTGAGAATAATTATCATCTATGGAAGGTGTCTCTCCTTGGTGGAGGTCGTATTACCCTGATGTGGAGCACCTTTGTATGAGTCGTTTTATCCATCAATGCCTCAAGCCGGCTTCGGCTGTCCTGACACTGGGTGGTGTCGCTGGGGGGGCCTATGCTGCTGACACAACAGCCCTGCATCAGGATGGCGTTGCCACATCAGATGGAACACATGCGGAACAGACAACAGCCGGAACATCTGCATCCCGGGCGGCACAGGATGGTGTGCAGGCAACGCAGGTGGAGCGTATCCATGTCATCGGTCATCCGTTCAACACGATGCATGCAGGCAACGACATGGGACGTATGCCGCAGGATGTCATGCACACGCCGCAGACCATTGATGTCGTTCCCCGGGAACTGATCAAGCAGCAGAATGCGAAGTCTCTGGATGAGGCCCTGCGCAACGTCCCCGGCATCACGGCCTCCGTCGGGGAAGGGGCCGGTGGTCTCAACGGGGACCAGTTTCTCATCCGTGGGTTCCCGGCACAGAATGACATCTACGAAGATGGCCTGCGGGACTTCGGCGTCTATTCCCGTGACAGCTTCAACTATGATTCCGTCAATGTCATCAAGGGACCGTCCTCACAGGTTTTCGGTAACGGAACGACCGGTGGTGCCATCAATGTCGTGACGAAGACGCCGACGGTCAACGACCATTACAACGTGGATTTCAGTGGCGGGTCAGCGGATTATTTCCGTGGCACGGTGGATGTGAACAAGCGGATCAACGACACCACGGCCTTCCGTCTGGAAGGGCTGGGGGCGTCCAACAATGTGGTCGGGCGGGACCATGTCTGGGATCATCGCTGGGGCATTGCGCCATCCGTGGCCTTCGGGCTGGGGACGAAGACGACCGTCGTGCTTCAGGTGATGCATGAGACGGATAACAGCATCCCGGATTACGGGATGCCGGTCGTCAAGGCCCGTGGGTCCGCCTATGGGCGGCCGATCTCGGAATATGGCGTGCCCCGGCAGAACTGGTACGGCAAGCAGCAGGACCATAATCATACCGATGACACGATGGAGACGCTGCGCCTGAAGCACATCTTCAACGATCATCTGACATTCCACAATGATCTGCGCTTCGGTGAGTACAGCCGTGACTTTGAGGCCTCCAAGGTGCAGTGCGGCACGAAGTGCGTCAATGCGCTGAACAGTGGCAATTACGGTGCCGGTGTGATCACCCGCAACACTAACGGGAGCGTGCCGCTGCCCTACAAGCAGAACAGCTGGTCCTTCCAGGACGTCGCCTCCTTGCAGGCCGACTTCAAAACAGGGTTCCTGCGGCATCAGGTCGTGACAGGGTTTGACATGGAATATGTCCATGATTCCCGTCATCAGGACACCTATGAGGGGGCTTCCCTCACCAAGGCGGTGCCGACCGCCAACATGCTGTATCCAGACCCGCACAATGTGCCGGATGCGATGGTGCGCCGTGTTTCCGCACAGGCCAATTCCATGCCCAACATTGCCGGTATCGGCAAGAAGCCGAACAGCCGCGGGTATGGGTTCGACACGGGCATTTTCCTGTATGACCAGATATGGCTGACGAACTGGGCGTCCATCAAGGGCGGGTTCCGCTGGGACCGCTGGCAGAGCAACTACCGGACGTCCGGCCTGTCCGAACTGCCGAACAACCCGGACAGGAGCTTCCCGCAGACGACCAACACCTTCAACCCGACGGCCAGCCTTGTGCTGACACCGACGAAGTGGCAGACGGTCTATTTCACCTATGCCAGCTCCACCACACCGACGGGCATGTATGTGACCAGCGGGGCCGTGCCGGTCCGGCCGGGATCAAAGGGAACCGTGGATACACGCCCGCAGCGTGCCCGCCTGTATGAGGTCGGCAGCAAGTTCAGTCTGCTGCATGACCGCCTGGGGGCCACCATCTCGCTTTTCCGTCTGGACAAGAGCAATGCCCTGACGACAGACCCGGTCTCCAACTCCACTATCAACACGGGTGCCCAGCAGCGCAACCAGGGCATGGAACTCTCCCTTGGTGGCATGATCCTGCCGGGCTGGAACATCACGGCCACTTACGCCCTGTATGACCCGAAGACGTCCTCCAATGGTGGCGGGCGGATGCATAACCAGATCCAGTACGTGCCGCACAATCAGGCGACCCTCTGGTCCGCCTATGAGGCCTTCCCCGGTACGCCGTGGAACTTCACCATCGGTGGTGGTCTGACATGGCGTCAGAAAGTGTATCTGGATAACAACAATACCTCCAAAGTGCCTGCCAATGTGGATTTTGACACCGTCATTTCCCATCATTTCGGGCGGCACTGGCAGGTCTCTCTCAACGGGTACAATCTGGCCAATCGGCTGAACTACAACAGTCTCTTCAGCGGCTATGCCACGCCCGCACCGGGGCGGACATTCCTTGGCCGTCTGACCATGGATTACTGAGTGTCGGGGCCGGCCATGCCTTCTGCATGTCCGGTCTTGAAACTGGTGGATGATGGTGTGAAGGTTTCACATGGAGCAGGCAGGTCTGTCTGCTCCTTTTCCTGTAGGTGGCGGGGCTGCTGGCCTGCCTGAAAGGCATGATCTCATGATGTTGCATATTCCGGGAGTTCTCTCGGCAGAAGAGCTGGCTGACCTGCGGTCCCGTCTGGCCGCGGGAGAATGGGTGGATGGCCGGGGAACAGCCGGGTCACAGTCTGGCAGTGTGAAGAACAATCTTCAGATTGCTCCAGACAGCCCGCTGGGGAAGGAGCTCTCCACGTTTGTCCTGCGCAAGCTGGGCACGAACCCGCTCTATAACAGTGCCGTGCTGCCCCTGCGTCTCGTGCCGCCGCTCTTCAACCGTTATGATGTGGGGATGAATTTCGGGGCGCATGTCGATAACGCCCTGCGGCCCATTCCCGGTACGGGGCACCGCATCCGTACGGACGTGTCCAGCACGCTTTTCATTTCCGATCTTGATGAATATGACGGGGGCGAGCTGGTCCTTCATGGGCCTTCAGAGGAAAAGCGGGTGCGCCTGCCTGCGGGGGACATGATTGTCTATCCCACCACGGCCCTGCATACGGTCACTCCGGTGACACGGGGCAGCCGCTGGGGGTCTTTTTTCTGGGCGCAGTCCGTCATCCGCTCGCAGGAGCACCGGTCCATCCTGTTCGACCTTGATCAGAGCATCATGGCCCTGACCCAGAGCCACGGCCCCAAGGATGCGGAGGTCCTGCGGCTGACCAACGTGTATCACAACCTGCTGCGGACATGGGCCGAGATGTGACCGTCTGGCCCACTTTTCAGAAGTGGGCTGACACGTCCAGATAATAGTAGCCGCCATTGATGCCGAGCTGGGATGTGCTCAGGTAGTATTTGGCGGCTCCCAGATAACGGTTGCCATGGGGCACCTTGCTGGGGAAGGCGGCGAAGATGTTGTTCCCGCCCAGTGTTGTACTCCAGATTTTGTTGATGTTGTACGTCACCGAAAGATTGGTCGTCCATTTCGGTCTGTTATGGAACTGGAAGTAGTTGGTGGTCGAGGCCGTTGAGGTATTGTTGTTCCGGTAATAGGTCAGGGCGGAGGTCGTCTGCCCGTACCGGATTTCATGCAGGGCAACGGCCCAGCGATGCGCCGGGGATACCCATGTGCCACCAAAGATGATCTTGCTGCGGGGATACGCAGTCGTGATGTAGGCCCGGCTGGGGGCGTTGAGGACCGGCGTGCCGTCGCTGCGGGTCGCCTGATGGCGCAGTCTGGTGCGGTTCAGGTTGATGGCGGCATCCCAGTTGATGCGCCCGGCGTGGCGCAGTTTCGTGGTGTAGGTGATGGTCATGTCCATGCCCTGCGTGCGGGTGTTCGCCACATTGGCAAACCACTGGGTGGACAGATTGTTGTTCGTGATGTTGGCGGGCAGGTCGGTGATGCCGTTGGCTGCCAGAATGTTGGCGGCTTCCACACCATAGAGGTTGTTCCCGGGCAGGATGCGGCCCCGCAGGTCGATCTGGTAGAAATCGGTCGTGACATGCAGCCCTTTGAAGGGTTCGGCAATGATGCCCCCTTCCACATTCGTGCTCTGCTCCGGTTTCAGACGCTGGGCCCCGCTGGCCAGGGCTCCGGGAGAGGTGGCGGCCACCAGCCCACGGGCCACGGTCGGGGAGAGGGTCAGGGCGGAATAATGTTCCTGCGCCAGTGTGGGAGCGTGGAAGCCGTTGCTGAATGTCCCCCGGAAGGCAAGCCTCCTTGACACGTCATAACGGGTGGAAATCTTGCCGGTCTGCGTGTTGCCGACATCGGTGTAATGTTCGTACCGTCCGGCCATGTCCAGCTGCCAGTGCTTTGTCAGATGGGTGGAAATGTCGACATAACCGGAGACCACGTCACGGTTGGAGTTGCCCGCACTGCGGGGGCTTGTTCCGGCGAGGGCCAGGCTGGTGCCGCCGCCATAGGTACTGGCACTGGAGCCTTCAGCAATGGAGTAGGCTTCATAACGGTATCCGGCCCCTCCGGCGAGATTGATGCTGTGGGGCCAGAAGGACAGATTGAGCTTCCTGTTCAGGTTCAGCTCGTTGTTCCACTGCGTGTCATTGAAGCCCTGCACCCTGTTGTAGGTGGTTTGTAGGGCGGAGGCGGGAAGGGCCTTGTTGGCGTCATTCTTCAGGCCGATATTGTCGAAATCCCGCCCGTACGTGCTGGACAGGTCCCAGTGCCAGCCTGCCAGATGGCCTTTCAGCCCTGCCGTGATTTCAAAATCATTTTCTTCCAGCGTCTGGAGGGGGGAATAGCCGTCCGGGTAGATGGCGGCGTAACCGGGTGTGCTGGCAAGGGATGAGGGCAGACGGTAATTCTGGAAGGCCTCCGCATGGCGGTGGGCATAGGTGGCCGTGCTGTAGAGCTGGAGCGCGTTGGTGATGTCATAGCCTGCATTGATGGCTACGGACTCCCGGGTCTGTTCCGGCTGGCTCAGGATCTTGTTGATGGTTGTTCCGGTCCGGCTGTCCGGTCCGGAGCGGAAGCTGTGGTCCTGATGCACGAGGTCGCCACTGACATGGATGAAGCCACGGTCCTCCCCGAAGGAGGCCCCGCCATCAATGAAGATGCCCTGCTGGTAGCCGTCTCCCTTGCTGGTGATGCCGCTGTTGGACCGGATCGTCAGTCCGTGATCCTGCTTCTTGAGGATGATGTTCACCACCCCGGCAATGGCATCCGATCCGTACTGGGCCGAGGCACCATCTCGCAGCACTTCGATGTGATCGATGGCAGAGAGGGGGATCATGTCGATGTCGGTCGGGGTCGTGCCCTGCTGCGGCCCGGAATCGGCATAGATGTTGGCCGTGGTGTGCCGCCTGTGCCCATTGACGAGGATCAGCGTCTCATTGGAGCTCAGTCCCCTCAGGCTGATGGAATCCGTCAGGGCGCCTGCATCAAAGCCGCCTGTGGGGACGGTGAGGGATGGCAGCAGGAGCTGCATGGCATCCCGCAGGGTTGGCTGGCCGGTACTGGTGAGCTGCCGGCTGGAGACGACATCAATGGGTGCAATGGAATC
The DNA here is from genome assembly GCF_009725805.1 of Bombella sp. ESL0380. Lineage (NCBI taxonomy): Bacteria > Pseudomonadati > Pseudomonadota > Alphaproteobacteria > Acetobacterales > Acetobacteraceae > Bombella > Bombella sp. ESL0380. The sequence goes on along the minus strand of NZ_WNIH01000005.1, from coordinate 158,910 downwards.
ACGGGCCTTTTTCCCGATCTCCCGTGTCCCTGTGACGATGAGCGTTTCCGTTCCGCCGGGCACCTGCTGGACGTGTTTCTGACGCAACGGGGTGGTGGCCTGCCGCCTGGTGATGGGTTTGGGCTTTCCTGTGGCAGATATTTTTTCCTGTGCCGGTGCCATGGTCTGGTCTCTGGTTGCCGCTTTGACCTGGGAGGATAGAGCCGTCATGCAGCCCAGCCCGATGCCAAGCAGGGAGGGGAGGGTAGTCAGGCGACGTGAAGGAGGCAGGGAACGCATCAGAGACCAACTTTCCAGCAGGTGAAGCAGGACCTTGCACACGGGGGATCATCCGGGCAAACTCCTATTCTTCATAGTGAAAAATAGAAACATCTATGCGCCTGTCTGATATAGAACAGTCGTCTTCAAGACCATGGGAGAGAGGGTGTGACAGGGCACCTGTTGCATGAAAGGCGCCGTACTGTGCTGTCCTGGACACATAATGAACCATGATGAATCGTTCATTATGGGACAAAAAAAGCTCCTCTGGGGAGCGGAGCAGCGAAGACTGCAGAAACCGGCCTGGCAGCATCCCTGTCAGGCATAGGGAGACAGTGGCGGGGCAGGCCCCGCACAAGGTCTGGTCAAGGGAAAGGGAGTACTACAGGTCCTCATTGGGGGTCATGGTGGAAACCTGCGCCCGCAGGCCACTCTGCGGGACCTGGATGTCGATCTCCAGCTTGGAGCATTTCTGCCCCCGATCCATCTTGATCTGCACATTGTCTTCATCAATGGAGACATGACGTGCCAGAACTTCAAGGATTTCAGCATGGAGAGTCCGGAGGAGGGTTGAGTCCCCACCTTCCTGCGCCTGCCGCTCATGCGCCAGCAGGATCTGCAGCCGGTCCCGTGCTACATTGCTGCTTGCCTCGGGGCGTTTCCGGGAAAAGAAGCTGTCCAGAAAACTCATGATCCCCTCTTTTTGAAGATGCGGTCGAACAGACCACGTTTTTCGGTCGGGATGGTGACGGGGATGTCCTTGCCTTCCAGGCGGGCCACGGCTTCGAAATAGGCCAGGGCAGGGACGCTCTCCGGGGAGGCAAAAGTGACCGGAGCCCCGACGTTGGAGGCCTTGAGGACATCTTCGCTTTCGGGAATGACGCCGAGCAGGGGCAGGGAGAGGATGCCCACGACATCTTCAACACTCAGCATCTCACCACGGGAGGCCCGGCTCGGGTCATAGCGTGTCAGAAGCAGGTGCTTCTCGACCGTCTCACCTTTCTGTGCCCGGGCTGTCTGGCTGTCGAGCATACCGATGATGCGGTCAGAGTCACGGACGGAGCTGACTTCCGGATTGGTGACGATCACGGCGTGATCGGCATGATGCATGGCCAGCTGGGCCCCGCGCTCAATGCCGGCTGGGCTGTCACAGAGGATCCAGTCGAAGCGCTCCCGCAGCTCGTTCATCACCCGTTCTATGCCCTCGCTTGTCAGGGCGTCCTTGTCCCGGGTCTGGGAGGCCGGCAGGATGGACAGGGTATCACAGCGCTTGTCACGGATCAGGGCCTGATGGAGTGTGGCTTCCCCCTGGATGACGTTGATCAGGTCGAACACGACCCGCCGTTCGACCCCCATGATGAGGTCCAGGTTGCGGAGCCCGACGTCAAAGTCGACCACAGCCACATTCTGTCCGCTTCGCGCCAAGGCGGCCCCAAGGGCGGCTGTTGTTGTCGTTTTGCCAACGCCCCCTTTGCCGGATGTAACAACAACGATCTTTGCCATGAAATTTTCAGCTTTCCCGCAGTCGGCTCATGAGCCTTATTTGTGGACATTATTGCAGATGATTAAGGTTCAGTAAAAGGGAACCTTGCCTTGTTGCTTCATACTCTACAGTGATGATTAAGCATTGATAAGACATTCTGTATCACAAGTGGGCAGTTTTCTTTTTCAAAAAGGAAAAAGTCATATTTTGACAGTCCCTGCCTGAAGGGGAGTCACATTCAGCCGTTCCTGTTCCAGATAGACCTGTGCGGCTTTCCCCACGGAGTCTTCCGGCATTTCTTCGGCCACCATGTAGAAACCATCAATGGCGAGCAGTTCGGCCTCCATCTTGGCGGTGTAGATGCGGGCCTGGGGATGGCCGTCCACCCCGGCAATGGCCCGCCCGCGCAACGGCCCGTAAACATGGATGGACCCACCGGCAATGATCTCCGCACCAGAGGAGACGGCCCCCAGCACGATGACGTCCCCATCGGGATTCTGGATGGACTGGCCAGAGCGTACGACCCGGTTGATGATGAGCGGTTCGCTCAGGTTCGCAGTGGCAGGCTCGGCCGCCTGCGGCTCTTCGCCATCGGGCAGGTTCACGGGCCCGCTCGGGCGCCCGCCCTGGAGTTCGATGGGCCACTCCCATGACTGGAGGGCTGCCCAGTGGCGATCTCCCCCCTCAATGCCGATCAGATGGATATGGCGCTGGCGCAGTTCCTGCTGGAAACCGGCCAGTCCTTCCGTATTTTCATCCAGCAGGCTGAGGTCCAGAATGACGGGCTGGCGGTTGAAGAATCCGGCGGCGCGCCTCATATGCTCATCCAGTCCGGCCAGCCAGTCCTTCAGCGGGGCTTCTGGGGAGAGAATGAGTGCCAGGAAAGACCGGCCCCGGGCACGGATGGTCATTCTGCTGGTACCTGGGGCTTGCACTGCGGACGCATCTGACGGATGAAACGACGGAGATGCTGATGGGCTGGACATGAACTGTGGATCACCGTGGTTGTGTCTGGACTGATTGGAATGGTCTCTGTTCCCTGATGCAAAAATGCCGTAGGAAAAACATATGCGTATACTGCATCACTTACCCCTGTCTCCGCAATCGCGTTTTGTGCGGCTCATGCTGGCAGAGAAGAAGCTGCCGTTTGAGCTCGTCGTGGAAAAGACGTGGGAGCAGAACGAACGGTTTCACGAACTGAATCCGGCAGGCGAGGTGCCCGTTCTGGTGGAGGACAGTGGCATGGTCGTGCCTGGCGGGCGTGTGATTGCCGAATATCTGGAGGATGCCTACCCGGAGACCTCTCTTCTGGGGCGCAATCTGGCTGAACGGGTGGAAGTCCGCCGCCTCATGGACTGGTTTGAGCGGCTCTTCCAGCAGGAAGTCATGGTCAACCTTCTGGGGGAAAAGGTGGAGAAGCGTCTTTTCGGGCAGGGGCATCCTGATGGGAAGATTCTTCAGGCAGGGTACAAGAATCTCCGTTTCCATCTGGATTACATTGGCTATCTGGCCGAAACACGGACATGGCTGGGGGGTTCTGTTCTGACAGCGGCAGATTTTACGGCTGCGGCCCATATTTCCGCCTTGGATTTTCTGGGTGATATCGACTGGCGCCGGGCTCCGTGTGTGCGGGACTGGTACGCCCGCATAAAGTCCCGCCCCTGTTTCCGTGATCTTCTGGGTGACCGTGTCAGCGGCGTGAAACCACCTGCCCATTATGCCGATCTTGATTTCTGACGGGTCATGAAGGGCGTGGGGCAGACATGGTGATGTGGGATGTGGCCGTCATGGGGGCGGGGGCAGCTGGCATGATGGCGGCTGCCACGGCAGGGCAGAGGGGCGCGCGGACTGTCCTTCTGGACCATGCCGATCAGCCGGGGCGGAAAATTCTCATTTCTGGTGGTGGGCGGTGCAATTTCACCAACCTGAAGGCGGACTGGACATATTACCGCTCTGAAAATCCCCGTTTCTGCCGCTCCGCTCTGGCCCGGTACCGCCCGCAGGATTTTCTGTCCCTTGTCGAGAAATACCGTATTCGCTGGCATGAGAAGGAAGAGGGACAGCTTTTCTGCGATGAATCGGCCCGGCAGATTGTTTCCATGCTGGAAGATGAATGTCGGGTTGGCGGGGTTACGTTCCAGCTGGGCTGTTCCCTGAGTGATGTGAGCCATGATGGTCACAGTTTCACACTGGAGACATCACAGGGGCCGGTGCGGGCACGGTCCATCATTCTGGCAACGGGGGGGCTGGCCCTGCCCAAGCTGGGCGCCACCGACATTGCCCTGAAGCTGGCCCGGCAGTTCGGCCTGCGGATTGTGCCACCCGCTCCGGCCCTCGTGCCCTTTCGTCTTGAAGCGGCCCAGCCGAATCTTGCCGGTGTGTCCCTTCAGGTCACGGCTTCGCTGGCCGGGCGGAAGAAGCCGGTCTTCACGGGGGGGATGGTCTTCACCCATCGGGGTGTGTCCGGCCCGGCCATCCTTCAGATATCGTCATGGTGGGACGGGCATGAAGCCCTGCGCCTGAATCTGGCTCCGGGGCGTGATGTTCATGAGGATATGCGGGGTATCTGCCAGCAGCGCCCGAAGGCCCATGCGCCCGCCCTGCTGGAGGCCCTGCCCGCCCGGTTGGTGAAGGTGTTGGTTGCTGGAATGCTGGATGACCGCCCGCTGGCGGAACAGCCAGCGAAGGCGGTGCGTGCCCTGGCAGCGCAGGTGAGTGACTGGGTTCTCCACCCGGCGGGTACGGAGGGTTACGCCAAGGCAGAGGTCATGCGGGGCGGTGTGGATACGAGAGACCTGTCCTCCCAGACCATGGAGGCCCGCACGGTACCGGGGCTGTATGTTGTCGGAGAGGCCGTGGATGTGACAGGCTGGTTGGGAGGGTACAATTTCCAGTGGGCCTGGGCCAGTGGCGTGGCGGCCGGACAGGCTGCGGCAGGGCGGTCTGGTGTGTGATGGTGGCCAGAGGAGGGGCGATGCGATGGCGGCGGAAAAGAAGATGAAGAAGATGGAACGGCAGCCATGGCCCAGCGATGCTCCGCTGGAGGGTGAGGGACAGGCCCCGGTAAAGCTCCTTCTTGTCGAGGATGACGACAGTCTTGCGGAAGAGATCGTGGGGGATCTGTGCGGGCGTGGCTATGAGGTTTCACGTGCGGCAACAGGGACCGAGGGGCTGGAGATGGCCCGCCGGGATGATTATGCCCTGCTGGTGATGGACCGCATGCTGCCGGGCATGGACGGGCTGAGCGTGTTGGAGACCCTGAGGGAGCAGGGCATGACCATGCCGGTTCTGGTCCTGTCGGCCCTGTCAGCCGTGGATGACCGCATCAGTGGCCTGAAGGCGGGCGGGGACGATTATCTGACAAAACCATTCGTGATGGAAGAGCTGGCCGCCCGGCTGGAAGCCCTGCTGCGCCGTCCCATCTATGGCCGTACCTCCATGCTGAAGCTGGGGCCGCTGGAGATGGACCTTCTGGAACGGCGGGTGCGACGGGACGGGCGGGAGATCGACCTTCTGCCACGGGAGTTCCGGCTGCTGGAATACATGATCCGCCGCCCCAATACGGTGCTGACCCGGACCATGCTGCTGGAGGATGTCTGGAATTACCGGTTCGTCCCCCGCACCAATCTGGTGGACGTGCATATCGGCAAGCTGCGTCGCAAGGTGGACCGGGACGGCGAGGAGCCGTTGATCCACAGCATCCGTGGTGCCGGGTTCTGCCTGCGTGTCCCGGAGTGACCTGTTTCGCACGGCGGCGTTCCGGCTGACGCTGGGGCTTGTCTGTGTCGTCGTGCTGGGGATGCTGCTGGAGCTGATCCTGCTTTATGGGCAGATCAGTACTTATGAGCAGCTGCGCACCAACGACCTGCTGCGCCGTTCTGCTTCGGTCCTGATGCAGGAGGCCCCGGGTGATCTGGAGGTCCGGCTGAAAGAACGCAGCACGAGCGAGCTGCGCATCTTCCTGAATGCTGCCGCCCTGTTCGACAGGGACCATCACCCCATAGCCGGGGACATGACAACGTGGCCCGCAGGGCTTACGGCCAGTCCTTCTACCCAGAACCTCTCCTTTGTCCTGCCGGATCATTCCGTGACGGTCATGCGCTTTCTTGTGGTGGAAGTGCCGGGGATGCAGCCGGGGAAGACCCGCCTTCTGGTATTGGGGCGCTCCCGCCACATGGTGGATGAGCTGCGGCGTGTGGCCCGGCAATGCGCCCTGTTCTCCATGGTTCCGGTCGTACTGTTTGCTCTCATGGCGGGGATGATCCTCAGCCGCCGTGCGTTGGGGCGCATCACCAAGATGCATCATTCCATCGAGCAGATCGTCAAGGGGCAGCTTCGGGAGCGCCTGCCTGTCGGGCGCGGTCATGATGATCTTGACCGTCTTGCCGGGTCGGTCAACAGAATGCTGGACCGTCTGGAGCAGCTGATGGGTGAAATGCGGGATGTTGGCAACGACATTGCCCATGATCTCCGTACACCATTGGCCCGTGTCCAGGCCCGGCTGGATCGTCTGAACGGTTTTGTACAGGCGTTGACATCGACCCCGGAGGAGGAGCTCCGCTTCGAGCAGGCAATGGCTTTGTGCCAGAGGGATCTCGAGCAGTGTTTTTCTGTCATTACGGCCCTGCTGAGGATCGGGGAGATTGAAAATGGTCAGCGCAGGGCTGGTTTCAGGCGCATGGATATCATGCCTCTCATTGCCGACATGGCTGATCTGTACGAGCCCAATGCAGAAACGCAGGGGCTGACCCTGTCCGTGATACCTCATGAAGGCCCCGTGGAGCTTTGGGGGGATGCCGACCTGCTGAACGAGGTTCTGGCCAATCTTCTGGACAATGCTCTGAAATTCACGGGGGAGGGGGGAGCTGTCACTCTACGGGCAGGGCGGAACGAGCTGGGGGAACCGTGGTTCGAGGTGCGGGATACCGGGGTTGGTATTGCGGTGGAGGAGCGTGATGCCGTGATGGGCCGCTTCTACCGGGCAGACAAGAGCCGCCACGTGCCCGGCAGCGGGCTGGGGCTGAGCCTTGTGGCGGCCATCGTCCGGCTGCATGAGGCCCGTCTCGTGATTGATGAGAACCGTCAGGGGGATGTTGGCAGCGGAACCGTGTTCCGTCTTGTTTTCCCGGTTCCTGAACAGGCCCAGTGCGCAGGGTGAGGTGTGATGGGCCGTGGCAGATAAAAGGCTGGTAACGGAACCGTGTTCTTAAAAAATCTTTTCAGATAAAAAGCATTTTTTCTTTGGGTTGCGTCGTTATAATCCCCCGGACGCAGGGTTGGGGCCTTCGGGCACCTGTGGCCCGTCCAGGTGGAGAGACAGATTGCCCAGCAGTATCGAGACAGAGAAGACAGCCTATCGAATGAAAGCGGGGATGGGTGAGGGGGCCTTCATGCTGGGACTGCCCCTGTCCGACATGGGGTCCTGCCCGTCATGAATGCCATTGTCCTGACCGCCCTGCGGCGGCCCTATACGTTTGTGGTCATGTCCATCATGATCCTCATTTTCGGGGTGAAGGCCATCCTGGGCACGCCGACGGACGTGTTCCCCAACATCAGGATTCCGACGGTGGCAGCTGTCTGGTCCTATACAGGGCTGATGCCAGAGGAAGTCTCCGGCCGTATCGTCTATTATTATGAGCGCTCCCTGACGGCGACCGTCAACAATATCGAGCACATTGAGAGCAACTCCTATTACGGGCGTGGGATTGTCAAAATCTTCTTCCAGCCCGGTACGGATACCAGCGTTGCCCAGACGCAGATCACTTCCGTGTCCCAGACGGTCATCAAGCAGCTGCCCACCGGGGCCACGCCGCCGCTCATTCTGGCACTGGATGCATCATCCGTCCCTGTCCTGACCCTGCAGGTCAACAATCCCAACATGTCCGCTTCGGAGGTCTATAACATGGCCTCCAACCTCATACGGCCGGAGCTGGTTTCCGTAGCGGGGACGGCCATCCCCAATCCTTATGGTGGTGTGGCAGCGGACATCATGGTGGATATCGACCCGGTGAAGCTTCTGGCGCACCGTCTCTCTGCCGTGGATGTGGCCAGCGCCCTGAACAGGCAGAATATCGTGCTTCCGGCCGGGGATCAGAAGGTCGGTGCCATGGATTTCATGGTGCGGACCAATTCTGCCCCCATGGATATTGCCGCTTTCAACCGGATGCCCATCAAGCAGGTGGGTAATTCCGTCATCTATCTGCGGGATGTGGCCTGGGTCCACAAGGGTGGGCCGCCGCAGACGAACGCCGTGCTGGTGCGAGGCAAGCAGGCGGTGATGATCGTCATCCTGAAGAGCGGGAACGCTTCCACGCTGGATGTGGTGAGCGGGGTGAAGAAACTTCTGCCGGATATCCAGAAGACGCTTCCCCCCGGCACAAGCATGGATATTCTCACCGATGCATCCAGCTTCGTGAAGGAATCCGTGGTCGATGTGGTGCGGGAAATGATCACCGCTGCCATCCTGACCAGCCTGACGGTTCTGCTCTTTCTGGGGTCGTGGCGTTCGACCGTGATCGTAGCGGTTTCCATTCCGCTGGCCATGCTTTCGGCTCTGATTGGCCTCAGCCTGGCCGGGCAATCCATCAATGTGATGACGCTGGGCGGTCTGGCTCTGGCTGTCGGTATTCTCGTGGATGATGCCACGGTGATGATCGAGAATATTGATGCCCACCTTCATATGGGCAAGGAGCTTGAGCCTGCCATTGTCGATGCTGCCAACCAGATCGTCATCCCGACATTCGTTTCGACCACCTGCATCTGCATTGTCTGGTTCCCGCTCTTTGAGCTGACAGGTGTGGCGGGATGGCTGTTCATGCCGATGGCCGAGGCCATCATTTTTGCGATGATCGCCTCTTTCGTTCTTTCCAGAACGCTCGTCCCGACGATGGCGAACTGGCTTCTGGCCGCACAGGTGGAGCAGCAGCGCCATCCTGACCATGCCAGCCGGAAAAAGGGTTTCTTTGGCAGGTTCCAGGAGAGGTTTGAGGCATATTTCGAGCGGTTCCGCCAAAGTTATCATGATGTTCTTCTGGCCGTACTGGCGATACGGACCCGGTTCATCATTCTTTTCCTCTCCGGTGCGCTGGCGTCTCTTCTTCTGCTTTTCTTTGTCGGGCAGGATTTTTTCTCGGAGATCAAATCCGGGACCATGCAGATGCATTTCCGGGCTCCGGTCGGAACCCGTATTGAGGAAAGTGCCAAACTCAGCGGGTTGATTGAAAAGAAAATCCGTGAGGCCCTGCCGGGTCAGGTGAAGCTGATCGTCAATAACTGCGGCCTGCCGATGAGCCAGATGAACCAGGCCATGGTGCCCTCTCCCACGACAGGAACACAGGACTGTGATGTCACCATTCAGCTGGAGGATGATGAAAGTCCGATCGCCGAATACCGCAAGCGCCTGCGTACGGCCCTCAGCACGGCTTTCCCGGGGATAGGCTTCACCTTCCAGCCGGGCGATCTGACAGCCAAGATTCTCAATTTTGGCCTGCCATCTCCCATTGATGTCCAGATTGTCGGGCGGGATCTCCAGCATAATTATGCCTTCGCCGTCCGTCTGGCCCAGCGTCTGCGCAGAATTCCCGGTGCGGTGGATGTCAGTGTCCAGCAGCCCATGACCCAGCCGACCATGCTCATCAATGCCCATCGCAGTTTCGCCATGGGCACCGGCATCACGGAGCGTGATATCGCCTTCAATGTGCTGACAACCCTTTCGGGGAGTTCGCAGGTCGGGCAGACTTATTACCTCAACCCGCAGGGCACTTCACAGCTGATCGACGTGCAGGCCCCGGCCATGTATCTCCAGACCCTCAATGACTTGGAGAAGATGCCGCTCGACAAGGGGGATGGCAACCCGCAGAACGGGACCATGCAGATACTGGGTGGTGTCAGCCATATCGAACAGACAGGGACACCGGCGGAAGTCTCCCATTACAACATCATGCCTGTGTTTGACATCTACGTGGCGGCAGAGGGGATCGACCTCGGGGCTCTGTCCCGTGCTGTAAACCGGGAGGTGGAAAGCGTCCGGCCTGACCTGCCGCATGGGTCCAGCATGGTGGTGCGTGGGCAGGTCGTGACGATGAACAATGCTTATGTCCAGCTGATTGGTGGGCTGCTGCTTTCCATCGTGCTGGTCTATCTGATCATTGTCGTGAACTTTCAGTCGTGGCTGGATCCGTTCGTCATTGTCATGGCTCTGCCTGCCGCTCTGGGCGGGATTGCGTGGAGCCTGTTCCTGACCCATACGACCCTGTCCGTTCCGGCGCTGACAGGGGCCATCATGTGCATGGGGACAGCCACGGCCAATGCCGTGCTGGTTGTGGCTTTTGCCCGGGAGCGGCTGGAGGAACACGGCAATGCCGTTCTTGCCGCCTCGGAAGCCGGATTTGAACGCATCCGGCCCGTGCTGATGACAGCCCTTGCCATGATGATCGGCATGATCCCCATGTCCATCAGCAATTCCTCCAATGCGCCGCTGGGCAAGGCCGTGATCGGCGGGCTGATGATGGCCACGGTGGCTACGCTGCTGTTTGTCCCCTGCGTTTTTGCCCTGATCCATGGTGGTGCCCCGAAGAGTGACCGGGCCACTCCAGAAGGAGAACCTTCATGAATCCGTCCCCCCATCAGACTCCATCTCCGGCTCGTGGCAGGGGGCGCCTGCTGATTCTCATCCTTCTGGCGGTGCTTGCAGGGCTGGTTGTACTGGGGCTTGTGCAGCGTGCCCTGCACAGGAGAGAGCTGGTGCGGGAGACGCAGGACAGTGCCATTGCCCGTGTCGTGCTGATAAAGGCGCAGCCGGGTCCTGCCACCCGGACCGTGGACCTGCCTGCCAATCTGGTAGCCTGGTATGAGGCGCCGATCTATGCGCAGGTCTCTGGTTATGTGAAGATGTGGTACAAGGATTACGGGGCCCATGTGAAGCGGGGCGACCTTCTGGCGGAGGTCAGCACACCGAGCATTGATGCCCAGTACGCAGCGGCCAAGGCGCATTATGAGGTCATCAATGCCCGTTACAAACTGGCGCTGATTACCACGCAGCGCTGGACAGCCCTGCGGGGGACACAGGCCGTCTCCCGGCAGGAGGTGGATGTGCAGGCTGCCAATGCCGCTGCCCAGAAGGCCGAGCTCGACGCTGCCGCCCATGAAGTTGAACGGGTGGAGGCGCTGGAGAATTTCAAACGTATCGTAGCCCCTTTTGATGGGATCGTGACGTCCCGTCTGGTCAATGTCGGGGATTATGTGAACGCGGCCGGGGGCAATCTCAATTCACGGGGGGCGATCGCCGAGCTGTTTTCCGTGGCGGATGTGCATCGGATCCGTGTGTTCGTATCGGTACCGCAGGATTTTGCCAGTGTCATTTCGCCCCGCATCAGTGCGGAGCTCAGCGTGCCACAATATCCGGGGCGTGTGTTCAAGGCCCGTTTTCTGGCCACGGCCAATGCCTTCAATGCTGCAACCCGGACCGTGACGACCGAGCTGGTGCTGGACAATCCTGATGGACTGCTCTGGCCCAATTCTTACGCCACGGCGCATATCCAGGCTCCCGGCGACCCGAACGTGCTGATCGTGCCTACCAGTGCTCTCATCTTCCGTGCCCAGGGGATGCAGGTGGCCAAGGTTGTGAATCATCATGTCCGGTTGGAGACTGTGCAGGTCGGTACGAATTTTGGCATGACGACACAGGTTCTTTCCGGCATGTCCCTGGATGATGAGATTGTGGCCAATCCGACAGCCGACATGCTGGATGGTGATGAGGTCCGGGTTGTGACACCCACCCGTGGATATAATGATGTCAAACCCAAGGATACTGAGAAGCCAGTGCCGAATGTGACATCGAATGATCTGAGGCGTGTCGGTGCGATGCCACCACCGGAGGAAAACAGCCCTGATGATCAGGCAAAGCCGGGCGAAAGAGGGGCAACGGCATCCGATTCTGCGCCTGTCAGACAGGAACAGGGGCAGCACTGATGGCAACAGGGGTGTGGAAGACGGTCTCCCTTCTGGCAGGAGGGCTCTCTTTTTTTCTGACATCATGTGATCTGGCTCCGAACTATCACAGGCCACATTTCATTTACCCGGAGGGGTGGGCAGGCAAAGGCATCATGGGGGATGCCAAGCCGGCCGATGCAGTCGTGCGGGGAGAATGGTGGAAGCTGTTCCACGATCCCCAGCTTGATGAGCTGGAAGAGCGGCTGAACGTCTATAATCCGGACCTTCAGGCAGCGGCGGAGGTTTTCACGCAGGAGCGTGACATCGCCCGTGAGACGGAAAGTCGTCTGTATCCGCAGCTGGCCGGTGGGGCGCAGATGAGCCGGAACAAGCAGTCTGATGGGCGGCTCTTCCTGCGGCGGAGCAACAATACGCCCATTTATGAATCCAACGTCGCCTATAGCGGTGCCGCCACGTGGGAGCCGGATTTCTGGGATGCCATCCGCAACCAGACGCACATGCAGAAAAATCTGGCGCAGGCCGGGGCTGCTGAATATGCACTGACGAGGCTGAGTCTCCAGGCCGAGCTGGCATCAAACTACATGGCACTGCGTGGGATTGATGCCCAGCTGGCTGTTTATGATGATTCCATCCGGTATTTCCGTACGGCCGTGGAGATCACGAGGTTGCGGCAGGGTGGGGCCATTGGTGCGGGGCTGGATGTCTCCCGTGCGGAGAATGAGCTGTACTCCGCACAGGCGGCAAGGAGCTATCTGGAGGCGACTCGGCAGGTGCAGGAACATGCCATTGCTGTCATGGTGAACATGGTGCCTGCCAGTTTCCACATCCAGCCGGTCAAGGATTTCCGGCTGCATTTTGATACCATCCGGGTGAAGGAAGGTATCCCATCCACACTGCTGGAGAGACGGCCCGACGTGGCCATGAGCGAGCGGCAGATGGCTGCCGCTGCACGGGCCATTGGTGTGTCCCGGGCAGCTTTCTATCCCCATATCACCATCAGTGCGACGGGTGGCTTCGAGGATGCCGGGTTTGATCTGGCCAGCATCTCCAAGGCGTTCTGGCGGGTGGCCGTGCAGGCTGTGGAGCCGCTTTTCACGGGGGGGATGCGGCGTGCGGCCCTGCAACGGGCCTGGTCGCAATATCGGGAACGCGTGGACGCCTATCGGGCGACGGTTCTGGCGGCCTTTCAGGATGTTGAGGATGGGCTGAGCCAGACAGCCCTGTACCATCAGGAACGGCTCCAGCAGCATCAGGCAGTGGATGCTGCACTGCGGACACAGGCCATGACGATGGCTCTTTATACGGGGGGGCTGACGAACTATCTGGATGCACTGGTGGCCCAGCAGGATGCGCTGAAGGCCCGCCTGCTGGAGGTGCAGGCGCAGACACGGCAGCTCCAGTCCACGGTCAGGCTCATCCGTGCCCTTGGCGGCGGCTGGTCGGACAGGCTCCTGCCGGACATAAAGAGCATCGATCCGATTGGGCCGTTGCAGTATGAGGGGCTGCACCATGCCCGCCCCACCGGTGAGGTGCCGGTGGGAACCCCGCAGAAGGGTTCTGAGATCGAACCACCCGTTGCGGAACGTGACCTGACGGGGGCGGCTGCCGTGCCAGCGCACCCCTGATTCCTGCTTGACGGTATGGGGGGAATGGTCTAGGCACCCTCTCAGTCGAACGTGGGAGGCGGGGATGATCCCTGCCGTCTCAACCACGGTTCGGGAACTGTAAATTAGGGAGTCCCGGATATGGCCAAAAAAGTAGTTGGCTACATCAAACTGCAGATTCCGGCTGGCAAGGCTAACCCGTCTCCGCCGGTCGGTCCGGCGCTGGGTCAGCGCGGTCTGAACATCATGCAGTTCTGTAAGGAATTCAACGCAAAGACGCAGGGTCTTGAGCCGGGGATGCCGATCCCGGTCGTGATCACCGCCTATGCGGACCGTACCTTCACCTTCATTACGAAGACGCCGCCGAACACCTACTTCCTGCTGAAGGCAGCGAAGATCACCAAGGGTTCCCAGACGGTTGGCCGTGCGTCTTCCGTCGGGTCCGTGACGACATCCCAGCTGCGTGAGATTGCTGAGAAGAAGTTCCAGGACATGAACGCAAACGACATCGATGGTGCCGTGCGTATGCTGGCAGGGTCTGCCCGTTCCATCGGTCTTGATGTGGTGGAGGGCTGAGAACATGGCCAAGAACAAACGTATTGCCGCCCTGCGCGCCAAGGTTGATGGTGACAAGCTGTACTCCCTGAACGACGCTGTCGCTCTGGTGAAGAGCAACGCAACGGCCAAGTTCGATGAGACGGTTGAATTCTCCATCGGTCTCGGTGTTGATCCCCGTCATGCTGACCAGATGGTCCGTGGTCTGATCTCCCTGCCGCACGGTACGGGCAAGACGCTGCGTGTCGGTGTGTTCGCCCGTGGCCCGAAGGCTGAGGAAGCTGCCGCCGCCGGTGCCGAGGTTGTCGGTGCGGAAGACCTGGCCGAGAAGGTGCAGGCTGGTGAGATCGAGTTCGATCGCTGCATTGCCACCCCGGACATGATGGCTCTGGTCGGACGTCTGGGTAAGATTCTTGGTCCGCGCGGCCTGATGCCGAACCCCCGTCTCGGTACCGTGACGATGGACGTCAAGGGTGCCATTGAGGCTGCCAAGTCCGGTCAGGTGGAATATCGTGCCGAGCGTGCCGGTATCGTTCATGCTGGCGTCGGCAAGGCTTCTTTCTCCGAGTCCCAGCTGGCTGAGAACGTGAAGGCTCTGGTGGATGCGCTCCAGAAGGCCCGTCCGTCCGGTGCGAAGGGGACTTATCTGAAAAAGGCTTCACTTTCCTCCACAATGGGGGTAGGTGTGCGTATCGATCTCTCCAGCTTTGAAGGCTGATTGAGGGGAGATTATGGAATCGCCACCCTCCAGGGTGGTGTTCTGGAGCAGCCCAGGCTGCTCCTTTCCTGTCCTAGAACGCATGTGGGTGTCATCCCTTAAAGCCCTTTTCGGGCGCAGGCGTGAGACGGGCGGAGCGTATCTGGCCCTCTGGGTGCGATGCGGTCTTCCTTATCATGGACAGGCGAGCGGGCCCTGTTGTGCCGTTGGCAGGGCAGGGCCTATGGGTAACCTGGTCCGAGCAATCGGACTAACGAGGAGACAGGTTTTGGACCGTACGGAAAAACGGGCCTTTGTCGAGTCCCTCAGCAAGGTGTTTGGTAGCACGTCCATGGTTGTCGTCACCCAGAATCTGGGTCTGACGGTTGCCGATGCGACAGAACTGCGCCGCAACATCCGCGCTGTAGGTGCGACATACAGGGTTGCGAAGAACCGGCTGGTCAGCCGTGCTCTGGATGGGACCCAGTTCGACGGCATTGCGCCGCTGCTTAAAGGCCCGACGGCCATTTCTTGGTCGGATGAGCCGGTTGGCGTGGCGAAGGTGCTGGTCGAGTTCGCCAAGAAGAATGACAAGCTGGTGGTACTTGGTGGTGCCCTTGGCAATCAGACCCTTACGGCTGATAGCGTCAAGGCACTGGCCTCCCTGCCATCTCTGGACGAGCTGCGTGCACAGCTGGTTGGTATGATCAGTACCCCGGCAACCCGCATCGCAGGCGTCACCCAGGCTCCGGCTGGGCAGCTTGCTCGCGTTCTTGGTGCCTATGCCAGAACAGGCGACACGGAAGCCGCTTGATTAACGGGGTGGCCCGCATGAGCGACGCCGCCTGACATTTACGCATCTTAGAGGATATTATCATGGCCGATCTGGCAAAACTGGTTGACGAACTGTCCGCTCTCTCCGTTCTGGAAGCTGCCGAGCTGTCCAAGCTGCTCGAAGAGAAGTGGGGCGTTTCCGCTGCTGCTCCGGTTGCTGCTGTTGCTGCTGCTCCGGCTGCTGGTGGTGAAGCTGCTGTCGAGAAGACAGAGTTCGATGTTGTTCTGGCCAAGGCTGGTGACAAGAAGATCAACGTCATCAAGGAAATCCGTGGCATCACGGGTCTGGGCCTGAAGGAAGCCAAGGACCTGGTCGAGGGCGCTCCGAAGACCATCAAGGAAGGCGCCACGAAGGACGAGGCCGAGAAGATCAAGAAGGTTCTGGAAGAGAACGGCGCTACCGTCGAGATCAAGTAAGAGCTGTATCCATGCGGTCCCCTTTGGGGGAGCCGTTGGAGCGAGTGGGCGGGTGCTTTATGGTGCCCGCCCCATTTGCCGTTGACAGGGAAGTTGTCTATAGTAAGGCATTCCGTCACGCGTCATAGACAGGATTAAGCCAGCCGTTCAAGTCGTCTGATATTCCATGGGGTTAATGGGATGGTCACATAGCGGACGACTTGAAGGTCTGGTTCAGAGGCAGGATAAGATGGCGATCACAAAATCGTTCACAGGGCGTAAGAGGATCCGCAAGAGCTTCGGGCGCATTCCCGAAATTGCGCCGATGCCTAATTTGATTGACGTGCAGCGGGCTTCCTATGAAGCTTTCCTGCAGATGAATGTGCGCCCCGACAGCCGGGAGCCGGCTGGCCTTCAGGAGGTGTTCCGTTCAGTTTTTCCGATTCATGATTTTGCTGGCCGTGGGCGGCTGGATTTCCAGTATTATGAATTCGAAGAACCGAAATACGATGTGGAAGAGTGCATCCAGCGTGGCCTGACCTATGCGGCCCCGCTGAAGGTCATTCTGCGTCTGACAACGTGGGATATTGACGAGGATACGGGGACCCGCTCCATTCACGACCTGAAGGAGCAGCCAGTCTATATGGGCGACATGCCGCTCATGACGGACAACGGGACCTTCATCATCAACGGGACGGAACGTGTCATCGTTTCCCAGATGCATCGTAGTCCCGGCGTGTTCTTCGATCACGACAAGGGCAAGACACACTCTTCCGGGAAGTATCTTTTTGCTGCCCGTATCATCCCTTACCGTGGTTCCTGGCTCGATTTCGAGTTCGATGCCAAGGACATCATCCATGTCCGCATCGACCGCAAGCGCAAGCTGCCGGTTACCACGCTGCTCTATGCACTGGAAGGTGACAATTACCTCAAGGCTCGTGAAGCCAAGCTGGCCGAGGGTGGTGACGTCGATACACTCGAAGTTGCCGGTATGGATGAGGACGAGATTCTCTCCACTTTCTACGATGTCGTGCCCTTCACCCGCATGGGTGGCGAGTGGGCCCGCCCGTTTGAGCCGGATGCCTTCCGTGGCCTGAAGCTGCTCAGCCCGCTGGTGGATGCTGATACCGGCGAGGTTGTGGCAGATGCCGAGACCAAACTGACAGCCCGTGTCGTTCGCAAGATCGCCGAGAAGACCCGTGTTGTGCAGGTGGGGCGTCTGGATATTCTGGGTCGCTTCATTGCCCATGACCTTGTCAATGAAAAGACCGGTGAAATCTATGCCGAGGCTGGCGAGGAGCTGACGGAAGAGAAACTGGCCGAGCTGGAAGAGCTGGGCCTGAAGGAGCTTCCGCTTCTCGCAATTGACGGGACGCATGGCCCGTGGATCCGCAACACCTTGATGGCGGACAAGAACACCACGCGGGAAGAGGCGCTGATCGATATTTATCGCATCATGCGACCTGGTGAGCCGCCGACCCGTGAGACGGCAGAAGCCATGCTGCATGGTCTGTTCTTCTCGCAGGACCGGTATGACCTGTCTGCCGTTGGCCGTGTAAAGATGAACATGCGGCTGGATGTGGATGCGCCCGATACGCTGCGGACGCTGCGCAAGGAAGACATCCTGCGGACGGTCAAGATTCTCTGCGATCTCAAGGATGGTCGTGGTCAGGTCGATGATATCGACAACCTCGGCAACCGTCGTGTCCGTTCCGTCGGCGAGTTGATGGAGAACCAGTATCGCATCGGTCTGCTGCGTATGGAGCGCGCCATCCGTGAGCGTATGGGCTCTGTCGATATTGACACGGTCATGCCGCATGACCTGATCAACGCCAAGCCTGCTGCTGCTGCCGTACGTGAGTTCTTCGGTTCCTCCCAGCTCAGCCAGTTCATGGATCAGACCAATCCGCTCTCCGAGGTGACACATAAACGTCGCCTGTCGGCCCTTGGTCCGGGCGGTCTGACCCGTGAGCGTGCAGGCTTTGAAGTCCGTGACGTTCATCCGACCCATTATGGCCGTATCTGCCCGATCGAGACGCCGGAAGGGCCGAACATCGGTCTGATCAACTCCCTGGCCACTTATGCCAAGGTGAACAAGTACGGCTTCATCGAGACGCCGTATCGTCTGGTGAAGGATGGCGTTTTCCAGGACGGCTGGAAGTATCTCTCCGCCATGGAGGAAGAACGCCTTCTGGTGGCGCAGGCCGATGCCAAGCAGAGCGACAATCGTCTGACGGACGAGCTGGTGGCTGTCCGCCAGACCGGTGACTTCCGTCTTGTGCCGCCGGAACAGGTTACCGCCTGTGACGTGTCGCCGAAGCAGCTGGTTTCCGTGGCTGCTGCGCTTATTCCGTTCCTGGAAAACGACGACGCCAACCGTGCGCTGATGGGTTCCAACATGCAGCGTCAGGCCGTGCCGCTGGTGAAGGCTGATGCCCCGCTGGTCGGTACCGGCATGGAAGGCCCTGTGGCGCACGACTCTGGTGCGACCATCATTGCCAAGCGTGGCGGTGTGGTGGACCAGCTGGATGGTGCCCGTATCGTGATCCGTGCGACGGACGAGCAGGGGGCCACCCAGGGCGTGGACATCTACCGTCTGCGCAAATACATGCGTTCCAACCAGTCTACCTGCCTCAATCAGCGTCCGCTGGTGAAGGTTGGCGATCTGGTCGCTGCCGGTGACATCATCGCTGATGGTCCGTCCACCGAACTGGGTGAGCTGGCTCTGGGCCGTAATGTGCTCGTGGCCTTCGTGCCGTGGAATGGGTACAACTTCGAGGACTCCATCCTGATCTCCGAGCGTATCGCCCGGGATGACATCTTCACTTCAATTCACATTGAAGAGTTCGAGGTCATGGCCCGTGATACCAAGCTGGGTCAGGAAGAAATCACCCGTGACATCCCGAATGTCGGTGAGGAAGCCCTGCGCAACCTCGATGAGGCCGGCATTGTCTATGTCGGTGCCGAGGTCAATCCGGGTGACATCCTGATCGGCAAGGTGACGCCGAAGGGTGAAAGCCCGATGACACCGGAAGAAAAGCTTCTGCGTGCCATCTTCGGTGAAAAGGCCTCTGATGTACGTGACACATCCCTCAAGCTGCCTCCGGGCACGAGCGGGACGGTGGTTGATGTCCGTGTCTTCTCCCGCCGTGGTGTGGACAAGGACGAGCGTGCCATGGCCATCGAGCGGGCCGAGATCGAGCGTCTGGCCAAGGACCGTGATGACGAGCGTGCCATCCAGGAGCGCAGCTTCTACAACCGCCTCAAGGAGCGTCTGGTCGGGCAGGAAGCCGCTGCAGGCTTCAAGGGCGTACGGGCTGGTACGCCGATCACGGCCGAGCTTCTGGGTGAGCATCCCCGTGTGACGTGGCGCAACATTCCTGTTGCCGACGTGGCCGTCATGGCCGAGCTGGAAACGCTGTGCCGTGAGTTTGATGGTGCCATCAAGCGCATCAACAACCGCTTCGACAACAAGGTCGAGAAGCTCCAGCGTGGTGACGAGCTGCCGCCTGGTGTGATGAAGATGGTCAAGGTCTTCATTGCCGTGAAGCGCAAGCTTCAGCCGGGTGACAAGATGGCTGGCCGTCACGGTAACAAGGGTGTGGTGTCCCGTGTCGTTCCTGTCGAGGACATGCCGTTCCTCGAGAATGGTCAGCCGGTTGATCTGCTGCTGAATCCTCTGGGCGTGCCGTCCCGCATGAATGTGGGGCAGATTCTGGAGACGCATCTGGGCTGGGCCTGTGCCAATATCGGCCAGAGCATCGGTGCGATGGTTGATGAATATCAGCGCACGGGTGAGCGTCGGCAGGAGCTGCTGGACCGTCTGAAAGATGTCTATGGTGAGAAGATCTTCGATGAAGATATCGCCACGATGGACAACGATCAGCTGATCGAGCTGGCCAACAACCTGCGCAAGGGCGTGCCGATCGCAACTCCGGTGTTTGATGGTGCCTCCATCCCTGACATCGAGGAGATGCTGAAGAAGGCTGGTGTCAGCGAGAGTGGTCAGTCCCAGCTGATCGACGGGCGTACGGGCGAGAAGTTCGAGCGTCAGTCCACGGTGGGCTACATCTACATGCTGAAGCTGCATCACCTTGTTGATGACAAGATTCATGCCCGCTCGATCGGTCCTTACTCGCTGGTCACCCAGCAGCCGCTTGGTGGTAAGGCCCAGTTCGGTGGTCAGCGTTTCGGTGAGATGGAGGTCTGGGCACTGGAGGCTTACGGTGCTGCCTACACGCTGCAGGAAATGCTGACGGTGAAATCGGACGATGTGTCCGGCCGGACGAAGGTGTATGAGGCGATCGTTCGTGAGCAGGACGACTTTGAAGCTGGTATTCCAGAGAGCTTCAACGTTCTGGTGAAGGAACTGAAGTCGCTTGGTCTGAATGTCGAACTTGAGCAGGGAGGGCTGTGAGGGCAGTGCTTTCCGCTTCTTCTTCATTGTTCATGTTTAACGTGCCGGCGGGACGCCGCCCGGCACAGTGGGGTTTCGGCAAATGAACGAACTCATGAAGATTCTGGGTCAGTCTGGTCAGTCAGGCACGTTTGACCAGATCCGCATCCAGCTCGCCTCCAGTGAGCAGATCCGCTCATGGTCCTATGGCGAGATCAAAAAACCGGAGACGATCAACTACCGTACCTTCAAGCCGGAGCGTGACGGGTTGTTCTGTGCCCGGATTTTTGGTCCGACCAAGGATTACGAGTGCCTCTGTGGCAAGTACAAGCGGATGAAGTTCCGTGGAATCGTCTGTGAGAAGTGCGGTGTCGAGGTGACGCTGGCCAAGGTCCGCCGTGAGCGGATGGGCCATATCGACCTTGCTTCACCTGTCGCTCATATCTGGTTCCTGAAGTCCCTGCCGAGCCGCATTGCCACGATGCTGGACCTGCCGCTCAAGGATGTTGAGCCGGTCCTGTATTTCGAGAAGTTCCTGGTGCTCGACAAGGGCGTCTGCGAGTCCGATCAGGTCGAGTCCTACAAGCACGGCAAGCGTCGTGACCAGTATCTGCTGGATGAAATCCGTTGCGAAGAGCTGATGGATGAATTCGCTGATGACGGTCTGGATGTCGGTATCGGTGCCGAGGCCATCAAGCGTGCGCTGTCCAGCTATGACTGGGGTCTGCCGAACGCTCAGGAGGCCGAGCTGAGCCGTGCTGCCCGGGAGCGTGGCGAGCCGGATCCGTTCGATTACGACGCCGAGGTGATGGACGGCGATTCGGAAAAGACGGTCATGCGCAAGAAGTTGCGCAAGGCGACATCCGAGGCGGCCCGCAAGAAGCTGGTCAAACGCCTCAAGATGGTCGAATCCTTCGTCGAGAGTGGTGCCCGTCCGGAATGGATGATCATGGACATCGTGCCTGTGATTCCGCCGGAGCTGCGTCCGCTCGTGCCGCTGGATGGTGGGCGTTTCGCCACCTCCGACCTGAATGACCTGTATCGCCGTGTCATCAACCGTAACAACCGTCTGAAGCGGCTGATCGAGCTGCGTGCGCCAGACATCATTGTCCGCAATGAAAAGCGCATGCTGCAGGAAGCCGTTGATGCGCTGTTCGACAATGGCCGCCGTGGCCGTGCCATCACCGGGGCCAACAAGCGTCCGCTGAAGTCCCTGTCCGACATGCTGAAGGGGAAACAGGGCCGCTTCCGTCAGAACCTGCTCGGCAAGCGTGTGGACTATTCTGGCCGATCCGTGATCGTGGTGGGGCCGGAGCTGAAGCTGCATCAGTGTGGTCTTCCCAAGAAGATGGCGCTGGAGCTGTTCAAGCCCTTTATTTATTCCAAGCTGGAGAAGTACGGGCACGCCACGACCATCAAGGCCGCAAAGCGGATGGTCGAGAAAGAGCGTCCGGAAGTCTGGGATATTCTCGAAGAGGTCATCCGTGAACATCCGGTGATGCTGAACCGTGCGCCGACCCTGCACCGTCTCGGCATCCAGGCGTTTGAGCCTAGCCTCGTGGAAGGCAAGGCCATCCAGCTGCACCCGCTGGTCTGCACCGCCTTCAATGCGGACTTTGACGGTGATCAGATGGCCGTGCACGTACCGCTTTCGCTGGAAGCCCAGCTGGAAGCCCGTGTGCTGATGATGTCCACCAACAACATCCTCAGCCCGGCCAACGGCAAGCCGATCATTGTGCCTTCCCAGGACATCGTGCTTGGCCTGTACTATCTGAGCCTCGAGGTGCCCGAGTACCGTCTGACGCCGGATGAAGCCGAGATCAAGGATGGCAAGGTCATCAAGGCGGCTCCGCCTGCCTATGCGGCCGTGGCCGAGATTGAGGCGGCCCTGCTTTCCGGTGCGCTGAAGCTTCATGACAAGATCCGTCTGCGTCTGGATGCTCAGGATGAGGAAGGCAAGCCGGTCCGTCAGATGATCCTGACGACACCGGGTCGCGCCCTGATTGCCCAGATCCTGCCGAAGCATCCGGCCATTCCGTTCAGCCTGATCAATCGTCAGCTGACGAAGAAGCTGGTGTCCGACGTGATTGATACCGTGTATCGTCACTGCGGGCAGAAAGAGGCTGTTATTTTCTGTGACCGTCTCATGGCTCTTGGTTTCCGCCACGCTGCCAAGGCTGGCATCTCCTTCGGCAAGGACGACATGATCGTTCCAGCCGAAAAGACCACTCTGGTCAACAAAACCACCGAAGAGGTGAAGGAGTTCGAGCAGCAGTATCAGGAAGGTCTGATCACCGCTGGTGAGCGCTATAACAAGGTGGTGGATGCCTGGTCCCGCTGTACGGATGAAGTGCAGGCGGCCATGCTCAAGGAGATTTCCAAGCAGGTACCGGGCAAGCCGACAAACTCTGTCTGGATGATGAGCCATTCCGGGGCCCGTGGGTCACCGGCCCAGATGAAGCAGCTTGCCGGTATGCGCGGCCTGATGGTGAAGCCGTCTGGTGAGATCATCGAGCAGCCGATTGTGGCCAACTTTAAAGAAGGTCTGTCAGTTCTCGATTACTTCACGTCCAGCCATGGTGCCCGTAAGGGGCTGGCTGATACGGCGCTGAAGACCGCCAACTCTGGTTACCTGACACGTCGTCTTGTCGACGTGGCGCAGGACTGCATCATTACCGAAACTGATTGCGGTAGCGAGCGTGGCCTCGTTGTCCGTGCGGTGACGGATAGCGGTGAGGTCGTGGCTTCTCTGGCAGAGCGTGCCCTCGGGCGGACCCTGTCCCAGGATGTGTTCCATCCGATGACGGGTGAGAAACTGCTGGAGCGCAACCGTCTGCTGGAAGAAGCTGATGTCGAGATGCTCGAAGGTGCCGGGATTGAAGCGGTGGAAATTCGCTCCGTCCTGACCTGTGACAGCAAGGCGGGCATCTGCGCCCATTGTTATGGCCGTGATCTGGCCCGTGGTACGCCGGTCAACATCGGTGAAGCCGTTGGCGTGATCGCTGCCCAGTCCATCGGTGAGCCGGGAACGCAGCTGACGATGCGTACCTTCCACATTGGTGGTGCGGCGACCCGTGGTGCCGAGCAGTCCATGGTCGAGGCCTTCCGTGACGGCAAGGTGACCATCCGTAACCGCAACGTCGTCCAGAATTCCCAGAACGTTCCTGTGGTCATGTCCCGGAACTGTGAGATTCTGCTGATTGACGAAACCGGGGCGGAGAAGGCCCGCTACCGTGTGCCTTACGGTGCCCGCCTGATGGTGTCCGAAGGGCAGGAGGTCAAGCGTGGTGACAAGATGGCAGAGTGGGATCCCTACACGCTGCCGATCATCACGGAGCAGGCTGGGACGGTCGAATATCAGGACCTGATCGACAGCATCACGCTGGTCGAGCGGGTTGACGAGGTGACCGGTCTGACCTCACGTGTTGTCGTGGACTATAAGCAGGCCGCCAAGGGTGTTGATCTGCGTCCCCGCCTCCAGCTCAAGGATGCGGATGGCAATGTGGTCCGTCTCGCCAATGGCAACGAGGCCCGCTACTTCCTGTCTCCTGACAGTATTCTGTCCGTGGAGAATGGGGCCGTGGTCCATGCCGGTGACGTGCTGGCCCGTATTCCGCGCGAGGGTTCCAAGACCCGTGACATTACCGGTGGTCTGCCACGTGTGGCCGAGCTGTTCGAAGCCCGCCGTCCGAAGGACCATGCGATCATTGCCGAAGGTGATGGCCGCATCGAGTTCGGCAAGGACTACAAGTCGAAGCGTTGTGTCATCGTACATAATGACGAGACGGGTGAGCGGACGGATTACCTGATACCCAAAGGCAAGCATATTTCCGTGCAGGAAGGTGACTTTGTCCAGAAGGGTGACCCGCTGGTCGATGGTCCCCGTGTGCCGCATGACATCCTCAAGGTCATGGGGATGGAAGCCCTGTCCGACTATCTGGTCAATGAGATTCAGGACGTCTATCGCCTGCAGGGCGTGAAGATCAACGACAAGCATATTGAAGTGATCGTCCGTCAGATGTTGCAGAAGGTTGAGGTTCTGGAGCCGGGTGATTCCACCTATCTCATTGGTGAGACTGTAGACCGGATCGAGTTCGAGCGGGACAACAGGATGCTTCTGGAGCAGGGGCGTGAGCCGGCAAAGGCCATGCCGATCCTTCAGGGTATTACCAAGGCGTCTCTACAGACGCAGTCCTTCATCTCTGCGGCCTCCTTCCAGGAGACTACGCGTGTGCTTACCGATGCTGCCACATCTGGCAGAATCGATACGCTTGGTGGCCTGAAGGAGAATGTGATCGTGGGCCGTCTCATCCCGGCAGGGACGGGCGGTGCCATGCGGCGTCTGCGTAATCTTGCAGCAGACCAGGCCCCGGCTCGCCTCGATAAGGGGAGAGCTGAGGTGGAAGACGCTGCTGAGTGAGGAATTCTGGGGTCAAGCCTCTCTGTTATGGCAGAGAGGCTTGACTCTCGGGCCAACCCAACTTAGGGTCCGCGCCTTAGACAGTTCCCGCCTGTTAAGGTGAAGGAATCGTCCCAGAATAAAAAATAGCATCTGGCACTACTTTTGTTTCTTGGAAAAAAAGGTTAAGTCCAGAGGCAAGTAGCTTTGGAGGAGGGAAGATTCTTTCCTTTCTTCTGTGCAATCGTGCGAAGACAGGCGGTTCAGCCGCATGTCGGTTAGAACGGAATGTCGTGGCGGGGGTTTCCCCGTCAGCATATGGACAAGGATTGGGAAGGGCGCATGCCGACCATCAACCAGTTGATCGCAAAGGGCCGTGAGCCGGCCGCAAAGCGGAACAAGGTTCCTGCTCTGCAGGGATGTCCGCAGAAGCGTGGTGTTTGCACACGTGTTTATACTGTAACGCCGAAAAAACCGAACTCCGCCCTGCGTAAGGTCGCCAAGGTGCGTCTGACCAACGGGTATGAGGTGGTGAGCTATATTCCGGGTGAGGGGCACAACCTCCAGGAGCATAGCGTTGTTCTGATCCGTGGTGGTCGCGTGAAGGATCTTCCCGGTGTGCGTTACCACATTCTTCGTGGTGTGCTGGATACGCAGGGTATCGCAAAACGCCGTCAGCGCCGTTCGCTGTATGGCGCAAAGCGGCCGAAATAAGGGGTATTTGGAATGAGTCGCCGTCATCGCGCTGTCAAGCGTGAGATCCTTCCCGATCCAAAATTCGGAGATGCCGTCATTACGCGCTTCATGAATGCGCTGATGTATGATGGTAAGAAATCTACTGCTGAACGCATCGTTTATGGAGCGCTGGAAGTGCTGCGTAAGCGTGGCGGGTCTTCTGCGGACCCGGTGGCCATGTTCCACTCAGCACTGGATAATGTAAAGCCGGCCGTTGAGGTCCGTTCCCGCCGTGTTGGTGGTGCGACCTATCAGGTTCCGGTAGAGGTTCGTGCAGAACGCCGTCAGGCGCTGGCTATCCGCTGGCTGATTGAGGCGTCCCGCAAGCGTGGTGAGAACACCATGCAGGACCGTCTTTCCAATGAGTTGATGGACGCGGTGAACAACCGCGGTGCAGCCGTCAAGAAGCGGGAAGACACTCACCGTATGGCTGAAGCCAATAAGGCATTCAGTCATTATCGCTGGTAATTTTTACCGGTAATAAGGCTTCTGGCCATTTTCTGGTTTCCAGAGTGGCCAGCATGAAGTTTCAGTCATACCTCTGGCCCCTGTGGGTCAAGGTTTTGGAGAGAGACGATGGCAAAGGCTAAATTTGAGCGTACAAAGCCGCATGTTAACATCGGCACGATTGGTCACGTTGACCATGGTAAGACCACGCTGACGGCTGCAATCACAAAGACACTGGCTGAGACCGGTGGTGCAACCTTCAGTGCTTATGACCAGATCGACAAGGCTCCTGAAGAGCGCGCTCGTGGTATTACGATTTCCACAGCTCACGTTGAGTATGAGACGGAAAACCGTCACTACGCTCACGTGGACTGCCCCGGCCACGCTGACTATGTGAAGAACATGATCACCGGTGCGGCCCAGATGGATGGCGCCATTCTGGTTGTCTCCGCTGCTGACGGCCCGATGCCGCAGACACGTGAGCACATCCTGCTGGCCCGTCAGGTCGGTGTGCCGGCTCTGGTGGTCTTCCTGAACAAGGTTGACCAGGTTGACGATCCGGAGCTGCTGGAGTTGGTGGAGATGGAAGTTCGTGAGCTTCTGTCCTCCTACGACTTCCCTGGTGACGATATCCCCATCGTCAAGGGTTCTGCTCTGGCCGTTCTGGAAGATGGTAACCCGGCACAGGGCAAGGAAGCCATCCTGGAGCTGATGAAGGCTGTTGACAGCTACATCCCGCAGCCGGAGCGTCCGGTTGACCGTCCGTTCCTGATGCCGATCGAAGACGTGTTCTCCATCTCTGGGCGTGGTACGGTTGTGACTGGCCGTGTCGAGCGTGGTGAAGTCAACGTCGGTGACGAGGTCGAGATCGTTGGTCTGCGTCCTACCGTCAAGACGACAGTTACGGGCGTCGAGATGTTCCGCAAGCTGCTGGATCGCGGTGAAGCTGGTGACAACATCGGTGCTCTGCTGCGTGGCACGAAGCGCGAAGATGTTGAGCGTGGTCAGGTTCTGGCAAAGCCGGGCACCATCACCCCGCACAGCAAGTTCAAGGCTGAGGCCTACATCCTGACGAAGGAAGAGGGTGGCCGTCATACGCCGTTCTTTACCAACTATCGTCCGCAGTTCTACTTCCGTACGACGGACGTGACGGGTGTTGTGACCCTGCCGGAAGGCACCGAGATGGTGATGCCGGGTGATAACGCTACCATGGATGTCGAGCTGATTGCTCCGATCGCCATGGACGAAGGTCTCCGCTTCGCTATTCGTGAAGGTGGCCGTACAGTGGGTGCCGGCGTGGTGGCTTCCATCAGCGCCTAAGTCCCTGCTGACTTCGGAATCTGGTGCCCCGGTCGAATTTTTTTCGGCCGGGGTTCCATTTCTAGGAGAAATGCAGTAGGACGGCATCCGGTTTATTAAGGATGAAGTGAAATCATGGACGACCAGAACATCCGCATTCGCCTTAAAGCGTATGATCATCGCGTGCTGGATAACAGCACGAAAGAGATCGTCAATACGGCGAAGCGTACGGGTGCGCGGGTTCGGGGTCCCATCCCCCTGCCGACGCATATTGCCCGGTTTACTGTGAATCGTTCACCGCATGTGGATAAGAAGAGCCGCGAGCAGTTCGAAATGAGAACGCACCGCCGGCTGCTCGACATTGTCGAGCCGACCCCGCAGACCGTGGACGCCCTCATGAAGCTCGATCTCGCCGCTGGCGTAGATGTCGAGATTAAACTCTAAGGTCCAGACGATGCGTACCGGATTGATTGCAAAAAAGCTGGGGATGACCCGGCTCTTTAAAGAAGACGGCACACATGTGCCGGTGACGGTGCTGCACCTTGATGCTGTCGAGGTTGTGGATGCCCGTACACAGGAGCGTGATGGCTATACAGCTGTCCAACTTGGTATGGGGGCTGCAAAGGCCAAGCACGTCACAAAAGCGAACCGTGGGCATTTTGCCCGTGTGAAGGTTGAGCCCAAGAAGAAGCTGGCCGAGTTCCGTGTGGCAGAGGATGCCCTGCTGGAACCGGGGACGAAGCTTTCTGCTGCCCATTTCGTAGTTGGTCAGAAAGTGGATGTCACGGGCCGCAGCAAGGGTAAAGGTTTTGCTGGTGTCATGAAGCGCCACAACTTTGCCGGTCTTGAGGCGACACACGGCGTGTCCATCAGTCACCGTTCTCACGGCTCTACAGGTCAGCGCCAGGATCCTGGCAAGGTCTTCAAGGGCAAGAAGATGGCTGGTCACCTCGGTGACAAGCGCGTGACAACACAAAACCTCGAAATTGCTGCTGTGGATGAAGAGCGTAACCTGATCATGGTGCGCGGTGCTATCCCAGGTGCCAAGAACAGTGTTGTTCTGGTTCGCGATGCAATCAAGAAGGCCCGTAATGCGGACGCGCCATATCCGGCAGCGACCGTTGAGGCCGCCGGGTGAGGGATATGGAATACGATATCAAAACCCTCGAAAACGGAAGTGCCGGTAAAATCGCACTGCCGGAAGAGATTTTCGGGATTGTTCCCCGCAAGGACATCATGGCCCGCGTCGTGAACTGGCAGCTTGCCAAACGTCGTGCTGGCACACACGCAACAAAAGGCAGGGGTGTCGTTTCTGGCACAACCAAGAAGCCGTATCGCCAGAAGGGGACAGGTTCTGCCCGTCAGGGCTCTCTGAGAGCTCCGCAGTTCCGTACCGGTGGTGTTGTGCATGGTCCGGTCGCCCGTGATCATGGTTTCGACCTGCCCAAGAAGGTGCGTCGTCTCGGGCTGCGCTCTGCCGTTTCCCAGAAGGCTTCTGAAGGCAAGCTGATCATCCTGAAGGATCTGGCTGGCGTTGAGAAGACTCGTGAGGCTGCTGCCCGTCTGAAGGCTCTTGGCTGCTCGTCTGCGCTGATCGTGGATCAGGTTGCTGACCAGCCGTTTGCCCGTGCGATTGCCAATCTGCCCAAGATCGATCTCCTGCCCACGATCGGGGCAAATGTTTATGATATTCTCAAGCATGATGTGCTGGTGATTACCCACGCTGCTCTTGAGGGTCTCAAGGAGCGTCTGGCATGACAACGAAAACAGTTCTGAATGCACGCAAGGCGGCTGCTGGCCTGTCTCAGGAAGCTCTGTTTGATGTGCTGCGTGCACCGCTGATCACTGAAAAGGCAACCATGGCTTCTGAGAAGAACCAGGTTGTGTTCAAGGTGGCTCTGGAAGCAACGAAGCCGCAGATCAAGGTCGCTGTCGAGAAGCTTTTCAACGTCAAGGTGGCTGGTGTCAGCACCCTGATCCAGAAAGGTAAGACAAAGCGCGTCAAAGGTCGTCCGGGTCGCCGTTCTGACATCAAGAAGGCGTATGTCCAGCTTGCTGAAGGTCAGTCAATTGACCTCACAGCGAAGCTTGGTTGAGGCGCGGGGTAAGATACCATGGCATTGAAGCACTTTAATCCCACGACACCAAGCACTCGTGGTACCGTGCTGATTGACCGGAGCGAGCTCTGGAAGGGCAAGCCCGTCAAGCAGCTTACGGAAGGCAAGAACAAGACTGGTGGCCGTAACAACTACGGGCGTACAACCGTACGCTTCCGTGGCGGCGGGCACAAGCAGTCCTACCGTTATGTTGATTTCAAGCGTCGCAAGTTCGATGTTGTCGGCACGGTCGAGCGTCTGGAATATGACCCGAACCGTACGGCCTTCATCGCACTGGTCCGCTATGAGGATGGTGAGCTGGCCTATATCCTGGCTCCGCAGCGCGTGAAGGCTGGTGACCGTGTGGTTGCTGCCCATCATGCTGACGTCCGTCCGGGCAACGCCATGCCGCTGGCTTCCATGCCGGTTGGTACGATCATCCACAACATCGAGCTGAAGCCCGGTGCTGGTGGCAAGCTGGCCCGTTCGGCTGGCAACTATGCCCAGCTCGTTGGCAAGGATGCCGGTTACGCACAGATCAAGCTGCAGTCCGGTGAGCTGCGTATCGTGCGTGCCGAGTGCATGGCAACTGTTGGTGCGGTTTCCAACCCGGACAACATGAACCAGCACTTTGGTAAGGCAGGTCGTCGTCGCTGGATGGGGCGTCGTCCACACAACCGTGGTGTGGTCATGAACCCCGTCGACCATCCGCATGGTGGTGGTGAGGGTCGTACCTCTGGTGGCCGTCATCCTGTCACACCGTGGGGTGTGCCGACCAAGGGCTACAAGACCCGTACCAACAAGAAGACGGACAGCCTGATTATCCGTCGTCGTAAAACCGGCAAGTAAGAGAGGGGCATAGAAGATGGCACGTTCCGTCTGGAAAGGCCCGTTCGTCGACGGGTATCTGTTTGGCAAGGCTGAGAAGGCCCGTGCATCGGGCCGGAATGAGGTGATCAAGATTTGGTCCCGTCGTTCCACCATCCTGCCGCAGTTCGTCGGGCTGACGTTCGGCGTCTATAATGGTCAGAAGTTCCTGCCTGTGCAGGTGACGGAGCATATGGTCGGTCATAAGTTTGGTGAGTTCTCACCCACCCGTACTTATACCGGTCATGGTTCCGATAAGAAGTCGAAGCGAGGCTGAGCATGAGTAAGCCTAAGCATATCCGTACCCTGGCTGATACAGAGGCACAGGCTGTTGCCCGCAACATCCGTGTCAGCCCACGCAAGCTGAATCTGGTTGCTGCCACGATCCGCAACCAGCCGGCAGGCAAGGCAATCGCTGCGCTGACGTTCTCCCGTCGCCGTATCGCCCAGCAGGTCAAGAAGGCTCTTGAGAGTGCCGTGGCCAATGCAGAAAACAATCATCAGCTTGATGTTGACAAGCTGGTGGTGAAGACTGCTGAGGTTGGCAAGTCGATCGTGATGAAGCGCTTCCATGCACGGGGCCGTGGTCGTTCTGCTCGTGTTGAGAAGTTTTTCAGCCACCTGAAGATTGTTGTTGCTGAGCGCGCTGAAGCTGAGGAAGCTCCGAAGGCCGGCAAGAACTCAAAAGAGCAGAAGGCAGCCTGATCTATGGGACATAAGGTTAATCCGATCGGGCTTCGGCTCGGTGTCAATCGTACATGGGACAGCCGCTGGTATGCAGGCGGGGATTATGCCCGTCTGCTCCATGAGGATCTGAAGCTGCGCTCTTTCCTGCGCAAGAAGCTTTCGGGTGCTGGTGTTTCCCGTGTGGTCATCGAACGTCCTGCCAAGAAGCCTCGTGTGACGATCTACGCCGCACGTCCTGGCGTGATCATCGGCAAAAAGGGTCAGGACATTGATGCCCTGCGCAAGACCCTCAGCGCCATGGCCAAGGCTGATGTCGCTTTGAATATTGTCGAGATCCGCAAGCCGGAAATCGATGCGACTCTGGTGGCAGACAACATCGCCCAGCAGCTGGAGCGCCGTGTGGCCTTCCGCCGTGCGATGAAGCGCTCCATCCAGTCTGCAATGCGTCTGGGTGCCCAGGGTATCCGCGTGACATGCAGTGGACGTCTTGGTGGCGCCGAGATCGCTCGTGACGAGCAGTATCGTGAGGGTCGTGTACCGCTGCATACGCTGCGTGCCGACATCGACTATGGGACTTCTACAGCGCACACCACTTACGGTTCCTGCGGCGTG
Source organism: Bombella sp. ESL0380 (assembly GCF_009725805.1). Taxonomy (NCBI): domain Bacteria; kingdom Pseudomonadati; phylum Pseudomonadota; class Alphaproteobacteria; order Acetobacterales; family Acetobacteraceae; genus Bombella; species Bombella sp. ESL0380. Next base: position 127,594 of record NZ_WNIH01000005.1, on the reverse strand, counting down.
AAGGTCTGGATCTTCAAGGGTGAGATCCTGGCTCACGACCCGATGGCCCAGGACCGTCGTGCTGCGGAGCAGGCTCCTCAGCGTTAAGGGGCGGGGGGGCTTCCCCCGTCTTTTATCCGAGGTGCTTGATGTGAGGATAGAAAATCATGCTTTCTCCAAAGCGGACAAAGTTTCGTAAGGCCCACAAGGGCCGCATTCATGGGATGGCCAAGGGCGGTACGCAGCTGAATTTCGGTGCGTATGGTCTGAAGGCTCTGGAGCCTGAGCGTATCACGGCTCGTCAGATCGAGGCATCCCGTCGTGCCATCACGCGTGCCATGAAGCGTGCCGGACGTGTCTGGATTCGTATTTTTCCTGACACTCCGGTCTCGACAAAGCCGGCAGAAGTGCGTATGGGTTCCGGTAAAGGTAACCCCGAGTACTGGGCAGCCCGTGTGAAGCCGGGTCGTATCCTCTTCGAAATTGAAGGGGTGCCGCCGGAGGTTGCTCGCTTGGCTCTTAGCTTGGCAGCTGCAAAACTGCCGATCAAGACCAAGTTCATTCAGCGTATCGGGGAGGCTTGAGAATGGCTGAGACGACCTATAAGGTTGCCGAGCTGCGCGCAAAGAGCGAGGATGAGCTCAAGGCTCTCCTGCTGGATCTGAAGCGTGAGCAGATCAACCAGCGTTTCTCTGCGGCTACAGGCCAGTCCGAGAACACCAGCCGTGTCAGGATCGTGCGTCGTGCTGTCGCCCGCATCAAGACACTGCTGAACCAGTCGAAGAACCGTGCGGGCGCAAAAACGTCCGCCGCCAAGTCCTGAGAGGAGACGGACGATGCCCAGGCGCGTCCTGACAGGGCGGGTGACAAGTGACAAGATGGACAAGACGGTGACCGTTCTTGTTGATCGTCGTGTCATGCATCCGCTCTATAAAAAGTTTATCCGCCGTTCCAAGAAGTATGCAGCGCATGATGGCGCCAATGCATGCAAGGTTGGTGATGTGGTCCGCATCGTTGAGTGCGCACCTCTCTCCAAGCGTAAGACGTGGACGGTCGTTTCCCGTAATGGAGTCGATGTTGCCGAGGCCGCTTCGACTTCTGTCGGCGCATAAGGGGGTAGACACATGATTCATCCCGAGACCAACCTTGACGTAGCTGACAACTCCGGTGCACGTCGGGTGCAGTGCATCAAAGTGCTGGGTGGCTCCAAGAGGAAGACCGCCTCGGTCGGCGACATCATTGTCGTATCCGTCAAGGAAGCAATTCCCCGCGGGAAGGTGAAGAAGGGTGACGTCCATCAGGCTGTCATCGTTCGCACATCTTACCCGGTGCGTCGTGCAGATGGCTCCGCCATCCGCTTTGACCGGAACGCTGCTGTCCTGCTGAACAAGCAGCAGGAGCCGATTGGTACGCGTATTTTTGGCCCGGTTGTTCGTGAGCTGCGTGCCCGCAAGTTCATGAAGATCATCTCCCTGGCTCCGGAGGTGCTGTAATGGCTGCACGTATCAAAAAAGGTGATCAGGTTCTGGTCCTGACAGGGCGTTCCCGCGGTGTGCGTGGGGAAGTCCTTTCCGTTCTGCCGAAGGTGGAAAAGGCTGTGGTGCGTGGCGTGGCTGTTGCCAAGCGCCACTCCAAGCCGAACCGTATGGGCGAGGGTGGCGGCATCATCGAGCGTGAGATGCCTGTTCATCTGTCCAATCTGAAGCTGATCGACCCGAAGAGTGGTAAGCCGACCCGTGTTGGTTTCCGTGTTCTGGAAGATGGTCGCAAGGTCCGTGTTGCCAAGGTGACCGGCGAAGTGATCGAAGGCTGAGGAGCGAACGATGAGCGATAACAAGAGTGCCGTTCTGCCCCGTCTGCAGCAGGAATATCAGGACAAGCTCCGCGCCAAGCTGCGTGAGCAGTTCGGGTATAAGAGCGACATGCAGATCCCCAAACTGGAGAAAATTGTCCTGAACATGGGGGTCGGTGAGGCTGCTGCTGACCAGAAGAAGCTGGATGCCGCTGTTGAAGAGATGGCTCTGATCTCTGGTCAGAAGCCGGTCAAGACTGTGGCACGCAAGGCTGTTGCGGGCTTCCGTATTCGTGAAGGGCTGCCGATCGGTTGTAAGGTAACGCTGCGCAAGGCTCGCATGTACGAGTTCCTGGATCGTCTGGTGACGATCGCCATGCCGCGTATCCGTGACTTCCGCGGTCTTCCGGCGAACAAGGGCTTTGATGGCCGTGGCAATTTTGCCATGGGTCTGAAAGAGCAGATCGTGTTCCCGGAAATTGATTATGACAGGGTTGATGCCATCCGTGGTATGGACATCATCTTTGTGACAACGGCAAAAACTGATGAAGAAGCGAAGGCTCTTCTGAAGGCATTTGATCTGCCGTTCGTGTCCTGAGCGACAATTTTTCGTATCAATCACGGGAAAATGGACTTTCCCCCTTCACATGAGGGGGGAGTTTCCGTTACAAGTCCGGTGATTGGAAAACCGTCGGGATAGGCCTGACAGGTTCCGGGAGAAGATTCGAGATGGCGAAAGTCTCTGCGGTGAACCGTAATAATCGTCGTGCTGCCATGGCGCAGCGTGACCTTGAAAAGCGGACCGCTCTCAAAAATACTATCAAGAACCGCTCTCTCTCCATGGAGGAGCGCTTCGAAGCGACACTTAAACTGGCCAAGCTGCCGCGTAATGGGTCCCAGACCCGTGTGCGCCTGCGTTGCAAACTGACCGGTCGTCCCCGTGGGAACTACCGCAAGTTTGAACTGTGCCGTATTGCTCTGCGTGACCTTGCTTCTACGGGGCAGATCCCCGGCATGGTCAAGTCCAGCTGGTAAAAGGGTAGTCTGAATGTCTATGTCTGATCCTTTGGGTGATATGCTCACCCGGGTCCGTAACGCTCAGCGTGCCCGCCATGCTGCCTGCGTTGCTCCGGCGTCCAAGCTGCGTGCCAGTGTTCTTGAAGCACTGAAACGCGAAGGATATATCCGCGGTTACACGACCGAGGAAGTCCGCAAGGGCATTTCCCAGTTCCGTATCGAGCTGAAGTACACAGATGGTCAGCCGGTGATCCGCGAGATTCATCGCGTGTCCCGTCCGGGTCGCCGTGTGTACTCCAAAATCAAAGAGCTGCCGCGTGTTTATGCTGGTCTGGGTGTTTCCATCCTCTCCACGCCGCGCGGTGTTCTTTCAGACGTCGAGGCTCGGGCTGCCAATGTTGGTGGCGAGATCCTCTGCCGCGTCTTCTAAGGAGGGAATATGTCTCGCGTAGGTAAATATCCTATTGACCTCCCCGCAGGCGTGGAAGCAGCTGTCAAGGACGGTATGTTCTGCGTCAAGGGTAAACGTGGTGAGCTTAGCGTGCCGGTATCTTCTCATGTTGATGTGAAGATTGCCGACGGCAAGGTTACCGTGTCTCCGCTGGGTGGTCGTACCAACAAGAGCTGGACGATGTGGGGGACATCCCGTGCGGTGTTCGCCAACATGATCAAAGGTGTCTCTGAGGGCTTCCAGAAGGGGCTTGAGATCCAGGGTACGGGTTTCCGTGCTGCTGTTCAGGGTTCCAATCTGGTCATGAACCTCGGTTTCTCTCACGATGTGATCTATCCGATCCCGTCCGATGTGAAAATCACGACGCCCCGCCCGACAGCCATTCTGGTTGAAGGTAACGACAAGCAGCGCGTTGGTCAGGTAGCTCTGGATATCCGCAGCTTCCGCAAGCCCGAGCCTTACAAGGGCAAGGGTGTCCGGTATGAGACCGAAGTTCTGCGTCAGAAAGAAGGTAAGAAGAAGTAATGGCATCGCTGCAAGGATTGCAGGAACGCCGCCGCAAGCGGCTGCGTTTCCAGCTTCGTCGCAAGAGCGGCGGCCGGCCGCGTTTGTCGGTCTTCCGTTCCAGCAAGAATATCCACGTCCAGGTCATCGACGATGCCCGTGGAATTACGCTGGCCAGCGCCTCTACGCTTGAGAAGAGTGTTCGTGAAGCCGGTAAAACGGGTGCGAATATCGCAGCAGCTACCGTTATCGGTAAGCTCGTTGCCGAGCGCGCTGTCAAGGCTGGGGTCAAGGAAGTCGTGTTCGACCGTGGCTCCTATCTCTATCATGGCCGGGTGAAAGCCCTGGCAGAGGCTGCCCGTGAGGGCGGGCTGTCTTTCTAAGGAGGATCACACATGGCACGTGAGCCAAGAGAAGGCGGCCGTGGTGGTCGTGAGCGCGAGCAGGGTGATGAGCTGGTTGACAAGCTGGTAACCATCAACCGTGTCGCCAAGGTTGTTAAGGGTGGTCGGCGTTTCGCCTTCGCGGCTCTGGTCGTTGTTGGCGACCAGAAGGGTCGTGTCGGTTACGGTGCTGGCAAGGCCCGTGAGGTGCCGGAAGCCATTCGTAAGGCAACCGAGCGCGCCCGTCGCAACATGATCCGTGTACCGATGAAAGAAGGCCGGACTCTGCATCATGATGCAGTGGGCCATTTCGGTGCTGGTGAGGTTGTCGTTCGTGCAGCTGAGGCTGGTACGGGGATCATCGCTGGTGGTCCGATCCGTGCTGTCTTCGAGAGCCTGGGCATCAGCGACGTTGTTGCCAAGAGCCTCGGGACCCGGAACCCGCACAACATGATCAAAGCTGCTTTCAACGCTCTTGAGCGTGCAAGCAGCCCGCGTCAGGTTGCGGCCCGCCGTGGCAAGAAGACATTCGAGCTGTTCGGACGTCGTGAGCAGTCAGAGACGGAGGCTGCCAATGTCTGAGACAAAAGGCAAGACAATCCGGGTGACGCAGATCGCTTCTGTGATCGGTTCCAAACCGGGTCAGGCGGAAACGGTGAAGGGGCTGGGCCTGCGTGGCATCGGTTCCAGCCGTGAGCTGGAGGATACCCCTTCTGTCCGTGGCATGATCCGCAAGGTGTCCCACCTGGTGAAGGTGGAGGGTTGATATGAACCTGAATGAATTGCGCGACAACGCCGGGGCACGCTATCACAAGAAGCGTCTCGGGCGTGGTATCGGTTCCGGCAAGGGCAAGACCTCCGGAAAGGGTCACAAAGGTCAGAAGGCACGCTCCGGCGTGGCCATCAATGGCTTTGAGGGTGGTCAGCTGCCGATCTATCGCCGTATGCCGAAGCGTGGCTTCGTCAACATTTTCCGCAAGGAATATGCTGCGGTGAATATCGGTGCAGTGAGCAAGGCTCTGGAGGCTGGCAAGCTTTCCGCCTCTGCTCCTGTGACGGAAGAAGCACTGTACCAGGCTGGTCTGGTCGGTAGCCGCAAGGTTGCTGGTGTGCGTCTTCTGGCAAAAGGTGAACTGTCTCAAGGCGTGAACTTTGAAGTGTCCGGTGCTTCTGCTGCTGCTGTGGCTGCAGTGGAGAAGGCCGGTGGCTCTGTGAAGGTTCTGGCCGCAAAGAAGGATGCTCAGGCTGAAGCCTGAGCCTGTCCTGCCCAGCCTGCTGGGACGACGGTGAACTAGTGAACAGCGTCCCGTACGATGTGCGGTGGCGCTGTTTTCATGAAAGGACGGGGAGATGGCTTCTGCCGCAGAACAGCTGGCCGGTAACCTGAATATGGGTGCCTTTGCGAAGGCGACGGAGCTGAAAAAACGGATCTGGTTCACGCTGGGTGCGTTGATTGTTTATCGACTGGGAACATTCATCCCGGTTCCGGGGATTGATGCCTCTGTGCTGGGGCAGCTTGTTGGGGAGCAGCAGGGTGGCATCCTGGGCATGTTTGACATGTTCACGGGTGGCGCTTTGGGGCGCATGACCATTTTTGCTCTCAACATCATGCCCTACATCAGTGCATCCATCATCATCCAGCTTCTTTCCACGGCTTTGCCTTCCATGGAAGCGCTGAAGAAAGAAGGGGAGAGTGGGCGCAAAAAACTGAACCAGTATACCCGTTATCTGACGGTGCTGATCGCCATCGTGCAGGCCTATGGCTTTGCCATGGGGCTGAGCAGCATGCACACGCAGGCAGGGCTCAGTGCTGTCATCTCGCCGGGTCCGACTTTCCTCGTCTCTTATGTCGTGATGCTGGTAACGGGAACCCTGTTCCTGATGTGGCTGGGTGAGCAGATAACCTCCCGGGGTATCGGGAACGGTATTTCCCTGATCATTTTCTCGGGTATCGTGGCCAACCTGCCTCATGCGCTGGGGAGCCTGCTGGAGCTGGGACGTACTGGCGCGCTGTCTCCGGTTTTTGTCGTGGTTTTCCTGCTGCTGGCGCTGGCTGTCATTGCCTTCATCGTGTTCATGGAGCAGGCACAACGGCGTGTCGTGATCCAGTATCCCAAGAGGCAGGTGGGTAACCGCATTTATGGTGGCGATTCCACGCACATGCCGCTGAAGGTCAATACAGCCGGGGTCATCCCGCCGATCTTTGCATCATCCGTTCTGCTGGTGCCGGCAACGCTGTCAGGCTTCATGCATAACAATGGTGGATTTCTGGGGCATGTCGGGCAGTGGCTTTCCCAGGGGCAGCCACTTTACATGGCATTTTATGCCTTCATGATCGTCTTTTTCTCCTATTTCTATGCTGCGGTAACCTTCAATCCTGAAGAGACAGCTGAGAATTTGAGAAAGCAGGGTGGTTTTGTACCGGGTATCCGGCCGGGTGCGAATACGGCCCGTTATTTTGACCGGATTCTCTCAAGGCTGACGACTATCGGTGCCGCCTACATGGTGCTGGTCTGTCTGCTGCCGCAGTTCCTGATCAACAAATATAATGTGCCGTTCTATTTTGGGGGAACCAGTCTGATCATCATTGTCTCCGTGACGATCGATACGGTCACACAGGTCCAGTCCCATCTGGTGGCCCATCAGTATCAGGGGCTCATCCGCAAGCAGCGTGGCCGGAAGGGAGCCCGTGGCCGGGCGGGCAAGGAAAGAAGGAACTTACGGTGAACATCATTCTTCTTGGCCCGCCGGGTGCGGGCAAAGGGACACAGGCAAAACGTCTTGAAGACAGCCGGGGCATGAAGCAGATCTCAACAGGGGACATGCTTCGTGCCGAGGTGAAGGCGCAGTCACCGATTGGTGTGGAGGTGAAGGCGTTGATGGAGAAGGGGCATTTTGTTCCTGATCCGATCATCGTTCAGATGATTGAAAACCGTATCGCTCAGCCTGACTGTGGAAAGGGTGTCATCCTTGATGGTTTCCCGAGGACTGAAAGCCAGGCAGAGATTCTGGACTCCATGCTGAAGGAGCAGGGGCTTAAGATTGATGCAGTCATTCTTCTGGAGGTCAGTGAGGAAGCGCTGGTGAAGCGTCTGTCTGAACGGCAGCATGAAGATGGCTCTCGCAGGGCTGACGATCATCCTGAGGTGATCCATGCCCGGCTGGAGATGTACCGGAAGCAGACGGCCCCCATCCTGCCCTATTATGAGCAGAACGGTCGTCTGAACCGCATTGATGGTATGCAGGATGTCGAAACAGTCGGGAGGGCGATTGATGCCATTCTCGATCGGGCAGGCTCCTGAATGAATGAGCTGATCACGAAAAAGTGATCTTTATGGTTTGACTTGTCTGGCAGGGCAGTATATTCGCCCAGCATAAGGTGAGCGTACGGCCCTGATGGTGGGGCTGGAATCGTTCTGGGGACCGACGCCGGTGAGCGGCCATGGTCCGGTCAGACAAAGATTTTTGTAAACACGGCTTTGGGCCGTGTGGATGGGAGAATTGGCGTGGCACGTATTGCCGGCGTAAACATTCCGACCAACAAGCGGGTGGTCATCGGTCTGCGCTATGTTTATGGCATTGGTCCTTCGAGCGCACAGGCTATCTGTGAGAAGCTCGGTATCGACAATGCCAAGCGCGTGAATGAGCTGTCTGATGATGAGGTGACGAAGATTCGTGACCTGATCGATAGCGATTATCGTGTGGAGGGTGATCTCCGTCGTGAGACGGCGATGAACATCAAGCGTCTGATGGACCTTGGCTGCTATCGTGGCCTGCGTCATCGTCGTGGTCTGCCGGTTCGTGGTCAGCGTACGCATACCAACGCCCGTACCCGCAAGGGTAAGGCTGTTGCCATTGCAGGTAAGAAGAAGGCAACGCGCTGATAGGCGCCGCTTCTTTCACCCTATCGCAGATTTAATAGGACAAGCATACTATGGCCAAGGCTGCCGCACCGCGTATCCGTAAGAAGGAACGTAAAAACATCATTTCCGGTGTTGCTCACGTTCTTTCCACCTTCAATAACACGATGATCACGATTGCTGATGCCCAGGGCAACGCCATCGCTTGGTCCTCCTCCGGCGCACAGGGTTTCAAGGGCTCCCGCAAGTCCACCCCGTATGCAGCTCAGGTTGCTGCCGAGGATGCAGGGCGCAAGGCCCGCGAGCATGGCATGGAAACGCTGGAGATTGAGGTTTCCGGTCCTGGTTCAGGGCGTGAGAGCGCTCTGCGTGCCCTTCAGGCTGTCGGGTTCACGATCACATCCATCCGCGACATGACGCCGGTGCCGCATAACGGTTGCCGTCCGCGCAAGCGTCGCCGCGTCTGATCTGGACGCAAAAATCTGGTAGGTCTGGCTGTCACGAATGGATGGTGCAGCCAGATTGACCTTGGTGAGTTCGTACCGCACGACAGTGCGGGCCTGGCACCGCCATCCTGTGGCGGGCTTCGTTGTTTGAAAGGCCATGATCTTGGTTCTCCAGAAAAATTGGCAGTCTCTCATCAAACCGGAGAAGCTTGAAGTCGAGCCTGGCCCGGTTCCTTCCCGTATGGCAACCATCGTTGCAGAGCCGCTTGAGCGTGGCTTTGGCCTGACGATGGGCAACGCCCTGCGTCGTATTCTTCTTTCCTCCCTTCAGGGTGCTGCTGTTACGGCCATCCAGATTGACGGGGTCCTTCACGAATTCTCATCCGTTGCGGGTGTGCGTGAGGATGTGACCGACATCGTGCTGAATGTGAAGCAGCTTGCTTTGCGCATGCATGGTGAGGGCCCGAAGCGTATGGTTCTCACGGCAACAGGGCCGGGAGAAGTGAAGGCTGGGCAGATTCAGACGGGCCATGACATTGAGATCATGAATCCGGAGCTGGTGATCTGCACGCTTGACGATGATGTCAAGCTTGGCATGGAATTCACGGTGAACATGGGCAAGGGTTATGTCCCTGCTTCTGCCAACCGTCCGGATGATGCACCGATCGGGCTGATCCCCATTGATGCGATCTATTCGCCGGTGCAGCGTGTGTCTTACAAGGTGGAGCCGACCCGTGTTGGACAGGTCACCGACTATGACAAGCTGTTGCTGAGTGTCGAGACAAACGGAGTCGTCACTCCGGAAGACGCACTGGCACTGGCTGCCCGCATCATGCAGGATCAGCTTCAGCTCTTCATCAATTTCGATGAGCCGCGTCCGGTTCAGAATGAAGAGCCGCAGGATGATCTGCCGTTCAGCCGTCACCTTCTGCGTAAGGTGGATGAGCTTGAGCTTTCCGTGCGTAGCGCAAACTGCCTGAAGAACGACAATATTGTGTATATTGGCGACCTCGTGCAGAAGAGCGAGCAGGAAATGCTGCGGACTCCGAATTTTGGTCGTAAGTCGCTGAATGAGATCAAGGAAGTGCTCACAGGCATGGGGCTTTCGCTGGGGATGAATGTCCCGGCCTGGCCGCCGGAGAGCATCGAGGATCTGGCCCGGCGTCTCGACGAGACATTCTAAGAACCCCGGCTGGGAAGTTCGGGTAGAAGGATTAGGGAAACAACATGCGTCATAATCTGAGCGGACGTAAACTTGGCGTCACCTCCACTCATCGCGCTGCGATGTTCCGCAACATGGCTGTTGCGCTCATCAAGCATGAGCAGATCTCCACGACTCTGCCGAAGGCCAAAGAGCTTCGCCCGGTTGTCGAGAAGCTGATCACGCTGGGTAAGCGTGGCACACTTCATGCACGTCGTCAGGCTTTTGCCCAGCTGCGTGATGATGCCATCGTCACCAAGCTCTTCTCTGAGCTGAGCAAGCGTTATGCAGGCCGTGCAGGTGGCTACAGCCGTGTGCTGAAGGCTGGCGTCCGCTATGGCGACAATGCCGACATGGCCGTGATTGAGCTGGTCGAGCGTGATGTCGAGGCCAAGGGCAAAGATAGCGGCCCTGTTCAGAAAGAAGATCAGGAAGCTGCTTGAGCTTTTTCTCCAATGGGAGAATAAAGGAAAGGTCGGTGCCATCAGGCATCGGCCTTTTTTCACGGGGTAAGAGTACCCGATAGAAAAGCAGGTAATGCCATGAGTTCTAATCTGAAAGACGTAAGCAGCCCGATTCTGGGGATGGTGCAGGACGTAATTGAGGATCTGGTAATGGACCATCCTTGGGGATGGACTGGATTTGCTTTTTTCGTAGGGATACTTTTGGGCCGAAAGAAGAAGCCTTGTCAGGAGCAGCAGCCTTCCTGAAGGCACGGGACAGAATCATGTCCTCGTGGAAAGGCGTCTCTCTCCCCAGAGGAGAGGGCGCCTTTTTTGATGCGGTCAGTTTTTGTCTTTCTGGATGAAGCTGGGCAGGAAGGGATTGTCAGTCTGGAGGGAATCCTTGCTGGGGAGCTGGTCTGTGCTCCAGCCGCCACCAATATCGGTGATGAGGCGGATGACACTGTTGAGGCGCTGCTGCTGTATCTGAAGGCGGGATTCTTCATATTGCAGGGCTGTCTGCTGCGCCGTGATGACAGTGGTGTATATCTGTGTTCCGGCCAGATACTCGTTCATGGAGACTTCCACGGCCCGCTGTGCGCTCTCTACAGCCTGATTCTGGTAGGTCATCTGGTCGCCGAGATAATGCAGGTTGGAGAGCTGGTCCTCCGTATCCTGCAGGGCCTTCAGCACGACCTGTCTGTAATTGGCAACAGCGTTGTCGTAGTCGGCTTCGGCTTCCCGTACGGCAGCGGAACGGGCCCCACCATTGAAGAGGGTCTCGCTGGCGGCTGCACCGAGCGACCATGTGCGTGTTGCCAGCTGGATCAGATGCTGGATAGGATTTCCGCTGTAGCCATAGCTGGCTGACAGGGTGATCTGCGGATAGAAGGCCCCGATCTCGTACCCGATTTCAGCATTGTATCCTTCCATTTCCCGCTCGGCCTGGGCGATGTCTGGTCGCCTTTGCAAAAGGTCGGAGGGGAGGAACTGTGGAATGGGTGGCAGCGTGAAGGGCAGCGGTGCATGGGGAATGGTCAGGTCAGCCGGAGGACGGCCGATCAGTACGGCTATGGCATGCTCGTATTGGGCACGGGCCACATGGGCGTTGGCCAGACTGGCCTGGGTTGATTCCAGCTGGTATTTGGCCTGTAGCACGCTGGTGGGGTCGGCGACACCGGCGGCCAGCTGGTTGCTGAGAATCTCCAGATTATGCTGGTATAGGCCGACATTGCGTGTGAAGAGGTCAATCAGGCTGTCCTGATAACGCAGGTTCATATAATCGGTGGCCAACTCCAGCTGGTAGGAGAGCTGCATGTTGGCCAGCAGGGCTGCGCTGGACTGTGTCGAGCTGACCTGCTGTTCTATCTGCCGCCGGATCATGCCCCAGACGTCAATCGTCCAGCTGGCACTGGGCCCCATGGTCCAGGTGTTGGTGGTGTTGACGAAGGTATGGGGTTCGGCATTCAGGCCGCTGATGGTCCTGCCCCCGCTGGAATTGCGGTTGAAGCCGAATTTGCCGTTGAGGGTAGGGAAAAGGCTGGCCCGCACGGAGTCGATCATGGCCCGTGCTTTGCGGTATTGCGCCTCATACTGCTTCAGGCTCTGGTTGGAACGGCTGACTTCCTCTTCCAGTCCGTTCAGCGTGGGATCATTGAAAACGGTCCACCAGTTTCCCTTGGGCATGTTGCTCATGGCCGGATTGGCTTTTGTCCAGCCCTCAGGTGGAGGGGCTTCTTTGAAGCGTGAGGAGATGATCGCTTTTGGCCGGTGATAATCCGGCCCGACCATGCAGCCCCCCAGTGTAGCAAGCAGGCCTGTTGTCAGAACGGCAGAGCGAAGGGCACGAAAGGGAAGCGACATGAAAATCCGGGCGTGATGATGGATAAGGTAATGTGTTGTGTGAGGAGGTGTTATATCAGATGGAGGCATGTTCATGAGCATTATTACGTTTTTGGAATAAAGAATATCAGCGAGCTGAGGGAAGCCCGGTAAGGTGCTAGCGGTATCTTGTGGGGAAAGAAAGGCAGGATGTGATGTTTTGCATGACTGAGCCAGGATGGTAAAAGATGTGCAGTAGAATTTTTAACAAGCTCAGCCTGTCTGAATGTGGTGTGATGACAGGTCTGTATGTGGATGCCTATTCCTTCCGTCACAGGTCTGTCGGTCCCCACGCATGGCTGAATTTATGATTTCTTCATCGGTTTGATCCAAAAAAGAATATATAAGATACGATGCATACAACCATCAGGTATTTCAGTCTTTCTGAAGCAATTTTCTTTCTAGGGAATGATTCGATCACATCTGTCATGGCGTATTGGAGGAGATTTTTGTTTTTCCAATACGGAGGGCAGATTACGTCATGTATGTTTCCTGAAGAGTGAACGCTGCACCCTGTGGCTCAGCCGGTCGAGTGACAGATAGACAAGTGGTGTCGTATAGAGTGTCAGAAGCTGGCTGAGGCAGAGTCCCCCCAGGATGGCGAGGCCAAGGGGCTGGCGCATTTCACTGCCATAATCACCACCGACAAGCAGTGGAACGGCTCCGAGGGCAGCGGCTGCCGTTGTCATGAGGATAGGGCGGAAACGCAGATGGCTGGCTGTGAGAATGGCTTCCTCTGCCGTCTTGCCCTGATGGCGGGCATGGGTGGCAAAGTCGATCAGCATGATGGCATTTTTCTTGACGATGCCGATGAGCAGAATGACGCCGATCAGGGTCAGAAGTGAAAAAGGCTGCCCGAACAGATCAACGGTCAACAGAGCCCCCACACCGGCAGAAGGCAGTGTGGAGAGAATCGTGAGTGGGTGGATCAGGCTTTCATACAGGATGCCCAGCACGACATAGACGGCTACCAGTGCTGTGAGGATCAGGAGTGGCTCCCGGCTGACGGATTTTTTCAGACTGGCGGCGTTGCCGGTGAATCCCCCCTGTATGGTGTGGGGAAGGTGAAGGCGGACCATGGTGCCTTCCACCGCCTGTATGGCGGGTCCCAGGCTGGCCCCCGGTGCCAGATTGAAGGAGATGGTCGTGGCGACAAATTGGCCTTGATGGTTGACAGCAAGCGGCGCATTGACTGCTTTCAGCGGTCCGAGCAATGGCAGGGGGACCATGGTTTCGCTGCTGGTGGTAACAGCCGAACCATTGGAGGCTGACCGGCCACCGGCCAGAGCATTAGCCACGGAATTCAGATAGGAAAGCTGGCTCTGCGACATGGTGGCAGGGCGGCTGCTGGCCCGGACACGGATGTTGTTGGACGCATAGGCCCCGTTGGCCGTTCCCCCTGTAATACTGACACGCATCTGTTCCAGAAAAGCGGGATCGGCCCAGAAAACGGGCGCAGCTTCCATGATGACACGGTACTGGTTGAGGGGCTCATAGATGATGGAGGCAGCCCGCTGGCCAAAGGCGTCGTACAGGGCGTTGCTGACAAGCTGTGGTGTGATGCTGTAGCGGGCCTCCATGTCCCGGTTGATGGCCAGCGTGATGCCACGGCCACCTTCCTCCACGTCGGAGGTCACGTCCGAGAGCAGGGGCAGGTGGGAGAGCGCCGTCACGACCCGGGGTGTCCATTGATACAGCTCCTCCGCAGAGTCGCCCTGAAGGCTGTATTGATAAGCGCCGTCTGTTGATCGTGCCCCCCCGCCGATCATGCTGGGCAGGCGCAACCTGATGGAAAAACCGGCCCTGTGTCGGAATATGTGATTCAGCCGGCTGACCGTGGCGGAAATATCATCGTTCCGTTCGGCTTTTGGCTTCAGCGTGACGAAGAGATTCACGGAGTTGGCGGAACGCTTGCCCGGCCCCCCAATGACACTGACGACATCCGGGTCCTTTGCCAGCCGCTTTTCCACCCGGATGGTCAGGGCCTGCAAGGCATGGAAGGAAATGTCCTGGTCAGCTACCAGCCGTCCCATGAGCATGCTTTCATCCTGCTGGGGAAACAGTTCCTTCGGCAGGATGACGAAGAGCCAGCCTGCCAGCAGCAGGCTGAGAGGCAGGGAGAGCAGTACGGGTACGGGATGGCGCATGATGGCATGGAGTGACCTCATGTAGCCTGCTGTCAGCATCCGGAAGCCATCATCCAGCCTGGCCCCACACCAGCGCAGGCCTCGCCGGACCAGACTGGGGCGGTATCTGTCCCCCGGGGCGAGCAGCAGGGCCCCGAGCATGGGGGTCAGGCTGAGGGAGAGCAGCATGGAGACGCAGAGTGCCAGAATGATCGTCATGGCAAATTCGTGGAAGAACAGGCCGGATATCCCTTCCATGAGCAGGATGGGCACAAACACGACGATCAGCGACAGTGTGATGGAAATGACGGTGAAAATGACTTCTCCGGTGCCTTCTATGGCAGCCTGCTGGGCTGTCTTGCCCATTTCCCGGTGGCGGGTGATGTTTTCCAGCACGACGATGGCATCATCCACCACAAAGCCGGTCACGATAGTCAGGGCCATGAGCGACATGATGTCGAGCTGATAACCAAGGAGATCCATCAGGGCGAATGTGGTGACGATGGAGGCGGGAACAGTAATGGCCGGGATGAGGACGGCAATACCGTCCCGCAGGAAGAGCAGCACCACGAATACGACCAGAATGACGGACAGGATGAGCGTGCGCTGCGTATCGGCCAGAGAGGCCCGGATGGTGATGGACCTGTCCAGCTGGAGGTCCAGCTTCGTATTGCCCGGCAGGGCCGTGCGCAGCTGGGGCAGGCGGGCTTTCAGTCCATCGGTTGTTCTGATGACATTGGCCCCGCTCTGGGGATAGACGGTACAGATGATGTCCGGCTCACCGTTGACATAACCGGCCTGTCGGAGGTCCTCTGCACTGTCCACGACATCAGCCACGTCGGAGAGACGCACAGGCTGGCCGTTGCGGTAGGCGATGATGAGAGACCGGTAGGCACCTGCTTTCGTGGCCTGGTCGTTGGTGGCAAGGATGAGGCGCTGCCCCTGAAGCTCTATGAAGCCCTTTGGTGTATGGGCGTTGGCGGAGGTCAGGGCGGCCCGGATGTCCTCAAAGCCGATGCCGTAACGGAAGAGGCGCAGGGGGTTGATTTCCACCCGGACAGCAGGCAGCGCACTGCCATGGATGTCCACATTGCCTACCCCTTCGACCTGGCTGAGGCCGGGCATGATGACATTGTTGGCAAAATCATAGAGCTGCTGCGGCGTGCGGGTGGGTGAAGTCAACGAAAGGACCATGATGGGCGGCCCGTTTGCGTTGGCCTTCATGTAGCTTGGGTCGCTGCGCAGGGTGGTGGGCAGGTCCTGCCGGGCGGCCCGCAGGGCGGACTGTACATCCCGGGCAGCCCCGTCAATGTCCCGGGAGAGATCGAACTGGAGAAGAATCCGGGTCTGGTTCACGGTGGACTGGGAGGTGATCTCCCGGATTCCAGCGATGGCGCCAAGGTGGCGCTCCAGTGGTTCGGCAATCGTGCTGGCGATTTCGGAGGGAGACCCGCCCGGCTGGTTGGCAATGACCATGACAACCGGAAAATCGACATCAGGCAGGTCGGAGACAGGCAGGTTCACATAGCCGATGCAGCCTGCAAGGAACATGGCCAGTGTCATGAGGATGGTGCCGACAGGCCGGGTGACGAAGAGGCGGATCAGACTCACGGTGTATCGGCAGGCAGGCCGCTGTCATCGGCTGAGGTACGGAAGAAGCGCTTCACCCTCAGGCTGCACTGGTTCATGAAGAGATAGATGACAGGTGTGGTGAAAAGGGTGAGAAGCTGGGACAGCATCAGCCCGAAGACGATGGCCACGCCCAGTGGGCGGCGCAGCTCCGCCCCTGTCCCGACACTGAGAAGTAACGGCAGCGCCCCAAAGAGGGCAGCAAGGGTTGTCATGAGGATGGGGCGGAAGCGCAGCAGGGCGGCCTGGCGTATGGCTTCGGGAGGTGCCAGCCCGTCCTGACGTTCGGCCTGGAGGGCGAAGTCGATCATCATGATGGCGTTCTTCTTCACGATGCCGATGAGCAGCACGATGCCGATGATGCCCATGATGTCCAGCGGCATACCGAATGCGTACAGCCCGAGCAGGGCACCGATGGCCGCCGAGGGCAGGGTCGAAAGGATCGTCACGGGGTGGATGAAGCTCTCATACAGCACACCCAGCACGATATAAACGGCCACGATGGCAGCAACGACCAGCCCCAGCTCATTGGTCAGGGAATTCCGGAAGGCGGCTGCTGTCCCCTGGAAGGCTGTCTGGAATGTGGCGGGCAGGCCTATCTTCTGGCGGATATGGTCAATGGCTGTCGTGGCCTCCCCCAGCGCATGATGCGGTGCGACATTGAAGGAGATCGTCGTGGCGGGGAACTGCCCGTAATGGGTGATGAGCAGGGGAGACACGATGCGGGAAAGGCTCGTGACCTGGAGGAGCGGGACCAGTCCCGATGTGGGCTGGCGGCTGGGGCCGCTCGTGCTGCCTCCGGCCTCCGAAGAGATGCCGGGCAGATAGAGCTGGGAGAGGCTGCTTTCATGTTTCTGGAAGCGTGGGTCCGTCTCCAGAATCACGCGGTACTGGTTGGACTGCGTGTAGATTGTGGACACCTGCCGCTGGCCGAAACTGTCATAGAGCAGGTTGTCAACCGTCTGCGGGGTGATGGAGTAGCGGGCACCGTTGGTCCGGTCCAGCGTCAGCATGGCGGTCAGACCATCCGCCTGAAGGTCGGAGGTGACCCCTCCCAGAGAGGGTTCATGTTTCAGCGCATCAAGGAAGCGGGGCACCCAGAGGGAGAAGTCATCATAATCGGGTGTTTCCAGCAGGAACTGGTACTGCATGGCCGAAACGGATGATTCCAGTGAGAGGTCCTGTACGGGTTGGGTATAAAGGTGAACTCCCGGCAGGGCTGTGGCGGCTTTTTCCAGTCCGGCCTGTATCTCTGCCAGTGAGTGGGTCCGCATCTCTTTGGGCTTGAGATTGATGAGGAAACGGCCGGAATTGAGTGTCATGTTCTGGCCGTCAATCCCGATGAAGGAGGAGAGGCTGACAATATCCGGGTTCTGGAGGAGGAGCGCTCCCAGTTCGGCCTGCTTTTTCTTCATGCCTTCAAAAGAGATGTTGGCTGGCATGATGGAAATACCCTGGATCACTCCCGTATCCTGCGGGGGGAAAAAGCCTTTCGGGATGGACCAGGCCAGCAGGCCGGTAATGATGAGGCTGGCGAGCGTGGTGAGCAGTGTCAGGGGCTGGTGCCGCAGGACGATGCCGAGAGCATGGTCATAATGGCGGATGCACCAGTCCATCATCTGGCCGGTTTTTCGGGCGAACATGGCCAGGCGACCTTCACGGCGGGTATGGCCATGTCTGGTGGGGCCATGCTCGCTCAGCATCCGGGCGCACATCATGGGCACGAGCGTGATGGAGACCAGGGCCGAGATGGTGATGGTGATGGCCAGCGTCATGGCGAATTCGTGGAAGAGACGGCCTACCACGTCACTCATGAAGAGCAGGGGAATGAGGACGGCGATCAGGGAGACGGTCAGGGAGATGATGGTGAAACCGATTTCCTTTGCGCCCTTCAGGGCCGCAGTGTAGCGGTCGTCCCCAGCCTCCACGAAGCGGGAAATGTTCTCGATGACCACGATGGCATCATCCACCACAAAGCCGGAGGCGATGGTGAGGGACATGAGGGACAGATTGTCCAGCGAGAAGCCCAGCATGTACATCGCCGACAGGGTGCCGATCAGCGAGAGGGGGACGGAGAGACCCGGAATGATGGTGGCCGGAACATTGCAGAGAAAGACGAAGATGACCCCCACGACGAGCAGCATGGCCAGAACAAGCTCGAACCCCACATCCTTGACGGACGCCCGGATGGTGGTCGTGCGGTCGGTCAGGGGGATGATGTCGATGCCCGGTGGCAGTTCCTGTTTCAGGCGGGGGAGGATGGCCAGCACATTGTCCGCCACGGCAATGACATTGGCACCGGGCTGCCGCTGGATGTTGAGGATGAGAGCCGGTGTCCTGTTGGCCCAGGCGGCAAGCTGGCTGTTTTCTGCGCCCTCCACCACGCGCCCGACATCACGGAGGCGGATGGGCCCATTGTTCTGATAGGCGATGACCTGGTCCATCAGCTGTTCGACAGACTGTATCTGCCCGTCAATCCGCAGGGAGGTGGCGTGCTGGGGACCATCGAAGGTCCCTGTCGGAGAGTTGACGTTGACTGTGCCGATGATGGTCCGGACCGTATCCAGTGCAATGCCGTAGGAGGTCAGCTTTGGAACATTGATCTGCACCCGGTAGGCCTTGCGGTTGCCTCCAGAGAGCGTCACCAGCCCGACGCCGGAAATCTGGCTGATCTTCTGGACAAGCCGTGTGTTGACGTAATCCTCCACCTCCGGCAGCGGCATGATGCGGGAGGTGATGCCCAGCGTCATGACAGGCGTGTCCGCCGGGTTGACCTTGGCATAGATGGGGGGTGCAGGCAGGTCGCTGGGCAGCAGGGAGCCGACATTGTTGATGGCGGCCTGCACTTCCTGCTCGGCAATGTCCATCTTCATGTTCAGCCCGAAGCGCAACGTGATGACGGAGGCGCCGCCGGAGGACTGTGAGGTCATCTGGTCCAGCCCGGCCATCTGTCCCAGCTGTGTTTCCAGCGGGGCGGTGATGGAGGTGCTCATCACGTCCGGGCTGGCACCGGGATAGAAGGTGGAGACCGTGATGGTGGGATATTCCACTTCCGGCAGGGCCGAGATGGGCAGGAAGTGGTACCCCAGCACACCGGCCAGCATGATGGCCAGCATGAGCAGGCTGGTGGCAACGGGACGTTCGATGAAGATGCGCGAGGGATTCACGGGCTCGGGCTTCCGGTCGGCGGGCAGGAAAGGGGCGTGGGCATCCTTGCAGGCATCAGTGCGGTTGGGTGGTGGCAGGGTTCGGGGAGGAACCGGGCCCGGCAGCAATGGTGACCCTGCTGCCAGGGCGCAGATGGTTGACGCCATCTGTCACGACCTGGTCCCCTTCCTGGAGACCGGAAAGAATGACGGTATGGTGGTCATCGCTATAGCCTGTCTTCACGAGGCGGATGGCCACGGTCATGTCCTGTTGTACGGCATAGACAAAGGCACCGTCAGGGCCTGTCTGTATGGCATTGCCGGGCACGACGAGGGCGTCTTTCAGTGTCTGGACGAGGAGATGGGCATTGACGAACTCATTGGGGAAAAGCCGCTCCGTTTCGTTGGGGAAGATGCCGCGCAGGCGTACGGTCCCCGTAGCCGTATCAATCTGGCTGTCCAGCGCATTGACCGTCCCGGTAGCGAGGCGGCGGGTGTTGTCGCTGCTCCAGGCTTCTACGGTCAGGCTGGGATGACTGTTCAGCTGGTCCTGCACATCCGGCAGGCTGTTCTGCGGCAGGGTGAAGATGACGGAAATGGGCTGCATCTGGGTCAGGGTTGTCAGCCCGCCGGATTGCCCGACCGTGACATAGTTGCCGGCATCCAGGGCACGGATACCCACCCGGCCATCCACCGGGGCGACGATGTGACAGTACAGGACATTCAGTGCGGCATTGCGGACATTGGCCTCGTCAAAAGCGACCTGCCCTTCAAGCTGCTGGACGGTGAAGGCCTGGTCCTGTGCCAGCATGGCCGATGTGGAGTTCTGCTTTATCAGCTTCTGGTAGCGGGCATTGTCCACACGGGCCTTGGCCAGCTGCGCACGGTCGGCGGCCAGGGTGCCCATGTACTGGTGCAGCGTGGCCTCATAGGGGCGGGGGTCGATCAGTTCCAGCTCATCCCCACGGTGGACGTGCTGCCCTTCCTGATAATAGACCGCCAGTATGTGCCCGCTGACACGGGGTGTGATGGTGACGTTGGTGATGGGGACAACCGTACCGAGCAGCTGGAGAATGACCGGCACATCGGCCCGGTGGGCAGCCTCCACGGCTACGGCCTGGGCGACGTCGCCATGGGCCATGGTGGTCTGTCCACCACCGGCATGAGGACGCAGGACCAGGAAAAGCAGGATGGCGACCAGGGCAGCCCCGATGATCCACCATTTTTTCCCCCTGCCGGGCTGCCGGGTTTCTGAAGCTGGGGCGGCGCTCATGGTCGCAGGGCACTCCTGTAGGCTGGGGAAACGGTGCATGACATGCACATCATCGACATTATGTCAGAAAGTCCGGCGCATATTAAAGATGCTTGGCCAGAATTGCACCTAAACATTCGGCAGTCACAAAAATACCTTCCTCCTGAGGGGGGAGGACGGCTGTCCCCCTCTTGAAGAAAATCCATGAGGGTTACATATCTGCGGGGTGGCCCCGTCATGCAGTGCACTGGGGCCCACAGGTGAAACGGTGCATGGAAATGCATGGCGCTGATTGGGAGCGATGGAATGGTTGATACAACGTCGATGAAGGCCGAGGGTTTCGTGCAGGAAGCCAAAGGTCGGCTGAAGGACACGGTCGGTGCGATTTCTGGTGATGCTGCCATGCAGGCCGGTGGGAAGATTGACCAGCTGGGTGGTCGTGCCAAACATGAATTTGCGGATCTCTACGATGCCAATGAAAGCCGCCTGGAGGCTGTAGCCGCTTTCATTCAGGAGCGTCCTTTCGTTGCCCTGGGGATCGTTTCCCTTGTTGGGCTGGTGATCGGACGCCTCTTCTTCAGGAAGCGTGGCTGAAACAGGGAACAGGAGGCCGGAGAGGGTTCATGCACTGGTATTACGAACGGGATGGTCGGGAGGTTGGGCCAGTATCGCAGAGCGAGATGGTGCGGCTGATCATTCATCGTCATATTCGGCCGCAAACCCTCGTCTGGCATCCGGGTTTCGGGAATGAGTGGCGTCCGGCCAGCAAGGCTGGGCTTGTGTTGCCTTCCGCCGGTGTGCGGCTGCTTGTCACCGTGGGTGGGCGGTCATCCACACGGGATGAAGGAGTGACGGGAGCGGTGTCGTCCGTCTGGGCCTGGTTGATGCTGGTTCCCGGGCTGGTTGACCTTCTTCTTCTCGTTGTCGGGCAGCGGACACATTGGGCGGTCACGCCGGACCGGCCGGTAACGGGTGTCTGTATTTACGTCATCCTGTTTCTGACGCTGATAAAGGACCGCCAGACCTTGGCCCGGGCTGGGGTGAAACCTCCTTCTTTCTGGTGGTGGCTGTTCTTGCCGGGTTATTTCTGGTGCCGCATGAAAGTGCTGCGCCGTGGGGTGGGGCTGTTTGCTGCCTGCCTTTTCCTGGGGTTCCTGGAAGCCGGAATTCTTCTCTCCAATCCTCCACCGGGTTTTGAACCGCTCCTGAAGCTGAAACAGGCAGAAAAACCGGTTGCTTCGTCCCCTCGTGAGCTTCCACGGCAGGATGGTCAGGCGTCTCATGGTGATGGAGGGTCCGGGGCATCTTCTGATGGAAGTCCGGACCAGAACGGGCATGTGGAGCTCTGACGGCCAGACGGCTTCTGTCTGTCCGGTCCGCGGGGCATAATTTTTCCTATTGACTCATTTTATTTCAAAAAAGGTCTTTCCTTTCGACTCGGAGTGATTCAGAATCGGCCTCACGTTGATGATGTGCCGTGTGAGGCGAGTGGAAGAAGGACCCGATGCCGGATTACAGCCTGGAAGAACAGTATGACGGGCTTGTAGCCGGTGTGGACGAGGTCGGCCGTGGCCCTCTGGCTGGGCCGGTCGTGGCGGCTGCGGTTGTGTTCCGTGCGCCACCATCTCCTCTGCTGTCCGGACTGCTGGATGACTCAAAGAAGCTGACGGCCCGCCGCCGGGAGAAGGCTTATGCCGCTCTGCTGGAGGATGATACGGTCTGTGCGGCTCTTGGTGCGGCATCCGTCCTGGAGATTGATCGGCTGAATATTGGTCAGGCCTGCCATCTGGCCATGCGGCGGGCCATGGTCCGCCTCGCCGAGGCGTTGGGAGAATGGCCCGCCGTTGCCCTGATTGATGGCAACAGGGCACCATCCCTGCCTTGCCGTGTGGAGACGGTCGTCAAGGGTGACAGCCGGAGTTTGTCCATTGCGGCAGCTTCCATCCTGGCGAAGGTCGTGCGGGACAGGCTGATGACCCGTCTCGCCATGCGCCATGGTAATTATGGTTGGGACCGGAATGCTGGTTATGGCACGGCACATCATCTGACGGGACTGAAAGAAGAGGGGATAACCCTCCATCACAGGCGCAGTTTTGCCCCTGTGAGACAGATGATCGCAGCAAAGGTTCACGCAGCATGAAAGCGGATATGCCCCTGAACAGGATTTTACGCGGGGAATGTGTGGAGGTGATGAAGACACTTCCGGATGCCAGCGTGAACTGCGTGTTTGCTGACCCTCCCTACAACCTTCAGTTGCGGGGAGAGCTTCGTCGCCCGGATGAGAGCGTGGTGGATGGCGTGGATGATGACTGGGACAAATTCACGGGCTATGAGGCTTATGATGAATTTACCCGTGCCTGGCTGGGTGAGGCACGCCGTCTGCTGCACAAGGACGGAACCATCTGGGTGATCGGCTCCTATCACAATATTTTCCGCCTTGGTGCGATCATGCAGGATCTGGGGTTCTGGATTCTTAATGACATCATCTGGCGCAAGTCGAACCCCATGCCCAACTTCCGGGGGCGTCGCTTTACCAATGCCCATGAAACGCTGATCTGGGCTGCCCGGGGGCCGGAGAGCAAATACCGTTTCAACTATCAGGCGATGAAGGCACTCAATGAGGACCTTCAGATGCGGTCGGACTGGTACCTGCCTCTCTGCACGGGGAATGAACGGCTGAAAAATGATCACGGGCTGAAGCTGCACCCGACCCAGAAGCCGGAAAGTCTGCTGCACCGGACCCTGCTGGCCGCAACGGTAGAAGATGATGTGGTGCTGGACCCGTTCTGCGGGACAGGGACTACCCCGGCCGTGGCCAAAAAGCTGGGGCGCCGTTATCTCGCCATTGAGAGGCATCCGGATTACATCAAGGCAGCAGAAGCCCGGCTGGAGCGGGTGGAAGTTCTGCCAGCAGACCAGCTGGAGATCACTCCGGCCAAACGGGAGATGCCCCGCATTCCGTTCGGGTCTTTCGTGGAGAATGGCAGCCTGCCTGCCGGTACGGTGGTATATGATCGGCAGAAGCGGCTGAAGGCTCGTGTCTCACCGGATGGAACGCTGGTATCCGGCCAGCATCGGGGATCCATTCACAAGCTGGGGGCCCTGCTGACCAATGCGGCCTCCTGCAATGGCTGGACATTCTGGTATTTTGAACGGGACGGGCAGTTCCTGTCCATTGATACATTGCGGCAGGAGACACATCTGCTGCGCCGAACTGCCTGAAAAACGGCTTTTCAGAGATGTGAAGGGAAGGGACGACGCATGGATTTTCTGGAGACACATACCGGGCTGGTCATTGCCGTCATAGCTTTGGTTTTTGCCATTCTGTTTCATTTCATCATCATGCGCCCGCAGAAGAAGTCCGCTTTTGTCTGTTTCTGTTGGGACCTGCTGATTTTTCTCATCTGTCTGGCGGGCATTTCCATCATCTATTATAGCGCTCTGCCGCTAATGGCTTCATCGTGACCATCCGGCAGCTGCCATGAAAAAAGCCCTTTCCGTCAGACCACGGGAAGGGCTTTTTTCATGATCAGTCATGCTTTGTGAAAACAAAGGAAGAGGCTCAGGGCGCAGTCCGAGGGGCTGGAGCTTTCTGCGGATGGGATGTGCGATGCACGATAGCGTGGGGCCTGCGCTGTGGGGCATGGGCTGTTCCAGTCCGTGCCGGAGGGGCTGCCGGCCCCCCGAAGCCCAGAAAGCCGACCGAGGGGACGGGCTGGCCCGGATTTTCCACAACAGGCGCAGGAGCACGTGCGGCAAGGCTGGCCTGGCCATTGACGGTAATATGGCTGCTGCTCTCATCATGCGTGGCGCTGGTGATGAGCTTGCCATCGGGATTGTAGGTCCGCAGGGAAAGCAGCTGGAACATGATGTCATTGCGGCCAAGGTCTATGGCAAGGTCCAGAGGCGTCTGCTCCAGCACGTTGCGGGCATTGATGTCAGCACCACGGCTGAGGGCCTCTTTGGCGCCGATGAGTGACCCACGGTTGATGGCATCAAACAGGGCGGCTGTCGGGTTGATGTCCATCCGGGCATGGCTGTTGTCGCCGCTGTCCGTCTCTGCGCCGGGCAGGGCAGAAGGTGGCGCCGCACGTCGTGCATCCTTGCGGGCCTCGGCCTGTTTCTGGGCATCCATGGCTTCCTGCTCGGCCTCGGCTTCATCGGCGGATTGGGCATGGGCCCGGTGTGGCAGAACCACAACGGAGGCAGCCGAAAGACCGATGGCGAAAGCGAGACGGGGCAGGAATGAACTCAATGGACGCATGATCGGGAACAGTGCTTTCTTTTCTACCAGCTACGGGGGACAGGCCGCAGGCATCATGTCAGGCAGTGGCAGGGCCTGTCAATTTCACAGGGTGACGGCACCACAGCATGGACTGCTGTCGTTTTACCGTCCTTCACGCCACCAGCCAAGGCCCATCATGGCAAGAATGAGGATGAGGGCCAGCCATCCTGGCAGAAAAGCCGTGCTGGATCCGCCCGCTGCAAGGGCCGACTGATGCAGGGGCAGCCCTGCCCAGCCTGTTCCATGCAGGGGATGGCCTCCGGCGACCTGTCTGATCTCCGGGATGGTCCCTGTTCCGAGCCAGAACAGGCCACCACCGGAGCGGCTCACGAGGGAGGCCATCCTTGTGGCGGTACTGCGCAGGTCCTGGTCTTCCAGCGGGTTGGTTTCAGGCAGGGCCACGGTCGTGCTCAGCCCGCCCTGCTGGACGGTCCATATCCGGCCATTCTGCTCAGGCCGTGATGGCAGGGGCAGGCTGCCTGTCCAGATACCGTCACGCCCCGGCACGGGGGAGAGGGGAAGGACAGCATGATGGCCATCCGGGTCGATGATGTCAGCCTGAACATTGGCCAGAGGAGCCAGACTGGTGCGGCTGACATGCAGCTGCCCCTGCTCGATATGGGCGTCCAGCTGGTTTTCTTCCAGTTCCGGCTCCTTCATCAGCCAGTGTGAGAGGCGGCGCAGCAGTTCGGCCTGTGGTCCTCCACCTTTTTCTCCACGGGACCAGAGCCAGATCTGGTCTGAGAGAAGCATGGCCACACGCCCCTGTCCCTTCTGGTCCAGCACCAGCAGCGGTGCCCCTGAAGGTGTGGCCAGAAGGGTACGGCCCTGCGTCTGGTCCGTACGGAGTGCCCTGTACCATGGGCCCCATTCTTTGCCCCAGGGGCCCTGTTCCGGCAGGGCCTGCGTGACGGGATGGGACAGCCCGAGGGCGGTCCGTCTGGGGGAGAAGGGCTGTGTCATGATACCCTGTTCAGAGGGGACATGGGCAGGGAGGATGGCGCCGACAGGTGTATCCTGCAATGTGCCCGGCTGTGTCATTTCCGGCCCACCAACCACAAGCAGCCCACCGCCCTTGCGGACATAGCGGGCAATATTTTCCAGATAACTCTCCGGCAGAATGTTCTGGTTGCGGAAGCCATCCAGAATGATGAGGTCGAAGCTGTTGATCTTTTGGGCAAAAAGCTCATGCGTGGGGAAAGGGATCAGGGCGAGGTCGGAGAGGGGGGTATCATCTTCCGTATCGGGGGATCGCAGAATGGTGAAGTGGACCAGATCAACAGATGGATCGGCCTTCAGCAGGGTGCGCCAGACACGGGCCCCCTGATTGGGTACACCGGAAACAAGCAGGACACGCAACCTGTCCCGCACGCCCTGAAGCTGGATGATGGTACTGTTGTTCCGCAGGGAAGCTTCACCCGGCAGGGGGGAGGCCGTGAGCTCCTTCAGGGTAAGCCCGGCATGGGTGACGGGGACATCCAGCTCCACGGGCTGGCCGCTCTTCGTATGGGCGAGGATGTTCGTCTGGCCGTCAGGGCCATGGTCCAGAATATCGACAGGCTGCCCGCCAGGCGTTCCCAGATCATCGACCTGAACACGGATATGGGCCGTCTGGCCGATGATGACATAAGGGGGGGCACTGAGAACCCGCAGCCGCCGGTCCGTTTCTTCTCCTCTGGCGGAAAGCAGGAGATGCAGGGGAATGATGCGGCCTGTCATGTCCTTGAGGGACGGGGGAAGCTGGTCGGGAATGTCGTGATCCATTCCGTCCGTGAGCAGGAAGATGCCTGCCGGATTGTTCAGGGAGAGGGCGGCATGGTCCATGGCGTCGAAAAGGCGTGTGCCCTGGCCATGCCCGCCAGAAACTTCCAGCTCATGGATTGTCAGGTCATGCAGTGCCCGGCCCTGGCGCAGCAGTTGGGCACGAGCCTGCTGGACGAGGGCTTTCCGTTGCCCGATGTCCATGGAAGGGGAAACATCCACCACGAGGAGGGCATCCTGTGGCTGGGTCTGCATGTGGGGGTGTATCTGCCGGGGGTTGGCCAGCCAGAGCAGCCCCAGCAGGATGGCACCCACCCGCCAGAGGACATCCCGCCTTCCGCGCAGGGTACCATAGAGACCAGGGAGCAGGCATAGGCCCGCCAGTGCTGCAAGCAGCCAAGGGGGCAGGAATGGTGCCCAGATGATGGAAGACAGGGCGTCCGTCATGGAGCCTCACTTTCATCAGCGTCATCAGGGCTGTCATCATCCCCGTTCCTGAGACGTTTCAGCATCTCTGGATAATGGCGCTGGTCGTTCTTGTAGTTGCCGGTAAGGGCATAGATGATGGTGTTGAAACCAAAGCGGTAGGCCAGTGTCCGCTGATTTTCGCCATCAGGAATGACGGCGAAAGGGTGCTCCCCATTCTGGTCAATGGCCCAGGCATGGGCCCAGTCTGCATTGCCGATGATGACAGGGCTTACGGTTTCGCTGTCATCATTGTTCCCCTGCCGGGCGACATAGACGGGCTGTCCAGCAATGCGACCGGGAAAATCGTGCAGCAGATAGAAGGTATGGGAGAGGGTGTGCTGGTCGGTCAGTCTGGCAAGCGGTGGGATGGGCAGTCCCTCCATGGCCTGTCTGAGGGCGGTGCGGGTAGCGTGGCCATCCGTACCGTCCATGGCGCTGCCTGCGCCCATCTCATCAATCAGGATCATGCCATTGTGCTGGAGGTAATGGGCAAGCGCTGTTTTCCCGGCTGGATCCAGATGGGTGCCGGGTATGACAGGCCAGTAGAGGAGAGGATAGAAGGCCAGATCATCCTGTCCCGGCACGACCCCTACGGGACTGTCCAGATGTGTGGTGCTGCGCTGGTTGAGGAAGTGCGTCAGCCCTTCAAGCCCCTGTTGGACTGCCTCATCCGTGTCTGCGTTACCGGTCTGGATATGGGCCAGACGGATGGCCAGAGCCGCAGGAGGAACAGGAGCCTGCGGGGCCGAGGCTGGTTGCCCCGTCGTAGCTGCCTGCAACTGCGTCACGATGAGCAGCCCGGCTCCCAGGGAAAGAGTGGCGTTGCGGGCCATGCGGAACAGTCCGGCCCGACCGAGGGAGAGGTAGAGGTCCAGCAGGATCAGCCCGAGGGCCAGCAGCATGAGGGGTGGCCAGAGGGGCTGTTCTGGCGTGGCCTGCCCTGCTGCCCTGATCGGACCGAGAGCGGCTTCATCTGCCATAGGGGGCTGATGGTCTGCCAGATTGAGTGGGTGATGCTGGGCAGCCCCTCCGTAGAATCCGGCCTGATGGAGGGCATCGACAGGCTGTTCTGTCGTGCTGGGCAGCGGGCGGATGGCGGGGGATGGCGGTACGAGGGTCTTGTCGAGAGTCAGGACCCGCCATGGCGCCAAGGCGTCCGAGGTGGTGTGATTGGTGCCTGTCTTTGTCTGCATGATGGGAGTACGGGTGATGAGACGTTCCATCATCTGGGGGAAAAGGCCGGAGAGTGGCAGGCTGGACCAGTCTGCCGTCGGGGTGATGTGGAAGAAGACGATCAGGCCGCCGCCTTCCTGCCGGGCAGTTACGAGGGGGGTGCCATCGGTCAGCGTGGCCCAGACATGCCGGGACAGGTCACCCGTGGGCTGGGCCAGAAGTTGACGGGATACGGTGGCGTCTTCGGGGATGGTCAGCCCGGCGAAAGGGGTGTCTCCCGGGAAGGGAGCCAGTTTCTGCGGGCTGCCCCACGACATGGGGCCCCCCAGTTGCCTCATGCCGGAGAGGAGGGGCACGGGCAGAAGAGCAGCGTCATCGTCTTTCATGGTCTGCTGGCTCTGGCGGGCCAGTTCCGGCCCTGCGAAGCGGATCAGGATGCCTCCTTTGCGGACCCAGCCGAGTATGTCGCTCAGCCCCGCATCGGAGAGTGTGCCATCCGTGGCGATGATGATGTCCGGGTGGCGGGGCAGGAGACTGTCCACAGTGCCCTCCTGATAGGGGATGACAGCCTGCAGGGCACGGGTCAGGTAGAAGCCGCTACCTGTCAGCGGTGTATCATCACCATTGATGTGCAGAAGGCCAACCCGGTGCTGGTCCATCCTGCCGGGTAGAAGCACCATGCCTGCCGGACCGGAAACGGATGGCAGGCTGAAGGCATCGAAATGGTCCGGGTCAGGCAGGGTACGCCAGGTTCCGGTGGGAAGTGGCGTATCGGCCAGGACGGCGAAATGTCCGTCTTTTTCCAGCGTCATGCCCAGCAGGCGGCGTGTCTGCTCCGGGCAGTCGGGGAGTGTTTCCGCCTGTGCCGTCAGCTGGCTTTCCTGCCGGATGGAAAGACGGATGAGGTCGCAGCGGGGCCAGCGTACATCTTCGGTCCGGTGGGCAGGCTGAAGGGCGGCACGCAGGGCCTCATCCCCCGGCTGTGCCAGGCCATTGGAAAGTGCGATGACCGTTGCTCCATGCAGGTCCGGGGCGAGCGCCTGAAGCTGGCGGGCGAGGGTCTGCCGGTCCCCAGGCCATGTGTGGGGAGACAGACCGGCAAGAAACTGTTGCAGGGCAGTGCGGTCACCGGGCTGGAAGGGGCGAGGCATGTGGCCGTCCGCCTCTGGCGTGTTCAGCAGCAGGGTCACCCGCCCGCCGGAGCGGAGTGTGGCTTCTCCCAGAGCGAGGGCATTTTTCCTGCGGTCATCCCAGTGTGGGGTAGCCGCCCAGTCATCATCCAGAATGAGAACCAGTTTCTGCGGGGTCTGCTGGTCCTGTCCGGGGAGATGGAGTGGCCGGGCAAAGGCCAGAACGAGCAGAGCTAGGGCAACCATGCGCAGGAGCAGGAGCCAGAGCGGCGTGCGTGCGGCATCCTGCCGGACAGGCGAGAGCCTGCGGAGCAGGATGAGAGAGGGGAAACGCTGTTGCCGGGGGTGGGGAGGAATGGCCCGGACCAGCCACCACAGGGCAGGCAGGAGGAGCAGGAACAGCAGCAGGTAAGGGGAGAGAAGGATCATGCCCGCCCCCGCAGGAAGGTGTGGCAGTCCGCCAGGACAGGCAGGGCAGGATGGTCGGTGACATGGAGGCGGAAGAAGGGCGCCTGTCCCTTTCCGATCTTTTCAAGCTGGCTGAAATGTTCGGTCAATCGGGCCTGATAGGCCTCATGCAGGTTCTCCGTGGCCGGGAGTGTCAGGTCCGGTTCAGCCTCGCAGCTGGTAAACTGGACAGACCCGCTGAAGGGCAGGCGATGCTCCTGTGGGTCCAGCACGGCCAGCAGGGCGATGCGGCCGGGATGGGTGGCCAGCGGCGCCAGGCAATGCTGCATGGTGGCCTCTTTCCAAAGGAAGTCACTGACGAGCAGCAGAGCTGCATGAGTGGGAACAGCTGTCAGGCTGGGCAGGACCGCATCCCTGCCAGTATCGTCACGGGGAGGAAGCTGCATGAGAGCATGGGCGAGACGGGGCAAGGCCTGATGACCGGAAAAACGGGACCGGAAGCCAGGAATGCCCACATCCTCACCGCCCAGCAGGGCTGCCTGCCCAAGGGCCAGGGCATCAGCCAGAGCGGTGTCATGTTTGCTGGGCAGGCTGTTGGCAGACCGCCAGCGCATGGAGGCAGAGGGGTCAACCCATATGAAAAGTGGCCGGGGGGCATGCTGCTCCCGCTCCCGAACCCAGAGCAGGTTTGGTTCCGGCGAGCGGGCAGACTGTTTCCAATCGATCAGGGAGGCTGGTTCTGTTGGCTGATGGGGACGGAACTGCCAGAATTCATGTCCGTCCCCGGCTCTGCGGTTGCCGTGAGGGCCATTGCGCAGCTGCTTTGCCAGCCCTCGGGCTGAGAGAACCAGCTCCGGCAGGGAGACAGGCTGCGGGGCGGCATCACGCCCTTTGCGAGTGCCAAAAAACCGCTGGAAGAAGGAGGGTGAGCTGGCCATGTCCGTACTCTGGGAACCGCCTGGGAGCCCGGCCTAGCCGAGGCGCTTCAGCTGGGCGGCAATGAGCTGCCGGGCATCCACACCCTGCGTCTGGGCGGCGAAGCTGATGCCCAGGCGGTGAGCCAGAACAGGCTCGGCCAGCACACGGACATCTTCCATCGAGGGGGAGAGACGGCCATGCAGCATGGCCCGTGCCCGGCTGGCAATCATCAGGGCCTGGGCAGCACGAGGGCCGGGGCCGTAATCCAGTGACTGACGGACCTCGGCACTGGCTGTTTCATCCTGTGGCCGCAGGCCCCGGACAATGGTCAGGATGGCTTCCACGACCGTTTCCCCGACCGGCAGCGTGCGGACGAGTTTCTGGGTGGCCAGAAGCTCTGCGGTGGAAAAGATGCGTTCAGCCTTCCGTTTCGTGGCCCCTGTGGTCTGGAGCAGCATCCGGCGCTCGGCCTCCCGTGCCGGAAAATCCAGCGGAATACGCATCATGAAACGGTCAAGCTGGGCTTCTGGCAGGGGGTAGGTTCCTTCCTGCTCGATGGGGTTCTGGGTGGCCAGAACATGAAATGGCTTGGGCAGGGGCCATGTTTTGCCACCCTGCGTGACGTGCCCTTCTGCCATGGCCTGAAGCAGGGCGGACTGGGTGCGGGGGCTGGCGCGGTTGATTTCGTCCGCCAGCACCAGCTGCCCGAAGAGGGGGCCGGGCAGGAAGCGGAAATGGCGCCTGCCCTGTTCATCCTGCTCCAGGATTTCTGCCCCGGTGATGTCGGAGGGCATGAGGTCTGGCGTGAACTGGATGCGGCTGTCTTCCAACCCCAGAACATGGGCGCAGGTATTGACCAGCAGCGTCTTCCCCAGCCCCGGCGCCCCGAGCAGCAGCGCATGGCCCCCCCCCAGCAGGGTTGTGAGGACATGCTCGATGACCGTTTCCTGCCCGAGGACGATTCGGCCAATTTCCTGTACGAGCGTTTTCAGCCTGGGGGCCAGCCCATCAAAGGCACGGACCGTGTCATCATGGTGGAACGCCCTGTCCTGGGGGGAGGATGTCGGGCCGGAGGCAGAAGGATGCTGGGTCATTACAGATTCGGAAACAGAGGGTAGGGGGGTTTTAACAGGCCGGGATCATTCCCAACTCTGGGGCAGGCGGTAAGCTACCATGTAAGAGGCCCTTTTAAAAAGAGAGGGTCGCAGGAAAGTGGCACACCATCATGCAGGTCCATCGTGATGGAAGGACGGAAAGGGAGGAGATCATGAGCATCAAGTCTTATGAGAGACCGGTGCCCCCGCTGGAGGGGCCGGATGAGGCCGTGATGTCCGAGGACGAGATGGTCCTGCACCTGCCTTTCCATATCCGGCGGGACGGGACATGGCTGTACCGGGGGACGCCCATCCGGCGCAAGGCCATGCTCTGCCTGTTCGCCTCCTGCCTCGACCGGGACCGCCAGGGACGTTACTGGCTGCGGACGCCGACCGAGGCTGGCGTCATACAGGTGGATGATGTTCCCTTTCTGGCGGTGGAGCTGGATTTCAGGGGCTGTTCGGAAAAGACGCAGACACTGTGCCTGCGGACCAATCTGGATGAGGTTTTCTGTGTGGATGCGGAGCATCCCCTTCTGTGTGACTGGGACCGCCCGGCTGATGGAGCGACCGTGCCCTACATCCACATGAGGACCGGAGCAGGCGGGCAGCCCATTCTGGCCCGCATCAGCCGGGCGGTCCTTTTCGAGCTGGCGGCTCTGGCCGTTCCGGGCTGCGTGGGGGGTGAACCCTGCATGGGAGTCTGGAGCCACGGGATGTTCTTCCCGCTTTCCCGCCTGCCGGATGAGACCGTGGACGACCTTGAGGAGCTGTGCGTGTGACCATCAGGACACCATCTCCGGCCACCCTTCTGGCAGCCCTGTCTGATGTGCCCGGTCACGCCGGGCTGGCCCGTATCTGGCAGGCTCTGCCGCAGGCCCGGCTGGTGGGAGGCTGCGTGCGGGACCTGCTCTGTGGTCGCGACGTGCATGATCTTGACCTGGCCAGCCCGGTTCCACCGGGAGAAGCCCAGCGGCGGCTGGAAGAGGTCGGTGCCAGGGTGATACCGACCGGCCTTGAGCATGGAACCATCACGGCGGTGATTGACCATCACCCTTATGAAATCACCACCCTGCGGCGTGATGTCAGTACCGATGGCCGCCATGCTGTCGTCGCCTGGACGGATGACTGGGAGGAAGATGCGCAGCGGCGGGACTTCACGATCAACGCCATGTCGCTGGATCAGGATGGGCAGCTGCATGATTATTTCGGCGGACTGGATGATCTCCGGGCCGGGAAGGTACGGTTTGTCGGGCAGGCGGCACGGCGCATTGAGGAGGATGCCCTGCGGTGCCTGCGGTTTTTCCGCTTTTTTGCCCGTTATGGCCGTGGCGAACCGGATGGCGAGGCCTGTCAGGCCATCATTCGCCTGCGGGAGACGATGACCCGCCTTTCAGTTGAGCGTGTGGCGATGGAGCTGCTGAAAATCCTGTCAGGCCCGCAGCTTCTGCGAACGCTGGAACTGATGGAGGAAACGGGTACCCTTGCCGTGCTGCTGCCGCATCATGCGCCCCTGTCTGGTCTGGAGCGTCTTCTGGCCTGTGGTGATCCTGCCGAGCCGCTGCATCGTCTTGCCGTCCTGTATCCACCCGGCGGAGGGGACGGGCAGGGCATGGCGGATGTTGGTGCCCATCTGAAACTCTCCAATGAGAGCCGGGACATGCTGGCCGCTTTTGCCAGATTCGGGCCGGAACTGGCGGTCACGCTGGATGATGACGACATCCGGCGGGTTCTTTTCCAGCAGGACAGGTCCATCCTGCTGCTGCGAAGCTGGCTGGTGCAGGCGCAGGAGCTGGGACGGCCTGATGGGAGCTGGAATGAGCTGCGGCACCGGCTGGAAACCGTGGAGCAGCCCGTTTTCCCTCTGGCGGGGCGGGACCTGATTGCTCTGGGTGTGAAACCGGGGCCGGAAATGGGGCGGTGGTTGAAACAGACGCAGCACTGGTGGCTCACACAGGGCTGCCGTCCCGATGCCGGGGCATGTCGGGACTGGGTGAGCCACCAGCTTTCCCCTTCCTGAGGGGGCTGCTAGAAGGTCTGCATGACACAGCAGACAGGCAGGCACCCTGCGGACAGGGCAGCGTATGAGGCAACCTTCCCCCTGATGCGGAGGCTCTGGCGGGAGGACATTGCCCGGCACCGGCTCATGCTGCTGGCCGTGTTCGTGCTGACGGTCGTCATGGCCCTGCTGACGGCGGCCTATCCGCTTGTCATCAAGCGGGCGATCGACATGTTCACGGCACATGATCCCCGCATCCTGTATCAGATTCCCCTGCTGGTTGTGGTCGTGACGGGGGCCAAGGCTCTGGCCCAGTATGGGCAGAATGTCTGCGTGCAGGCACTGGTCCTTCAGGTCGTGCGGCGTCTTCAGGAACGCATGTTCATCCATGCCCTGAAGGCGGATGTGGCCCGGATTGAAAGAGAGGCTCCCGCCCGCTGGGCGGCCCGCTTCACCACGGATGCCCTCGCCATGAGGGAAGCCCTGACACGTTCGGTCAATGCGCTGGGGGACGTCATCACCATCATCGGGCTTGTCGCCTCCATGATCTGGACGGACTGGGAACTGAGCCTGATTGCGGTCGTGCTGTATCCTCTGGCCATCATTCCCGTGCAGAAGCTCGGGCGGCGGGTGCGCCGGGCCTCCGGCGGGATGCAGGAGCAGGTCGGGGAAGCCTCGGCCCTGCTGACGGAAAGCTTCTCCCTGTCCCGGCAGATACGCATCTACCGGATGGAGGAGCATGAGCATCACCGCATCGGTTCGGCTCTCGACAGGCTGCATGACATGTTCTTCCGTATTGCCAGCAACCGTGCCCGTCTGGATCCGATGCTGGAGGTCATCGGTGGTGTGGCGATCGCTTTCGTGCTGGGGTTTGCGGGCTGGCGTGCCGCCACGGGCGGGGCCACGCTGGGGGACTTCACGGCCTTCATTGCTGCCCTGTTTGCGGCCTCACGTCCTCTGCGTGCCCTGGGGTCGCTCAACACCTCCATGCAGGAAGGATTGGCCGGGCTGGGACGTATCTTTGCCGTGATTGATGAACCGGCCAGCGTGCAG
The DNA here is from genome assembly GCF_009725805.1 of Bombella sp. ESL0380. NCBI lineage: Bacteria > Pseudomonadati > Pseudomonadota > Alphaproteobacteria > Acetobacterales > Acetobacteraceae > Bombella > Bombella sp. ESL0380. The sequence continues at coordinate 93,195 of NZ_WNIH01000005.1, read as the reverse complement.
GAACAGCCGGAGGCCCGGCCCCTGCCGGAAGGGCCGGGGCACCTTGTGTTCAGGGATGTATCCTATCGTTTTCAGGATGGGCATCATGCCCTGAAAAATATATCTCTGGATGTGAGGCCGGGGCAGAGCGTGGCTCTGGTCGGGCCGAGCGGGGCGGGGAAATCTACCATGCTGGCCCTGATCCCCCGTCTTTTTGACGTGACGGAAGGGACGATCACGCTGGAGGGGGTGGACATACGGTCCCTCACGCTGGCCAGCCTGCGGGATCATCTGGCCTATGTCAGTCAGGAAACGGCCCTGTTCGACATGAGCGTGCGGGAGAACATCCATCTTGGCCGTCCTTCTGCGACACGGGAGGAGGTGGAGGCACTCTGCCGGATGGCGGCACTGGATTTCGTGCATGATCTGCCGGAAGGGCTGGAAACCATCATCGGTCCCGGTGGGCAGAGGCTCTCGGGTGGGCAGAGACAGCGCATCATGCTGGCCCGTGCCCTGCTGCGTAACCCCCGCCTGCTGCTGCTGGATGAGGCCACGAGTGCGCTGGACTCAGAAAACGAGGCCCGTGTGCAGGAGGCTCTGGCCCAGCTCCGGCAGGGGCGGACGACGCTCATCGTGGCGCATCGGCTCTCCACCGTGCAGAGTGTCGATCACATCGTGGTGCTGGATCAGGGCCAGATTGTCGAGACGGGCACCCATGCCCAGCTCATGGCCAGGGCCGGACTTTACGCCCGGCTGGTGAAGGCTCAGGCTCTGGACGCCGCCCGGTAGATGGCAAGAATGTCGGGCAGGAGCCGTTCGTAGACGTCCTTCTTGAAGCCCAGATTGTACTTGCCGCTCAGGACATCCTCCGGTGGCACCCAACGCCATGTGGTGAACTCGATTTCCTCAAACGTGTCGAGCCTGATGTCGCTGTCCTGGCCGGTGAAGCGGAAGAGGAACCACTGCTGTTTCTGCCCCCGATACTTCCCGTGCAGGGCCTTGCCGATAAGGTGGTCCGGCAGGTCGTAGAGAAACCAGCCCTCACGCTTACCGATCATGGTGGCGTTGTTTGTGCCAATCTCTTCTTTCATTTCCCGCCAGACGGCCTGTTCCGGCTCTTCGCCCTCATCAATGCCGCCCTGCGGAAACTGCCAGATGTCCCCCGGCAGGTCCGCACGGCGGGCCATGAAGATTTCGCCTTTCCCATTGAAGAGGACGATGCCGACATTGGGGCGGTAGGCCAGTGTTTCACGCAGGGACATGGGCTTATTTCTTCGTCTTTGCTGCACTGTCGTCCTTGGCCTCATCAGGGGCCGTGTCGTGGGACTGTGGCGGCAGTTGTGGATGGACGAGCAGGGCGGCCTCATGGGCTGCATCAGCCCCGCCAGTCTGGGCATTGATGAAATGCAGGGCCTGCTGGAGCTGGAAGTCCGTTTCCGGCTTCGTGGGGTCGAAGGCAGGCCATTTGGCAGGGGGCAGACGTTCCACGGTCTTGGCGAAAGCGGGCAGGTCCGTCCGTGGGGCCTCCTTGGGCAGTTTGCCATCCGTGTTGGTGATGGTGTGGGCGAGGTCGGCCTCATGGTATGTAAAGAGGCTGTCATCATCCCGGCTGGCCAGAACGGGCACATCCGGCGTGATGCCCAGCCCCTGGATGGACCGGCCCGACGGCGTGTAATAACGGGCGGTTGTCAGCCGGATGGCCCCCTGGTCGGCAATGGGGATGATCGTCTGGACGGACCCCTTGCCGAAGGTCCGGTCTCCCATGATGATGGCCCGGCGATGGTCCTTCAGCGCACCGGCCACGATCTCGCTGGCAGAGGCCGAGCCGGCGTTGGTCAGGACAATGATGGGCAGGCCGTGGGTGATGTCCTTGCCGACACCATCCCAATGCTGGTTGCCCTCGGGGTGGCGGCCACGGATGGAGACGATCTCTCCATCCTTGATGAAGTCACGGGCCACGGCGATGGCCTGGTCCAGCTTCCCGCCGGGGTCGGAGCGGAGGTCCAGCACGAGGCCGTTCAGTGTCTTGCCGGGCGTCTTGGCAACGGACTGGACCAGCTTGCCGTAAGCCTTGCGCATCTCCTTTTCCAGCGAATCATCAAATTCACTCAGGCGGATATAGCCCGTCTGCCCATAGAGGGCGGAACGGACGATCTGCACATGGATGATCTCCCGTGTCAGGGTCAGGTTCTGCTGCTTGCCAGTTTTGGGGCGCAGGATGGTCAGGGTGATCTGCGTTCCCGGCTTGCCCCGCATCTTGCGGACGGCCTGATCCAGCGTGAGGTTGGCGATGCTCTTGTTGTCCACCATGGTGATGACATCGCCGGACTGGATGCCCGCTTTGGCGGCCGGTGTGCCATCAATGGGGGAGACGACCCGTACATGCCCGGCATCGCCCTGCACCTGTAGCCCAAGCCCACCAAACTGGCCGGACATCTCATCCTGCATGTCCTTGAGCTGCTGGGCATCCATGAAGGAAGAGTGAGGGTCCAGATTGCTGATCATTCCGTCAATGGCATTGCGGATGAGCTTCTTGTTGGGAAGGGGAGAGACATATTCCGAATGGGCAATGTCCATCACCGTGCCCAGCAGTGTCAGCATACGGACGGTTTCAGCATTGTTGCTGTCGCTGCTGTTGGCCGGCGTGTTGCTGTCCTTGTGTGTGATCTCCTGCGCCCAGGCGGGGGGGACGAGTGACGGGCGACTGGCAAAAAAGGCACCAGAGGCAACACCCATGGCTGAACAGGCAAGACCCAGCATAAGGCCAGTGCGGAAGTTCATGGTCGGTCTATTCCTTAACATTTAGAAGACAGGCGGTTCGCTGCGATCAATATGAGAGGGCCCTGGCCCGGAGACATGATGGAGGCAGCTTACAGTGTTTTCGGCACGGGTGAAACTCCCGGCAGGACTCAGCATGGCCTCAGAAGAAATGGGCTGGATCCATGAGCTTTGTTCCCTGCCGCAGCTGTACGAAGAGGAGAGGGTCCCGGGTGGGCATCTGGCCGATCACGCCCCCCTGCTGGACGGACTGGCCGCTCTGTAGCTGGAGCGTGCCAAGACCGGCCAGAACAAGTCGCTGTTTCTGCCCGCAGTCCAGAATCACCATGGGGCCGAAGGAGCGGAAGGCCCCGCTGAAGAGCAGGCGGCCCGTGCAGGGGGCGGTCACAGGGGCGGAAGGAGCCGTCTGGTAGGTCAGCCCCGTGGCGGGGCCAGCCTCGGTAGGCTGTGCCCAGCGTGTGACGATGCGCCCCTGCACAGGGGCCCGTGCAGAGCCCCGCATCAGCCCTTTGCCGGGGTTGAAGCTGCGGTCCTGCTGCTCCACTTCCTGTTCCTTGTGGCGCTGGTGCAGCTTGTGGAACCGGGCCTTCTGGGCCCGCAGGCGGCGGCGTGTTTCAGCTTCCTGCCGGGCCAGGACGGTGATGATGGCTGTCAGGGCCTCCGTGCTCTGGCGGGCCTGTGTCAGTAGAGCCTGCTGCTTCAGCAGGGTCTGCTGGGCCTGTTCCGATTTTATGGCCGCCTGCTCGGCCCGGCTTTCTGCCTCGTTCTGGCTGGTCTGGAGGCGGGTTTCCTGTGCTGTGATGGTACGGCTCTGGTCTGTCAGCCGCATCTGCTCTCTCTGGAGATGGGTCTGCCGCTGGATGTTGTCTGCCATGGCGTCCCGGTTCTGCTGGTGGCGCAGGGCGAGAAGGGCAAAAGGAACTGCAGGGCTGATGGCTGGATTGTCTGGTGGCATAAGAAGGGCGAGTTCTGGCGTGGTGTTCATCTGCTGGAGGGCAGGAAGACGTGTGGCTTCATCCAGAAGAATGGTGTTTTCTTCGGCTTTCAGCTGGTCATTGCCAGTACTGAGCTGGTCCAGCTGAGCTGAAACCTTTGTGAGGTGACGTTCCACGAGCATGTGCTGCCGGGCCAGTCTGGCCTGCTTCTGGCGCAGGCGGGCCAGCTGACGGGCACTGAGATGCGCCTGGGCTTCAGCCTTGCGGGTTTCTTCTTCCTTCTGCTGGAGCAGCTGGGCTTTCTGGGCCAGAAGCTGCTGAAGATTCCGCCGTGCAGCCCGTGCCTTGCGGATGCCAGCCTCCGTGGTGGGAATGGGCGTGTTTGATCCCCACAGAGTACCGGCCTGGTCTGGGGCGGCATGGGCCTGATGCTGGTCGGCAAGGCAGGTCAGCATCAGGCAAGGCAGCAGCCAGCAGAGGGCGAGGGATGTGCTGGTGCGTTTCGGGAGCATGAGCCTGCCTGGGAATCCCTTTCCGGGTGGGATGGTATGGGGCTTGAAAAACACATCTGACAGCATGAGATCAGTCAGGCAGGAATGAGTGACAGGGACATGCGGGACAGATGCGATGATTGGTTTTCGTATGTCTTTTGTGGCGGAGAATGGGCTGTCTGTCCAGCCGGAGGGGCGGGATGGTGCCCCGGAGAGGAGTGGAGATGAAAGACCAGACATCTGAAAAAGCAGCCGTCTGTGGCTGTGGGCCGCTCAGTGAAGCGCAGAAGCATGTCCTGCATGGTCATGGGACCGAGCCGCCGGGTTCCAGCCCGCTGAATGGTGAGAAACGGCCCGGTCATTACGACTGTGCCGCCTGCGGGAAGAGGCTGTTCAGCTCGACGGCGAAATATGAGAGCGGATCAGGCTGGCCGTCTTTCTTCCGGGCCGTGCCCGGGGCGGTGGGCGAGCGTGAGGACCGCAGTCTCGGCATGGTGCGGGTGGAGATACATTGCGCAGGCTGTCACGGTCATCTGGGGCATGTCTTCCCTGATGGCCCCCCGCCCACGGGGCTGCGTTACTGCACCAATGGTCTGGCCCTTCATTTCGTCCCGGACGAAGAGGGAGCCTGAACGCAAAAAAGGGAGTGGCCCCGTCTCACACGGGCAGGACCACTCCCTTCTGCTTCAGAGGACGTTCCGGGGGTCAGTCCCGTTCGACGTGGTAATGGCGGGAGAGTTCCCGCTCGATTTCCAGGGCATGTTCCGTGTCACGGGCTTCGATCATCACCACCAGCTCTGCCGTCTGCACGGAAGGGGCGGCGAAGAGGCGGTGATGGGAGACCTCGATGATGTTGCCACCATAGCTGCCAATCTTCTCGGAGATGGCGGCCAGCAGGCCGGGGCGGTCGGGAATCTGGAAGATCAGCCGCAGGATGCGTCCTTCTCTCAGCAGGGAGCGGAGGATGACATGGGCAAGGATGCGGGCATTGATGTTGCCGCCGGAGATGGGAAAGCCTACCTTCTTGCCCCTGAAGAGGTCATGATTGGCCAGAATGGCGGCCAGTGGCGTGGCTCCGGCCCCTTCGCCCACCTGACGGGCCTTCTCGGCCAGCGTCGTGATGGCGCTTTCGACCTGGAGTTCGTTGACGACGAACACGCCATCAAGGTTCCTGCCAATGACATCCAGGCAGTGATGGCCCGGCTGGACGACGGCGATGCCCTCGGCAATGGTTGACCCGCCGGGAACGGAGCGGAGCGGTTCCGGATAGGCTCCCAGTGGGGAATAGCCTTCCACCTGCACGCCATAGAGCTTCGTCTTCGGGCTGAGTTCTTTCAGTACGGTGACGAAACCGGCCATGAGGCCACCTCCACCGATCGGCACCACGATGGCGTCCAGATCGGGCGCATCCTCAATCATTTCCAGAGCGCAGGTGCCCTGTCCGGCGATGACGGCAGGATCATTAAAGGGGTGGATGAGGGTCTGGCCTTCTTCCTGACGGATTTTTTCGGCCGTTTTCACGGCCTCGTCGAAATTCTCGCCCGCCAGAACGACTCTGGCTCCCCAGCTCTGGGTGGCGGCCACCTTGGTGGCGGGGGTGAAACGGGGCATGACGATGGTGGCTTCCACGCCCAGAAGGCTGGCCTGCCGCCCTACGCCCTGGGCATGGTTGCCTGCCGAGACGGTGATGACACCCCGTTTGCGTTCCTCGGGCGTGAGCAGGGCCATGCGGTTGGCCGCTCCACGCTCCTTGAAGGAGCCAATGGCCTGAAGATTTTCCAGCTTGATGATAATCTCTGCTTCCGTCAGCCGGGAAAGGGCCACATTGCTGATCGTGGGCGTACGGGCAATGGTGGCGGCAATGCGCTTCTGGGCGTCTTTGACGTCGTTGAAGGTCAGGCTGGTCTTGGAAGCAGAGTCCGGCATTATTTGTAGATCACTTTCAGAACTTCATAGGTACGGTCCCCGCCCGGTGCCGGGACGGAAACGCTGTCCCCAGCTTCCTTCCCGATGAGGGCTTTGGCAAGGGGGGAGGAGATGGAAATGCGGTGCTGCTTGATGTCAGCTTCGTGAGCGCCGACGATCTGGTAGGTGCTTTCCTTGTCGGTTTCCTCATCCACCAGCTCGACCGTGGCACCGAACTGGATGCGGCTGCCGGAGAGGGTCGTGGGGTCGATCACCTCGGCCGTGGAGATCAGGCTCTCCAGCTCCAGCACCCGCCCCTCGATGAAGGACTGACGCTCCCGGGCGGCGTGGTATTCCGCATTCTCGGAGAGGTCCCCGTGGGAGCGGGCTTCTGCAATGGCCCGGATGACGGCGGGGCGTTCCTCTGATTTGAGCTGGCGCAGCTCATCCTCAAGGCGTTTCAGTCCTTGGGCGGTCATGGGGCTTTTCTGCATGGAGGGAATCCTCGCACTGGTACAAAGAGATGAATGGCACACCGCCCCGCCCCCTTCCACATGGAGCGGAAAAGGGCGGGGCGGCATACGCTGTGGCGGACAGGATAACCAGCACGCCATGCGTGCTGCAAGCCTTCTCTTAGAAGGCGCCGTGGAAATAGGATTGCAGCGGCGCCACATCCGGCTCCTTCTGCTTCAGGACAGAGATGGCATAGGTTGCTGCCCGGGCACCGGCGATGGTCGTGTAATGGGGTACGTTCATCGTCAGGGCGGAGCGGCGGATGTCAAAGCTGTCCCGGGCGGACTGGCCACCCTGGGCGGTGTTGATGACCATTTGCACCTCGTTGGAGTGGATGGCATCCACACAGTGTGGGCGACCTTCCAGCACCTTGTTGACACGGGTGACCGGAATACCGGCTTCCTTGAGCCGGTCCGCCGTGCCACGGGTGGCAAGAATGGTGAAGCCCATCTCCACCAGCTTGCGGGCCAGTGGCTGCACATGGGCCTTGTCGCTCTCCCGGACGGAGAGGAAGACGGTGCCTGTCCGGGGGAGTTTCACGCCTGCGGCCAGCTGGGATTTGGCAAAGGCCATCTCGAAGTTGGCATCCAGCCCCATTACCTCACCAGTGGAGCGCATTTCCGGCCCGAGGATCGTATCAACGCCGGAGAAGCGGTTGAAGGGGAAGACCGCTTCCTTGACGGCCACATGTGGGGCGACGGACCGGCCTTCCAGCGGGAACTCGGACAGTCTGGCTCCGGCCATGATCCGGGCCCCGATCTTGGCGACCGGCACACCCGTGGCCTTGGCCACGAAAGGCACCGTGCGGGAGGCACGGGGATTGACCTCCAGAACGAACACCTCGTCATCCTTGATGGCGAACTGCACGTTCATCAGTCCACGGATGCCCAGCTCACGGGCCATGGCTTCGGTCTGGGCCTTCAGCTCCGTCACCAGAGCCGGGGAGAGCGTGTAGGGCGGCAGGGAGCAGGCAGAGTCGCCAGAGTGGATTCCGGCTTCCTCGATATGCTCCATCACCCCGGCGACATAGACATCATGACCATCGGCAATGCAGTCCACGTCGGCCTCGATGGCCTCATTCAGGTAGTGATCCAGCAGGACTGGCCCGGTGGAGACATCCTCACCGGCGGCACGCAGGACGGTGTTGAGGTAATGGGAAAGACCGGCCCTGTCATAGACGATCTCCATTGCACGGCCACCCAGCACGTAGGAGGGACGGGCCACGACCGGATAGCCGACTTCCTCGGCGATCTTCAGGGCCTCGTCGGGGGTGCGGGCAATGCCGTTGCGGGGCTGGCGCAGGCCCAGCTTGCGCAGCATGGCCTGGAAGCGTTCCCGGTCCTCGGCACGGTCGATGGCATCGGCCGGGGTGCCCAGCAGGGTGATGCCCGCTTCCTCCAGCGCACGGGAGAGCTTCAGCGGGGTCTGCCCACCATACTGCACGATGCAGCCCAGAACGGTGCCGTTCGTCATCTCCTTCTTCACGAGGCTGATGACGTCCTCGGCCGTCAGCGGCTCGAAATAGAGACGGTCGGACGTGTCATAGTCCGTGGAGACGGTTTCCGGGTTGCAGTTGACCATGATCGTCTCGAAACCGGCCTCACGCAGGGCGTAGGCGGCATGGACGCAGCAGTAGTCGAACTCGATGCCCTGACCGATCCGGTTGGGGCCACCGCCGAGGATGACGATTTTCTGTTTGTCCGTCGGGCGGCTCTCACAGTCCGGGATGCCGAAGCCCCCTTCATAGGTGGAATACAGATACGGTGTGTCAGAAGAGAACTCGGCTGCACAGGTGTCGATCCGGCGATAGACGGGCAGCACGTCCAGCTTCGTGCGCAGGGCGACGACGTCCTTCACGCTTTTGCCGCTCAGGCGGGCAAGCTGCTGGTCGGAGAAGCCCTGGGCCTTGATCTGGCGCAGGCTGATGGCGTCATCCGGCAGGCCGTTCGCTTCGATCTCACGTTCCGTCGCAATGATGCCTTCCAGCTGGCGGAGGAACCACGGCTCGAAATGGCAGGCTTCCTGAATGTCCTCCAGTGAGAGACCGGCCCGGAAGGCCTGGGCGGCCATGAGGATGCGTTCCGGCCGTGGCTCGGAGAGGGCGGCACGGTAGGCATCCGGGGAGCCATCGCCGGGGGCTTCCACAGGGTCCAGACCTGTCAGGCCCGTCTCCATGGAGCGCAGGCCCTTCTGAAGGGATTCGGCGAAGCTGCGGCCCACGGCCATCGCCTCACCGACGGATTTCATGGAGGTGGAGAGCAGGGCCGGCGTGCTGGGGAATTTCTCGAAGGTGAAGCGGGGAATTTTCGTGACGACATAGTCGATTGTCGGCTCGAAGCTGGCCGGGATGGTGCCGGTGATGTCGTTCGTCAGCTCATCCAGAGTGTAGCCCACGGCCAGCTTGGCGGCGATCTTGGCGATCGGGAAGCCGGTAGCCTTGGAGGCCAGGGCGGAGGAGCGGGACACGCGGGGGTTCATCTCGATGACGACCATGCGGCCATCCTTCGGATTCACGCCGAACTGCACGTTGGAACCACCCGTCTCCACGCCGATGGCCCGCAGGCAGGCGATGGAGACATCACGCATCCGCTGGTATTCCTTGTCCGTCAGCGTCATGGCCGGGGCCACGGTGATGGAATCCCCGGTATGGACGCCCATCGGGTCGATGTTCTCGATGGAGCAGACGATGATGCAGTTGTCCGCCACGTCACGGACCACTTCCATCTCGTACTCTTTCCAGCCGATGACGGATTCTTCGATCAGCACCTCGGTGGTGGGGGAGGCATCCAGCCCGCTGGCCACGATCTGGGAGAATTCCTCCCGGTTATAGGCGATACCACCGCCGGAGCCGCCCATGGTGAAGGACGGACGGATGATGGCAGGCAGGCCGATATGCTCCAGGGCCGTGCGGGCTTCGTCCAGCGTGTGGGCGATGGCACTGCGGGGGCTTTCCACGCCGATGGCATCCATGGCCTCACGGAACTTCAGGCGGTCCTCGGCACGGTCGATCACGTCAGCCCGTGCGCCGATCAGCTCCACGCCGTGCCTGGTGAGGAAGCCGGACTTGTCCAGCGCCATGGCGGCATTCAGGGCCGTCTGGCCACCCATGGTCGGCAGGACGGCGTCGGGCTTCTCCTTGAGGATGATGCGCTCGACAAATTCCGGCGTGATGGGCTCGATGTAGGTGGCATCAGCCAGACCGGGGTCGGTCATGATGGTGGCCGGGTTGGAGTTCAGGAGGATGACACGGTAGCCTTCCTCCTTCAGGGCCTTGCAGGCCTGTGCGCCGGAATAGTCGAACTCGCAGGCCTGCCCGATGACGATGGGGCCAGCACCGATGATGAGGATGGAGCGGATGTCTGTGCGTTTGGGCATGGGTCAGGCTCCTGCCTTGCTGGTTGTGCGGGCTGCGGCGCGGCGGTCCATCACGGCGACAAACCGCTCGAAGAGGTAGAAACTGTCGGTCGGGCCGGGGCTGGCTTCCGGATGGTACTGGACGGAGAAGGCTTCCTTCACGGTGGAAGCCAGTCCTTCGTTCGAGCCGTCAAACAGGCTGACATGCGTCACCCTGACGGTATCGGGCAGGGACTTCTCATCCACGGCGAAGCCGTGATTCTGGCTGGTGATTTCCACCCGGCCCGTCGTGAGGTCCTTCACCGGCTGGTTGGCCCCACGGTGGCCACGGTCCAGCTTGTAGGTCGTGCCGCCCAGTGCCCGGGCCAGAAGCTGGTGGCCGAGGCAGATGCCGAAGACCGGAATGTCCGCCTCCATGACGGCCTGGATGGCCGGGACAGCATAGACGGCCGTGGCGGCGGGGTCGGCCGGACCGTTGGAGAGGAAGACGCCTTCCGGCTTCAGGGCGAGGATCTCCTCACCCGTGGCGGTGCCGGGGAGGACATGCACCTCACAGCCAGCAGCAACGAGGCTGCGGAGGATGTTGTCTTTTGCTCCGTAATCCAGAGCCACGACACGGCGTTTCACGGCCCGCTCGGGGCGGGTGTTGTGCCATGTGGTTTTCGTCCAGCTGCGGGCGGGCTGGGCAACCTCCTTCACAAGGTCCATCCCTTCCAGACCGGGCCATTCTGCAGCCTTCTGGCGCAGGGCGGCGAGGTCGAAGCGGCCATCTTTCGGGTAGAAAAGCAGGGCGTTCTGCGGCCCCTTGTCCCGCAGCAGGCGGGTGATGCCCCGTGTGTCCACACCGCTGATGCCGGCCCGCCCGTGGGCTTTCAGCCAGTCCTGCAGTGGCTGGATGGACCGCCAGCTGGCCGGGGCGGTGACATCTTCTTTCACCACGAGGCCGAGGGCCGCCATGGTGGGGGCCTCGTCATCATCCCCGTTGGTGCCGACATTGCCGATATGGGGGAAGGTGAAGGTGATGATCTGTCCGGCGAAGGAAGGGTCTGTCAGTGTTTCCTGATAGCCCGTCATGCCGGTGGAGAAGCAGAGCTCGCCTGCGGCACCGTCATTGAAAGCCCCGAAACCACGGCCCCAGAAATGGGAGCCATCCGCCAGCACGAGGACGGCCGTTGCGCCTCTGGGGGGCATGTCATCGGTAGGGTGGGTCATGGCGGATGTCTCCTCTGACGTCTCGTTCAGGTCGGCCAGGGTGATCCCCGGCACATGAAGCAGGGCAGGCCAGTGTTTTGTGGGTATCATACCAGCCTGCCGCCACTTGCGCACGGCCTCGGTGCTGACACCGGTAAGCTGGGCGATTTCAGCCGCACCGCCTGCTTTCTTGATGAGTGAATCGACGTTCATCTGTCTGCTGCTCTGCCTCGTGCCCTGTCTGTTCTGAACCCGGATGGGCCTGTCCCTTCATAGGGCAGCCAGAGCGTGATGGGAAGTTTTTTCCCATATGGAGGGAGAGTGCCGGAATACAAGCAATGGTGGGAAGTTTTTTCCCGCATCTGTGACTGCTCCCTGTGGACTCCTGCAATATCGACAGGATAGTGCAGGGCTGGTACCTCTTACGCTCCTTTATGGAACTTATAAACTCATCATTAAGAGAGAGAACCATCATGTCACTCCGTACCCGTATCATGGATGATCTCAAGGCAGCCATGAAGGCCGGTCAGTCTGACCGTGTGGCGCAGATCCGTGCCATTTCCGCAAAGATCAAGGACCTTGATGTCGCTGCCCGGGCCAAGAGTGGGGAGGTGAGTGAGGATGATATCCTTCTGGCCCTGCGTTCCATGATCAAGACACGCACGGAGTCTGCGGCCATGTACCATCAGGGCAACCGGCCCGAACTGGCCGCCAAGGAAGAGGCGGAAATCGAGACCATCCGCAACTATCTCCCGGCGGAACTGTCCGAAGATGCCCTGAAAGAAGCCATTGCCGAGGCCGTGAAGGAAACAGGTGCCGAGGGCATGAAGGACATGGGCAAGGTGATGGGTGTGCTGAAAGGTCGCTTCGGTGCGGCACTGGATGCCGGACGGGCCAGCGGTCTTGTCAAGGCCCATCTCGGCTGACGGTTTTTCCGCTTTGCGGACCGGAGTGTGAAAACCCCGCCTGATGAAACAGGCGGGGTTTTTCGTGTCAGTGGTAGGAGTGGGAGGCTTCGTTGTTCTTGTGGGCCCGGACACAGGCCAGAACGCCGCTGACGGAGAGCAGGAAGGCAGCAGCTTCCCATATGGTGGGCAGGCGCTGCTCCCAGAGGAAGCCGTAGATCAGCGAGAAGAGCGTTTCGAACAGGATCATCTGCCCGACCATCGTCAGGGGCAGAAGATGGGTCATGCGGTTCCAGAACGCATTGGCGATGGTGGAGGAGAACAGCCCCACACCGCAGGAAATGAGGATAAAGCGTGTCCAGCCGGTCGTGGGCAGGTGCGCCGGCCAGAAGAAGGCGGCTGGCAGGAGAATGACCAGCGACAGGATACCGGCCATGACGCCCGTCAGCAGGTTCCATTCATCGCTCGTGATGTGATCCAGCTTTTTCAGCCAGTCAGAGTTGATGACATTGAACAGTGTCCAGCCCAGCAGGGACCCGATGGCCATCAGCAGGCCGACGGCCTGTAGCAGCGGGCCGGTATGATGCAGGGCGGAGCCGACAAAGAAATTCTGCCAGGAGATGCAGAGGATGCCCGCCGTGCTGAGCAGGATGGATGGGATGAGCTGGCGGAATGTGACAACGGCATTATGGCGACAGATGCCAGCCAGTGTCACCGTGACGGGGATGAAGCCGATGATGAGGGATGGCATGGCTACGCCGCTCAGCTGGATGGCCACGCCCATCATGCTGTAATAGCCCACGCTGCCCAGTATGGCGAGAAGTACGAGCGCCCGGAATGCCTTGAAGGTAAGGTGTGGCAGCAGCGTTTTCAGGCGTGGGAGAAGGATGAGAAGGGAGACGATCCCGAAGGTCAGATAGCGCAGCGTTGCCAGCTGAAAAGGCGTGAACGGGGCGACAAGCTCCGGGGCGAGAAATGTTATCCCCCAGAATGCTCCCGCCATGGCACCATAAGCGGTGCCCATGAGGATGGAACGTGTCATGCAGGCTCATTCTTGAATTGTTAATTATGCGATATGGGCCTGTGTTGTAGGTAATGGTGCCTGCGTCAAGAGGGAAGAGTGTTCAGCCGTGCTTCGCCGGACCGTGGGCACGGACGCAGGAGATGACCCCACTGATGGCCAGAACGATGGCGCAGGCCTCCAGAGGCCGGGGAAAACGCTGCTCCCAGAGGAAGCCGTAGAACAGGGAGAAGAGCGTCTCGAACAGGATCATCTGCCCGACCATCGTCAGGGGCAGCAGGCGTGTCATGCTGTTCCAGAACGCATTGGCCACGACCGAGGCCAGCAGGCCCATCCCGCAGGCAACCATGAGGAAATGCGCCCAGCCCGTGGCGGGCAGATGCTGCGGCAGCAGGAAGGCCAGAGGCAGCATGAGCAGGGCGAGAGCCCCGGTGACGAGACCCGTCAGCAGGTTCCAGTCATTGTGGGTGATGTGGTCAAGCCGCCGCAGCCAGTTGGCGTTCTTGACGACAAAGCCTGTCCAGCTGAGCAGGGCACAGGCCGCCATGAGCAGCCCGGCCAGCTGGACCCAGAGGCCGCCCTGATGCTGGGGAGAGGCATTGTGAAAATTCTGCCAGGCGATGCAGACAATGCCGCCTGCACTGAGCAGCATGGAAGGGACAAGCTGGCGGACATGCAGGGTGGAATCATGCCGCAGTGCTCCCACGAGGGTCACCGTGACAGGGATGAAACCGACGATCAGCGAGGGCATGGCTACGCCACAGAGCTGCACGGCCGTGCTGAGCAGGCTGTAATAGATGATGTTGCCCATCAGGCTGAGCCCCAGCAGGCCCCACCATTCGGCAGCACCCAGATGGGGAAGGAGTGTCTTCAGCTTCGGAGCGAGCAGCAGCAGGGCGATGACCCCATAGGTGACGAACCGGACAGACGCGAGCTGCAATGGTGCGAAGGGGCCGATCAGCTCCGGAGCGAGGAGGGACAGTCCCCACAATGCTCCTGCTGCGGCGCCGCAGGCAATGCCGGTGAAGGTGGAACGTGTCATGAAAAGGCCCGCTCTCTGCTCTGGAATGGAGGGTGTGACCTGTCGTGTGTTGAAGTTTGGGGTTCTTTCGTCAAGGGGGAATCGGGAGCATCTTCCTTTTTGGGGGGGAGAGTGTCACAGTGTGTGCATGGCCATAGACACTGCGTTTCTTGATGAACTGCGCCAGCGGACATCCCTTACATCCCTGTTCGGCCGGCGGAACAAGCTGGTCCGGTCCGGCCGGAACTGGAAAGTCTGCTGCCCCTTTCATGGGGAAAAGACGCCTTCGCTTTACATCTATGATGATCACTATCACTGCTTTGGCTGTGGCGCACATGGTGATGCGATCAGCTACATCATGCAGAGTGAGGGGGCCGGGTTCCGTGAGGCTGTCGAGCGGTTGGCGTCGGAAGCCGGGATGGAGGTTCCGGCTGATGACCCGCGGCAGGTCGAGAAGGCCCGTGTCCGGCAGACCCTGCATGATGTCATGGATGAGGTCCAGGCCATCTATCGCAGCAGGCTCTACCAGCCGGAAGGTCGTGCCGGGCTGGATTACCTGCAGAAGCGTGGCCTGAGTGAAGAGACGCTGGAGCGTTTCGGGCTCGGCTGGTCTGGTGACGGGCGCTCCCTGCTGAAGGCGCTGGAAGGGAAAAACATTACAGCGGCGACGCTGGTTCAGGTCGGGCTGATGCGGACCGATGAAAATGGGCACGCCAAGGGCGAGCTGTTCTTCAACCGGGTCATGTTTCCGATCCGGGACAGGAAGGGGCGGATCATCTCTTTCGGCGGGCGTGTTCTGGGGGATGGCCAGCCCAAATATCTGAATGGGCCAGAGACAGAAATCTTTTCCAAAAGACGGACACTCTTCAATATCGATCTGGCACGGCAGGCCATCCACAAGGGCGCAAAGGCCGTGGTGGTGGAAGGGTACATGGATGTCATTGCCATGGCTCAGGCAGGTTTTGCCGGGGCTGTGGCGCCATTGGGTACGGCTCTGGGCGATGAGCAGCTGGAACTGCTCTGGCGGATGACGGACACGCCCATCATCTGTTTTGATGGTGATGGCGCCGGGCAGCGTGCGGCCCTGCGGTCCTGCGAGGTTGCCCTGCCATTGCTGAAGGTCGGGCGCAGCCTGCGGTTCTGTCGTCTGGATGGTGGAGATGACCCTGATTCCCTTCTCCGGCGGGAGGGCGTACAGGGCATGGAGCGCCGTCTTGCGGCTGCCCGCCCGATGGAAGAAGAGCTGTTCGGCCTGCTGGCAGCGCAGGAGCGTGACCCGACGCCCGAGCGGCGGGCGGCCTTGCGGGAGAAACTCAATGCCCTGGCCCGGATGATTCCGGACAAGGTGCTGGCTGGTGAATATCGCAGCACGTTGAACGATATGTTCTTCGCCCGCTATCGCCGTCAGAAGCCGGGATGGGGGAGGCGTGGGCAGCAGGACAGCATGACCGCCTCTGTCATTCCGGTCTCAGCGGAGCGCACCGTAGAGGAGGGCAGTGGTGAACGGCTGAACATTCTCACGGCCATCCTGCTCCAGCATCCGGACATATTGCCGGGTATTGACCGGGAGTATAATGCGCTGGCCCTGTCGGGCTCTCTCGCCGACATCCGTACGGCCCTGTTGAGCTGGGCTGATGAATGTACCGGTGCCCTGACGGCGGAAAGCTGCCGGGAGTGGATGGCCGGGCAGGGGCTGGCAGATGCGGTGGCAGCACTGTGCAGCAGTTCCATGCCCCGGCAGGTGCGGGTGGAGGATGATGAGGACCGCATGCAGGCGGTCATGAAGCTTTGGTGGCATTTCTATGCGCTGGAAAATCTCAGGACACTTCAGGAAACAGTGGAAGAAGAGGTGCGCCGGACAGTGGAGCAGCTTCTGAATTCTTCCTCCGAATCGGATGAGGCAACGAAGCGGACATTACTGGCGGCGATGCAGGCCAAGCAGAACGTGCTGTTTGCCCTCCGCCGGGGAGAAAGCCCGCAGCTGGAGCCGGAAGACGGCTGAAGTAGCGGATGGACGTTGAGCCCGATGCCCGGGATAAAGCACGCAATCGCAACTTTCTGGTGCCCCGGTCCTTGACTTGGAGGGCTGGATTAACCAATTCCAAGCTGCCCCATTACTGGCTTTCGAGTAAAGTTGACGGAGAGACGCATGGCCACAAAATCAGCCTCTGGATCAGACAGGAATGCACCAGAGCAGGACAGTTCTCCGCTTGATGTGCAGTCCTCGGCCGTCAAGAAGCTGATTGCCAAGGGGCGGTCTGCCGGTCACATCACGTTTGATGAACTGAATGCCATCCTCCCGCAGGACAAGATGTCTTCCGAGCAGATCGAGGACGTCATGGCTGCCCTCTCCGAAATGGGGATACAGGTGGTCGAAAGCGTGGACAAGGAGGAAGAAGAGGGCAGTAGCGAAGACCGTTCTGGCAATGACGACGCCTCGGATGACGAGGCGAATGGTGGTAATGTCGATGCTGTTGCGGCCAGCCGGACGGATGACCCTGTCCGCATGTATCTCCGTGAGATGGGAGCGGTGGAGCTCCTTTCCCGTGAGGGTGAGATTGCCATTGCCAAGCGTATTGAGGCCGGGCGTGGAGAGATGATCGGAGGGCTGTGCCGCAGCCCGCTGACCTTCCAGTCCATCCTGGGCTGGTATGAGCAGCTCAAGAACGAGACGCTGCTCCTGCGTGAGGTGATCGATCTTGAGGCCAGCCAGAGCGACCCTGAATCGCCAGAGGATATGGAAGACCTGACATCCGAGGAAGAGAACGAACCGGATGACGAGTCTGAGGACAGTGATGGAGATGGCAGTGGCAGCGAGGGGAGTGGCCTGTCACTCTCTGCGCTGGAGGAAAAACTCCGCCCGGACATCATGCTGCTGTTTGAAGCCTTCGAGCCGCTTTATCAGAAGCTGATAAAGATGCAGAGCCAGCGTCTCAAGGTCCTGCTGGAAGGGCGGTCCCCGTCCGATACGGATGAGAAGAAATATAACAAGCTGCGGACGGAACTTGTCGCTCTTGTGGAGCGGATGCGCCTGCACAACAATCGTATTGAGGAGCTGGTCCAGTCCCTGAAGGCTCATGTGCAGAAGCTGAATGCCGTTGAGGGGCGGATGCTGCGTCTGGCAGAAACATGCAAGATTCCCCGTGAAGATTTCATGGACCGGTATCGTCATCAGGAGCTGGCGCCGGACTGGATCGAAGGCATCTGCCAGCTTCCCGGCAAAGGCTGGAAGACCCTGACAAGCAAGCACCTCCCCGCCCTTGAGAAAATGCGGGACGAAGTGGCTGCCCTGGCCAAGGAAACTGGCCTGCCGGTGGATGAGTTCCGTCTGGTCTATCAGACCATTTCCCGTGGGGAACGTGATTCCACCCGGGCAAAGAAGGAGATGATTGAGGCCAATCTGCGGCTGGTGATCTCCATTGCCAAGAAATACACCAATCGTGGCCTTCAGTTCCTTGACCTGATCCAGGAAGGGAACATCGGCCTGATGAAGGCGGTAGACAAGTTTGAATATCGCCGTGGCTACAAGTTCTCCACCTATGCGACATGGTGGATCCGTCAGGCGATTACCCGCTCCATTGCCGATCAGGCCAAGACAATCCGTATCCCCGTGCACATGATCGAGACGATCAACAAGCTGGTGCGGACATCCCGGCAGATGCTGCATGAAATTGGCCGTGAGCCCGCCCCGGAAGAACTTGCTGAAAAGCTGGGGATGCCGCTGGAGAAAGTCCGCAAGGTCCTCAAGATCGCCAAGGAACCGATTTCCCTTGAGACACCGATCGGTGATGAGGAAGACAGCCATCTTGGTGACTTCATTGAGGACAAGACCGCCGTCATTCCGCTGGATGCCGCCATCCAGACGAACCTGCGTGAGGCAACGACCCGTGTTCTGGCCTCTCTGACGCCTCGTGAGGAGCGTGTGCTGCGTATGCGCTTTGGTATCGGCATGAACACCGATCACACGCTGGAGGAAGTGGGCCAGCAGTTCAATGTGACCCGTGAGCGTATCCGCCAGATTGAGGCCAAGGCGCTCCGCAAGCTCAAGCATCCGAGCCGCAGCCGCAAGCTGCGCTCCTTCCTTGATGATTGATCCGCTTTGCCGGTAAGGGCCTCGGGCTCTGCCGGTTTTCCTTGCCTTTGGGCCGTTTTTGTGCTTAAAGGCCGCTTTCCCTGCCGTGCGCTATGGCGGCGCAACGGCTATACCCGGCACTCCTTCGTTGGGGGAGTGCGGTCAGGCCAGCACTGGGCTGGTCCGGGTTGACCTTATCCGAAGGGAGTTTTCATGCCACTTTATGAGACCGTGCTGATTGCACGTAACGATGTCTCTCAGGCTCAGGTTGAAACCCTGGTCGAGAACATCTCCGGTATTCTTGGCGAGCACGGCGGGACCATCCGCAAGCGTGAGTTCTGGGGTCTGCGTACCCTTGCTTACCGCATCAAGAAGAACCGCAAGGGCCATTATGTCCTGCTGGGGATTGAAGCCCCGGTCGAGGCCATGAACGAGATGAGCCGTCAGATGGGCCTGCATGACGATGTCCTGCGTCTGCTGACACTCCGTGTTGATGAGATCGATGAGACACCGTCCCCGATCCTGTCCCGCAAGGATGATCGTGGTGACCGTGGGTCCCGTGGTGGGGCTCGCAGCGGTGGGCGTTATGAGAGCGGTCGTGGCGGCCGTCGTCATAACGATTCCTCAGAGACGCGCGATCACAACGCGGCTGCAGCGGAGTAAGAAACCATGTCAGACACAAACACGACACCGGCAGTCAACCCTGCCTCCCGCCGTCTGGCTGTTGGGGCACGTCGTCCCTTCTACCGCCGTCGGAAATCCTGCCCGTTCTCCGGTGCGAACGCTCCGAAGATCGACTACAAGGACGTGCGTCTTCTGAGCCGTTTCCTGTCCGAGCGTGGCAAGATCGTTCCCAGCCGCATCACGGCAGTGTCGGCCAAAAAGCAGCGTGAACTGGCGCAGGCGATCAAGCGCGCCCGCTTCCTCGCCCTGCTCCCTTACGTTGTAAACTGAGGAGCACGACATGTCTCAGACATCACTGATTCTGCTTCAGCGTGTGGAAAATCTCGGCCAGATGGGCGACGTCGTCCGTGTGAAGCCGGGTTATGCCCGCAACTTCCTCCTGCCCAAGGGCAAGGCCCTGCGTGCCACGGCTGCAAACCGTGCCCGTTTTGATAACGAGCGCGCCCAGCTGGAAGCCCAGAACATCCGCAAGCGTGAAGAGGCTGAGCGTCTTTCCGAGCGTATGCATGGCCTGAGCGTGACGCTGATCCGTCAGGCTGGTGACAGCGGCAGCCTCTATGGCTCCGTGACACCGCGTGACATCGCTGCCGCTGCCACGGCTGCTGGCCTGACAGTGGCCCGCCAGCAGGTTGTGCTGGATGAGCCGATCAAGGTTCTTGGCCTTGTGGAAGCCCGCATCATCCTGCACCCGGAAGTCTCCATCCAGATCACGGTCAATGTGGCCCGTTCTGAGGAAGAGGCCGAGCGTCAGGCCCGTGGTGAGGCCGTTGGTCATGAAGAGGAAGAGGACAATATCCTCGGTGAGCTTCATGCCGAGCAGGCTGCTGAAGAGGCTGCGGCTGAGTCCGCTGCTCTGGCAGCTGAAGGCGAAGTTGCTGAAGGCGCTGGTCACGAGGGCTGATCTTCGATCATTCCTTTCGGACATCGTCCAGAAGAACCCGGCAGGCAAGGCGCCTGCCGGGTTTTTTCTTTTTGGGGGCGGGAAGAAAGTGACGCCTTTCAGCTGATGACGTTTTTCCAGTATGCTGGGGGGCTTGCCATATTGCTGGACTATGCCAAAGTCTGAAAAAGCAGTTGAAGCAGGGGGTTGGTAGCAACAGACCTGTTTCGTTCCGAATCAGGATGGAATAACGCATGAAATCGGTTCTTGATGCTCTGCTGAAGCGCTTCATTTATTTTGGTAGCCTGTCCGTGACCTATAGCGACGGCACGGTGCGACAGTATCAGGGAGAAAGGCCGGGGCGCAGGGCTGCTGTCCGGATCCTTACAGCCGCAGCGGAGAGGGCACTGGCTCTCAAACCGGCGCTTGCCTTCGGTGAAGAATATATGAACGGCACGGTCGTGCCTGATGGCTGTTCGCTGGAGGACGTCCTGTGGGTCATCATACCCAATGTGGAGCGTGGGGGGCTGTTGAGTGAGGATATCAGCGGCAGGCTGCGTTATGTCAGCCGTGTGCTGCGCCCTCTGAACTCGCTCAAGCGTTCCCGCAGCAATGTCGCTCATCATTATGACCTCAATGGCAGCCTGTATGAGCTGTTTCTCGATAAGGACAGACAGTATTCCTGCGCCTATTTCGAGCATGATGGCATGTCGCTTGATGATGCTCAGCGTGCCAAGAAGCGGCACATTGCTGCCAAGCTGAACCTGAATCAGCCGGGGCTGGAGGTTCTGGATATTGGCTGTGGCTGGGGTGGCATGGCCCTGACGCTTGCCCGGGATTACGGTGCAAAGGTGACGGGTATTACCCTGTCCGTTGAACAGCTTCAGGTGGCCCGTAAGAGGGCACAGGATGAGAAGCTGGATCATCTTGTGTCATTTGAGCTGCTGGATTACCGGACGCTGAAAAAGCAGTTCGACCGTATCGTGTCTGTCGGCATGTTCGAGCATGTCGGGGTGCGGCAGTATGAGACCTTCTTCAACCACATCAAGCGGCTTCTGAAACCGGATGGCGTGGCGGTCATTCATTCCATCGGGCGGATGGATGGGCCGGGCATGACCAATCCGTGGATTTCGAAATATATTTTCCCCGGCGGTTATTCTCCGGCCCTGAGCGAGACACTGGCTGCACTGGAGCAGACAGGTCTGTGGTTGACGGATTGCGAGGTCTGGCGCCTGCATTACGCCAAGACACTGGCACACTGGCGGAAGCGTTTTGATGGGAACAGGGAAAAGATACGGGCCCTGTATGATGACCGTTTCGTGCGGATGTTCGAGCTTTATCTGCTGGCCAGTGAGCTGGCCTTCCGTATTCAGGGGCATATGAACTTCCAGCTTCAGATCACCCGGGGCATTGAAGCGGTGCCGCTGACCCGTGATTACATGTTTGAGGCTGAAAATGCCCAGCGGGAAAAAGACAGAGCGAAGACGGGAGGTTGAGCCTGTCGATAGGTCCGTGAAGAAGAAAGCCCTCCAGATAAATGATGGGGGGCTTTCTGTTTATGTATCGTTCTGCTTTTGCTGGAGATGACAGCGGGCGAGGCTGTCAAATTCGGCAATGGAGAGCGTCTCTGCCCGTCTGGTCGGGTCGATGCCGGTTTCTTCCAGCAGTATGGCCCCCTTGATGGGTTTTAGCGCAGCCCGCAGCATCTTGCGGCGCTGCCCGAAGGCTGCTGCCGTGACCTGTTCCATGGCCTTGAACAAGGGCGGAGAAGGCTGCTCAGCATGAGGGATGATGAGCGCCACAGCTGAGTGGACCTTGGGTGGTGGTGAGAAGGCCCCCGGTGGCAGGGTCAAGGCGATGGAGCAGTCAGCGCACCATTGTGAAAGAACGGCCAGCCGCCCGTAAGCGGAGGTGCCGGGGGCGGCGCAGACCCGTTCAGCCACCTCTTTCTGGAACATCAGAGCCATGCGGGACCATTGGCCGGCCTGTCGTAGCCAGCCTACAAGAAGAGGGGTGGCGACATTATAGGGCAGATTGGCGATGATCTGTCGGGGGGCGGGGGCGAGCTGGGCCGCATCCAGCTTCAGCGCATCCTGGCGGACGATGTGCAGCTGGTCTGGATAATGGGTCTGAAGCTCTTCAAGGAGAGGCCAGGCCCGTCGGTCAATTTCAACAGCATGAACGCTTCTGGCATTGGATTGCAGCAGGGCCCGGGTCAGCCCCCCCGGCCCGGGACCGATCTCCACGACGTGACTGTCGGTCAGATTGCCGCCCAGAGCGGCAATGCGCATGCAGAGCGTGGGGTCCAGCAGGAAGTGCTGGCCGAGTGTCTTGAGGGCGTCCAGCCCATGCGCCCGGATGCTCTCCCGCAGGGAAGGAAGGGGGGGCAGGGCAGTCTCGGGTGTCATCCGTGGGACAATACGGTTTTGGCGGCCGGACGGAGCTTGATGATGGCGTGGCGGCGCAGGGAACGCTGGAGCTGCTGGGAGGCCTGCTCAACACGTTCATTCATCAGCTGGTCGGCAATCTGGCCGGGTGTCTGCTGTGCCAGATTGCGTTCTTCACGGGAGCAGACCATGATGAGCGCAATGCCATCCGGTGCCACAAGCGGGCGGGAGACATGCCCCGTGGGGATTTTCTCCACGACCTGCCGCATCTGCGGCGCAAGACGCTCCATGACCTGAAGGCCAGGATTGCTGGGGCGGGTATTGCCCAGGGAGGTGTTCAGACTCTCCATCTCATTGCAGCTTTTGATGGTCTGGGACGCATGAAGAGCTTTCTGGAGGGAGAGCTTCTGCTGGTCTGTCGGTTCAGCTGGATTCAGGGCAGAGCTGAAGGGGAAGAAAGCCTGCCTCATGCTGAGGAGTGTCCCCATCTGCTTGCCGATGGTCCGGCGGGCATGAACAGTGACAATGGCGTAACCGCCGGGAACCTTGATGGGGTTGGAGATGGCATTTTCCGGCATTTTTCTGATGACGGAAAGTACTTCCGGCTCGATGTTGTCTTCCTGCATCCATCCGCGGGAGCCCCCCTGAAGGGCGGACTGGTCCTGTGAGAACTGGGCTGCCACGATGGGAAAGGGAGCTCCGTTGCGCAGCTGTGTAATGATGGTCTTCACAAAGGAGAGTTCCGTCTCATCATGACGGGGATCAATGACAGGGATGAAGATTTCACTGATGAAATATTGCGGGCGGCCTGCTTCATTCTGAAGGGCCTGCTCACGCTGGGTGATCTGGAGGGGGGTCACACGGCTGCGAACGCCGAGGTCTTCCCGGAGAACCTGCATCCAGCCGATCTGGACACGCAGCTGGTCGATCAGGGTCGTCAGGGAGATACCATCCGCTTTCAGGCGGTTCCGCAGGGCATTTTCCGGCATGCCATTGCGGGCCTCAATGGTGTGGATAGCCTCGGCAATCTGCTCAGGTTCGACATTGATGTGTCGGCCAAGGATTTCCTGCATTTTCAGCCGTTCATCAATCAGCTGGTTGATGAGCTGGCTGCGCATCCGTGCCATGATTTCGGGGGTGAGGGGCAGCCCGGTGGAAACGGCAAACAGTCGGGCCCGGTCTTCCACATCACGCTGTGTGAGGATCTGCCCGTTCACGATCGCAATGATCTGGTCTTCTGTCAGGGCAGAGGGAGAACCTGCTTGGTCTGATGGGGTCGCAGCTGCCTGCTTCTGGGCTGGGGCCTGCCCATGGCGGGCGGCCACGGCGCCACCGCCGACCATCAGGGCGGCGCAGGCTGTCAGGGGCAGAAGGGTGGAGCGGAAGAGACGGGAGCAGAAGGACGTGGTCAAGATCATTTTCCGAACGTACCGAGAGATTTGAGTGAAATGCTGAAGCCGACATTCGGTTTAGGACGCCGCCCACCGATGCGGGTATTCTGACGGGAAATATAGATGTTCAATGTGAGACAGTCATTAGAGTAACCGATTGCACCTCCGTTCGCCACAAATTCCTTACGGGAAAGACTGCGCCTCGTATAATAGGAAAAGTGAAAGTTTTTCCAGCGGCCCGTGACGCCCCCGCTGATCTCGCTTGTCTTGCTGAGATAGGGATTGTTCAGGATTGTGGGGTCCAGATGTCTGAAATGCGGGGTGTAGTAATAGTAATATGATGTTATCGGCTCATAGACATACCCGGCCGACACACGCAGGAAAGGCAGCCCGGCAGAAACGAGCCCTTCCCCGTAATCGAAGCTCCGGCTGTAGGGATTGAAGCGCCCGCGGGCTGTCAGGTCGAAAAAGCGCGACGGTGTCATCTGGATCCGTCCGACAGGGTCGGAGAAGGTGTGCTGGACACCAGAATAGGCAAGATAGGCCGGACCACCACGGGTGGGGTGCTCGATGAAGCTCTCCCCGATCAGCATGTCGATGGAGCGGCCATTCCAGCTCCAGTTCTGATGCAGGCCGATATTGGCCCGCAGGCCACCATCAAGCCGGTCGGTGCCCATGTACCGGTTCAGCGCGAACAGCGTCGTATCGTTGAATTCGTAGGCGAAGCTGTCTTCATTGGGGAGCTGTCTGTGCAGGGCATTACCGGTATTGGGGGCGGCGATCAGCTGCACGATGGGCTCAAGAACCTGCGTGCCATGCCCTTTGGCAAAGGAGCGGAGAAAGGGCCAGCTGACCTTGACAGCCACCGTCGGCTGGGCCTGCCCCCGGACATGGGAGCCTGCATTTTCATAGAGCGGCTGCTCATGCATGCGGGTGGCGTGGTAGAGCATGGAGTCAACACGAGCGGTCAGCACCCATTGCTGTCCCCAACGGTTGGTCCATGGGCGATCCCACTGGAGGGCAAGCTCGCCACGCTGGTCGTTGGCACCACGCTCGCGCAGGACCACGAAATCGGTCGTGTGGATGCTCAGCCGCCCGCCGAGCCGGTCCGGCTCTCCCTGGAACTCATAGGTGAAGCGGGGCAGGGAATAGGGCAGGTCCCTGTTGTTGATGAGCCCCTGGTTCAGCCCCTGATAGACCTGCGTATCCAGCCGGAGATAGGAGCCGACCCCGAAGCCTTCCAGATAGGCGTTGGAATTGAGCGTGTCGTTGCCATAGCCTGGCAGGCTGTAGTCGCGCATGTAGTTGGCTGAGGTGGCACGATTGGCATTGAAGCCAACCCGCCAGTGCGGAGAGAGATTGAACTCGCCACGGCTGGCGATATAGGCCTGTGCGCCGTGTTCTTTCCCGCCGTTGCTGAGCTCGCCAAAGGCGTTGTAGAAGGGCCGTCCCCGCAGGGTGTCATCAGCCACCCCGCCCTCAAAACGGATATAACCGTTGTTCAGGCGGTTGCGGTAGATGGTGGAAAGCTGCGGGCCGGATTTGGTGGAGACCAGCGGTGTGAAGGTGGCGTCCTGATGTCCGTCAATGACCCAGTAATAGGGCAGGCTGAAGACCGTACCCAGATAATGGTCATGGGGTTTGACATTGAAATTCAGCAGGCCACTGTGGCGTTGTGAGCTGGGATCCGTGACAGGCAGATAAGGAAAATAGAAGACCGGCACACCAAGGACATGCAGCCAGGCCCGGTCGAACTCTATGTTCTGGTTGTCCTTGTCCTGCGTCATGCCATGGGCCTTGATGTCCCAGACGGGTGAGCGCTCGGGGTGAGCCGCACAGACGGGACAGGCCGTATAGACGGGGTTGGCGAAATCCGTCACGCGGCTGTTGCTCCGGCGCATGCCGCTGCTGGAGAGTTTGGCCTCATCTGGCATGCGGACATACATGGAGGAGCTGACAGCATCTTTCATGCCGTGGGCCAGCTCGACATGGTCAGCGTAGGCGATGGTCCCGTCAGGCTGTGTCAGGGCTACATGATGGATGGCCCTGATGATGCCTGCTGCCCGGTCGTAGGTGACCGTATCAGCCCGGAGGGTCTGCTCGCCCTGCCAGAGGCGGACATTCCCCTCCAGAATGAGCAGCCCGGTTTTATCGTAGCTTTCATGGTCGGCCAGATACGTCACCGGGTCTGAGCTGGAAACACGCCCATCTGCTGAACTGTCCGTCGTCGGGCTGGAGGGCAGAGTGCGGGCATTCTTCGGGGCTTTTGCCCGGGGAGCTGTGCCCGCCATGGCTGCCGTGCTGTCGGGAGTGGTCTGCGGGGCGGGCTGGGCAGAGGCAGGAATGACCTGAAGCAGGGCCCCCAGGGCTGTCCCTGCAAGGGCCTGGCTAAGCAGTGACCGGGGCTTTCCAGCGCGGAATGGAAAGTCATCAGACAGTGGCATCAGCCATCCTCCAAGTGCAGCAGCAGGGCTGCGGCAAGACACAAACCGGCACCCGCCGGACCCCATGCAGCAGGGAACGGGGGTAGAGCTCCAGACTTTCCCAGCTGCTCGGCTATTTTGGAGACAGCAAAAAGGGCAAAGCCAGCGGTGACACCAACGCCCAGCATGCGCATGATCCCGCCCCGCCCGGCTGGGCGCATGGAAAAACCGGCGGAAACAAGCGTCATGGTGACGGCCAGCATAGGAAGGGCCAGTAGCCCTTGAAAGTGGAGACGATAAGGTATCGTGGAAAAACCGGAATGACGCAACAGTTTAATCACCCCGGGCAATGCCCAGAGGGACAGGGCATCGGCCGGAAGGGTGCGCTGTTTTAAGGTTTCCGCAGTGATTCCGGAGGGGAACAGGCTGTCATTTTTCCATTGTGGGGGATGGCCATCCGAAAGGACAAGAACGCCATGGAGTCTCCACAAGCCATCCGCAAGCAGACCTTCGGAGACTTCCATCCGCTGCTGGAGTGTCATGTCATGACCCAGCCGGAAGATGGTGATGGCCTGCCCGCGCAGGGTCCGGCCCTGCTGCTGGAGTGTGCCGATATGAAAAATGACATCACCATGGGCAGCCGGATTGCCGGGGTCCCGTATCCATAGATCGGAAAAACGGGTTCCGTCATGGTCGTGCTGGCCCCGCAGCCATGTCTTGTCCAGCTGGGCCGCCAGCCCGTAGCTGAAGGAGGAAAGGGGCGACAGCCCGGCACTGACGGCAAGTCCCATCAGCGCGGCACAGAGCGCAGGGCTGGTGAGAACCTGCCAGGCGGATATTCCCGCCGCCCGTGTTACGACAAGTTCGGAAGACCGGGCCAGACGGGAGAAGCAGATCACACCCCCCAGCAATATGGCAAAGGGCAGGATATAGATCACATAATACGGCACATGCAGGGCGGTGATTTCCAGCACGCGCATGAGGCCAGCCTCTGGATGGGCGGCAGCCCGACGGAGGAGGTCGATGAAGTCAAACAGGGAGATCAGTCCGGTCAGGGCCAATAGGGTCAGGCACGTTGTCATGACGAACCGGCGGCCGACATAACGGGCAAGAGTGAAAGAGAAACCGGAATGGACCATGGGGGCGCAGCGCTCTCTGTCGTGTCGGGCTAGCGGGAGGCCGGGGAGGGAACAGGGGCGGCGGACAGCCTGTAACGGCGGGTGGCATCCCACAGCAGAAGCCCTCCCCCGAGGGTAATGGGCAGCAGAACCTCCGTCCATAGCAGGGGCACGAGTGATGGGTCTCTTTCCGCCAGATTCTTGAGCATCAGGGACAGGATCATCAGCCCCACGACGCTCAGGATGGCCACTGTTGGCCGGATGATGTTGCCATGGCGGCTGAAACGCCCCCGCAGCACGCAGAGCAGTCCGATCATGCCGTAGGACAGGCAGGCCAGCGGGCCGGTCAGGCGTGTCCAGCCTTCGATGAGCAGCTTGTTGCGTGCATGGGGGGACAGATCGCCCTGTGGGTGGAAAAGCTGGGACATGGTCAGTTCCGCCACGTCCGGGCTGAGGGCCTGGTCATGTGGGGAGCCGAAATCCAGCGTTTCAAGCTGGAAGAGCAGGGTACTCAGCTCCCCGGTCCGGCGGTTAAGTGTCTGGCGGGAGCCGTTATGCAGGATCAGGCGCAGCGTATTGCCGTGCGGCTCTGCCAGCCCATCCTCGGCAAGGATGGTCACGGGATTGGTCGGAACCCGGTTGTCCTCAATCATGATACCACCAAAACTGTCATCGCTGCGGCGTTCGCGGACATAAACGGTCATGGCTTTCGAGATGGGGGTGAAGACCCCTTCTTCCAGCAGGAAGGCGGCCGCCCGGTTGCGGATTTCCAGCTCATACCGGTGGAAGTGATGATAGGCGAGAGGTGCCCCCCACAGGCTCAATCCATAAGCTGTCAGAGTGGCAAAACCGGCGCAGAGCAGGCCGGGGCAGGCCAGTCGTAGAGGGGACAGACCGGTAGCCTGGAGGATGGTCAGTTCCCGGTCACTGTCCAGCCGCTGATAGACCCAGAGAATGACGAGGAAGCAGGTCACCGGCAGAATGACGGTGATGAAGGAGGGGAGCATCAGCAGGGTCAGATGCAGGAAGGCTGGCAGGGAGAGACCGTGCTGGACGATCATGCCGATGAAATGCAGCGACTGGGTCAGCCATATCAGGGCAGTGGCTCCGCCCGTCAGGGCGGCCAGTCCCAGAAGCAGGTGCTGGAGGATGTAACGTTCCCGCAGGGGGAGGAGCCTTTCGGGTTTTATGAGGCGCCCGCCCCTGCCTGCATGGAGCCGGGCCATGTCAGGTTGGGGGAGCGGCAGAATCCGTCGGGCGGGGAGCGGCCGCCCGTTTCAGCCTGTCTTTCAGGGCACGGCCCAGCCCGGCATCCGGCAGGGGAGCCACGGCTATGCCGGCCAGTCCCTGCCGACTGGCAGATTGGTCCAGCTGGCGCAGGCTGGCAAACAGGCGGCGGGCAGCTTCTTCCACATTGCCATCGGGGCTGAGATTGAGGGTGAGGCTGGAGGAAACTGTCTCAGCCTGTGTGTCCCCAAAGGTCAGGAAGGCCTCATCGGGTTGGGCGTGGGTAGCATCCAGCCTGACAGGCAGGGACGGTGCATAATGGGATGAGAGCTGCCCCGGGGCGTTGGGGTGGCTGGTGCCATCAGCTGCGCCAGCATGGTCGGCCACAATGATGGGACCGCAGATTTCCTGCAACTCTTCCAGCGTCACGCCTCCGGGGCGGCGGAGTATGGGGCGGGACCCGGAGAGGTCCAGCACGGTGCTTTCCAGCCCGACGGCACAGGGCCCCGTGTCCAGCACGGCATCAATCCGGCCTTCCAGCTCGTCCAGAACGTGACGTGCGGTGGAAGGGCTGACCCTGCCGGAACGATTGGCGGAAGGAGCCGCAATGGGAGCCCCGGCCAGGCGGAGCAGGTCTTCCACCGCACGGCCTTTGGGAACACGGACCGCCAGCGTTTCCAACCCTGCGGTGACCGCCTGTGCAATACGGCTCTTCGCATGGCGGGGCAGGATGAGTGTCAGCGGCCCGGGCCAGAAACGCTGGGCCAGACGTCGGGCCATGTCATGCAGGGGAATGGCCATGTCGGCCTCGGCAAAGGCGGCATCAGCTGAAGCGAAATGACTGATGAGGGGATTGAAGGATGGGCGTCCTTTTGCCTTGAAGATACGCTCCACTGTCCGCTGTGAGGTGGCCAGCCCTCCCAGCCCGTAGACCGTTTCCGTCCCGAAGGCGACCAGAGCCCCCTGCCGGAGCAGCCGGGCTGCACGCCGGATACCATCATGGTCCTGGTCGAGCCGTTCTGTGCGGTGATGGGAGGAGGCAGTATGGGGCATGGTGATGATACCGGGTGATGAAGCGGGGAGGGGGAGAGAGTTGGGAGGGGGAGGTCAGTCCTGCGAATAGCCGGTGCAGAAGAAGGGGGAGTTGAGCCAGCCCTTTTTGCCGTAGCGCAGTGTCTGGCCTGCATCGTCCAGCAGGTGCCCGCCTGCGGCTTCCAGGATGGCCTGCGGGGCAGCGGTGTCCCATTCCATGGTCGGACCGAAGCGGGGGTAGAAATCAGCCTTGCCCTCGGCAATGAGGATGATCTTGGCGGCAGACCCCATGTGCGTGACGGACTGGACATGCCGCCCGGCCAGCCATTTTTTCAGCAGGGCCTCGGATGTGTGGTGAGATGATGTCAGAACCCGCAGCCCATCCGGTCCCGGCTCTGTCGTCCTGATGGGGTGGCGCTGCGTGCCGATCAGCTGGAAGGCTCCCTGCCCGATACCCCCGCCATACACGCCCTGTCTGGCGGGCAGGGCCACGGCACCCAGCACGGGCCTGTTGTTGCGGATCAGCCCGATATTGATGGTGAAATCTTCCCCTCCGGCGGCGAACCCCCGTGTGCCATCAAGGGGATCAATCAGCCAGTAGCTATTGCCCGCCGGGACATGGATGCCTGCGGCATGTTCCTCTTCCGCAATGGCGGGGATGGCCGGGCAGGCGTCCCGCAGGCGGGCGAGGATGTGGCGCTCCGATGCCTTGTCTGCTTCCGTGACAGGCGAGGAATCGGCCTTGATCTCGGTCTGGAACCCACGGTCACGGATCTCTCTTACGATCCCGGCGGCTTCGGTGGCAATTTCCAGAGCCAGCGTCAGCAGCTCATGGTCGTGTGGGAGGGTCTCGGGGGAAACAGTCATGGCAACAGGTTACCGTATTATGGATCATTCGTCACTTCTCCTCTTCTCTGCTATGATGGGCGGACTGAAAAGAGGAAGTCCCATCCCGTCACGCTCATGTGAGGCTGGTCCGCCAGTCCTGGCCGGGGCTGAGGCTTTCTTTGCAGATGAGGGCAGGGTCCATGCTGTTCCTGCAGAAGGTGGGGCCTGCCAGAAGAATGAAACAGGATGATCATGATCGATATTTCTTTTACAGCAGCAGCCCGCCCGGAAGATGGTAATGGCCTTTCCGCTGTTCTGCTCTGTCATGGAGCGGAGTTTGCACAGGGTGCCGTGTTCCGCCAGCATGATGAGGCTCTGGGCGGTGCCCTGTCCCGTGCTGTTTCCTTGCGGGACTTCTCTGGCAAGGCCGGACAGACTCTCAGCCTGACAGCTCCATCAGCGGCTGTGGCGCAGTTCCACCTTCTGGGCTGCGCCCCGGCGGATGATGAGCCGCAGAGTGTTGGGACGGCGGCCCGGAGTGCCGGGGGTGAGGCTGTGAAACTGCTGAAGGCCAGCGGTGTCGAGGCGCAGGACGCTGCCTTGCTGCTGGAAGCCGGGCAGGCGCCGCTGGCGGCGGAAATCGCCCTGGGTGCCCAGCTGGGTAGCTATCGGTTTGACCGCTACAGAACGGTAAGCAGCAGGACACCGGCCCTTCAGGCACTGCATGTGGTCCTGCCTGATGCCGGACAGCTGGCAGAGGCCCGGGCAGGCTGGAAGGAGCTGGAAGGGCTTGGCAGAAGTGTTTTCCTGACGCGGGACCTCGTCAACGAGCCCGCCAATGTCCTTTTCCCGGAGGAATTTGCACAGCGCATCAAAGAGCTGGAATCTCTGGGGCTGGAGGTCGAGGTGCTGGACCGTGCCCGGATGGAAGAGCTTGGCTTTGGGGCCCTGCTGGGCGTGGCGCAGGGCAGCGAGAAGCCGCCTTTCACCGTCATCATGCGGCATAGGGGGGCTGCCGGGACTGACAGTGCGCCGCTGGCCTTCATCGGCAAGGGTGTGACCTTTGATTCCGGTGGCATTTCCATCAAGCCCGCTGCTGGCATGGATGAAATGAAGATGGACATGGGCGGTGCTGCCGCTGTTGTGGGCGTGATGAGCGCTCTGGCCCGCCGGAAGGCACCGGTCAATGCCGTGGGGGTTGTCGGCCTTGTGGAAAACATGGTTTCCGGGGCGGCCCAACGTCCGGGTGACATCGTGAAAAGCCATAGCGGGCAGACCATCGAGGTGCTGAATACTGATGCGGAAGGGCGTCTCGTTCTGGCGGATCTCCTGTCCTACACACGGCAGACTTTTGAACCGGCCCTGATGGTCAATCTGGCCACGCTGACAGGGGCCATTGTCGTGGCTTTGGGCAGCGATCATGCTGGGCTGTTCAGCAATGATGACCAGCTTGCCAGTGCGTTGGCCCAGGCTGGTGAGGAAAGCGGTGAGACCCTGTGGCGCATGCCGATGGGGGCCTCTTACAATCGCCGGATTGATTCCGACATTGCCGACATGAAGAACATCGGGGGACGGCCGGGCAGTTCCATTCTGGCAGCCGAATTCCTGAAGCGTTTTGTCGGGGATACACCCTGGGCTCATCTGGATATCGCCGGCACAGCGTGGGCAGAGCAGGCTTCTGCCATTACCCCTAAAGGTGCCAGTGGGTTTGGTGTACGGCTGCTGGACCGGTTTGTCCGGTTGCATCAGGAGAGAACGTCCCGGTACTGAGGGATGGAGAGACGGGCAGTCCCCGCAGGGGGGCATGTCCGGGCTGGCCCTTGCTGGTTTCCCCCCTGTGGGAAAGGAAACCGGCAAGGGCTTTTCATGAAAGAGGCATGACATGCAGGAGCCGTCTGATGGGCTGGTCACGCACAGGGTGTATCCGCCGCAGGACGTGCAGGTGGGGTTCTATCATTTGACACGGACGTCTTTTGAAACCGCCCTGCCTGCCCTGCTGAACCGGACGCTTGAGGCTGGCGAGCGTGCCGTGATCCGCTGTCAGGATGCCGGGCAGGTCAAGATGCTGGACGAGGCCCTGTGGGCCACGCCTGCCGGTGTCTGGCTGCCACATGGCAGCCGTGCGATGGGCCATGCGGACCGCCAGCCTGTCTGGCTGACAGCGTGTGATGAATTACCCAATGGCGGCGCCTTCCTGTTCCGCATGAATGGGGCCTGGGATGGGGCGCTGACGGGGTTCAGGAGGATTTTCGACCTGTTCAACGGGCATGACGGGGACGCCGTCCAGCAGGCCCGTCTGCGCTGGAAAGAGATGAAACAGGCCGGATACCGCCTGACATACTGGCAGCAGGACGCCAGAGGTTGGAGAAGGGCAGGGTAAAGCCGGACATGTCGTTTCATGACCCTTTCATGGTCTGTCTGCTGGTTTTTATGGCCGTGCTGCTCTGTGGGGAGAGGCATGTCCGCATTTTTGTCAGCGGGCTCTGGCGTTCCGTGCCACTGGCTCTCTGGCGGCGGGGCGGCTGCCACATGGCAGGCATGGTCGTGGCCATGCTGGCGCTGGCAGTCTCGCACCATGTAGGGGCGGCGGCCTGTCTGGTAGCCGTGTCGCTCACCCTCATGGGAGGAGGGACCGTTTTTCAGCCCGTCTGGGGGATTCCGGCGCTGGTTGGGTATGGTCTGCTGCCTGATGGGGCAGGGGGCGTGGGGTTGATGGCCGTCTGTCTCTGGGCTGCGGGCCGGGCCGGCAGCGATGGGGCGGCCCGTCTGGTCGCCCTGTTCCTGCTGCTGGGGCTGGGGCATGGGTTGGCTGCTCTGCATCCTCTGGGGTGGGTTCTGGCCGCTGTCGGTCTGGCGGGGGTATGTCTTCTGGCCGGGGCGTGGCCGGACCGGCTCTCCCTGTATCGGCACTGTCGGTTGGTGCGGCCCGTGCTTCTGTTGGGCATTGTGGAAATTTCACGCCAACAGGGCATGGACCTTGGGGTGGAGGGTGCCCTTTTTGCGCTTCTGCTGGACCTTGTCTGTCAGTCTCTGGCTGTGATCTGGCACCGGGCGGCCCTGCTGCTGTTGCCAGCTCCGCCGTTGCCGGGATTTGTCGTAGGGTGGGTTGGTCTTCATGCGGCTTTGGGGTTGAGCAGCAGTACGGAAGGATGGACCGTGGTGGGCTGTTTGCTGGGGGTGGCCATCATGGGGCTGGCCTGTGGGGATGGCATGGTGCTGCTGGGTGAAGGTGCGGCCGTCCTGCCAGAGGAGCGCCGCCGGTCCTGGATATGGGGTCTCTTTCTGGCCATGGGGCTGCCTTCGGCCTGTGGCATGGTGGCAGGCTGGATGACGGGCCATGGTGCGGGTTGGGCGGCCTGGTTGTATGGCCTGTCCGGTGGTGATGGCAGTCTGATGGCCCTGCCGCTTTTCTGGGCGGGCCTGCTGCCTCTCTGGTTCTGCCTGTCCCGTGGGCGCTGGCGTGATGGGCCGGATGCTGGCCTGCAACGGGATGGAGGGAGCAGCCCCATGCTGGGTAGTCTCCAGCCTTACATGCAGGCACAGCCTGTCCGTCCCCGGGGCCTGCGGCGGTGGTTGATGCGGGGGCAGCGGCAGGTTCGCAGTGTTCGTCTTTCCGCAAGGGAGATTCTGTCCCTTCTCCCTGTGCAGGAGCCGGAAGCAGTTTTCTGGCTTGTCTTTCTGGGGGGTGTGCTGGTTGTCATGGGGCTGGCGCAATGATGGGCATGGTTCTGCTTTCTGGCCTTCGTGTTCTGCTGGAGCTGAGCCTTCAGCTGGCCGTGATCCTGCTTCTCCTGCCGGTAATGTTCTGGCTGGGGGAGGATGTTCCGGCCCTGCTGGTTGGCAGGGCTGTGGCACCATTGCGGGAGAGATATGGCCGGATGGCTGCATTCTGGCGGCTGACCCTGCGGCATGGCCTGCCGCTGGAGGATGGGCTGATGCTGGCTCTGGGGCTGCTGGTGCTGCTCTGTCTGGCGGGTTTGTCCATCGTCATGCCGGATGTCGGTGCCGTGATGGGTGCATGGCTGGCGGACCCGTTGCTGATGGGGAGTGTTCTGCTGGCTGGCGCTTTCTGGGCTGTCCCGGGGCCGCTCTGGTGGATGCATGGACGCTGCTGCCTAGTCCTCTGTCTGACAGAAGCTTTCATCGTGCTGGCGGCTCCGGGTGTGACCGGCCTGCGGGGTGTGCAGCAGCTTTTGCTGGCGGCACCGGGGTCCAGTCTGGCTGGGACAGCCCTCTGCTGTGCCGTGGCGCTGGCCCTGACGACCTCCCTGCCGGATCGCCAGACACTGGCTGATGACATGGTGGCGAGGGGCCAGCCTGTTGGCCGGTTGGCACGGGATCAGCGACAGGTGATCGTGGGCGTGTATCATGCTGGCTGGTCGCTGCTTCTGGGGGATCTTCTGCTGCCTGTCCTGTTTGGTCTGGAGGGGCCGGGGGGAGTTCTCGGGCTGTCTGTCAGGTTCGTGGGGGGGAGTGTTCTGGTAGCTCTGGGGCAGATGACAGGCATGAGACGGCATGGACGGTTTGTGGCCCTTCTGCTGGGGCTGGCCGGGTTGATGGCGCTTGCCGGGAGGTTTGCCGTATGATGGCCGGGTTTGCCTGCGCACTGGTATTCGTTCTGCTGAGGCTGGGGCGGGATGGTCGCTGGCTGCCGCTTTATGGCGGGTTCTGCGCCATCATTGCGGGGACATCCGGTACGGGAGGGCTGGCAGGTCTCTGTGCCCTGCTGCTGCCGGTCTTCAATCTGATCCTGTGGGGGCTCGTGCGGCATTTTGCTGTTGGCCAGCAAGGGCGTCTCCTTGCCAGTGGGCGGGGTTTGCTGCCTGTCGTGATGACATTGCTCCTTCAGGTTGTTCTGGCTTTCTTTGGGGCAGGTCTCGGACTGGTGCCGACTTTTGGCATCGGTCTGGTGCTGGCCGGTTTGTGTGCAGCAGCCTGTGGTGTGGCTCTGGCCCAGTTCTGCGGGCTGATCATGGCTGTGGATGGCCTCATGGTGATGGCGGCCATCCTGCCTTCATGGGGGCTGTTCGTGACGGCTGTGGCACTCTGGGCGGTCATGGTGTTCCTGGCACTTGTGCTTCTGCCCCGGCTGGCCTGGCTGCGGGTGGAGGAAGGGTGATGATGCTGGCTGCCGCGTCTTTCTCTTCCGGACTGTTTGCGTCTCCTGTGCTGTTCGGGTTGATGTGCTGGCCGTTTCTGGTGGTCTGGGTCCTGTGGGCTTCACGCCGGCCCGATCAGGCCAGCTTCATGGCACGGCTGGGGCTGGGTCTCAGTGGCCTGGCCCTGTTGGGCTGTTCGTCCGGCATGACGTGGGGACAGGAGGTCTGTCTGGCCATGGAGGCCTGTGTACCGGCGCTGCTCTTTGTTCTGCGGGGCAGAACTGAACCGATCACGGGGACGGCGTCCTTCAGGGAAGGGATGAGCGTCTATCTGCCCTTTCTGGTAACAGGTTGTGTGTTTATGGGGCTTCTGCTGCGCCCCCCTCTGGCAGCCCTGTTTTTTGATGGTGCCGGGACTGTCCTGCTGGCCTGGTGGGATGGCCGGGCAACCCGGCGGGCCATGCCTGCCTGGGAGGTGGTCCGTCTGCGGCTGAGTGGCCTGATACTGGCGGGGCTTGGCTTTGCAGTGATGCAGGGAGGGGGTGTGTTTTCCAGCAGCGAGAGTGCAGCCCAGGTTGGGCAGGTTCTGGCGCTGACAGGGTTGTGCATGATGGCGGGGCTGGGGAGTGCCGTGTCCAGCCGGGCAGAGCTGGTCCTGCTGGATGCGGGGCTGCGTTTTGTTCCGCTGTTTCTTATGGCGCTGCTGGCCGTGACCCCTTTCATGCGGCACCTCATGGTGGTGGCTGGACTGCTGGCTCTGGCAGGCACGTTTCTGGGGCGACAGGGCAGTTTTCCACTTCTTTCATGGATGACGGGTTTGGGCGTGCTGGCTGCGGGAACAGGGCAGATGCCATGCCTTCTCCTGCTTTATGGGGGCGCCCTGCTCGCCACGGCCTTGCGGCTGGGATGTGATGGCCTGCTTCTGGGAGGTGTGGCTGCCCTGCCGGTGCAGATGGTCCTGCCCGTCATCATGATCGTACTGGCTGTCATGGCGCCGCTGCTGGGCTGGCCGGCCCTGCTTGGGCTGCTGGCCTGTGTGATGCTGGGATTCCGGCATCTGGAGCTGGAAACCATGCCGCAGGGTGTTCTGGCCGTTTGGCAGCGTGGTGGCTGGGTGATGCGGGAGCTCCTTCTGCTGCTGGTTCTTCTGGCCCTGCTGGCCGTTGCGCTGCTGGTCTGGGGAGGCATGCTGGTTCCTCCCTTGCCTGACCTGAAAGGACATTGAACATGACGGAAGGATCAGTCGTCCTGCCCGAAGGGGAGCGTGTCGGGCTGTTTCATTACCGTGTGACGGCGGAGGGCTGGCTGCATCTGTTGCAGCAGAATGTCCGGCTGATGTCCCTGCTGGGTTTCTGGGCGGATGAGGAATGGGCCACGGCCCTGTTCCTGTTACAGGGTGAGCAGCCTTTGCTGCTCAGTACAGCGGTGGTGCAGGGGCGTTATCAGGCAGCCTCGCAGTATTTCCCGGCGGCCCAGTGGGGGGAGCGTATGGCCAGGGACCTCTGGGGTGTGGAGGCCTGGTCTGCGTTGGATGACAGTCCGGCTTTGGATGATGGCAGCTGGTCCCTTGCGGCGCCATTGTCTGCCCGTCCCCTGCCTGTCAGCGAGGGGACGGGGCAGCCTTTGCCACGATGCAGGATTGCGCCCTTCCGTACGGCCATACCGGGCCTGCTGGGTGTGGATTATGTGCTGGCCGACGGTGTGATGCAGCAGGTGGAGGTGCAGATTGCGGCTGGCCATCGTGGTGTCCTGTCCCGTCTGGTCGGGTTGACACCGCAGGAGGCCATGCCGCTGGTGGCCCGGATTTCGGCAGGTGGGTTTGTGGCCCATCCTCTGGCGTTCGTCCGGGCGCTGGAGCAGGCAGAAAATCGCCAGATAGACCCACGGGAGCGGGACAGACGGCTCATTTTGCTGGAGGTGGAGCGGCTGGGGCTGCATCTGTTTGATCTGGCGCAGACGGCCCATCAGGCTGGTGCTGGCCTGATGGCGAGCCTGTGCGACCATGCCCGGGAGCATCTTGCGGGTCTCTGTACGGCGCATGGTCTGTCCCGCCGTCTGACAGACAGCATCAGGCTGGAGGGAAGCAGTGGCGTTGATGCGATGATTCCGTTTGTTCAGGCCGTGGTGCAGGGGATGGCCCCACGGCTGGAGCAGATCAGACAGCTGGCCCGTTTGTCGGATGGACGGTTGAAGACCATAGCCACCGTGCCGACAGAACTGGCGTGGGATTATGCGCTGGGTGGGGTGATTGGCCGGGCCAGTGGGCGGTATCTGGACATGCGTTACATGGATGAGGGTGTCCGCACGCGGGCGATGGGTGGGGCTGGGCGTCATGAAGGGGATGCCTGGGCACGCAGTCGGCAGCGTCTGGCAGAAAGTCAGGAAGCCCTGAAAATCCTGGAGTGTATTGTCGCCGATTATGGTGCGGAGAGTGAGCGCCAGGCCATGCCCCGTACTGATGAAGGGTTGGGCGTGGCCGAGGGAGCCCGAGGAGATGTCTGGTACCATGTCGTGCTGAAGGAGGGACGGTTGGCCAGTGTGCAGATACGGGATCCGCTTGTGCCTCTTCTGGCCGTGCTGGGTTCCGTGCTGGAAGGGCATGAGCCGGAACAGCTGGGGCTTGCGCTGGTATCTCTGGGCCTGTCGCCCGCCGGAGTTGCCTTGTGAGGTGGCCTGCCTGAAAAGCTCTGGTATCCGTCAGGGTGTTATATTATAACATATAAAATATGATTTAAGATTCATCATGCGCTGTGTGAGGGGCTGTGCGGTTTATCAGACAGGGCGTTGCCCTCATGCTGGGTGGAGGGCTGGTCTGCCCGGTCCTGACGGTGCTGCCCGCGCAGGCCCAACCGCCAGTGGCGGAGCCTGAGACGGCCGGGACGGTGAAAACTCCCTCAGCATCAGAACATTCTCGAAACAGGGGCAACGGACCAGCACATCAGGCAGCACAGGCCCGTTTCCAGCCTGTCGAGCAGTTGACGGTCACAGGGTCTTACCTTCAGGGTGGGCGGAAGACATCCCCCAATCCCGTGCAGACCATCACGGGGAAGGAGATACAGCGCAGTGCCGTGACGTCTCTGGGGGACTATCTGCAAAGGATGCCTTCCATCGGCTCATCCGGTTCGCCGAACAGCCTGACCAACGGGGGCAAGGGGGCATCCTGCACGGACCTTCGGAATCT
This sequence comes from Bombella sp. ESL0380, assembly GCF_009725805.1. Classification (NCBI taxonomy): domain Bacteria; kingdom Pseudomonadati; phylum Pseudomonadota; class Alphaproteobacteria; order Acetobacterales; family Acetobacteraceae; genus Bombella; species Bombella sp. ESL0380. Next base: position 54,780 of record NZ_WNIH01000005.1, on the reverse strand, counting down.
GGGGCAAGGGCGGGTGCTTGTGCTGATTGACGGGCACAGGGCGACCCTCAATGCCGGGTCCGAATGTGTAGACCTCAACACCATCCCGTTGCAGCAGATCGAGAAGGTGGAAATTCTCAAGGATGGCGGGTCCGGCCTGTATGGGGCGGATGCCGTGGCGGGGGTCATCAACATCCATCTGCGGCACGACCTCACGGGCAGCAACATCACCATGCGGGGGAGCATTGCGCAGGCCGGGGATGCCCGGGGTGGCGAGGTCTCCGCCTATCACGGCATGAATTTTGATGAGGGGCGGGGCAACGTCACGCTGGCGGGCAGCTACAGCACGACCGGCCCCATCTATAACCGGGACCGCAGCTGGTCAGCCCTGCCACAGAATGACAATCCGGCCACGGGCAGCCCCAGTTACGGGTCGTCCATCATTCCTTCCGGCGTGCTCATCAATCCGCAGACGGGGCAGAAGATGGTGCCGGACGGGCAGGGCGGCTTCCGCCGCTTCACCAGGGACGATCTGTACAATTTTGCCCGCTATTCCACGATCATGAACCGCCATGATGACGGCACGGCCTCTCTTGATGCCCATGAGCGGTTTTCCCGGTTCGTGACGCTCTATGGCACCATGCGATACAGCCATACGCTCGTGGAACGGACCCAGTCGCCAGCGCCGGTGCAGGGGAGTGTCCCGCCATCCACACTGCCGTCTTCATGGCTGCTGCCGGCGGCCAGTCCGTACAATCCGTGGGGGCGGGATGCGTCCATCATCAAGCGGATGGAAGATGTCGGGCCACGGCGCAATCACATCAACACTGATACATGGACCTTCCTGCCCGGCCTGAAAGGACAGCTGGGAGCCGGGTGGGATTATGACCTCTCCTATACCTACGGGCGCAGCCATCTGTCCTCTCACACGCAGGACATGATCAATTACCGCAACCTGCTGGAAACGACAGGGACGAGACAGCTGGATGTGACGGATTCCCGCAGTCCCGTGGTCTATGACCCGGGCATATGCCAGGCGGCGCAGGGCTGCGTGTTGCAGAATCCTTTTGCGCCTTACAGCCAGCAGGCGAAGGATCATGTCCGGTTCACCCAGAAGGACCGGGCCACCTATCAGCTGCGGGACACGATGCTGCGCCTGCGGAACCCGCATCTCTTTGCCCTGCCGTGGATGTATGGCGGGCCGGTCGGGGTGGCGGCAGGCATGGAACATAGGGGGGAGCAGCTGAGCTATCACCCTGATGCCCTCGTGGCGCAGGGGGCGTCCACAGGGGCGGCGGGGGCCTATACGGGCGGTGGGTTCACCGTTTCGGAGGGTTATGGAGAAATCCAGCTTCCCCTGCTGCGGCGTGCGCCACTGGCCCGGGACCTGACGGTTGACCTTCAGGGCCGTGTCTCTTCATACAGTCATTACGGAACACCGCTGAACTGGAAGACCGGCCTGCACTGGGCACCGGTTCAGGACGTGGCCTTCCGGGGGACGCTGGGCACCTCGTTCCGGCAGCCGGGGCTGTATGATGTCTATGGCGGCCAGACATTGAGCTATGCTTCTGCATCCGATCCCTGCGCCCATGTGGGAAGCTATGGCAGCCGTGCGGGAGCGGTGCAGGCACGGTGCCAGAAGGAAGGAATCAACCCGGCCAGCTTCACCTCTTCACTGGTCGGGCAGCTGCCGACCCTCTCCGGTGGCAATCCTCGGCTGGGGCCGGAATATGGGCGTACGGCAACGGTCGGCATGGACATCACGCCCCACTCTCTCAGGGCGTTGCGGCTCTCTGTCGATTACTGGCATTACAGCCTGCGGGACATGATCTCGACCCTCAGCACGCAGACGCTTCTGGATGGATGTTACACGGGCAGCGAGCCGGATTTCTGTAGTGCCATCCTGCCCCGTTCCAGCAGCGGGCAGATCACGGCCATCAAGGCCCTGCCGCAGAATGTCGGTGCCCTGAAGACGGATGGTCTGGATTTCAGCCTGCATTACAGCCTGCCCCTGGGCGACAGGGACCAGCTGAGCCTTCATGAAAACACCCAGTATCTTCTGAATTACAGGCAGAAGCTGACCCGTAACGGGAGCTGGCAGGACTATACAGGTCGTCTGCTCTATCTGAATGGCAGTGGCCGACCACGGGAGCAGCATTACATCAGCACGACATGGCGGCATGACCATGTCAGCCTCATCTGGATGACACGCATCATCAGCGGGATGAGGATGAATGACGGGCACCGTGATCTTGACCCGGCCACATCCGGGCGGACCCACGTGGGAGGAACGATCCTGCATGACGTGACGGTGTCAGGGACGTGGCACCAGTTCCAGCTGATGGGAGGCATCAGCAACCTGTTCAACCGTCGGCCGCCCTTCGTGCCGGATGGGGCCTTCAATACCGCCTTTTCCCAATATTCAGGCTACATTGCCGGAAGAAGTTTCTTTCTCCAGATGGGGGCTGATTTTTAGCCGGGCAGATGACCGTCAGGGGAGCTGGTGCGCTGGTGATGTGGAGCGGCGTTGTTCCTCTGAAGTCCCCATCACTCTGGGCAGGAACGGGCTGGCTGCCGGGGCAGGTGATGGTCCGCCCCCGGATGAAGGAAAAGGCCGGGGTGGTGCAGTCGTTCCGGCAGAGGAAAGCCCATGCCTGCTTCAGCAGGCAGAGCGGGTGCAGCCGGTGCAGCATGAAGACGGAGAAGGCGGCCTCTTCATGGTGGTTGTGGTGGAACAGCCGGAACGGACCGCCATAAAGCCGCCCTTTGGAGATGATGGTGAGGCGGGACTGGTAGCATCGGCCATCCACGTCTGTCTCGAATGCGGGGAAGGGATAGGTGGACAGCAGGCGCAGGGCAGTGACGGCATAGGCGGCCCGGCCGATCCGTTTCTTGAGGGCCGTGGAGAGCTGCTGCACCACCCAGCCATCAGGACCGACCCCGACCATCTGGAGGAACAGGGTTGGGCTGGCCTGTCCTTCTGTGGTGAGCCAGCCCGGCCAGAGCGTGCGGGTCTGCCCGCTGGCGATCAGGGTGGCGTTGCGGGCGTCATGGAAGGGGACGCCCAGCTCCAGTGCCAGCACATTGGCAGAGCCGACAGGCCAGAGGGCCAGAGGGCAAGACTGGCCCAGCATGGCGTGGGCAATTTCGGCAATCGTTCCATCCCCTCCACCGGCAATGATGAGGTCCGCTTCTGGCAGGTGGATTTTCACGATCTCCGCAGCATGGCCCCGGTAGCGGGTTTCCATGACACGCACGTCCAGCCCGGCCTGTTCCAGATGCTTCACGAAGGCAGCCTGCCGCCGGGGAGAGTGATGCCCCGCTGTCGGGTTGATGATGAGCAGTGCTCTGCGGGGATGGGGGTGCGGTGAGGAGGATGGTGGGTGCATGGCGGGGGAGGGTACTTCACTCTGGGCCGGGACACTATATAGTGCCCGGCATGAACCTTCTGTTACAGGTTCTGCTGTTTTGTTCCCATTGTGAGGATCACATCTGCCATGCAGTCAGCTCCCCTGACCATGATTCTTGCTTTTCTGGATGTACAGAAATGGCGCCCCCGCCCCGTGAGGCGGCAGGGGCGGCGCATCAGGCTGTTCACGCTTGAGGCGGGAAGCTGCGAAGGCTGTGCGATGGAACTGGTGTCTCTGGGAAGCAGCGCCTACCCGTTGGAAGGGAGCGGGTTTCAGAGGGTCCAGCATCCGGAGGATGCGGACTGGCTCCTTGTCACCGGCTCTGTGACACGCTCCTGCGCAGGCGATCTGGCCAGTGCGTGGGAGGCCATGCCCGCAGGACGCAGCCTCGTGGCTGTGGGAGACTGCGCCCATGATGGTGGATTGTGGAAGAACACATACGCCACGCTGGGTGGCCTCCATGCGCTCAGCCGGGTCTATGGGTCCATCCCTGGCTGCCCGCCGTCGCCCGCATCCATTCTTCAGGCGTTGGTAGAGCTGGCAGAGGGTGGTTCATCTCCCACGGGCTCCCATGCATCTTCTGCCTCACGCCGCAGCCGCCAGTAAGACCGGCGGGAGAGTGGGATCATGACGAGATAGAGGACACCAGCTGCGGCCAGAGCGCCCCATGGTTCTGTTACCAGAATGGCGGCATAGGCACCGACACCGACCAGCATGGGCAGAATATAGCGTGATGGTACCTTGAAGTTCTTGAAGGACCAGATCGGCAGGGTGGAGACCAGCAGCAGGGCGGTGACGATCAGGCAGCCAGCGGCCAGCCATGGGGAGTGGGCGAAATGCTCGATGCCTGTCAGGTTGTTACGCTTGGCCTCCAGCCCCAGAAAGACCGGGAACAGCGCAAGCCCTGCCCCTGCCGGTGCGGGCACGCCGGAGAAGAAATTGGCGGCATATTCCGGTGCCGTATCGTCGTCCAGTGCGGAGTTGAAGCGGGCCAGCCGCAGGGCCATGCAGACCGTGAAAAGAATGAACGGGATGAAGGCCAGCCGCTGCGTGGCAGGCAGAGCCCAGAGCATGAGGATGAAGGGCGGCACGACGCCGAAGCAGACAAAGTCCGACAGGCTGTCAAATTCAGCTCCGAAACGGGATGTCCCCTTCAGCAGGCGGGCGATGCGTCCGTCCAGCCCATCCATGCAGGCAGCGATGAGCAGGGCCCCGGCTGCATGGGTAAAATGGCCTGTCATGGAAAATTTGATGGCGCTCAGCCCCGCACAGAGGCCCAGCATCGTCAGGATGTTGGGGACAAGCCGGTTGAAGGAAAGCCCACGGACCCGGCGCCGCTTGCGCCGGTATCTATGCACCATGGCCGTGTCGGAAGATGGCTTCTGCATATGTCTGGCCCTCAGAGCTTCGCTATGACCGTCTCGCCTCCGATCATCGTCTGTCCCTCCAGGACATCGGGGGTGATACCCGGTGGCAGGTAGATGTCCGTGCGGGAGCCAAAGCGGATGAGGCCAAACAGCTCCCCGGCCTGCACCTGTTCGCCTTCTTTCACATCACAGAGAATACGGCGGGCGACCAGCCCGGCGATCTGCACGACGGCCACCTGGCGGCCATCCCGGAGAGTTACGCGCAGTTCGTTGCGTTCATTATGTTCGGAGGCCTTGTCCAGGCTGGCATTGAGGAATTTGCCTGCATGATAGGCAATTTTCGTGACTGTCCCACTGACGGGCATACGGTTTACATGCACATCCAGTACGGAGAGGAAGGTCGAAACACGCCAGACCGGCTCACTGCCCATCTCCAGGGCAGCCGGCGGCGGGACCATGGAAACACCTGTCACACGTCCATCCGCACTGGCGAGGACGAGCCCTTCACCCTGTGGAGACGTCCGCCGTGGGTTGCGGAAGAAATAGAGGCAGAAGCCTGTGAACGCAAAGCCTGCTGTCCCCAGGGCCCGTGTCAGCCGCCATGGCGTGGCCCGCCCGAACACACCAGCCAGAAGGCCGATGCCCAGAAAGGGTGTTGCCGCACGGTGCGGCGGAGCAAGGACGAGTTTGAGAGATTTGATCAGTGACATGAGATTACTCATACGTCACCTGCTGGATGGGTCAAGTATTTCGTGACGGGGATGGGGAGGGCGTGGTCAGGGCTGGGTGTGTGCTTGCAGGGAAAGGTGGCAGGGGCCATCTTGGAGGCATGGCTTCCGTTATCCCGCTGTTTCCTGCGGGATAACCTCGTCTGGAGAGAGGTTTCATGAATGTGGAGATAAGGCCGGTTCCCGCCTTTCAGGATAATTACATCTGGTTCGTCCGTAAGGAGGGGCACCCCTGGGTGGTGATCGATCCCGGTGAAGCCGGGCCAGCAGAGGCGGTGCTGGGGGAAGAGGCTCCGGCTGCCATCCTGCTGACCCATCATCATGGCGATCATGTCGGTGGGGCGGCAGAACTGGCACGGCGCCACGACGTGCCGGTTTATGGTCCAGCGGATGTGGCAGGTGTCGATCACCCGCTGAAGGACGGTGATGAGGTGAAGGTGGCCGGGCTGACATTCCGTGTCATGGCCACACCGGGTCACACGCTGGATCACCTCTGCTATGCGCTGGAGGGTGGAACCCCGGCCCTCTTCAGTGGGGATACGCTGTTCAGTGGTGGGAGTGGCCGCCTGTTCGAAGGGACTGCGGAACAGCTTTTTGCCAGCTTCCGCCAGTTTGATGATCTGCCGGACGGGACATTTCTCTGCCCCGGCCATGAATACACGCAGGGGAACCTGAAATTCATTGCCTCACTGGGCAGAAGCACCCCTGCGCTGGAGGCCCGCAGGGCAGAAGTGGCGCAGCTCCGGGCGGAAGGGCGGCCCTCGGTGCCTGTTCCGCTGGGCGTGGAGCGGCAGACCAACCCGTTCCTCATGGCCCGGACGCCGGAAGAACTGGCCCGCCTGCGGAAGCAGAAAGACCAGTTCTGAGTTGTCAGGCCGTGCGGATGTCCAGCCCGATATCCAGTGCTTTCACGCTGTGGGTCAGCCAGCCGAGGGAGAGGATGTCCACGCCACTTTCGGCAATGCTGCGGGCCGTGTCGGGCGTGATGCCGCCGGAGGCCTCGGCAATGGCCCGGCCTTCGATCATGTTCACGGCCTCACGCAGCATGGCGGGGGTCATGTTGTCCAGCAGGTAGGCATCCGGCCCGTCGGGGCAGTCCAGCGCCTCGGCAAGTTGGGCGAGGGAGTCCACTTCCAGCTCGATCTTCATGAGGTGTCCGGCCCGCTGGCGGGCAGCGGCCAGTGCGGCGGGGATGTTGCTGCCGAAAAGAGCCAGATGATTGTCCTTGAGCATGATGGCATCATCCAGCCTGTGGCGGTGATTGCTGCCACCACCAGCCCGGACGGCATATTTCTGTAGGGCACGCAGGCCGGGGAGCGTCTTGCGGGTGCAGCAGATGCTGACCCCCGTACCTTCCACGGCACCCACGATCTGGCCCGTGGTGGTGGCGATTCCGCTGAGATGGGACAGCAGGTTGAGGGCCACACGTTCCCCGCCCAGCACGGCGCTGGCCGGGCCTTCCACCTCGGCCAGAACGTCGCCACGGGTGATGCGGTCGCCCTCCTGTCTGAAGGGTGTGAAACGGGTCCGGCCATCCAGAAGCGTGAAGGCCAGACGGGCACCGGGAAGTCCGGCCAGCCGTCCATCCTGCCGGGCGACGAAGGAGGCCCGAAGTGTGGGCTGGCCCTGCATGAGAGCCTGCGTGGTGACGTCGCCACCTGTGCCGAAATCTTCCCGCAGGGCGTTGCTGATGACCGGTTCCCAGAGCAGGTCGGGCAGGAAAAGCGTCTCAAGGGCCATGATGATGGGTCTCCTGGTGCTGGATGGAAGGAGGTTACAGGGGCAGGTCGGTCAGCTGCATGTCGATGTGACGGGGCGGCTGAAGACCGGGCGTGTCTTCCCGCCAGTGTGCCCCTCTCTGTTCCGGGCGGTTCAGGGCGGCCCAGCCGATGAAGGAGGCGGTCAGGGCGCAGAGATTCTGGCGGGCCAGTGGCAGGGTGCGTTCCAGAAAATTTTCCAGTCCTGTGCGGGTGCGGAGAATGCCGAGATGCTGCTGCATTTCAGCCCGGAAAGGCCAGTCCGTCGTGAAGGTGGGGCGTGCCGGTACCGTGGCAGGAGGGGGAGCTGTTCCGTCGTTCCGGCTGGTGTTGACGTCCCGCCCTGCCCATTGCCCGCAGACCAGAGCCTCCAGCAGGGAGTTGCTGGCCAGCCTGTTGGCACCATGAAGGCCGGTACAGGCGACCTCTCCGCAGGCCCACAATCCCTTTAGGGTCGTGCGGCCTGTCTGGTCCACCTTCAGGCCGCCCATGTGGTAGTGCATGGCGGGCTGGACGGGGAGAAGCTGGGTGTCCGGATCAAGACCGGCTTTTCGGCAGGCCTGTGTGATGCCGGGGAAACGTGCGCTGAAGGGGGCACCCGGCAGGGAGCGTCCATCCAGAAAAACGGTGCGTCCTTCCCGCAGCTGGGCAGCGATGGCCCGGCTGACGACATCACGGGGGGCGAGTTCTTCCGTAAAACGGTGGCCGTCATCCAGACGCAGTACGGCTCCGGCTCCCCGCACGGCCTCACTGATGAGGGAGAGGCGGCCTGTCTGGCCCGGTGAGACGAGGGCCGTAGGGTGAAACTGTGTGAATTCCATGTCCCGCAGAGTGGCTCCTGCTCGTGCGGCCAGAGCCAGTGTCGTACCCCGGTTGGAGAGCGGGCTGGTCGTGTGCTGATACAGCCCGCCGCAGCCGCCGCTGGCCAGAATGCAGTGCCGTGTGGGGATGAACCCGGCGGATGTCCATACACCCTGCACTGTCCCATCAGGGGCGTGGAACCCTTCCAGCGTGGCCTGTAGCCAGTGGATGGTGTCCTTTTCCCGGGCCTGCTGGAGAACATGCTGAAGGATGACCTGCCCGCTCCGGTCGCCACCGGCAAAGACAATCCGCTCATGGCTGTGGGCAGCTTCCAGATGGAGGGAAAGCTGCCCCTTTCCATCATGGGCCAGGGGCACGCCAAGCCGCAGGAGCGTTTCCACGGCACCCGGTCCTGCCTCGGTGATGCGCTGCACGATGGCCGGATCACACAGACCGGCACCGGCCCTGAGCGTATCCTCGGCGTGGCTGGCCGGACTGTCACCGGGACCGACCGCCGCTGCCATGCCGCCCTGGGCCAGGGTGCTGGATGTTCCTTCCCCTGTGAAGGAGGGAGCAAGCAGCACGCAGGGGCCGTCCATTTCCAGAGCCGCCATGAGGCCAGCCAGCCCGGCCCCGATGATGACTGGCCAGCCTGCGTGGCGGGAAAGGGCATGTCCCTGCATGGGACGGTCCTTCACTTGATGGCCAGCATCCGCTCGACGGAGCGGCGGGCCGGTTCCTGAAGGTCAGCCGGGATGGTGACTTCGGTGCTCATGGTTTCCAGAGCCTGACGGATGTTCTTCAGGGTGATGCGCTTCATGTGCGGGCAGAGATTGCAGGGACGGATGAAGTCGGTCTGCGGGTGCATGGCGGCGAGGTTGTCGCTCATGGAACATTCGGTGATGAGCATGACCTTTTCAGGTTTATGCTGGGCGATGTAGTCCATCATGCTGGCCGTGGACCCGGCATGGTCGGCTTCTGCCACGACATCGGGTGAACATTCCGGGTGTGCAATGATATGGAGCGGGCCATGCATCCGCCGGTACTGGCGGATTTCCTGCGGGGTGAACCGTTCATGGACTTCGCAGCGGGCTGACCATGTGTGCATCTTGATGCCGGTTTCCCGCTCGATGTTCCGGGCAAGGAATTCATCGGGGATCATGATGACTTCCGGTACGCCAAGGCTTTCCACGACACGGCGTGCATTGCCGGACGTGCAGCAGACGTCTGTCTCGGCCTTTACGGCAGCGGAACTGTTCACATAGGTAACGACCGGCACGCCGGGGTGGCGTTCCCGCAGGGTGCGGACATTTTCCGCCGTGATACCTTCGGCCAGGGAGCAGCCTGCCAGTTCGTCCGGGATGAGGACGGTCTTCGTGGGGTTCAGCAGCTTGACCGTTTCGGCCATGAAATGGACGCCCGCCATGATGATGACATCCTGTTCCAGATTCTGGGCCTCACGGGCCAGAGCCAGACTGTCCCCCCGGATGTCGGACACGCAGTGGAAGATTTCTGGCGTCTGATAATTATGGGCGAGGATGACGGCATTATGCTTGCGCTTCAGCTCGAGAATGGCCTCGATGTCATCTGCAAAAAGCCGGTCCCAGTCCTGCCGGGCCATGAGGGAGGCCACGGGGCTGTACAGCGCAGCGCGGGACGGAGAAGGGGCAATGCCCTGCATCATGGAGAGGTCCTTACCAAGGTTATACTCACTATGAGCATAATATAGGCCCTGCTGGAGACCATGCCAAGGGGTTTCTGCTCCGGGTGTGTCAGGAGGAAAGATCGTACCGTTCTTTCGGGAGCGTATTCTGGATGGGAGTGACTGGGCAGAGGCTCTCCACAATCAGGGGAAGGTGGCGTTTTCTGGTTGGGGGGTACGGTTACCGGAGATACCCGGAATGGAGCCAGATATGTGGGCGGAAAGGTCAGCCCTTCTCCGGGAACCGGATGGGTAATGGTGGCGGGGGCATCATCGCAGGCTCAGCCTTTGTCTCTTTCTGGCTTTGGAATACGGTAGTGGCTTCGGCTCATTCATGGCAGCCTGTCTGCTTTCGGGCAGATGCAACGGGCGAACATATCGGATTATCGTAGCACGGCCATGCAGGCGGCGGCTTGGTTACCGGATCGATGTCGCAGAAGCTCGTCGGCCTTGCCAAGGGGATGGCGGCGAACTCTGCGGGTCTTCTTGGTGGAGGGCGTTCGCATGATGAGAGTAGTGAAAGCCAGTCTGCGCCCCCTGAGTGAATATGCCTTGGGGGAAGTGTCGGTGGGTGTACCAGCACTTCACAAACTTATGGAAGAAGCAGGACAGGGAAATTGGGATAGTTTTGTGATGTCTTTCTCTAAAGATGGGCCTGTTTCAATGAGGTTTCATCATACGTGATAAAAATCGCTTAAAGAGTCGGCACCTCAAGCGGTAAGAATGCCGCTCCCAGATAGCAGGAAGCCATGGCAGCTGGCCGGAAGCGGTATAGCTGGGCGGGGCGTCCTACGGTTGGGCGGTCGTAGGTGCCAGTTTCTTCCACAAGCTGCTGATGCAGGACAAGGCGGCGGAAGTTGGGCTTGTGCATGAGGCGGCCAGATACCGTTTCCATCGCCTGTTGCAGCTGCAGAAGAGTGAAAGACGAAGGAAGCAGCTCAAAAACGGCTGGACTGTAGCGGGTGCGGGCACGTAGCCGGGACAGGGCCGTGGCCAGAAGGCGACGGTCATCCCGGTCCGTGTTTTTCTGTTTGGGCGGGCTGCGTGGCACCAGCCCAGATTCCCACAGCAGTTCGTAACGCTCCAGAACACGGGTATCGTCCCACGGCAGGCCATCCAGCCCAAAGGCTGGAGCGATGCGGCTCTGGCGTTCCTCATTGTCGTCGGCCCATTGCCTGATGGCTGTGATGAACTCGGCCAGCTGCTTGTTGCCACTTTCGTCCCGGCGGTCTTCCCAAGGGAAACGCTGGTAAAGCGAACCGTGACAGCCCCGTGGATGGCTGTGGCTCAGGGCCAGATAGGTGATGTGAATATGGGGCGTCTGTTCCCGTATGGGAAAGGAGCTGAATGTATAGAGCTGCTCCATGTAACCGATGGGGCAGTGTGTCAGGGTTTCCGCCCAATGGCAGAGGCGTTTCTGCAGGGAATGATGGCTTTCCTCCAGGGGGGGAGTGTCCCGGTCGTGGCGCAGCAGGGCGACGTGGGGTGCATCATCGCCCAATGTCATGAGAACGGTAATCAGGTCTGTCGGGCAAAGGCTCTGGAAGGTCATTGAGGATGAGGAGCAAGCTGGCGGAAATGGCTGTACAGGGTCTGTAAATGGTCGGATGAAAGCCCCGGGGGAACGCCGTGGTCAAGAGGGATGCTGACCGTCAGGGGATGGGAGGAGAGGGACAGCATCCGGGGGCTGGTCATCATGTCGTTCAGGAGCCCCTGCATGGCGATGGGTACGTTGCGCTGGATCCATGAACTCTGAAGCAGATCATGCAGGGGCTCCTGCCAGTTGGTCAGACTGACGGACAGAATGCCAGAAAAGGCCGGGACATAAAGTTTGCCACCAAGGGAGAGATGCGGCGGTGGCGTGTCCTGTTTTCCCGGAGCCACCGGATGGATGGTGGCACTGAGCTCATGAAGCCTGAGCTGTAATGGGATGTCAGGCCAGGAGGATGTGGCATGATCGGTTTCTGGCGGCAATCTGAGGGGTGTCGTGCTGGTGCCGGGTAGCAGGGCAAAAGCAGCATGAACCTGTTCCACCCGAAAATTCTGTAGAAATGAGGAGGGATAGGTCAGCTCCCTGGCCGTGATGGCAGCGGAAAGCAGCGGCCTGTTCTGCAGGGCAGGGTCAGGTTGCGACAGGGACTGCGGTGCAAAACGGATGGTCCCGGCAGGATGATTCAGCATGAGGCTGTGTGGCAGGCGGGAGGAGGCCAGTTCCAGTTCAGCAATGCGGAAATGTGCCCAGTACAGGGGCAGCGTGCCGTGGTCATGGCATCTGGCATCTGGTGGACAGGGAAGACTTTCCTTGCTGATGCGCAGTTTTGCCTTGCGCAGGCGCAGGGTCAGGCTTTCGCCGTTGCGGACCATGCGGAGGATGGTGCTGTCCGGCAGCTGTAGTGGAAGTTCGGTCCGTGTGGTCAGGGAATGTGCCCAGTCCAGCCAGTTCCCACCCAGGCGGAGCATGGGGGTGGCCCCGACAATATCGGCCCCGTTGAGATGGGTGTGAAAGGACACGCCGTAAAGCCGACGCCAGGCCCCGAAAGGCCATCCTCTGGCAGAGGTTTTCTGTATGGTCAGGGTTGGGGTGGGACCGTCCGAAGGCAGGGACTGGACGGCCAGATGGGCCAGCTGGTTGGAAAGCAGGGCCTGCGTCCGAAGGTACAACCCCCAGCTGCCTGCCAGAAGAGCGAGGAACAGACAGGAGGTGATCAGGATGAAATGGCGGCGGAACAGGCTCAAGATTTGTCCTCCGCTGTGGAAGAAGGATAGAACGACGGGCCTGTTACTTTGTCCCCAGAAGGTTCTTCACCTTTTGTAGAGTAATCACACCAGAATGTTGATACGGGGCAAAAAGGGAGGCCTTCTGCAGGCCTCATGAAATGTGTTGTATTACAGATGGTTAGGCAGATACCCACAGGGCAGCACTTTCATGGTCTATACCTGCGTCCATTCCGTGCGGGACAGGAATTACTGGTTATCCTTCTTCACATCCACAGAGTTTTCCACAGCTTCATGGGGCAGGTCATGTTCCTTGCAGAGTGCCTCCCAGGCGCCGCTGATGGCCGGTATGAGGTCACGTCCTTTCAGGCTGGCGGCGAGAGGCTTCCCGATGGCAACCCGGAGCGTGCCGGGGTATTTCCGCCACGGGGAATGTGGCCAGAACAGGCCGGAATTCGTCACTACGGGAAGGATGGGGCAGGTGGCCTGTCGGGCCAGAGCGATGACGCCATTCTGTAGCGGAACAGCCTGACCGGGTTTCGTGCGTGTGCCCTGCGGGAAGATGATGATCTGTCGCCCGGCTCCCTGTGCCTTTGCCACGGCATCCATCATGCCCCGCAGGGCCTGAGATCCGCCGGAACGATCGACAGGAATCATGCCGCTGAGAATGAGCATGGGGCCGACCAGCGGAATGGATGTCAGTTCCTTCTTGATGACATAGGCCGGCAGCGGCACGGTATTCATCCAGACAAAACCATCAAAGAAAGACTGATGCTGTGAGGCAATGAGCGCAGGGCCATCAGGCAGGTTCTCCTGCCCGCTGATGACGATGCGGATGCCGCAGAGGCGTTCCAGCCCCCAGAGCACGGCCCTGGACCAGAGCTTGGCATAGCCCAAGGCGGCATCCCGCCGGTTGAGCAGGCGGATGGGAAAGGCGAAGACCCCCATGACGAGGGTCAGAATCAGGAGATACAGGTTGAACAGGCTGCCACGGACGAGACTCATCATAATGCTCCCTGCATGGCGCAGAATCTATCCGAAGAGCAAGGGAAAAAGATGGGCGAGCCAGAAATCAGGCGGGAGGTGTTCCTGAAGCTGGAGGAACAGGGCGGAATCCTTCCTGGGCATGGTCCGGCTGGTGGAGGACCATGAGACGGATGAAGGCCCCGATCAGCTTTCCGTACTGGCTGAACATCAGCAGCATGGTGTGTGGATGAAAGGGGGTGCTCATGGCGGGAGGCTGCACCCAGTAGGGGGGGAACTGAAGCTGCGGGGCAATATCGTGGAACTCCAGCAGGGAGCGGCGCATGTGATACCCCGCCGTGACCAGAACAAGATGATGCAGGTTTTTCTGCTTTGCCCATTGGGCGGTTTCCCATGCATTGCCGATGGTAGTGGCGGCCCGATATCCAAGGCTGATGCGCTGCGTCATATCCGGCGGCAGCGGGCCGATTCCCGTGGCGGCCAGAATATGGTTCAGCCCCGTATGGGGGGAAACGCCGGAGATCAGGAGCAGTCGCTCCGGTTTCTGCTGGAGCAGGGCAATTCCGGCTTCTATGCGGTTTTTGCCGCCCGTCAGCGCAACGATGCCGTCGCAGTCAGCCGGGATGCTGTGCAGGTCCGGTGAGGGGCGCAGGGCATCGGCACAGAAATAAATGAAACTGGCCAGCATGAGCCATCCTGCGATGGTCACCCCACCAGAGAAGAGAGACCAGACAGTGGGGCCCGGCCGTTTCATGATGCCTGTTGCTCCTGTCTGGCACAGACCAGATGCACCATGGCCCAGCCCGCCAGTGCCATCAGGACCGGCATCAGGGAAAAGGCCAGCCAGAGCCGGACTGGCAGCAGTGATGGAGAGATGAAGGACGACATGCTTCCCTCTGCGGGTGGCAGGCGCAGCAGAGGGTGCAGAGCAGCGGTGATGAGGCCCAGTGAAGGCAGGAGCAGGACGATGCCTGCAAGGCTGCCCAGAAAGGCCATCAGGGCGACCCGCCGGGCAAAAATACGGTGAAGGACGGACAGCTTTCCGCCCAGTCTCCACAGGACGGCCTGCTGCTGCCGGTTGGCCAGAGCGACGGTTCTGGCTGCCAGATAGAGCAGGGCGGGAACGATCAGGGCTGCTGCCAGCCCAGCCATCAGGGCGACATGGCGTGCAGTCTGCTGGAGGACTGTCATGAGTGGGGTAAGCTTTGTCAGCTGGGGCGGCGGCGGAACGATGATGGCCTCTGGGGCGGTGCTGTGAATAAAGGCGGCCAGTCTGGTCATGTCCCCATGATACGAGAGGGTGAGAATCCTGGGGAGAGGCCCCTCCCACGGGGCGGACCATGCGGCCAGAAGTCGGGAAACCTCCTGCTCTGGCAGGAGGGTGGCGTGGGTTTCGGGGAATGTGGCGGTCAGGGCTTTGGGCAGGCTGTCCGCCAGGGCGGGAGCCTCCTTGCCGATCACAGGCAGGGCGATGACGATCTGGCTGTTCACCTGTCCTTCCCAGCGTTGGACAGCTCCATCCACACCATGGGGCAGGGCCAGAGCCAGCCCGGCCAACCATGTGACGAGACAGAGGCCAAGCAGCAGGGGCCATAGGGCAGGCCGGTCTGTAGCACGGGACAGGCATGTCATGGGAGCAGCCTTTCATCTCTGGGGGACAGGATCAGCGGGGCTGCCAGATCATTCCCGGAGGCAGAAGAAATGGAGACTTCCGGTGATGGGGGGAGCCGGGGCAGGGTCAGGAGCTGGTCATCAGGGTCTGTCCCTTCTGGCTGGTGCTGCATGGCTAGAAGGGTTGTGGTGCCATTTCTGGCCAGGCCCCGCAGGGTGGAAAGAAGATGATCCCGCAGGATAGGGCAGAGGGTCAGGGCTGGTTCATCTACCAAGACGATGGAAGGCTGGGTGATCAGGGCCCGGGCACAGGCGGCCCGCATTCTCATGGTCTGACTGAGTGAGTGAGGAAGAAGCTGTGCATGGCTCCCCAGCCCGAACCAGTGGATGATGGAGTCGGTTTCCCGTTTCACATCTGCTCTGCGCAGGTGGTTCAGCTCCAGCGGCAGGGCAATATTGTCCGCCAGCGTCAGGCGGTCCATGAAAAGGGGGGCTGCCTCGATGTACCCGATGCGCTGCTGGAGCTGCCTGCGACCCCGTGCGGAAAGACCGGGTCCTGCGGCATGGTTGAGGAGGGTCATCATCCCGCCCGTGGCAGGGCGGCGCAGGGCGATGGTATCCAGCAGGGCTGTCTTGCCCGCTTCGGCAGGGCCTGTCACCCAGAGGGTGCCACCCCGTTCCAGCCGCAGGGACAGGTGCTGCACGCCACCCGGCACGAGAGACGTGCCGACAGGCAGCGGAAGCGTCTCCAGGGCGATCATGCAGGGCTCCGCATGGCTGTGCCTCAGAGCCTCCGGGCCAGCCAGGCCGCCGCCGTGGAGGAGGCTGCTGCCAGAGCCATGAGGAGCAGACCATCCTTTATCAGCCCGTGCGGTGTAAGGGTGTGACCGGCTACCATGAGCTGTTCGGGGATGGTATGGGCGATGTGATTGACGATCTCATGCGTCTGCTGGTCTTCCGTGAGGGACCCGAGATTGGCCGTGGCAACGGTGACAAGGTGCGGCAGCAGGGACCAGCCGACGCCAAGGATGAGCAGGATGGGAGCAAACAGTTCTGTCAGCTGAATGAGAAAGCTGAAAGCGAAATGCGCCACGGCCCATATGAGGTTGAGCAGGACCCGCCCCATGATGGCTCCGCCCTGCTGCTGGCGTGATGGCGTGGCCGAGAGCAGGCGTTCGCCCCGTGCCGGGGAGGAATGGGAGGAAGAGGGCGATGTATCCATGAATGTTTCAGACCTTCCTGCAAGACAGCCGGGCTGGCAATGGCATAGTAATGGCGAGGGAGACGGAAAACAGGGCGGAGGGGCCTCTGTTCTGTCCTCCTGCTTCTGCACCTAGCTTCAAGAGAGGCGTAATGCAAATCTTACCCACGCTGGATGAAAAAGATGTCCATGTTCTTCTTCTGGATCCAGCCGGTCCTGCTCACAGTCGGGTCCATGAGCTTCTGCGCAGGGAGGGGATGGATGTTGTCTGCCGGCAGAGTGCTGAAATGATGCTGGAAGTGCTGGAGGCCCGCTGTCGTATCAATCAGGTGGACATGGTCATCTGCTGCACTCTCCAGAAAGGCATGAGCGCCGGGCAGTTCGTTCGCCGTGCCAAGGCGACTCCTGCCATGCAGGGCGTACCGGTGCTGATGCTGACGGAGGATGTATCCTCACGGGTTGAGCTGGACTGCTTTGAAAGCGGGGCCGATGCCTACCTTTCCAGCTCTGCCCATTCTGACCTGCTGCTGCTGCGGATACGCACGCTCCTGCATCTGGCGGAAGAAAAGCGCCAGCTTCATCCCCAATGGCACATGCGGCGGGCCAGGGTTGTCATCGTCCGTGCCCCTGATGATGAGACCCTGCTGGATTTCTGGAATGACCCCAGCATCATGGATCATGAAAACAGCCGGGACGGCACGGAGGAGGCTGGGCTGGGGGAGCTTCTCTGGCGGGATGGACACACGGTGACCTCTGTCACCCGCTCCAGTGATCTGCTGAATGGCGGCTGGCTGACAGGCCCGGACGGGCCGGACTGCATCGTGCTGGAGGACATACAGGATAACGAGACAGACCTCGCTTTCTGCCGTCTGCTGGACCAGCGCCGCCAGGCCCTGCGGGAGCAGGGGGGTACACCGTTCCGCATTCTCTGCATCATACAGGCAGCCCGCTTCCGGGGTGAATCCTGCGTGGCTTTTCTGGAAGCTGGCCTGGAGGACCTTGTTCCGAGTGACATGACGCCCATGGTGCTGGCTCTGCGCATCCGGGCCATGGTCCGGCGGCGGCGGGAGAATGAGGCGTTTCATCAGCGGGAGATGGAACGCCAGCAGTCGGCTCTGGCGCTGGAGGCTGCACAGGCGCAGGCCTCGCTGGCGGAGGCTCTGGCCAGAGCCAACAAGGAGCTGGCCAAGGCGAATGAGGAGCTGGTGCAGACACAGGCCCGACTGGTCCAGACGGCCAAGATGGCTTCATTGGGAGAGCTGGTGGCCGGCATTGCCCATGAGATCAATAATCCTCTGGCGTTCACTCTGGGTCATGCCGATACGGTCGAGCGATGCCTGCACTGGATGGATACCGTCGTGCAGGATGAGGATGGTCAGACCCGCATTCGGCGGGCCAGGGACCGTCTGGCTGCGATGAAGACAGGGCTGGGGCGTATCCGGGACCTGGTCGTGCGTCTGCGCCGTTTCTCCCGTCTGGAAGAAGGAGAGTGGCGCATGGTGGATGTGGGCGAGGCGATAGAGACAGGGCTGGCCCTGGTCCGCCATAGGCTTGGCAGGTCCATTGCCGTGGACTGCCAGCTTGAGGCACCCCGGCAGCTGGTCTGCCAGGAAACACTGTTCCATCAGGCTGTCATGAATCTCATTGCCAATGCTGCCGATGCGTTGAATGATATGCGGCGGGAAGGGCAGAAGCATCATGATGGGCTGATACGGATTGCGACCCGTCTTTACGATGATGTTTATGAAATTACGGTAAGTGACAATGGTCCAGGCATAAAAGAGTCGATCCGCCCCTGGATTTTTGACCCGTTCTTCACCACGAAGGCGCAGGGGGAAGGGACAGGGTTGGGCCTTTCCATCGTTCATGGCATCGTGCAGGCCCATGGTGGAACCATCGACGTGACAGACGCCTGTGAGGCTGGAGATGGCTGCCAGAAAGATGGGCAGACCAATGGCGGGCGTGGTGCATATTTCGTGATTCGCCTTCCTGTCCACGAGACGGCAGAAGGCTGGGCTGTGCGGGAGCCTGAACGGCACAGGGCACAGGAGGAAGTAAAAACGGCATGAACGAGCCTTACAGTATCGAGGCCCAACCTTGTGTTCTTCTGGTGGATGATGAGGAAGAGATTCTCGTGGCACTCGGGGATCTGCTGGAGGAAAGCTGCACGGTTCTGACAGCGGCCGAGCCTGGCAGGGCCCTTGCCCTGCTGGCCGCCCATCCGGAGATTTCGGTCATCATTTCAGACCAGAGGATGCCGGGCATGACAGGGGACCAGTTTCTCAGCCGTGCCAGTGCCTGCTCCGACGCCCGGGCTATTCTGCTGACAGGATATGCGGATCTGGATGCCGTTGTGGCAGCCCTGAATCACGGCAGGATCGTTGCCTATGTGCACAAGCCGTGGGAGGCGGACCATGTGTTGTCCCTCGTCCATGAGGCACACAGGACATGGCAGGCCCAGAGGGCCCTGAAGGTGGAGCAGGCCCTGTTGCATGGCCTCATGGAGAGCCTGCCGTTCGGTCTGGTTTTTTCCGATGCGCAAGGCCGTTGTATCCGCAGCAACCGGCATCATCAGGGGACGTGCGAGAGTGACCATTACACGGCCATTCTTCAGCCTGTGATTGCCCGTCTGCGGGAAAAGGTCTGGGAGGACGGGCAGGCAGAGGAGCTTCTGGAGGTCGTGGCGGAAGATGGGCAGAGACGCTGGCACGAGATTGTCCGCCTGGCGCTGAAATGGCCGGAGGATGTCCCGCTGAAAGAGGCCTGGCAGGTCAGCATGGATCGGGACGTGACCCAGCGTGTGATGGTGGAAGACCGGCTGAACCGGGGTGAGCGGCTGGAAGCCCTGGGTCGTCTGGCCGGTGGTGTCGCGCATGATTTCAACAACCTGCTCACCATTCTGGGTAATTGTCTGGAGGCTCTTTCCGGGCAGTTGCAGGGAGATGAAGCGGCCCGTGCCACCCAGAAGAAATGGCTGGCCCGGGCGTTGGAGACCGTGGAACGGGGGGAGGGGCTGACCCGCCGTCTGCTTCAGTTTGGCCGGGCGGGGCGGAATGGTGGGACGGTGCGCCCGTTTGACATCGCGGCTTTTCTGGAGGAGCGGGCCAGCCTGTTCCGGCATGGTTTTTATGGAGCCGTCCCGGCCATCCGTTTTGTGCTGGACCTCCCGGAAGGGACTGTTCCCCCTGTATTGACCTGCCCGGAACAGCTGGAAATGGCCCTGCTCAATCTGTGTGTGAATGCCCGGGATGCGATGCCTGATGGCGGGACCGTGACTCTTTCTGCCAGCCGGATACGCCACGTCCTGCCTGCTGCCCCATCCAGTTGCGAGCAGGATCATGCGCTGGCCCTTGATGTCCGGGACGAAGGGGAAGGCATGAGTGAAGAGGTCCAGCGCCATATTTTTGAGCCTTTTTTTACCACCAAGCAGGCGGGGAAAGGCACAGGGCTGGGGCTGGCTGGCATTTACAGTTTCGTTCTGGCCCATCATGGGGATGTTGTTGTGCAGAGCCGGCCCGGAGAGGGAACGGTGATGCGTCTTCTGTTACCCTTGCTGAAACAGTGAGCCGAGGACATTTCGGAGGGGAGCGGTTCCCATTTTGGTGCCTCCAGTTATGATGGACCGCACGAACATAAATTGATGAAGGAAGGGGGATGGCATGGCCGATAGGGAAGCCTGTTTTGTTCAGCCGCAGGAAGATGATGCAGCACAGGCCATCACAGCCATCGGGGATGAACTGGCGCTGTTCGATGACTGGATGGAGCGTTATCAGTACATCATCGAGATGGGGAGGAAACTGCCGGACTTTCCGCAGGATTGGCAGGATGACGCGCACCGGGTGCCGGGTTGCCAGAGCCAGGTCTGGCTTGAAGCTGAGGAAAAAAACGGATGTCTGTTTTTTGCTGGTGCGTCTGACGCCGCTATCGTTCAGGGGCTGGTGGCGTTGCTGCTGCGTGTCTATTCCGGTCGTACACGGGATGAGATTCTGGCGACTGACCCGGTTTTTCTGCATGAGCTGGGATTGGTGAAGGCGCTTTCAGCCAATCGGGGCAATGGCGTGGAGGCCATGGCAAAAGCCATCCGGCAAAGAGCCGCCGCAGTCTGAGCCCGTTGGCCGGAACAGGAAAGGCCCTCTGGCGGTAAAGCCAGAGGGCCTTTTCATGCAGGGGCTGTCCCCGTGTCTCAGTGCGTGGCCGGAGCCGCAGCATCGGTGGCAGGCATGTCGGACTTCATCGGGTTGGAGCTGTCCTTCACGCTGTCAGCTGTAGCTTCGGCCTTTTCGGCCGGCTTGGCGCTGGCGGCATCCTGAGTGTTGCACTTGCTGAATTTGCCGTTCTTGTCGCGGCAGGGCTTGGCCTTCGGCTTTTCACACTTTGTGAACTGACCTTTCTCATTGCGGCAGTGGTGAGCCTTGCCATGAGAGGCGGCAAAGGCAACCTGGCTGGTCAGGGCACTGGCAATGAGGGCGAATGTGGCCATGCGACGGAACATCATGGGGGTTTTCCTTCTGTCAGAACAGGGAACGAATAGGCTGGCATTATCCTATACAGGAAATTCAGGCTGGTGATAGTGAAGTCTATGTTATTTTTAAAGAATAACGGCCAGTCATTACCAAATATTATCAATTGAGGTTGGGTGGGGGACAGGGCTCTGGAATTGTCTCCATCGTCCCGGGTTGCTGATAGTGCTGCACGGGAAGGATATTGGCTGCTGGCCTGTATGGTCCGGGATCAGCCGCATGATGAAAAAAAGGGGAGGCCCGGCTGGACCTCCCCTTTTCTGTTTTGTGACAACCTGTTTGTCAGGGTCTCACTTCTTCTCGGCCTGTTCCGGCAGAGCATAGGCGATCAGATAATCACCCATCCGGCTCAGGAAGGAGCCATGCCCACCAGCGTAGGTCACGATGTACTGGCGACCGTTGATGCTGTAGGTCATCGGTGCAGACTGTGCCCCGGCAGGGAGACGGTCTTTCCAGATGATATGGCCGGTCGTCAGGTCATAGGCCCGGATGTAGTAGTCCTGCGATGATGTCAGGAAGGCTACATTGCCAGCCGTTGCCAGCGGGCCACCAAGGCTCGGGACACCGATCTTGATGGGTGGCAGCTGGATCGGGAGGGACGAGCCATGCAGGGAGTCACGCAGCGTACCATTGCGGTGCTGCCAGACAACCTTGTTGGTGCGCAGGTCGATCCCGGCGACAGCCCCCCATGGTGGCGTGCGGCACGGCACGAAAAGGCCGAACTTGGCAAACAGCGGGTCCAGGAAGGGATGCAGGTTGACGGCGTACGGGATGCCGTAATTCGGCTGGAGACCCGTCTCACCGCCGCTGCCACCCTTGTCACCATTCGGGTCGGGCCAGCGCGGGTTGCCCGGGCCACGGGGAACCAGAGTGGAGACGAACGGAATGGAGATGGGGTTGGAGAAGGCTACCTGGCGGCGAGGATCAACCGCAAGGCCGCCCCACTCGAACATGCCCAGATCGCCAGGGAAAACCAGCGTCCCCTGCGTGGAAGGCGGCGTATAGGGCCCCTCGTAACGCAGGCTGTGGAAGTAGATGCTGCACACCATCTGGTCAAGGATCGTGGCCCCCCAGATGTCACGGTCGGACAGCGGATCTTTCGGGCGCAGGCTCAGCTCGGAATGGGGCTGGGTCGGGCTTGTATGGTCACCCGTGGCAGCGCCACCCGGGGCAGGAACCTCCGGTGCCGGAACGATCGGCTTGCCGGTGCGGCGGTCCAGAACAAAAATGTCACCACTCTTGGTCGGGATGTAGATGGCCGGAACCAGGCTGCCATCCTTCTGGGTGATGTCCACAAGGTTGGGCTGTGCGGAGGCATCCATGTCCCAGAGGTCATGATGGACGGTCTGGTAGAACCAGACGAGCTTGCCCGTGTCCGCATTCAGCGCAATGACACCCGGCGGATAGCGTTCGGCATCCTTGTCACGGTAGCCACCCCACTGGTCAGGCGTGCCAACCCCCATGGGGATGTACACCATGTTCAGGTTCTTGTCGTAAGACGAGACGGACCAGGAGTTGGGGGAGTTCGGATGGAAATGCGGATGCTCTTCGCTCGGCATTTCATTCGGGTCAGGATTGGCGGCGTCGAATACCCAGACAAGCTTGCCCGTGTAGACGTCATAGGCCCGTGTTGCCCCGGAAGGCTGGTGGACGGAGCCGTTGTCCTTCACTGCACTGTTGACGATGATCAGCTTGTCGGTAACGACGGGCGGTGATGTCGGGGCATACTCCCCAGCCGTCGTGTAAGGCTGGTGGGAGAAGCGCAGATCGACCTGGCCGTTGTCCCCAAAGCCCTGGCAGACCTTGCCTGTCTGTGCGTCGATCTCGACCATGCGGCCGTCATTGACCATGGCAATGATGCGCTTGGTGCAGTCTGTCGTGGTGACAGGCTGGCCGCTGCTGTCGACGGCATTTTCAGGCTTCGTGTGGGCACTGACGCCACGGCATGTCAGATGCTGGAAGCCAGGATTGACGTTCAGCTTGGGGTCGAACACCCATTTCGTCTTCCCGGTCACGGCATCGACGGCAAAGACCTTCTGATGCAGGGAGCAGAAATAGAGTGTGTTGTCGAACTCCAGCGGCGTGGCCTCGTTGGTGGCCTCACCCGGGTCGCGGGACTTGTCCGGCAGGTCACCGGTCCGCATGACCCAGGCAACCTTCAGCTGGTTGACGTTCTGGCTGTTGACCTGTGTCAGAGGGGACCAGTGATTGCCATCCTGCGTGCGTGCGTAGGAGGTCCAGTCACCATCCGGCACGTTGTCCGGGTTTGCCGGGCTGGCATTGACCTGCTCTGTAGGCAGGGAACCACCGATGTCATACGGGTCCATGAAGGCGGAAACCACCAGTGCCAGGGCACTGAGGACCACGCCGATGCCCAGAGGAATGGTGGCCAGCCGGTTGGCGGCCAGCGGACGGCGGATGAAAGGAAGCAGCAGGACGATGCCGATGACGATGACCACATCCAGCCGGGGCACGAGGCTCCAGAGGTTGAGGCCTACGAGGCAGAGAGCCCAGATGAGCGTGCCAAGCAGGACGACCGCATAGACAGCAAGGCCGATCGGCTTCCGTTTATGGACGAAGAACGCGCTGAGCAGCGTGCCCAGCCCGCTGATGAGATAATAGAAGGGACCGCCTTCGCTGATGGCATAGATACCACCGGCAACCAGCAGCAGGCCGACGATCGCCATGAGGATGGCAACCAGCGAGACCCAGATTCCCCCCGTACGGGAAGTGGAGGACATGGATAAGCCTCAGTGTTGTTAAACTCGATCACTCAACCTGGATAAGCGTTGCCCTGACAGGAATGTCCCGTCATGGATGATGATCTCCTGCCTTTAAGCACAGGGAAGGGGCCATGGGTCAAGCATCAGGGGGTAATAATTCGGACTGGATGAGTGCCTCTATCATCATATTCACAACCATGTGATATTTACTTCACAATGGTTAATGCTCACTGCTCAAAAAACATGCCGTTCTGATGCGGTTTTTGCTTGAGGCCGTCCCCCGTTGTCCCTATAAGCGCCAACAGGTCGTGCACGCGCCCGGGCCATATGATGTGGCATGCCCGGCCGTGCGGTTTCCGTTGTCCACTAGGGGAATGGGAACTTCAGAACTGTAAGGAGATGAAAATGCCCAAATTGAAGACGAAGTCTTCGGTCAAGAAGCGGTTCAAGATCACCGCGACTGGCAAGGTGACCTGTGGTCCCGGCAACAAACGCCATGGCCTGATTAACCGTCCGCAGAAGATGAAGCGCAGCAACCGTGGTCCGCAGACAATGACGGACATGGATGCCCGTACCGTCAAACAGTGGGCACCCTACGGGCTGTCATAAGGAGTTAAGAAACCATGGCACGTGTTAAACGGGGTACGACCACCCACGCCCGTCACAAGAAGGTCCTTGATCTGGCCAAAGGCTATCGCGGGCGTTCTTCTACAAACTATCGCATCGCTCTGGAGCGCGTCGAGAAGGCACTGCGTTATGCCTATCGCGACCGCCGCAACAAGAAGCGTGATTTCCGCTCCCTGTGGATCCAGCGCATCAGCGCTGCCGTGCGTGAGCATGGCCTGACCTACAGCCGTTTCATCAACGGTCTGAACAAGGCCGGGATCGAGATCGACCGTAAGGTTCTGGCTGCCATCGCCTATGACGATGCAGCGGCCTTTGCCGAGATCGTACGCAAGGCTCAGGCAGCCCTGTAAGGGGATTCCTCATGCTTCATGGTCTGCTCCTGATGGACCGTGAGGAATGGGACTGATGATTGGCGGGCTGTTCTGGCAACGGAGCAGCCCGTTTTTCTTTGAGGCTGCTTCAGAAACGTTTCAACATCCGGACCTTCAGGGGCCGGGGCAGGAAGCGTTCCTGAAACAGGCTCATGAGATGATGGAAGACAGGCTATGGCCAATGACCTCGACACTCTGAAGGATGAGACACTGGCGGCCCTGAAACAGGCCAGCACCCATGGGGAATGGGATGCTGTCCGTGTGGGGACGCTGGGACGCTCAGGCAAACTGACCGGCCTGCTCCGGCAGCTCGGTTCGTTCCCGCACGAGGAGCGGAAAGAGCGGGGGCAGGCCCTCAACCGCCTGCGTGACGAGCTGACGGCCCTGATCGAGCAGCGTGGCAGGGAGATCGAGGAGCTGGCCCTCCAGCAGCGTCTGGCGGAGGAGACGGTGGACATCACCCAGCCTCCCGCCCCGGCACCGGCCGGTCTCATCCATCCCGTCAGCCGGACGATCGAGGAAATCACGACCATCTTCGGGGCGATGGATTTCCATGTGGCGGAAGGGCCGGACATTGAAAGCCAGTGGCACAATTTTTCCGCCCTGAACACGCCGGAACATCATCCGGCCCGGACAGAGCAGGACACGTTCTACCTTCCGGCAGCCGGAGAAGGCGAGGACCTGCGGGTGCTGCGGACGCAGACATCCGGCGTGCAGGTCCGCACCATGCTGGGTGAGAAGCCCCCCATCCGCATCATCGCACCGGGCCGGACCTACCGGGCCGATCATGACGCCACCCATTCCCCCATGTTCCACCAGTGCGAGGGGCTGGTCATCGAGAAAGGCATCACGCTGGGCCATCTGAAGGGCTGCCTGACCGAATTCCTGCGGGCCTTCTTTGGTCAGCCGGACCTGCCTGTCCGGTTCCGTGCCTCCTACTTCCCCTTTACCGAACCATCCATGGAAATTGACATCGGCTGGTCCCGGGAGACAGGCGTGATCGGTGCCGGGGCGGACTGGCTGGAAGTGCTGGGTGCCGGCATGGTCCATGCCCGGGTGCTGAGCAACTGCGGGCTGGACCCGGCAGAGTGGCAGGGCTTTGCCTTCGGCATGGGGATCGAACGTCTGGCCATGCTGAAGAATGGCATCACGGACCTGCGGTCCTTCTATGAAAGTGACCTGCGCTGGCTGCGTCATTACGGTTTTTCATCACTGTCCCCGGCAACGCTGACGGAGGGTTTCTGACATGAAATTTTCACTCTCATGGTTGCGGGATCACCTCGATTTTACCGCCTCTCTGGACGAGATATGCACGACGCTGAACCGCATCGGCCTTGAGGTCGAAAGCGTGGATGACCCGACGGAACGTCTGGCCGGGTTCCGTACGGCAAAGATTCTGGAGGCTTCTCCCCATCCGGATGCAGACCGCCTTCAGCTCTGCCGTGTCTCAGCCGGTCAGGGCTTCGAGGACGTTCAGGTCGTCTGTGGTGCGCCGAATGCCCGCACGGGGCTGCATGTCATTTTCGCTCCGCCGGGGACCTACATTCCCGGCAGTGACATGACGATCAAGCCCGGCAAGATTCGGGGACAGGCCAGCAACGGGATGCTCTGCTCCCTGCGGGAGCTCGGGATCGGTGAGGAGTCCAATGGCATTGCTGAACTGCCTGATGGTTCTCCGCTGGGTGAGGATTATGTCCGCCATGCCCGGCTGGATGACCCCGTCATCGAGATTGCCATCACGCCCAACCGTGGCGATGCGCTGAGCGTCCGGGGCATTGCCCGTGACCTCGCCGCTGCGGGGCTGGGCACCCTGAAGCCGTGGCTGACGGAGACGGTGGAAGGGCAGGGTGAAAGCCCGATCCAGTGGGAGATCAGCCACCCGGCCTGCCGTTATGTTACGGGGCGGCTGATCCGTGGCGTGAAGAATGGCCCCAGCCCGGCCTGGCTGAAGCGTCGTCTGGAGAGCGTGGGGCTGCGGCCGCAATCCGCCCTGGTGGATGTGACCAACTATCTGATGATGCATGTCGGGCGGCCGCTGCATGTTTTTGATGCCGCCCGCCTGACCGGTGACAGGCTTTCCCTGACATCCGGCACGGGGGAGCATTTCCGTGCACTGGATGGGCAGGAGCTGGTTCTGGGTACGGATGATCTTGTCATTGCGGATGAGGCCGGGGTGCAGTCGCTGGCGGGCATCATTGGCGGTGAGGCTAGTGCGGTGACCGATGAGACGGTCGATGTCTTCGTGGAATCCGCCCTGTTTGACCCGGTGCGCATCGCCCTGACAGGCCGCCGCCTTGGGGTGCAGACGGATGCCCGTTACCGTTTCGAGCGTGGTGTGGATCAGGCTCTCGTACGTTCCGGTCTGGAAGCCGCCACGGCCCTGATCGTGGAGCTGTGTGGCGGCACGCCAAGTGAGGTGACCGAGGCGGGGGCGGAACCGGCATGGCAGAGAACCGCCAGCCTGCGTTTCGAGCGTCTGGCCTCGCTGGGCGGTCTGGAGATCGAGGCGGACAGGGCCGTGGACATCCTCGAGGCCCTGGGGTTTGAGGTGCAGGAGCGCACGGCAGAGAAGGCCGTGTTCTCCGTGCCGTCATGGCGGAATGACGTGGCGGCAGGGCATGGTCTGGCACAGGCTGTCACGCTCGATGCCGCTGTGGCCGAACGGGCTGCCGCCAGTGTGGAGGTCATGGAAGCCGAGGCCGATCTGGTCGAGGAGGTTCTGCGCATCCGTGGTCTGGATGAAGTTCCGGCCCTGTCCCTGCCCCGTGCCCATATGGTGCCTGCTCCGGCGGTGACACCACAGCAGGCCCGGGTAGCCCTTCTGCGCCGCCTGTGTGCGGGGCGTGGCCTGATGGAGACCGTTGGTTTTTCCTTCGTGTCCGATCAGGATGCGGCCCTGTTTGAAGAAGGACGGGAGCAGGACCGGTTGCTGAACCCGATTGCAACGGACCTGAACCAGCTGCGGCCGACACCAATCATCAACCTGCTGCGTGCCCTTGGGCGGAATCTGGCTCACGGGCAGGGCTTCAGCGGGGATGCCTCCTTCTTCGAGCTTGGCCCCTGCTTCGGGCAGCAGGGCACCCGTATGGTGCTGGCGGGCGTGCGGGGTGGCGTGAGTGGCCGAGCTCCGGGTCAGTCTGCCGAGGAACCATCATGGATGGATGCCAAGGCCGATCTCATGGCGGCTCTTGCAGCTCTCGGTGTGGCCGAGGCTTCCCTGAGCAGCACGGCGGATGCGCCGGGCTATTACCATCCGGGGCGTTCCGGTGTCGTGCGGCAGGGGCCCAAGCTGGTGCTGGGCAGCTTCGGTGAGCTGCACCCCCGTGTGGCCCGTCACTTCGGCCTGAGCGGCACAGTGGCGCTCTTTGAGATGACGCTGGACAGGGTTCCGCTGCCCAAGGTGAAGCGGAAGGCTGCCCCGACGCTGTCGGTCCTTCAGCCTGTCCGTCGTGACTTTGCCTTCCTGGCTGATGAAAAGGTGCAGATACAGGATGTGCTGAAGGCTGTCCGTATGGCAGACCGCAAGTTGATCACGGATGTGCGTCTTTTCGACATCTTTGAAGGTGGCTCCGTTCCGGCAGGGCATCGCTCTCTGGGAGTGGAGGTGACCCTCCAGCCGCAGAAAGACAGCCTGACGGATACTCAGCTTGATGCGCTGATGACGGCTGTAGAAAGTGCCGTCCAGAAGGCGACGGGGGCAACGCTGCGGCGTTGAGCCCTGCAACGGCGGGAAAGAAGGAGAGGCTGCCATGGTGGATGAGAGTGCCCCTGTAGAGGGTGAGGTTCCCCTTCATCACCATGGCCGGGTGATCTGGATTCTGGCCGGTGAGCCCAGTGGGGACAGTATCGGGGCCCGTCTGATGCAGGCCCTGCACCGCATTGACCCTATGCTGGTCTTTGCTGGTGTTGGCGGAGGGCGGATGGAGGCCCGGGGCCTGCGGAGCCTCTTCCCGATGGAAGACCTGACGGTCATGGGGTTCATGGAAGTCCTGCCCCGGTTGCGCCTTCTGTCACAGAGGCTGCTGGAAGCTGAGCAGGATATTGAGCTGCGCCGTCCTGATATTGTCATCACCATTGATAGCCCGGGTTTTTCGTTCCGGCTTCTGCGGCGCATCCGCAAGCTGAATGTCCGGCGCCTGCATTATGTAGCGCCGCAGACATGGGCCTGGCGGGAGAGTCGGGTCAAAGGGTATCGGGGGTTGTGGGACAGGCTGCTCTGCCTTTTCCCGTTTGAGGAAGCATGGTTTGCCGAACGGGGCCTGCCCGAGGCCCGGTTTGTCGGCCATCCCATCCTGCAATCGGGCGTGGCGCATGGTCAGGCACAGCGTTTCCATAAACGGCATGACATTCGGTCGGACAGCCCTATTCTGATCCTCATGCCGGGCAGCCGGTCCTCCGAGGTCCCAAAGCTGCTGCCTGTTTTTGAGAAGACTCTCGGAATTCTTCATGAACGTTTTCCCGATCTTCAGCCCGTCATTCCGGCCACGTCGGGCATGGCCCCACTCGTGAAGAAGATGGTGCGGCACTGGGCGGTTCACCCCTCCATCCTGACGGATACGGAGGACAAGCACGATGCTATCCGGGCTGCTGACTGTGCCCTGACCAAATCGGGTACATCCATTCTGGAGCTGGCCATAGGGCAGGTACCCATGGTGGTCACCTACAGGGTCAATCCGCTTTCAGCCCTGCTGGGGCGGCTTTTCCTGCGGCTTCCCTTCATTTCCATGATCAATATTCTGGCAGGGCGTGAAGTCGTGCCAGAACTGGTCCAGCATGACTGTACTCCCCAGAAACTGGCGGATGAAATTACTTCTCTCCTGACAGATGGGGCAAAGCGGCAGGCCCAGCAGGAGGCTTTTGCCGATATTCTGGCCATGCTGGAAGCTCCGGGCGGGGAGCTGCCTGCCATGTCAGCGGCCAGAGAGGTATTGGCATTGATGGAAACGCCATTGTCTGAATTGCGGCGCTCATGAAAAAAGCCTGTCCTTGCTAGGGGACAGGCTTTTTTCATGCCGAAGGATGGCAACCTGGGAGTGCTTTCAGCGCAGGAAGCCAACCAGCTTTTCCGCCTCGCTCACAATCGGTTCCGAGACGGCACGGGCCCGTTCGGCTCCCTGGCGCAGGACCTGCATGAGGTGAGTTTTGTCATCCATCAGGCGGCGGGTTTCATCGGCCACGGGGGCCAGTGTTTCGACCAGCAGGTCAGCCAGAGCCTGCTTGAAGGTGCCGAAGCCTTGGCCGGCAAACTGGCTCAGCACGTCAGCCAACGTCCTGTTGGACATGGCAGCGTAGATGGTCAGCAGATTGCGGGCCTCCGGGCGGCCTTCCAACCCGGCTTCCTCGGAGGGCAGAGGTTCGGCATCCGTGCGGGCCTTGCGGATCTTCTGGGCGATATCGTCTGCCGTATCATTCAGGATGATGCGACTCTGGGCAGACGGGTCGGACTTGGACATCTTCTTGCTGCCGTCCCGCAGGCTCATCACACGGGCAGCATGAGGCGGAATGAGCGGTTCAATCAGCGGGAAGAACTCGACACCCATATCGTGGTTGAACTTCTGTGCGATGTCATTGGCCAGCTCAAGATGCTGCCGCTGGTCGTCACCCACGGGCACCCGTGTGGCGTGGAAGGCCAGAATGTCCGCCGCCATGAGGTTGGGATAGACATACAGGCCAGCGGAATGGTTTTCCCGGTTCTTGCCTGCCTTGTCCTTGAACTGTGTCATGCGGTTCAGCCAGCCCAGACGGGACACGCAGTTGAAAATCCAGCCGAGGCGGGCATGGGCACTGACGGCGGACTGGTTGTACAGGCGGGTCGGGTCGATGCCGGAGGCCAGAAGGCAGGCAGTGGAGGCCAGTGTCTGTTCACGCAGGGCCTCCGGGGACCACGGCATGGTCAGGGAGTGCATGTCCACAAGGCAGAACAGGCAGTCATGGTCCTTCTGCAAGGTGACCCAGTTGCGGATGGCTCCGAGATAATTGCCCAGATGGGGAATGCCTGTTGGCTGGATTCCTGAAAAAACACGCTGCATGAACATGGTCCTGACAGAAGGAAAAGACAAAAGCCGCCCCGCTCAGAGGTGAGGGGACGGCGGAAAACCCTGCTGGCTGGGCAGATGGCAGAAGGCTATGCCCTTATTGAAGGGAATTGTCATCCTCGACACCCAGAAGCTGGATCTTGAAGATCAGCGGGCTGTTGGGCGGGATGATCCCCATGGACCGTTTGCCATACCCCAGCTGGGGCGGGACATAGAGCTCCCACGTATCGCCAACACGCATCAGGGGCAGCCCTTCCATCCAGCCGTCGATGACACCATCAAGAGGCATCTCCATGTAGGCGGCGCCGGTGTGCATTTCCGAGGCATCAAAAATGCCCCCGTCTGGCAGGCGGCCCTCATAGATGACCATCATGGTGGCTCCCTTCTGTGGGTGGGGCGCATCCTTGGGGCCAGATTTCAGGACCTTGTAGGCCAGACCATCAGGCAGTTTCTGCACTCCGGGCTGTTTGTAGACCTGATCCATGAACTGCTGGGGTGTCAGGTCCGGTTTCTGGTCGCCAGAGCAGCCTGTCAGGCCGAGCAGACCAGCCAGAGCGCAGACCGGCAGATAACGGAAGAAAGAACGCAGACAACGGGACATGGAAATGCCTCTTTGCAAGCTGGGAGGAAAAGGCGGGCACCACCGGGCCGTCAGACCCGGTGGAGACGGCAGGCTCAGGGTGTGCCGCCGCGGCGTCCCTTGTTGGCACCCAGCCGCAGCCGCAGGGCGTTCAGACGGATGAAGCCCTGTGCATCCACCTGATTGTAGGCACCTTCGTCATCCTCGAAGGTCACGACACGGGCATCATACAGGCTGTCGGGGCTTTCGCGGCCCACGCAGATGACATTGCCCTTGTAGAGCTTCAGGCGCACACGGCCATTGACGGATTTCTGGCTGCTGTCGATCAGGGCCTGAAGCATGTGACGCTCCGGGGAGAACCACAGGCCGTTATAGATCAGCTCGGCATAGCGGGGCATGATGCTGTCCTTGAGGTGGGCAGCTTCACGGTCCAGCGTGATGGACTCCATGGAGCGGTGCGCCTGGAGCAGGATGGTACCGCCGGGCGTCTCGTAAATGCCGCGGGACTTCATGCCGACGAAGCGGTTCTCCACGATGTCGAGACGGCCGATGCCGTTGGCTTTGCCCAGCTCGTTGAGGCGGGCCAGCAGATTGGCCGGGGAGAGGGCCTCACCATTGATGGCCACCGGGTCACCATGCTTGAAGTCGATGGTGATCTCGGTTGCCTTGTCCGGGGCAGCTTCCGGGGAAATGGTGCGCTGGAAGACGATCTCATCCGGCGGCAGGGAGGGATCCTCCAGAATCTTCCCTTCGGAGGAAGAGTGCAGCAGGTTGGCATCGACGGAGAACGGAGCCTCGCCCCGCTTGTCCTTGGTGACAGGAATCTGGTTCTTCTCGGCAAAGTCCAGCAGCTTGGTGCGGGAGGTCAGGTCCCATTCACGCCATGGGGCGATAACCTTCACGTCCGGTTTCAGGGCGTAATAGGCCAGCTCGAAGCGGACCTGATCGTTCCCCTTGCCTGTCGCACCATGCGCCACGGCGTCCGCACCGACGGCCTCGGCAATCTCGATCTGGCGTTTGGAGATCAGCGGGCGGGCGATGGAGGTGCCCAGCAGGTACTGGCCTTCATAAACCGTGTTGGCACGGAACATCGGGAAGACGTAGTCCTTGACGAAGGTTTCCCGCAGGTCTTCGACAAAGATTTCCTTCACGCCAAGGGATTCAGCCTTGCGGCGTGCGGGTTCTAGCTCTTCCCCCTGACCGAGATCAGCCGTGAAGGTGACAACCTCGCAGCCATAATGCTCCTGAAGCCAGCGGAGAATGACGGACGTATCCAGCCCACCGGAATAGGCCAGAACGACTTTCTTGATGCCTGAGGCTTTGCTCATGATCGTTATATACCTCTGCTGAAAGACAGAACCAGATATCGTTAAGTTATTATGGTCTTGTAACAGCTGTCAGGCCATTGGGCCAGAGGCCCATATCCGCAAGGGAAGGCTCAGGCCTCGTTTTTGCGGGATTCGGCCTGCCGTTTCCGCTCGCTCTGTGTCTTGAGCTGCCCGCAGGCGGCGAGGATGTCCTTGCCACGGGGCATGCGGATGGGGGCGGCATAACCGGCATCCATGACGATCTGGGCAAAACTGGCCAGCCGCTCCCGTGTGGAGGGGCGGAAGTCCGATCCCGGCCATGGATTGAAGGGGATGAGATTGACCTTGGCGGGCAGGCCACGGATCAGCCGCACCAGCTCCCGGGCTTCGGCATCACTGTCATTCACGTCCCGGATCATGATGTATTCAAAGGTGATGCGGCGGGAGTTGGAGGCGGCCGGATAGCGGTGGCAGGCGGCCATCAGCTCCTCGATCGGGTATTTCCGGTTCAGCGGTACGAGCTGGTCCCGCAGGTCGTTGCGGACGGCATGGAGGGAAATGGCCAGATTGATGCCCAGCTCGTCACCGCAGCGGTCCATCATGGGCACGACGCCGGAGGTGGAGAGCGTGATCCGGCGGCGGGAGAGGGCGATGCCTTCGCCATCCATGATGATCTTCATGGCCTTGGCGACGTTCTCATAATTGTAGAGCGGCTCTCCCATGCCCATCAGCACGATGGTGGAGAGCAGGCGGGGCGTGTCGCCCTTGGGGCTGGGCCATTCGCCATAGCTGTCCCGTGCTGCCATGAACTGCCCGACAATTTCGGCTGCTCCCAGATTGCGGACGAGCTTCTGCGTTCCCGTATGGCAGAAGGTGCAGGACAGGGTGCAGCCCACCTGGGAGGAGATGCAGACGGCTCCACGGTCTTCCCGCCTGTCTGGAATATAGACAGTCTCTGCCTCCTGCCCGTCCCGGAAGCGGAAGAGGAACTTGCGCGTGTCGTCCTTGGATGTCTGCTGCGTCGTCAGGCTGGGGCGGCCGACGATGAAGTGCTTTTCCAGCTTGGCCTGCAAGGGCTTGGCGATGGTGGACATGCGGGAGAAGTCCGTCACACCCTGATGATAGATCCAGTGCCAGAGCTGCTTGGCCCGGAAGGGCTTCTCGCCAATCTCGGTCAGGACCCCGGCCAGCTCTTCCCGGGAGAGGCCGACCAGCTCACGGCGTCCATCCTCCGTGACCGGTGTTGGCGGTGCGAACAGGGCTGACTTGGCCTCGATGCGTTTGCGCTCGCTCTCGTTGAGGGCATTCACGGCATCGGAGGAAATGGGAGCTGAAGAAGGCATCGGATGTGTCATGTGGTGGCTATAGCATGGGAACCCGTTTCCGGGTCAGAAAAGTGAGGGGCGAGGGTGGGCTTACCCGATGGCGTCCTTGCGGGCGGCGATGAGGAACTCCCTGTTGCCCTCGGGCCCGGTGATCGGGCTGGGAACCAGGCCAAGGATGGTCCAGCCGGGGAGGCTGGCAAACCAGTCCCGGATTTCCTCGCAGACACGTTCATGCACGGCGGGGTCCCGTACGACCCCCTTGGGGCCGATGTCGGCCCGGCCTGCCTCGAATTGCGGCTTGATGAGGGCCACGGCCCAGGCCCCATTTTTTGCCATGCCAAGGGCCGGAGCCAGAACGGTTTTCAGGCTGATGAAGCTGGCATCGCAGACGACGATGTCCGGGGCCTCGGGTATGTGTTCGGCATTCAGGTGGCGGGCGTTGGTTTTCTCCAGCACCACCACACGGTCATCGGAGCGTATCTTCCAGGCCAGCTGGCCGTGTCCGACATCCACGGCATAGACTTTTGCCGCTCCATTCTGGAGCAGCACGTCGGTAAAGCCGCCCGTTGAGGCTCCGACATCCACGGCGATCTTTCCCTCTGCAGAGAGGGGGAAATGTTCCAGTGCATGGGCCAGTTTCAGCCCGCCACGGGAGACCCAGGGATGGTCCTGCCCTTTCAGGGTCAGGGGCATGTCTTCAGCGAGCTGATCCCCTGCTTTTTTGACGGGCCTGTCACCATGCGGGCCGGCATAGACCAGCCCGGCCATGATGAGGGCCTGTGCCCGGCTGCGTGTCTCCACCAGCCCCCTGTCCACAAGGAGCTGGTCCGCACGGCGTTTGGCCATCAGGCCCCAGCCTTGCCATCAAAGGCCTTGCGGGCCAGATCGGCAATGTGACGGGCTGTCAGGCCCGCTTCTTCGTACTGGGCCGCAGGAGTGTTGTGGTCGATCCACGTATCCGGCAGGGCCATGGGGCGGAAACGGACCTGATCAAGCAGGCCGGTTTCGGCCAGATGCTGCACTACCTGCGTGCTGAACCCACCCGGTGCGCCATCCTCAATGGTGATGAAGACCCTGTGCTGGCGGGCGAGGGATTCGATCAGCGCACCGTCAACGGGCTTGGCGAAGCGGGCATCGGCCACGGTGACGGCAATACCGTCCCTGGCCAGCGTTTCGGCGGCCTTCAGGGCCTCGTGCAGGCGGGGGCCGAGAGCAAGGATGGCTACGCCTTCTCCTTCGGAGGAGCGGATGATGCGGCCTTTGCCGATTTCCAGAATTTCCCCTTCATCGGGGAGTTTCTGGCCCAGACCAGCCCCACGGGGATAGCGCAGGGCGATTGGTCCGCTGTCATGCGCCCATGCCGTGGCCGTCATGTGAAGCAGCTCCACCTCATCAGACGGAGCCATGACCGTCATGTTGGGCAGACAGCAGAGATAGTTCAGGTCAAAGGAGCCTGCATGGGTTGCGCCGTCCGCACCGACAAGCCCGGCCCGGTCCACGGCAAAGCGGACGGGCAGGTTCTGGAGGGCCACGTCATGCATGACCTGATCATAGGCCCGCTGGAGGAACGTGGAGTAGATGGCGCAGAAGGGACGCATCCCTTCGCTGGCGATCCCGGCGGCAAAGGTCACGGCATGCTGCTCGGCAATGCCGACATCAAAATAGCGGTCAGGATGCTGCTGGGCCATTTTGTCCAGCCCGGTGCCGGACGGCATGGCTGCCGTGATGGCAACCACCCTGTCATCCTGGTTGGCCCGGTGGAGCAGCTCGCGGGAGAAGACATCCGTGTAGGTGGGGGGACCAGCAGGCCCTTTTTTCTGCTTGCCGGTTTCCACGTCGAAGCGGGCGACGGCATGATATTTGTCCCCGGCGGCCTCGGCCGGTTTGTAGCCACGGCCCTTTTCCGTGATGACGTGCAGCAGGACGGGTCCCTTGTCCTCGGCATCCCGCAGGTTGCGGAGGATGGGGACGAGCTGGTGCATGTCGTGTCCATCTACCGGGCCGATGTAATAGAAGCCCAGCTCCTCGAACAGCGTGCCGCCGGTGATCATGCCACGGGCATATTCCTCGGCCCGCTTGGCTGTGCGCTCAATGCGGGAGGGCAGCCGTTTGGCCAGCTTGCCCGCCATGTCCCGCAGGGTGAGGAAGCGGCGGGAGGACATCAGGCGGCTGAGATAGTTGGACATGGCCCCGACAGGCGGCGCAATGGACATCTCATTGTCATTCAGGATGACGATGAGCCGTTCCGCCCCCTTGCCACCCATGGCCCCGGCATTGTTCATGGCCTCATAGGCCATGCCGGCGGAGATGGACCCGTCCCCGATGACGGAGATGACATTCCGTTCCCGGTAGGAAGGATGGTCCTCCGCATAGAGGTGATGGGCAACAGCCATGCCCAGTCCAGCAGAGATGGACGTGGAGGAATGGGCCGCACCGAAGGGGTCGTAGGGGCTTTCCGACCGGCGGGTGAAGCCGGAGAGACCGCCCGGCTGGCGCAACGTGCGGATCTGCTCACGGCGGCCGGTCAGGATCTTGTGCGGATAGGCCTGGTGGCCGACATCCCAGATCACCCGGTCATCCGGTGTGTTGAACACTGCATGGAGGGCGACCGTCAGCTCGACCACGCCGAGGGAGGCACCCAGATGCCCACCCGTGGTGGAAACCGCATTGATGGTCTCCGAGCGGAGTTCTTCGGCCAGGGTGGTGAGCTGCTCGATGGACAGGTTTTTCATGTCCGCCGGTACGCTTACCCGATCCAGAAGAGGATAACGGCCCAGAGTAGGGATGGAGGAAGACGTGCTCATGAACAATCAGTTCCTGCGTTCAACGAAATAATCAGCGAGGGCACGGAGCGTATCCGCACGGGGACCGAAAGAGGAAAGGGACTGGCGGGCCTGCTCGCTCAGGCGCAGGGCCTCCTTGCGGGCCCCTTCGATGCCAAGCAGCGAGACGTAGTTGGACTTGCAGGCATCTTCATCTTTCCCTGCCGTTTTGCCCAGTTCTTCGGTGCTGGCGGTAGTGTCCAGAATGTCATCAGCCACCTGGAAGGCCGTGCCGAGGTCGGTTCCGTAGCGGACGATGGCTTGGCGGCGTGGGTCATCGGCCTTGAGCCCTGCCAGAATGGCCCCGGCTTCTGCTGCATAGCGGATGAGGGCACCTGTCTTCATGGCATGAAGGCGTTTGACCTTCTCGAGAGGAAGAGCCTTGCCTTCCCCGCGGATGTCGATGACCTGACCGCCCACCATGCCTGCACTGCCGGAGGCACGGGCCAGTGCCAGCGCCAGCTCGGCCCGGATGGCGGGGTCTGCACTTGTGGCGTCTTCCAGCAGGACTTCGAAGGCACTGGTCTGGAGGGCATCACCAGCGAGGATGGCGAAGGCTTCATTGAATTTCTTGTGGGTGGAAGGCTGGCCCCGGCGGAGGTCATCATCATCCATGGCAGGCAGGTCATCATGGACGAGAGAATAGGCGTGCAGGAACTCGACGGAGGCAGCCACACGCAGGGCGGCTTCACGGGATGCCCCGAAAAGGGCTGCGATCTCCAGCACGAGGAATCCTCGCAGCCGTTTGCCGCCATTCAGGGCGGCATAGCGCATGGCGTCGATCAGCAGGGATTCATCACCCGGCACTGGCGGCAGGAGAGCATCAATGCTGGCCTCGATCTCACGACAGGCCTGGCGGAGGGCATCCTTGAGGGGAAGGGCGTGGCTGTCGGTCATCGGGAAGTCTCCTTGCGGAAGGTGGCTGTCGTAAGTGTGTGCAGGCAATGATTCATCAGAATGGAATCTCATCATCCAGATGAGGCGGCGGGGAAGACCAGCCTTCCTTTGGGGCGGGTGATGGCCTTCTGGGGCTGGCGTTGGCCCTTCTGCGTGGGGCAGGCTGTTCCGCCTTCTCCAGAGGTTCTTCCGACAGGGAGCCATCAGCCTTCTGGACGATGGCCTTCACACGCATTTCTGCCTCTCCCAGCTTTTCCTCACAATGGCGGCGCAGGGCAGCACCGCGCTCATAAGCGGAGATTGCGTCTTCCAGCTTCATCTGGCCGCTTTCCAGCCCGCGGACGATCTGCTCAAGTTCGGCCAGGGCGTTTTCAAAAGAAAGCTGGTGCAGCGGTGTTGTCTGTGTCGTCGTAGGGTCGGGCATGAACTATCCAGCCGGGGTTCAGATCATGAAACTTACAGGGCATTACAGGGATGGAGAGATTTTTTCCAGCCCTCATCCTGCCCGTCGGGGAACATCACGGAGCGCCGTGATGTTTTTCCGGGAGAGTGGCAACCCTGTTTTAACGTTTTTTATCGAGGAACATCAGGGCTTTTGTCTTACAGTTTCATTAAAACCGCCCCTGCAGAATCATGTAACAGAGAAAAATTATATCAAGACAAATTATGACAGGTGTAACTTTGTGAAATGCCCGTCTGATGAGTAGCATGGCCGTATAGAGCAGCATTCCGCAGGCAAGGGCCAGCATGAAACTGCCCGTAACGACCGTCAGCAGAACCATGCAGAGGGGTGGGAAGGACTCTTCCAGATTGTCGGGCAGTTCGGTCAGGTTGCTGAGCATGATGATTCCGACAAAGACCAGTACAGGGGCTGTTGCCAGAGCGGGGATGGCTGTTATCAGGGGCCAGAAGAAACAGGAGAGGGCAAACAGCAGGGCGACCACAAGGGCGCTGAGGCCTGTACGGCCACCGGCTTCGGCGCCTGTCAGGCTTTCCAGATAGGCGGAAACGGTACAGGTTCCAAGCAGGGCCCCGATGATGCTGGCTGCTCCGTCCGCTGCAAAGGCGCGGGGAGGCAGGTCGGGTTGTTCTCTGGTGCCGCAGAGCCCAGCCTGTCGTGTCACTGTCAGCATCGTTCCTGTGGCATCGAAGAAATCGCTGAGCAGGATATAGAGCGTGATGGGCAGCAGCAGCCCGAGATGCTGAAAGAATTCATGGAAGTCGAAGGGCGCAAGCATGTTGACCGGATAATGGGGCCAGTCAATCAGGTGGCCGGGAAGCTGGGTCAGGGCCTGCCCATCAGGGCCGGGGACGACAAGGCCGGCAAGGGTCAGGACCATGATGGTGACAAGCAGCCCTGCGGGAATACGGAGAAGCTGGAGCAGCAGGCAGAACATCACCCCAGCCAGGGCAAGGATCACGGCCGGGTGCGAGAGGGAGGCAAAACCAAGCCCGCCTGCGGATGGGACGGCGATTCCGGCGGAGATGAGACCGATCCGGGCGATGAAAGCGCCAATGGCTGTCTGGATGCCCAGTATGATGCAGGGTGGAAAGCTCTGTATGATTTTCAGGCGAAGCCGTGTGAGCGAGAGGAGCGTGAAACACATCCCGCTGAAGAGGACGACCGTGAAGGCCGTGGAGGGTGAGACATGGGCCTGCTGAACGACCACCTGGGCAAACAGGACATTGCTGCTCATGGCGGGGGCCAGGGCTATGGGCAGCCGTGCCCATAGGGCCATGAGCAGTGTTCCGGCTACGGCACCGGCGATGGTGGTCATGATCATGTCATGGCGGGCCAGTCCGGCACCTGCCAGAACAGCCGGATTGACGGCCATGATATAGGCCATGGAGCCAAAAATGGTCAGTCCGGCACTGATTTCACGGGGGATTGTTGAGTGACGCCGGGTGATCTGGAAGAAATGGTCAAGGGAAGAGCGGATCACGGCGTCATGTTTCATGAAAGAGGGGATGTCTAGCGGGGCCAGTCGTGGAAGAGCCGGTAGAGCAGGGGGGTAAAGAGTGTACGGGCCTCCTGCTCTGGCAGCTGGGCATAGAGAGCCCCGATGACGGATGGTGAGAGCCACCGGCCCTGCCGTATGGCTTCATGGAGTCCAGCGGCTGAAAAACCATGGAGTGTAAAGTGCTGGAGAGCGTTTTCCACGGGGTCCAGCCTGGAGAATGAGGAGATCTCTGCGGGGACGAGGGTTACGGGGGCGTCATCGGGGAAAGCCAGCGCCGTCGGGCGGAGCGAGAGCCTGACAGCTCCGTCATCCTGTTGGAGATGGAGGGGCAGGCAGTCCAGCAGGGTCGGGAAACAGGTGGAGGCAGGGGCTGCTGCGGGCAGGTATGGGAGGCCAGACGGACGGTCTGCATACAGCCATGCCCGATTTTCCATTCCCGGTACGGGGTTTTCCGGCTTGATGAGGCAGAGCGGTATCAGCGTGGGACTGTCCCGGAGTTCCTCAAGGGGGTGGAAGCCTGTCATGCGGCTGTCCCTGTTCAGGGCAAGCCGCTGTCCATCGCGGTGCAGATGGAACCGGTTGAAGCGGCAGGCGGTCTCGGGGGGAGGTGCCCCGGTGGAGGAGGTAGGGGCCTGTCCATTCTGTATGGCGTAACAGGCACCGAGGATCAGGCCCTGAAGGAGATGGGCGCTGATATCCAGCGTCTGGGGCAGGAGAGCCTGCCCTTTGTCGTAGAACTGTTCGCTGCGGTCGAAGTGGCGGCGCATCTGCGGTGTGTGGCTGCTGGTGGCAGCATCATGCAGGATGCGGGCAGCGGACCAGTCCGGCGCTGCATGGATATGGGCAAACGGGTCTGGCAGGCCCTGTCTGCTGGAAGGACGGAAAAAAGACCGTGTGACCCGGCTGTCCGGGAAATTGCTGTCGGCGTGGGTCTGAAAGAGGGCCCGTGGATGGGGCATCTGCCCATCAAGGGTTTTGTGGGCCCATTGGCCAAGGCCGGTCAGGCACCAGTTGACAGGGAGATGACTGGTTTTCTGGAAGGTCTCTGCCCCCAGTTCTGCCTCCATCCCGGTCAGGAACGCCTTCACGGAGCCGCCATCAGGCGTGAAATATTCATCCACGGCCAGCTGGATGATCCAGTCGAAATGGTCGCCCTCCTGCTGGAGCATGGTCAGCAGGGCATCCTGATGGCGGTGCAGGCTGTCTGTTTCCTG
Source organism: Bombella sp. ESL0380 (assembly GCF_009725805.1). Lineage (NCBI taxonomy): Bacteria > Pseudomonadati > Pseudomonadota > Alphaproteobacteria > Acetobacterales > Acetobacteraceae > Bombella > Bombella sp. ESL0380. The sequence goes on along the minus strand of NZ_WNIH01000005.1, from coordinate 14,143 downwards.
GCGGTTCGTTGTCAGCAGGCGGATGTCGTAGTTGTGGGCTGCCTGGGTCAGGATGTCCTGCGTACCATCGGTGGAATGGTCGTCACAGATGAGCAGGGCCGAAAAACCCGCCGCCATATGGTGGGCGATCCACCAGCCAAGCCTGTTGGCTTCATTGTGGACGCAGAGAAGGGCGGCGGTCCGGGGCATGGGTCAGTCCATCTTCAAGGCGGCGAGGAAGGCGCTCTGCGGAATTTCGACCTTGCCGAACTGCCGCATGCGTTTCTTGCCCTCTTTCTGCTTTTCCAGCAGCTTGCGTTTGCGGGAGATGTCACCACCATAACATTTGGCCGTGACATCCTTGGAGAGAGCCCCCAGCGTCTCACGGGCGATCACCTTGGAGCCGATGGAGGCCTGGATGGCGATCTTGAAGAGCTGGCGGGGGATGAGGTCTTTCAGCTTGGCGCAGATGGCCCGGCCCCGTGTCTCGGCCACGGTACGGTGGGCGATGAAAGCCAGGGCATCCACTGGCTCGTGATTGACGAGGATGGAGATGCGGACCAGATCGCTCTCCTCGTAACCATCCATCTGATACTCGAAGGAGGCATAACCCCGCGTGAGGGATTTCAGACGGTCATAGAAGTCGAACACCACCTCGTTGAGGGGCAGGCGGTACACGACCATGGCCCGGTCTCCAACATAGGTCAGGTCGATCTGGACGCCACGACGTTCCGTGCAGAGGGTGAGGACGGACCCCAGATACTCGTCCCGCACGAGGATGGAGGCCTTGATCCACGGCTCTTCGATATAGTCGATCTTGCTGATCTCCGGCATGTCGGCCGGGTTGTGCAGCTCTTCGACCTCGCCGTTGTTCATGTGCATCTTGTACACGACGGAGGGAGCGGTGGCGATGAGGTCCAGATTGAACTCACGGGAGAGACGCTCCTGGATGATCTCCAGATGCAGCAGCCCGAGGAACCCGCAGCGGAACCCGAAGCCGAGGGCAGCCGATGTTTCCGCTTCGAAGTGAAAGGAGGCGTCATTGAGCCGCAGCTTGCCGAGGCTGGTGCGCAGCTTGTCGAAATCGTCGGCATCGACAGGGAAGAGACCACACCAGACGACCGGTATGGAGGGCTTGAAGCCGGGCAGGGCCTTTTCCGCCGGGCGGTTGTCCAGCGTGATGGTGTCACCGACATTGCAGTCCGCCACGGTCTTGATGGCGGCATTGATGTAGCCCATCTCCCCCGGGCCAAGGGAATCGACCGGCTGCATCTTGGGCAGGAACACGCCGACCTGGTCGACATGATAGGTTGCCCCGGTCTGCATCATGCGGATCTTGTCGCCCCGCTTCAGGCGGCCTTCCTTGATGCGGACAAGGATGATGACGCCGAGATAGCTGTCGTACCAGCTGTCCACCAGCAGCCCCTGGAGGGGAGCCTCGGCATCACCCTTGGGGGCAGGCAGGCGCTGGACGAGGGCTTCCAGCACGCCTTCGATGTTCAGGCCCGTCTTGGCACTGATCTCCACGGCATCATCTGCCGGGATGCCGACCACCTCCTCGATCTGGGCACGGACACGTTCCGGCTCAGCGGCCGGGAGGTCAATCTTGTTGAGAACGGGGACGATCTCATGGTTGGCATCAATTGCCTGATAGACGTTGGCCAGAGTCTGCGCCTCGACGCCCTGTGAGGCATCCACGACCAGCAGGGACCCTTCGCAGGCGGCGAGGGAACGGCTGACCTCGTAGGCGAAGTCCACATGGCCGGGCGTGTCCATGAGGTTGAGCGTATAGACGTTGCCATCCTTGGCGGGATAGGTCAGCCGGACAGTCTGGGCCTTGATGGTGATGCCCCGCTCCTGCTCCAGCTCCATGGAATCGAGAACCTGCCCCTTCATTTCACGGGCAGTCAGGGCGCCGCAGGCTTCGATCAGCCGGTCGGCCAGGGTGGATTTGCCATGGTCGATATGGGCGATGATGGAAAAATTGCGGATGAGGTGAAGCGGTGTGTCGGTCATGACGCCCTAATTAGGTGATTCTGAAAGTTCTGTCAGCATGTGTGGTGGCGGGGAGGCCCCCGCCACGGGTGAAGGGGGCTAGCGGTCTGTCAGGCGGAACTCGATCCGTCGGTTGCGGGCCAGAGCTTCCGGGCTTGAGCCATTGTCCAGTGGCTGATAGCCGGAGAATGCCGTGGCAGCAATGTGATGCGGGTCCACCCCATTGGTGATCAGTGTTTTGACGACCGTAATGGCACGGGCGGATGACAGCTCCCAGTTGCTTGGGAAAGTGGAGCGGATCGGCTTGCGGTCCGCATGGCCATCAACACGGAGAATCCATGGGACATCAGACGGAATGGTGGCCGCCACCTCACGGAACGTACGGGCCAGGGTGAGGAGCTGTTTCTGGCCTGTCGGGGTGAGAGTTGCGCTGCCACTGGGGAAGAGAATCTCGGACTGGAAGACAAAGCGGTCGCCCACAATGGAGATTCCCGGCTGATTTTTGAGAATGTCCCTCAGTCTGCCAAAGAACTCGGAACGGTAACGCTGAAGCTGGTTGACCTTGTCAGCGAGGGCGATGTTGAGCTTCTGCCCCAGCTCGGCGATGCGGGCATCCTTGTCCACCTCGTTCTTTTTTTCAATCTCCAGGGCACTGGAGACGGCCTGGAGCTGGCGGGTCAGCTCGGTGATCTGCGATGAGAGATCGGCAATGCTGCCAAGCTGGGCGCTTTCGACCTCTTTTGAGTGGGTCTGCATGTCGTCCAGCTGATGCTGTCGCTCATCAAGCTGGCTCTTCAGCGTGGCGACCATGGCACGCTGTTCCTGCTCGGCACTGCTCAGCGTTTTGACCTTTGCCTCACTGAGGGAGAGCATGTCACTGAGATGGGTGAGCTCCTGCTTCAGGTTTTCCAGAGCGTGTTCTCTCTGGGTGATGGTCGCAGAGAGGAATTCCTGCCCGAGGACGAAGACGAGCAGGACGAACGTGACCACCATCAGCAGGGAGGAGAGGGCGTCCACATAGCCCGGCCAGGCATTGATGGAGCCGGAGCGGTGACGGCGGCGGGCCATGGTCAGCCCTCCCCACGCCGGGAGATGAAGGGGCTTTTCTCACTTCTGGCAAGGGAAACGATATCGGTACGCAGGCCGAGCAGCTGCCTTTCCATGTCCTGAAGCAGCTGGGTGACGGCCGGATCCTCGAAGTGACGCTGGCTGACGCTGCTGCTCAGGGCCTTCATGGTCCGCAGTGTGGCCTGGTTCCCTTCTTCGATCTGCTGAAGGATCTGCTGGAGCTGCGAGAGGTCCTGCGCAGGGGCGGCAGGGGGTGCCTGATGGCTGCGGAGGGTCTCGTTGATTTCTGTCAGCTTCTCAATGATGTGCGTCTGTCCAGCCCGGATGGCCTCATCATGCTGATGGGATGTGGTTTCACGTTCATGAGGCAGGGCTTCACGGATCTCCGCCAGCTTCTCGATGATGGCGGCCTGCCCTTCACGGAGGACTTTATCATGAGGCTGAGCGGCTGCTTCACGATGATGCAGGAGATTCTCGCTGATGCGCGTCAGTCTCTCAATGAGAGACCCCTGATTGTCACGGGATGGGGAGGATGTGTCATGTTGTGTCGCTGGAGCTCCCTTGCGGAAGGTCTCATTCATGCTGGTCAGCTGGCCGAGAATGGCGGACTGGTCCTTGTGGAAGGCACCATCGGCATAGAGCTTGTGCATGGTTTCGTTCAGGGCGCGCAGGCCAAGAATGATCTTGGCGTTGTCCTCTCCGTCCACCTCCAGGATGCGGCGCAGGATGGTGATGTTCTGCTGGAGCAGGGCCACATTTTCCGTCGTGAGCCGCATGAAGTCCTGCACACGTGGCAGCCAGGCTTCCATGGTGGCCAGTCTGTCTTCTGCGGGGCTGTCAGGTCCTGTTTCCGGGTTTTCGAGAAAGGTCTGGTCAGCCAGCCATTCCTCGATCTCATTGGCAAAACGGTTCTGCGCCTGTCCTGATGTCAGGTCGAGGAAGCCGAGAATGAGCGACCCCGCCAGACCGAACATGGAGGCAGAGAAGGCCGTGGACATGCCACCGAGCGGTTTGACCAGTCCTGTTTTGACGTGCTCGAACATGGTGGATATGTCCGCCCCGCCGGAAGGCATGGCGCTGATGACATCTGCCACGGAACGTACGGTGAGAATCAGCCCATAGAACGTGCCCAGCAGCCCGAGAAAGACCAGAAGCTGCGTGATGTAGCGGGAAATCTCCCGGCCTTCATCCATGCGGGCTTCCAGGCTTTCCAGCATGGCCCGTGTGGTCTGGGTGGAGAGGGAGAGACCGGGATTCTCATCCCGCCGTGCCCGCAGGACACGGGCCATGGGGGAGAGAAGCCGGGGCGGCTCCGGCACTTTCAGCCCGGCTCGTGGCTGGCGCAGGATGTTGACCCAGCGGACTTCAGGAAAGAGCCGGATGGTCAGATGGAGGTTCCAGAGAATGCCCAGCAGCAGGATGGCGATGATGACACCGTCCAGTCCCGGATTGACCATGAAAGCATGGACCAGCACATCCCGCAGGGCAAAGGCCAGCCCCATGATGATTAGCAGAAAAACAACGATACGGACGAGATAACGGGTCGGGCGCGTCATGGTGCCGTGTTTCCTTTTTCAGGACTGTCTGAAGGAGAGGGGTTGGCTTCGGGGAGGATGTCCAGCCTGTCCGCAGGGGCGGTGTCGGTACTGTCTGGCCGCCCTTGGGCGATGGGATAGATGCGTGTCGTGGCAATGCCGCTCCGTACCAGCAGGCCACGCACGGCCAGGGCACGGGAGAGGGCCAGACGGCGGGGTGCAGAAATGTCGCTGCCGGGCACCGTGGCATAACTGCGGAGTACGAAGCGTGTGTCTGCTTTCGGGGCCATGGTCTCCGCATAATGGCGGATGGACTCGATGGTTGTGGCGTTCAGGCCGGTGCTGCCGGTGTCGAACAGGATGCGCAGGGCGTCCGCCTCCTGCGGCTCGGTATGGCTGTGGCTGCTTCCGTCGGGCTGGACGTCCGCTGCGGGAACGGCAGGGTGCAGGATGACAGGGAATTCTGGTGGGGTGATGACTGTCGGTTTGGGAGCCTCAGCAGCAATGCTGGGAACCCGGGTATATCCCGGCGGTACGGGCGGGGCCTGCGGTACGGGGGCAGGATGGGTCACCGTGCGATTTTCCTGCCGGGCGGATTGCCGGGGTGTCTGGGTTGCTGGTGCAGCCTCGGGGAGGGCATCCAGATTCGTGGAAACCTGGGCCCGCACCGCCGGGGCGCACAGAAGCCCCGCCACGAGAGGCGTGCAAAGCAGAGGGAAGAGGGAAGCCAGCCGGTTTTTCATGCCTGCATCCTATGCGGAGGAGCCGCATCCTGCAATCTTTATGGCGGTACCATAGCAGAGAACACGGCCCATCCCCGGTCATGGTGGAATGATGTTTCAGTCCTGCGTGAGGGCGCTGTGCACCAGTTCACGCAGGGGGGCATGGAAGTGCTGGTTGCCAGCGACGACATGGACATCATCATCAAGGGTACCGAGGTCGTTGCCCTCAACATCCGTGGCATGGCCACCGGCCTCCCGGACAATCAGCAGCCCTGCGGCACAGTCCCACGGCTTCAGGCCCAGCTCCCAGTAACCTTCATAGCGGCCGGCAGCCAGCCAGGCGAGGTCCAGGGCGGCAGCGCCGCAGCGGCGGATGCCAGCGACCTTGGGCATCAGGCTGCTCAGCACGCGGCCAAAAGGCATGCGGTACTGGGCCGGTACCTTGGCGAAAGGAATCCCCGTGGCAAACATGGCTTCCGAAAGCTTGCGCCGGGCAGAGACACGGATGCGCCGGTCATTGAGGAAGGCACCAATGCCTTTCTCGGCCCAGAACATCTCATGAGAGGCCGGGTTGTAAACGACGGCGGCCACCAGCTCGACGTCCCCATTCGGATGACGACGCTGGAGGGCGATGGAAATGGCCCAGTGCGGAATGCCGTGGAGGAAGTTGGAGGTGCCGTCCAGCGGGTCGACAATCCAGCGCCATGTCCAGTTGTCACCGCCAGAGGCCCCGCTCTCTTCCATAAGGAAGGCATAGCCGGGACGGGCACGGGCCAGTTCTTCACGGATGGTCTTCTCGGCCCGCATGTCGGCCTGGGAGACAAAGTCTCCCGGACCCTTGATGCTGACCTGGAGCTGCTCGACCTCGGCAAAGTCACGCAGGAGAGACCGCGCCGCTTTCTGCGCGGTGTTCTGCATGACAGCCATATGGGGAGAAAGACGCATGATCAGTCCTTGGCACGCTCGACGTAGGTGGCGTCTTCCGTGCGGACGACAATGCGCTCACCGGCCTCGATGAAAGGAGGCACCATCACCTTCACGCCGTTGGAGAGCACGGCAGGCTTGTAAGAGGAGCTGGCCGTCTGGCCCTTGACGACCGGGTCGGCCTCGGCAATCTCCAGCGTGACCTGCGGCGGCAGGGTGACGGCCACCGGGTCGCCCTCGACCAGCTTGACGCTGATGGTCATGTTGTCCTGAAGGAAGGGGAGCTGATCGCCAAGGATGTCCTTCGGCAGCATGGTCTGCTCGAACGTCTCGGGGTCCATGAGGACGATGTTGTCGCCATCCATGTAGGAATAGATGTAGTCGTTGTCCTCTGTGACGAGACGCTCGACGGTGTCGGCTGTACGCCACCGCTCGTTGCTCTTGTTGCCGCTGGCGAGGTCGCGCATCTCCACCTGGATGAAGGCACCGCCCTTGCCGGGGGTCAGAATCTGCTGCTTGAGGACGGTCCAGCGGCGGCCGTTATGTTCGATGACCTGCCCGGCCCGGATGAGGTTGGCTTGCTGTTTCATGTCAGCTCCTGATGTACATGCAAAAGATCGGGTATTGCTCAAGGCTTCTGGCCATGCAGGCAGGGCAGAAGCGGAAACTCTCTGATGAACTTCAGGGAGACTTCTAGCCGCGTCGGTGGGGCGGGCGCAAGCTCCCTCTGTACACTCTAGGTAAAAGGGTAAGGCTTTCCGTCCGGTCCCCGTGCCTGCGAGGAGCCGGAGCTTTCATCGGCCGGGGTGGAGACGAGATAATCCGGCCCGAGTGGAACCTTGCCTTTCCCGCCCGGTATGTCCACGACATAGGTCGGCCAGACCAGCCCGGAGACCCGGCCCCGCAGGCTTTCCAGCAGGGCACGGCCTTCCTCCACCGGCACATGGAAATGCGCCGTGCCGGGGGCGGAATCGAGGTGATGCAGGTAGTAGGGCTTGATGCGGGCGGCGATCAGGGCACGGAGGAGGGCCTCCAGCGATTCCGTCGTGTCATTCACGCCCCGCAGCAGGACGGACTGGGACAGGACGGGGATACCCCGGCCCAGAATCTGCCGGACAGCCACACGGGCCTCGTCCGTCAGCTCCCGGGCATGGTTGATGTGGGCAACCATCCAGAGGGCACGGTCAGTCTCCATGGCGTCGAGAAGCGCCGTGGTCAGGCGTTCCGGGGCGGCGACGGGAACACGGCTGTGGATGCGGATGATGTCGATGTGACTGATGGAGGACAGGCGCTGGATGATGTGTTGCATCCGGCGGGGGGAGAGCATCAGCGGGTCGCCCCCGGTCAGGATGATTTCCCGTATCTGCGGATGTGTCTCTATCCAGTGGAAGGCGGTTTCCAGAGCCTCTTCCCCCAGCAGGCCGCCATCGGGCCCTACATGCTCCCGCCGGAAGCAGAAGCGGCAGTAGAGCGGACAGACCAGCAGGGGCTTGAGCAGGGCCCTGTCCTCATAGCGATGCACGATGCCGGGAACGGGGGAGAGTGCCTCATCACCGATCGGGTCTTCGCTTTCATGGGGCATGGTCCGCAGCTCCCGGGCATCGGGAATGACCTGCCGGGCGATCGGGTCATCCGGGCTGGTGATGAGCCGCTGGAAGGCGGGGGGAATGGCCGTGGCATAATGCCTGGCCACCTCCTCCAGTGCCGGGGCCTGTTCCGGCGTGATGAGCTTCGCCTCGAGAAGCGATTGTGTGCTGCGGAGGGTTCTGCCTGACGGGGAGGATGAGGCGGTATCGTGCATGAAGTTGCTCTAGCGAAAGGCCGCGTCGTCCTGCAAGAAAACTCTGCCTATGGTGCCGTGCGGGGCCTCTGGCCTATAGGGAGGGAACGGCATCGCCGGATGAGGGTGGAAGGAAACGGTCATGGAGAGTTCCAGCGCAACACAGACGACAGCCCGGATACAGGAGCGCCTGCCCCTGCTGCGCCGACGTGCCCGGATGGTGCAGGCCGTGCGGGCCTTCTTTGAGGGCAGGGGGTATCTGGAGGTCGAGACACCCTATGCCGTTCCTGCCCCGGGGGAAGAGGTGCATCTGCGCTGTTTCCGCACGGTTCTGGAACGTCCTGATGGCACGGACGAGGTCCGTTACCTCCATACCAGTCCTGAATTTGCCATGAAGCGTCTGGTGGCGGCCACGGGGCAGCCCCTGTTCCAGCTGGCCCGTGTCTGGCGCAACGGGGAGCGGAGTGCGACCCACATGCCGGAATTCACCATGCTGGAATGGTATCGTCCCGGTGCCGGGCTGTCGTCCCTCATGGATGAGACGGAGGACCTGCTGCGTCGTGTCCTGCCGCCCCGTCTCTCTCATGGGGATGTCATGCTGGAGCTGGACCGGCCTTTTGAACGCCTGACGATGCAGGAGGCTTTTGCCCGTCATGTCGGGGTGGACCTGCTGGCCAGTGCCGGGGATGCCGACCGTCTGGCCCGTGAGGCCGGGGTGGTGCTGCGGGAGGGAGAAAGCTGGGAGGACCTGTTTTTCCGCCTGCTTCTGGAAAGGATCGAGCCGCATATAGGGCGGGAGCGACCGACCTTTCTGACGCACTGGCCTGCCGAACAGGCGGCTCTGGCAAAGCGTGATCCGGCTGATCCTCGGGTGGCCCTGCGTTTCGAGCTGTATGCTGCCGGGCTGGAGCTGGCCAATGCCTTCGAGGAGCTGACGGACCCGCAGGAGCAGCGCCAGCGTTTTGAAACGGACCGGGCACGGCGGATGCAGATCACACCAGAGCAGGACTGGCCGCTGGATGAAGCTTTTCTTGAGGCATTGGCCGACATGCCGCCGACTTCTGGCATTGCACTGGGCTTCGACAGGCTCGTGATGCTGGCAACGGGTGCCCCTCGTCTTGAGGAGATTCTTTGGTTAAGCTGAGGCGGAGCGGAATTTTCTGTTTTCAGGGTGCAGGCGTGCGGAACAGGGGGAGGGATATGGAACGAGATGTGAATGGTGCGGGAAAGCGCCGGGTATGGCTGGTCCTTGGGGCTGTCATGCTGCTGGGCGGGTGTACGGTCCCGGCCCTTCAGCGGCCAAAGGTTCTGGATTCCATGGTTGGTCAGTCAACCGTTGAACTGCTGCGGCGGTTTGGGGTTCCGGCCCGTACCTACGATGTACAGGGGCACAATTTCCTCTCTTATATCGAGACACAGACGCAGGTTTCGCCGGGCTATTCCAGCTGGGATTGGGGCTGGGGCGGTGGATACGGGTACGGCTATGGTGGCGGCTGGGGGGGCATCAGCATTCCCCCGAGCTATTACAGCTCTACCTGTCAGACGACATTTGAGGTTGTGGGAGACAAGGTTGTGGGATGGAAGCTGTATGGGGGAGGATGTTGAGCCTGATGCGTAGCTCTTTTGGAGGACAGGCTCTGTCCGTGAGGCTGGGTCTGTCCTGTATGGTTCTTGCCGTCCTGGCGGGTTGTTCTGGCCACCGGGTGGTCCGGCAGGATCCTGTTGACGTACATGGCTCAACCCATGCGGAGGCCTTGCCCGAGGCGAAAAGCATTCAGGCGACATACCGGCCTGCCGCACCGGATGCGCCTCCCAATCCGCAGGTCCGGTACCACATGCCGCCTGCTTTCTCTTTTGAGGACAGGCCGTTGAGCGACAATCTGGCCAGTGCCATTGAGCTGGCCGATTTTGAAGCTGCCGTCATAAGGGCGGGATACTGGTCCATTCTTGAGGGAGAGAAGGATCATACCGTGCTGGCTGTTCCCAATGGGCCGTTTGAAGCCTTCAAGCATGAGGTCAGGCCGGACCTCATGAGGGCAACGGGGCATGGTTATCTGACGGGCTTCATTGGCCAGATGATTCTTGTGGGGCACTGGGACATGCCGACAATCCGGCGCAAGGCGGCGAAGAGGGGCGGGAGCATACAGGTGCGGACATTGGCCGGCCCCGGCTATGACGTGATCCTGAAGCCCACGGCCTTCGGGAATGTGGAGGTCATCGGAAAAGATGGCACCGTGACATTGGCCGGTGATGGCTATCCGCAGTCCAACGGGGTTCTGTATATGGTGGATTCAATCCTTCCCTACCAGTAACAGGGTTTCGTCAGGGGATGGCTGCACTTATGGCCGTGAAATGGTCCAGGCCATTCTCTGCCGGGTCCAGCGTGATGGCCAGAAAGTCAGCTCCGGCCTGGGTGGCCGCCAAGGCTTCTTCCGTGGTGCAGACATGCTCGGCCACGACAGGCAGTTCCGCAAACAGGCTCCACTGCTTCAGGGCTGTCAGCCCGATGGCGGGCAGGCTGACATAATCGGCTCCCTGTTCCCCGGCCAGCATGGCGTCATCCAGTGTCAGGCAATGGCAGCCGATCTGGAACGCTTCCGGTCTGTCTCTGCGTCCGGCAAAGGTTTTGACATCTTTCGGGCTGGAAAGATGGACGCCATCGCTCTCCTTGAGGGAGAGACCATGGAGCAGATCAAGGTTGGCGGGAGCCAGAATCAGGGCGACATCTCTTTCCCAGGCCATCTGACGAACGGCATCCAGCTGTTTCCGCTCTGGTGGCCTGTCGAAGCAGAGCCGCAGAGCCGTGACGGCCTCTTGCGCCAGCAGGGGAGGAAGCTGCGCCTGAAGCTGTGTCAGGGCGGGAAGTGAGGGGATGACAGGGTAGAGGTCACAGTGATTCATGAGGGTCAGATGTGACAGATTGTTGGCTGGTTGACCAGCATTTCGTCTCATGGAAGAGAGGCAGGTCCAGCATGACGTCATCTTCTGGGCGGCTGGAGAAAAGGCGATGTTTCATGTCGTCGGGGAGTCCAGCACGGAAATCGCGGCAAACGACTCCGTCAATCCCTTCATGCAGGGCGCTGATGGCCAGTGAGGCGCTGGCACCGCAATCAAGAATGGAAGGGGCTTCAGCTCCTCTGGTGAGGTGGAGCCACCAGTCTACGCCCAGGCTTGCCCCGGCATGGAGGGGCGAGAGGATGGTGAAGGGCCGTGTGGCGAAATGTTGATGAGCCTTCAGGAGGGCAGGGCGGGTGGAAATGGTGATGAAGGGGCGTGGAAAGGGTGGAAAGGTGCTTGACGCACTGTAAAGATCGGTCATTCTGGCTTCATCTGGGAAATCAGCTGGATGGTCATGTTGGGAGTGCAGGGGAATCCTGCCATGGCAGACGTGCATCATAGGCCATGAAGGTGGGGGTGTCAGTGCAGGAGAACAGGCAGTTGAGTGTCATGCAGAAAAATCCGGATCTTGAACGGTTGGAAATTGCCCTTGTCCAGCTTGGTTTTGCTCTGGAGCAGCAGGAAATCCAGGCCGAAGCCGAGCGTACGGAACAGAAGGAAATGAGGCAGGCCCTGCTGGACAGGATCGATGCTCTTGAGGCCCGCCTGCGGACAATTCTCGAGATGGATGCCGGGGCGCTCGGGGCTGCTGCGTCTCCTGAAACAGAAGAAGAGGAAAGATAAGGGTCATGGCGCAGGTAACGCTTTCGGTCGGTGGCCTCAGCTACACGGTTGGCTGTCAGGATGGAGAGGAAGACCATCTGAAGGCGCTTGCCGCCTCCATTTCACAGCGTCTTGAGGAAGTACGCAGAACATTGGGGCCGCGTGGTGATGGCGAGGCCATGTTTCTGGTATCGCTTCTCATGGCGGATGATCTTTACGAGGCTCGAAAGAAGCAGATGACGGATGAGGAGCGCAGTCTGGTAGAGCGTAGCCGCCAGATCGAAGCGTCCTACAAGCAGACGGCAGGGCGTCTGGCTGATGCTGCCGATATTGCGGCCAGTCTGCTCAGCAGGGTGGAAGAAGGTCTTCGGCCTTCTGGTAGTGCAGCGGCTGCGGGTGAGGCAGCGGCCGGTGAATGAGATTCTGTAGAGGCTATCGGTTCTGTCTGTGGCTGTAATCCGCAGAAAGCATGGCTCCAGTGCTTGTCTATCGCCGGGCAGGGGTGCAATATGAGAGGCGGAGCTGCCTGGTGCGTCAGGCAAGATCAACCTCTGGGCCGATAAGCACTTCCAAGGGAACTGGCTCTGTCGTGGCTGTGGTCACGTTATTACCGGTGCCCACCTGCCCTAGCAGGTCCGGGAGGGCTGATGAGACCAACGGCCAAGGCGGCTTCACTAGGTGATGGATTCCATGGCATTGCTTTCCCTTCCTTCCGATCAGACCAAGGCGATGATCCGTCAGGAAGTCCTAGCCCGTCGCCGTTCTGTCCTGCCCCGGCAGAACCGCCAGCTTGTTTCCAATCTTCTGGCCTATCTCCGTCGGATGCAACCAGCTGTCATTGCTGCTACCTGGCCCCTTCCTGGAGAGGCGGACCTGCGTCCGTTGTGTCGGCAGCTTGGTTGGGCGGGATATCGTGTGGTTCTGCCGGAAACTCCCCCCAGGGGTCAGCCACTCGTCTTTCGGGAGTGGCGGCATGACCGGCCGATGCGGAAAGGTCGTTTCGGGACGCAGCACCCTACAGGTAGGCGGTGGGCGCCGGATGTCATTCTGGTCCCCCTTGTGGCGTTCGACAGACAGGGAGGGCGGCTTGGTTATGGGGGGGGCTATTATGACAGGACATTGCCGCTCCACTCACAGGCTGCTCTTGTGGGGTATGGTCTGTCTTCGCAGGAAAGGGAGGCCCTGCCCATGGATGAACATGACCATCGATTGCCAGTCATCGTGACGGAGCGTGAGGTCATTCATATCAGTAAAGAATGAAGGATAGACATTGAGACTGCTATTTCTGGGAGACATTGTTGGCCGGTCAGGGCGTGAGGCTGTTCTTGGTGGGCTGAAAGGCTGGCGGGAAGAGCTGTCGCTGGATGTGGTTGTGGCGAATGCAGAGAATGCCTCTCATGGATTCGGCCTGTCTCCCCAGATCGCGCGGGATCTGCTTGATGGTGGCGTGGATGCGATCACGCTGGGCAATCATGCCTGGGATCGCAAAGACCTCATCGGTCAGCTTGACCAGCTTCCAGCTGTTGTCCGCCCGGCCAATTATCCTGAAGGAACCCCGGGGCATGGGAGCTGTGTCGTCACCTTGCCCTGTGGACGGAAGGTTCTGGTCATCAATGTGATGGGACGTGTTTTCATGGATGCGCTGGATGATCCATTCCGGGCGGTGGAGGCGATTCTCTCTCGGCATCGTCTCGGGGGAACCGTCCATGCGGCCATTCTGGATGTCCATGCAGAAACAACCAGTGAAAAGATGGGATTCGGCCATCTTTATGATGGAAGGGTCTCTCTCGTGGTCGGGACACACACGCACGTACCAACGGCCGATCACCGTATTCTGAGAGGCGGGACTGCCTATCAGACGGATGCAGGCATGTGTGGCGACTATGATAGTGTGATTGGCATGGAAAAAGAGAACGCCATTCGCAAGATGCTCAAAAAGGTGCCGACGGAACGGTTTCAGCCTGCGAGTGGAAAGGCCACTGTCTCTGGCCTGATGGTGGAGACAGATGATGTGACGGGCCTTGCCATCAGGGTCTGTCCGTTCCGGCAGGGGGGAGATTTGTTACCTTCCATGCCGAATTTCTGAGGTTGGATGATTCTATTATTTGGGTGGGCAGAGGGAGTGGATCGCAGGGTCCATTCCCTCTGCTGTTTTTGGGGGTGTAACTTTTTTTGAAGTTTTTTTGATTTTTTTGGTGTGATGGGGTTGTGCGGTCGGGGGGATCTGCGTATAAGCCCATTCACCGGCGGCGCTGGGGCGGAAGTTTCGGGGCGGCTGGGGTGGTCATTGACAAGAGAATATGGGTTATAAAGTAGAGACTGGAAGGGATATGTTGGCGGCGTTTTCGTTAGTGAAGGCTGATGGAAGACGGAAGCTGATGTATCTGACTTTAAGTTTGATGCGTTGAATTAAGCTGGATGTTTTATTCTGTTGGTCTGGATTGAACCTGAGAGTTTGATCCTGGCTCAGAGCGAACGCT